>CAKPFM010000005.1 GCA_934153945.1 uncultured Bacilli bacterium
TTCATCTTCATTATATAATATTTCTTTATATTTATCCATATTTATTTCATAGATTGTCAAATTTTTTATATATTCTAATCCACTTTCATCTCTTACTTTATATATTCTTTTATATTCTTTATCTTTTACTCCATAGTTTAAATTTATTTGGATTATATTTTTATCCTCATTATAATCTTCTCCTACTACTGTTTCATTTTGATATATATTTGTTATTAAACAAAAGTTTCTTACTTTTACATAGTCTTGATAATAAGTATTTACTTCTACTTCTATTTTTCCTTGTTTCGTTGTTACTAGCAAATCTGCTTCTTTTCCTCTTACATATATATTATTTGTATTTAAGTTTAATGGTTGTATTTCTATATTTGTTATTTCTATATTTAGTATTGTTTCTAATACTTTTTTTAATATATTAAAGTTTTCTTTTTTCATCATTATTTCTTTAAATGCTTTATCATATTTACAAGTATAGAATTTCTTTTTCATGATGTTCACCTCTTGGTGTTTTAATTTATCAAATTTAATTTTGTATTTCAAATGATGATTTTCATGTTTTAGATTTATTTTCTTTTCTATTTTTTTATTTTAGTTATAGCTATTTTAATATATTAGATATATTTAATATAACTAAAATATTAAATTAGTATATTTTTAAAAAAATCAAAAAAATAGTAAAATTTTTATTTTTTACTATTCTTATTATTTTTTAAATATAACTTTAAATGTTGTTATTCCATCTTTTGACTTGGCACTTATCATACCATTATGGTTTGTAACTATATTTTTGGCTATAGCTAATCCTAATCCATATCTATTTTCATCTCTATTTCTGGACTTATCAACTCTATAAAATCTTTCAAATATTTTTTCTTCACTACCATTTGGAATTTCTTCACCTTTATTTGAAACATTTAAAATTATTTGATTATTTGTTTCAAATAAATTTATATTAATGACTTCATTTTTATCTGAATGTTTAATAGCATTATCTAATAATATTTCTATTAACTGTTTTATGTCGTTAGAATTAATTTTATAATTAATATTTTCTTTTATATCATAATTTAATTTAATATTTTTTTCAAAAGCTTTTCCTTCAAATGTTAGTACTGATAATTCAATTATTTTTGATAAATTTTCTAATTTTAATTCATCCTTTATTTTTCTTTCAGAAGTTGCTAAATCAAGTAATCTAATTATTAAATTATTCATTCTATCTGCTTCATTTTTGATATTTTTAATCCATTTCTTTTCTTTTGGATTTTCTTCTAAAGCTTCACTACTAGCTATTATTACCGATAATGGTGTTTTAAGTTCATGAGAAGCATCAGCAATAAATTGTTTTTGTTTTTCAAAACTTTCTTGGACAGGTTTTGTTATCCATTTTGTAATAACATTTGAAATTAATATCACTATTCCTTCTAATATTATAAATACCAAAATAGAACTTTTTAGTGAATCTATCAAATTTGATTTTACATTACTATTATCTAGTATTACTAATGAATTGTTTTTTATATATACATATGAATAATTATCAAAATATAAGTACCCTATATACCTTTCTTTTGGATTATTTGTTAGTATTTTGATTGCTAAAGCTCTTATTTGTTTTGTTTCTAATTCATTATTTGAATGATTTATTATACTTTTAATATTATTATCATTGTCTAATAGTACTGTATATATTACTGAATCCATAAACTTAATATTTTCATTCATCATTTGATTATTTGGTTCAGGTCTAAAATCTTTTTTATCATTATTTGTTGTTATATTAAGTGCATTAATAATTGATTGTTTTTGTTTCATATAATTTTGAACATTAAACAAAATAATAAAACTAAATATACTAATGGTAAAAATTAAAAATACTGTAAAAAAAACTTTATTTTTTAATTTCTTCATTTTCTTCCTCCAACTTATATCCTAAACCTCTTACTGATTTAATATTGACTTTAATATCTATAGCTTTCAGTTTTTTTCTAATAAATGATAAATATGCTTCCAAATTATTAGATTCAATTTCATTATCTATTCCCCATACTTTATCATATATTTGTTCTTTTGATAATATTTGATTGGGGTTATTTATAAAGTATTCTAACAATTGAAATTCTTTACATACTAACTCTACAGATTGATTTGTATTTTTGTTTTTTATTGTTGATGACAAAGTATTTAATTCTAAATCATGATAAATAATAGTATCTTTTTTTGCTGTGATAGGATTTTTTAATTGTATATTAACACGAGCTAATAATTCATCTATATGAAAGGGTTTAGTTATATAGTCATTTGCTCCATTATTTAATCCATTTAGTTTATTTTCTAAGGTCGTTGCTGCCGTAAGCATTATAACCTTACTTTGTATTTGTTCATTTCTTATCTTTTTTAATATTTCAAATCCATTTATGTTTGGTAGCATTACATCTAGTATTATTAAATCATATATATTTGTTCTAGCATTATATAGTCCTTCTAGTCCATCAGTACAAATGTCTACAGTATATTTTTCTTTTTTTAATTTAGATTTTATAACATCTGTCAGATTAAATTCATCTTCGATTATTAAAATACGCATATTTATCACCACCTAAAATATATAATTAAATTATTAAATGAATATTAAATACAATTATATTTTATCATTTTTTTATAAAAAAAATAGTATTAAAAAAGTATGTCTTTTTATAGACATACTTTTTTATCCAATTATTGATTTAGATATTGTTATAACTGGGCGAATACCATAGTTACCACCACTAATACTCTGATCAAATAAACGGCCATAATGATTAACACTCCATACATCAGATTCCATGCCAGCTGTTCCTAAAACTGTAGATGTCCAATAAGCCAAAGTTTGTCCTTCACCAGCTGTTCCATAACTACTATATGTATTTCCATCTTCTATACTACACCCATAGTCAGTCTCATCTGTTTTACATAAGGCTAGGTTATTATATAACCAATCATATTTACTTCTTCTTGTTTCTGTAAATGTTTCTTGAATTTGAGAATTATTATCTAAAAAATACCATGAGCTTGTACTTTTTGAATCAAAATCAGTCTTTCCTGTTATTGTATTTATTTCTTCGACTGTTATTAATCTTGGCTCAGCAATCCAACCCGACGTTATTTTTAAATCTTGTACTACTGAATATAAATTACTTTCTTCATATAATACATTCTTACCCTCATCATTCCATGTTATTCTAGCAGTCGTATTATGATCTAATATCATTATATAGTTATTTCCATCATCATTAAATATATACCATTTCATACATCCTGTTTTTGTTTCAGTTGTACTTACACTATTTTCGGCATTACATGTTTTATTTAAATCAGTTGGATCTAAATACACTATTCCTTTATGTGTAGATGTACTATTAGCTTCTTCTTTTGTTGGGCCTTGTTTAACAACACTTCCATTAGGTTTTGTTCTTATTTCTCCACCTTTTGTAATTGTTACTCCTGATTCACTATAATTTACTACATATTCTCCTATTTTTAATGAATAATCTACTACTTGTCCTTTTTCTATCTTTACCCAACTATTACTTGTTGGTAATTCTCCTTTTACTACTAATCCATATGTATTTTTTAAGTCTTCTACTTCATAGACTCCATCTTCTATATTTGTTTTATTTGCATCTAACTCATTGATTGCTACTTGAGTCTCTACTGCATCTATATATCCATATGCACTCACCTTTGCTGAACTTTCTTTTGATGTTTCTATTACCCCTAGTATCATTGGTGTTGCTATTAACGATATTACTGCTAGTATTACTATGACTGCTAATAGCTCTATTAGTGTAAACCCTTTTCTTTTCATATTAAAACTCCTCACTACTTTTATTATTCCTATACTCTTACCATAAATACATTTTATCATAATTTATATGAAATGTAAATCATGGGTTTACATTTCATACTTGAAAAATAGATACTTTTTTCAAGTACCTATTTATATAAATCTATAACTTTATTTTCTAAAATTGATATATCATTTGGGCTCATAAATAATATTACTGTATTATCTAAATTTTCAAATAAATTATAATCATCAATCTTAATTAATTTCCCATTATTTAATTTATCAACTATTAAATTACTAGTTACATTAGGATAATCTTCCTGCTTTTCACGAGCTGGGTGTATATCTAATACATAAGATTCATCAGCCATATTTAATACATCAGCTAAATCATCAGCAAATTCTAAGGTACGTGTAAACGTATGTGGTTGAAATACAGCAATTAACTTTTTAGTTGGATATTTTTGTCTAGCTGCTTTAATAGAAGCTTTTACTTCATTAGGATGATGTGCATAATCATCTACTACCACATTGCTACCAACTATTGTTTCGCTAAATCTTCTTTTAGCTCCTTTAAAAGTCTTTAATAATTTTGCAACCTCTTTAAAATCTAATCTTTCATAATAACAAATACTTATACAAGCTAAAGCATCTAACAACATATGTTTCCCATAAAGTGGTAAATCATATGTACCATAATAATTACCTTCTGCTTCTACTTCAAAATGAATTCCATCCTCATTATACTCGATTTCTTTAGCAATTATATCATTGTCATCACCTATACCATAATAAAATACTGGTTTACTTATATTTAAAAATCTTGTATATTGATCATCACCACATGCTATAACAATATTTTCTGTTAATGAAGCAAATTCTCTATAAGCATCTATTACATCATCAATATTTTTGTAATAATCTACATGATCTAAATCAATATTAGTAATTATTGCATAATATGGATGATACTCTAAAAAATGTCTTCTATATTCACATGATTCTAAAACAAAATATTCGTTTTCTTTGCTTGCAAATCCTGTTCCATCCCCAATTAAATAATTAGCGCCAACTATATTATTTAATACATGAGAAAGCATAGCTGTAGTTGTAGTTTTACCATGACATCCAGCTACACAAATGCTTTTAAATTTTTTAGTTAAAATTCCTAGCATTTCATTATAATTATAAATTGGAAGACCTAGTTCTAATGCTTTTTTTATTTCAACATTATCATCATTAAAGGAAGCTCCTCTAATAATTTTCATTCCTTCTTTTATATTATTTTCATCAATTGGTAATATTGGAATATTAAGTTTTCTTAAATTATCTTCCGTAAAGAAATGTTTTTCAACATCACTACCCTCTACTTCATAACCTAAATCATGCATAATTTGGGATAAACTACTCATTCCTGAACCTTTAATACCTACAAAATGATACATATATATTCCCCCTATACTATTAAATTAATTATAAATGGTCCTAAAACTAATAATAAAATTAATGGTATTACAAATATTACAGATATAATACTAATCTTATTTGGTATTTTATTAATTTCCCCTTTTATTTCTAACAGTTGTTTATCTCTTAAATATGAAATTTGATTATTCATCGTATCTAGTATACTATTACCAAATACATTAGTTTGAGTAATATTTAACAAAATATTATTTACAGTTTCACTCGGTATTCTTTTTTTCATATCTTCTAAAGCTTCTATTAAAGTTTTTCCAAATTTCATTTCAAATAAAGCCTTTTTAAATTCCCTAGATAATTCACTATCTACATTAAATACTGTTACCTCTAATGAATTTTCTAGATTTCTACCTGATTCTAGAGTTAATGTTAAAATTTCAAAAAAATACAAAGCTTGATGATCTAAATCTTTAATTCTATTTTTTATTGGTCTTTTGAGTATTAAATAATGAAATCCATAATAATATATAACACTAATTATTGGCGCAAATAAATAACCTAGATTTAATGTATACATACTAATTAAAAATACTATAATTGTTGTAAATATTCTAACATTCATGAATGTAATTGCATCTAGATTACATCGTTCACCAAGCATTTTAATACTTGATTCTACTTTTTCTATTTCGCTTTTTCGATATATTTTTCGAAGTAATGAATTATTCATACAATCACATCCTTACTTTCATAATCTTATTTACTACAACTATATACACTAAATATAATAAAAGTATAATACTCATAAAAATTAATCCTAAACCTGTTGTATAGAAAGGTTCAAAATATCCTGGACTGATTAAACTGATAAATAATATGAAAAGAGCTGGAACTAAGTATAAAACATATACAATTATCTTTGATGTTCCTGTTAAGGATAATAATTCTAATTTTAATTTTTTCTTATTAAATAAATTTTCTTCTATTGATGAGAATACCTTTATAATATTACCACCAGTTCTATTTAATACTGATAAAGAAGCTGTCAAATAAGCTATTTCTTCTAATTTAACTCTTTTATAAAAACGTTCAAATACTACTTCTACTTCTAATCCTAAATTTAATTCCATATACATTTTATTAAATTCTAATGATATTGGTCCTTCTAATTGTTTACTTACAAGTTCTACTGCTTGAGTTATACTTCTACCTGATTTAAATGCATTATTCATAACAGTTATAGCTTGTAATAAATCATTTTCTAGTTTATTTCTATATATTTTATATTTTGAAATAAATACAATATTTGGTAAATAAAAGCCAAATAAAAATGGTATTATACATTCATATGTATCAATAAATTGATAATTTAACATTTTAGAGAAAATAGCAACTATAATAAACAAAATACCAATCATAAATTTATTAGCAACTATTTCTACACCATCATCATAATAGTTATCATATAAAATAATGTATTTTTCATATTTCTTACTATAATTTGTTATAAATACTGATTTTTTAAATATTTTTGAAAGTGATACAAGCAAATTCTTATATATAATATGGAAATGCTCAAATAATGATTCTTTTTTATATTTAATTGGTTCTAGACTATATCTATTAATTCTTTTTTCTAAATTATAGCTGTGTCTAAATCGAATTATTTTAAGCGCTATTACAAGTAATATAGTAAAGAAGATTATTTGTAAAGTTCCAATACTTGTATTTGTATTTTCTACTACATTTATTGCAATATTTTTAGTACCTATGTTTCCAGCATTATCTGCTACAGTACAAGTTAAGGTTTGAATACCAGTAATACTAAAATCAACTTCATCAAAGTTACATTTCATTTTACTAGTTATATCACCATCTAATGTATCATATGCTCTTATATCTAATTCGTTTTTTTCTATTGTATAATTTTCACCTTTTTTTAATTGATAAACTGTTTTTGAATCTTCCGAAATTATATATGGTGCATCTAAATCTAATTTGTATGTACCACTTTCAATATTTGAAGTTTTATTATTTGCTAGGTAGTTTGTTATCTTTATTTGATAATTGCCACTTTCACTTAAAGTTATTTCACTTTTTCTATTGGTACTTATTTTATAAATACCATATCTTTCACCATCTTTTAAAACTTCATATGTATAACCTTTTACAGAAGAATTAGGTGTATATGTTACATTTAATTCTTGATTTATTATACTTTCTGTTTCATATATATTTAATTCTCCCATAAAATCCTCCTACTCAAAAATATCTTTTAATGTATCTATACCTTTTGAGACTATTTTATCATATACTTTTGGAACATAATCATTTTTAATGAATTCTCCATCTACTTCTTTTCCATTTACTAAACCTGTTTGTTTGAAAGCAAATATTTCTTTCATTTTGATTTCATCATCATCAAATCCTACTATTTCTGAAATACTTACTATTTTTCTTTTACCATCACTTAATCTTTGAATATGTACAACTATGTCTATAGCATTATATATATATTCTCTTATGGCTTTAACTGGTATTTCCATACCGGCCATTAAAATCATTGTCTCTAATCTATTTAATCCATCTGCTGGTGAATTAGCGTGCATTGTTGTAAGTGATCCATTGTGTCCGGTATTCATTGCTTGTAACATATCAAATGCTTCTTTTCCTCTTACTTCTCCTACTATTATTCTATCAGGTCTCATACGAAGTGAGTTTCTAACTAAATCTCTTATAGTTACTTCTCCTTCTCCTTCATAGTTTGTCATACGAGTTTCTAGTGAAATAACATGTTCTTGTTCTAGTTTTAATTCTGCTGCATCTTCTATTGTTATAATTCTTTCATCATTACCTATAAATGATGATAAAACATTTAATAATGTAGTTTTACCACCACCTGTACCACCACATATAATGATATTTAATTTAGCTTGTACACAAGCTTCTAAGAATCTTGCCATATAAGGTGTTAGTGTACCATTTCTTAAAAAGTCATCAATATTAGCTAGTTCCTTTTTGAACTTTCTTATTGTTAATACTGGTCCCTTTAAAGATAATGGTGGTATTACAGCATTAAGTCTTGATCCATCTTTTAGTCTAGCATCGACCATAGGTGTTGCTGTATCAATAGTTCTACCTAATGGTTGAATTATTCTTGATATTGTTCTTATAATATGGTCATCATTAATGAATGATACACTTTCATCCTTTATTACATGTCCATCTATTTCAATATATATTTCGTTTTTTCCATTTACCATTATTTCTGTTATTTCAGGGTCACTTAATAGTTCTGTTAATGGTCCATATCCACTTATTTCGTTTTCTATTAAGTTATATATATAACTTCTTTCTATAACACTTAAATCATATCCTTCTAATGAATTATCTATTTGTGTTTTTACATATTCATCCATTGAAGAACTATTTATTGCATTATTATCTATTAAATTTTGAATTATTTTATTTCTTAATTCTTCTAGTAGTTTTTTATTTTGAAATGTTTCATAATCATTTATTGTAATGGCTGGATATTCTTCTGTATTTATATTGAATTCATCTACAAATTTTTTTTCACTCATAATAACACCCTATTTCTTTTTTGATAGTTTTTCTTTTATTTTTATTTCTTGTTCATTTAGTTCTATACTTTTCATTAATTTTTGTAAATTATTGACTGCTTTTTTATTACTTTTGTATATTTTTTTATTTAGTAATGGTATTTCTCCATTTAATAAATATTTTTCTATGTTTTTGATATAAAATGATTCTGGTATTGTATAATCGATATTTCCATTCATCATATGTTTAAAATCATAGTCTGTAAAATAGTTCTTTTTACCTAATGAATTATTTAAAATAACTTTGTAATTATTTTTTCCCATATCACCATATATTGATAGCATTGTTCTCATATTTTTAGCTGTCATGAATTCATTTTGAATTACATATAAAATGTAATCACTATAGTCATATGCCATTAAATTTATTTCATTTAACATATGGTTTGTATCTATTAAAATCACATCGTATTTCATTTTAGCTTTTGATATAATTACACTTAAGTATCTACCGTTTATTTTACTTGCTGTTCTTGGATCTTTTGGAGCAGCTAAAACGTCTATATTATTATTAAATTCAGTTATATAATCTTCTATATGTTCAAATCTATTATTACTAAAATCATCTGATATTGTAAATAAATCATTTCTTACATTTAAATTTAATAGCATTGCTACACTACCTGAATATAAATCTAAATCAATTATTAATGTTTTTTTATTTTGTAAACTATATAAAGCTGCTAGATTTAATGTTGTTATAGTTTTACCACTACCACCTTTTACGGATGTTACTAAATATACTTTTGCTTGTTTTAAAGCCATATTATCACTTCCTTATTTTTATTTCATTTTCTTGTTTTATAGCTACATATGTTTTTTCATATGTATTTTGTTTTGTATTTAAAAATGTATTTATTGTTACTTTTATTTCTATCTTTATATTATTTTCTGTTTTTGATATTTCTCTTATATACACATTTTTTATATTTTTTATTATCAAATTTTTTATTTCAGTTTCATTTAAATTATTTTCAAAACTATTTTCTATAATTTTTTCTATATTATTATCCGTTTCTTTTTTTGTTATTGATATATATCCAATATTTATTACATATGATAGCATCAATATTATGATAGGTAGCAATAATACAAATAAAACTAGTGCTTGTCCTCTATTTTTCATATATTGTTATACTTTCTTTTATAGAATAGGGACTTTTTAACACCTTATCTAAAAGTGGTGTAGTTATTTTTACATTTTTAGCTACTTCTATAGTAGTGTAATTATTGCTTTTTTTAATATCTAACTCTATTTGGTTATTTAAAGCATAATTTAAATATTCATCTTCTTTTTGTTCTTTATATAAATCCGTTATTAAATCTAAATCATTTTGAAGCTTGTATTTGGTATGAAATATATTACCAAAGTCTATGATTGCTAGTAAAATCATAAGAAATATTGGTATTATTAATACAAATTCTACTAATGCCTGTCCCCTATTTTTCATTTTATCACTATCCTACTATTCAAAATTATATCAAAAATTGTATTAATAAGCAATTATATAGTATAATTATTTTATTTTTTTATATGAAAAAACTCTACTTATTTTTAGTAGAGTTAAATTTAAAAATCAATATTATATTTCAATTAATTATTATTAGTAGTATTTGTTACATCTTCTATCTTAATTATTTCTAAATAATTATTAGATGAATCTATTAATTTACTATATGTTAAAGTTAATTCTAATTTAGTTGGATATCCCATATCTTTTTCATATGAAACATTAGCTAATACATTATAATAATCTATATTATTTTTTGTTGTTTTTTGAATGGTTTCAATATTTACTTCTTTTACAGTTGGTAATTCTTGTTTTCTATCACCATATATATTATTTTCAACATTTTTATATATAGTATCCTTAGCTTTTTTAATAAAATTTTCTCTTGCTGATGATTCTATAAATTGTGTACCACCAACATCGTTTTTATTAATAGCTGATGACAAAGAATAAAAATCTATAATAAATAATTTACTAACTGCTATAGCATATTCTTCTTCGTTTTCTTCTTTTAAGGATTTTTTTAATTCTTTAAAAGTTTCTTTAAAATATTCTGTATCATTATCGGTTAGTTCATAATTATAATTTTCAATTGTATCTAAAACTACTGTTTTTTTTACATCATTTGTTAAATTTTTGATTATACCAAATACTAATATTCCTAATATTATCAGTAAAATTATGATTACTATTGTAATTATATTATTTAGTTTTTTTATTTTCATTTATTTCATCTCTTTCTTTAAATAAACTTGAATAAATTTCTTCTAGATTAATTCTATTTTGTTTTTTATATTCATCCAATAGTTCGTCATCAGTTTTAGCTAATACATTATGTACTTCTAATATTTTTTGATTCTTATCAATATTTGGATTTTCCATTATTGAATTTAATTGTATATGTCTTATTACTTCTGGTGCCATAATGTACCTCCTAAAAATTAAACATAATTATTTCTGGTTTAAATATTAATAATAAACCAACTATTATCATTATAATTCCACCTATTAAGTGTGAATATTTTGTATATTTATTTGAAATTCCTGTTACTTTTGCTGTTTTAACTGCTATTAAAAATATTACAATATCATCTATTAAGAAGAATATTATATATATTAGAACATATATAAAGTATTCTAAACTATTTAATTCATTAATAGTTAATATTTGTGTAAATAAAAGTGGTAATCCTGCTGAACAAGCAAGTTCAATTACATTAACACTTACAGCTAAAGCCATTATTCCAAGCATAGCGATTGCTATATTGTTTTCAGTTACATATTTTTTTATTTTTTCTATTATTTTTATTCTGTCTTCTTTATTTGTAACACTACATCCAGATTCTTTTTTTCTTTCTTTTAGATAGTTATATAAATTCCAAAAACCTGCTACTACAGCTATTACTGCAATAATGTTTCTAAGCAATATTATTTGTGTCATTTTAGCAGTAATATTTATCCATGCCATCATAAATAAGAAATATATTACTCCTGATGTTACTAAGAATGTTGTACCTAATATTTTCATTTTCTTTTCATTTCCTGTTGAAATTAAGAAACTTATTAAAAATATTAATATCCACATAGCACATGGATTAAATCCATCTATAAATCCTATTACAACTGCAACTATAGGAAGTGATACATCTTTCGCATGTATTTCTCCTAACACTGGTAATGTAAATTTATCCTGTGAACATGGTTCCTCTTCCTTAGGTTCAGTATTATCACAAGTTTCATCCATAATATCGTTACATTCATTTTTTAAACAATATTTAATTCTACTTTCTATTTCTGCTTTAGTGTTATCATTAAATCCTGTTAAACCTAAATTATCTATTACAGTAAAAGGTACATAAGGATTATTTATACCTAGTTTTGATTTAACACTAGACATTAATTCTGCATTTTCTTCATTATGCCATGTTTCATATTTTATTATATTAAAATCGTAATATTCTTTTAATTCTTCTAAATATTGTTGTTCTCTTTCACAATGTGGACATTCTTCTCCATAGAACAAATATAAATTAACTTCTTTTGCTTCAACATTTAAATTAAAAGCAAATAGCGTAAATAATATAATTAATATTTTTTTCATAATAATTCCTCTATCTTGTTACTAATTTCTAATTCTGTTTTTTCACCTATTAAACGAGCTATTTCAGTATTTTCTTTATATATAATTATTACTGGTAGTATTTCTTTTACTTCATAATTTGTAATATCATCCATATCATAATCTAATTCTACATATTCAAAATCAGGATATTTTTCTTTTATTTTATTCCAAATAGGATATGTAATTATACAACTACTACACCATATAGCACTTATTCTAACTAATTTCATTTAAAATCCAATCTTTCTACATTTTTTTTGAAACTTTCGATAAATGTATCTATTTCTTCTTTAGTTGTTACATATGAAATACTTACTCTTATACTATGTTTTGCTCTTTCTTGATCACCAGTTACTTCTAATACTGCTTTACTTACTGGGTTATTTGAAGAACATGCTGATTGTGTTGATATATATATTTCATCTTCTTCTAAAGCATGTAGCATTGTTTCTGGTTTTATATTTAATACACTTATATTTAATACTTGTGGTATCGAGTGTTCATTACTATTTATTGTTACATTTTTGATATCTTTTATATTTTCTTTTAGATAATTGTTTAGTTCTTTTACATATAATTCTTTTTTATCTAAATCTTCTAAAGCAAGTCTTAAAGCTTTTGATAATGATACTATTAAAGGTAAAGCAGGTGTTCCACTTCTATATATAGTTGTTGATTTTCCTCCATGAATTAATGGTATTAAATCAATATGTTCTTTTTTTATTAAACATCCTATACCCTTTAATCCAAATATTTTATGTGCTGAAAAAGATACTAAATCGACATCTTTAAAGTCAATGTTTACTTTTCCTATACTTTGAGTAGCATCAACATGGAAGTAGCAATTATAATCTTTTAATATTTTAGCAATTTCTTCTATATTTTGTTTTATTCCTGTTTCACTATTTACACTAGCTATACTTACTAATATAGTATCTTTTCTTAGTTTATTTTTTAAATCTTCTAAATCTACTAGTCCATTTTTTGTTTTTACAAAATCTACTTCATATCCTTGTTTTTGTAAATATCCTATTGGACCATATATTGACGAATGTTCTAGATTGGTTGTAATAATATGTTTTCCAATTCTAGAATATCTTTCACAAATTCCTTTGATTGCTAAATTATTTGATTCACTTGAACCACTAGTATATATTATTTCATTTTCTTTTACATTTAAAAGTCTAGCTATTTGTTTAGTAGCACTTTCTTCTAATTCTTTTGATTTAACACCTAGTTTATGTAAAGAATTAGGATTTCCAATATATTCTAAACAAGTTTTATTAAAACTTTCTAATACTTCTTTATTTACTGGAGTAGTTGCTGAATAGTCTAAATATGTCATATAATCACCTTCTAGTTTATTATACATTATTTTTCTATAAATCTAAAGAAAATATTAAAAAAAGATTTTATTTTTTTATTAATTATTTTAAAATATATTATATATGTTGGAGGATATTATATGAATGAAGAAAATTTAATAAATTACTATAACAAATTTAATGAAGATAAAAGATTAAATACAAGACATGGTCAAGTTGAATTTATTGTTTCAATGCATTACATAGAAAAGTATTTAAATAAAAGTTCTAAAATATTAGATATTGGAGCTGGATGTGGTAGATATTCTATTAGTCTTGCTGATAAAGGATATGATGTAACTGCTGTTGAATTAGTTAAACATAATTTAAAAGTTATCGAAAAAAAGTCTAATAAAGTTAAAACTCATTTAGGTAACGCTATTAATTTATCTATGTTTGAAGATAATACATTTGATATTGTTTTATTATTTGGTCCAATGTATCATTTATATAGTGAAGAAGAACAAATTAAAGCTTTAAAAGAAGCTAAAAGAGTTATGAAAGATGATGGTACATTATTTGTAGCATATTGTATGAATGATTACGCTATTATAATGCATGGATTCAAAGATAATTTTATTAAAAAAGCTATTGATAAAAAACAAGTAGATGACAATTTTCATGTTATATCTAAAAAAACTGATTTATATAATTATGTAAGAATAGATGATATTGATAGTTTGAACAAAAAAGTTAATTTAAAAAGAGATAAAATAGTTGCAGTTGATGGTGCGGCTAATTATATGCGATCTACTTTAAATAAAATGGATGAAGAAACATTTGATTTATTTATTAAATATAATCTTTCTATTTGTGAAAGAAAAGAAATGCTTGGTTCATCAGCACATATAGTTGATATATTAAAAAAATAATATGGAAGGCTTTTTAAGCCTTTTTTATATACATGAATAGAAAAAAACTGACAATTGTCAGTTTAAGGTCAATTATTTGTTATCGTTTTTATTAGTCAGCGTATGTAAAATTAACTAAATCTGTTGAAGATACTTTTTTAGCATAAACATTATCAAATTTTAATCCTTCAACTTTTGTAACTACTCCACCTTTTCCGAAAGTAATTGTACCTTCTGATGCAGTATCACCTTTTACATCAATTGTAAATGTTTTTGGTGTTGTTCCTTCTGCTACTACTTGAGTTAATGTTTTTCCTGATACAGTATATTTTTCACCTTCACTAACTACTACTGGTGTAGTATCTGTTAATTGTGAAGTTACAATTTTCTTTTCAATTGCATCTACATATCCTAGTGCTGCTGATTTTGCTGATCCTTGTTTTGCTGTGTCAATTACACCTAATATCATTGGTGTTGCTATTAATGCTATTACTGCTAAAATTACGATAACTGCTAATAATTCTATTAATGTAAAACCTTTATTTTTCATTTTTCTTTCCTCCTATTTTCTTACAATATTAATTTATCACATCTATTTTTTTTAGTCAATATTCTTATACATTAACTTTACATTTATTTTAACTAATGGGTATTAAAATAAATTAAATTTTATAATATTTTGACCCATTTTTATTTTTTACACTATATTTTTTTATATACATAAAATGATACAAAATTTATTAATAATAGAAAAAACTGACAAAAGTCAGTTTAAGGTCAATTATTTGTTATCGTTTTTATTAGTCAGCGTATGTAAAATTAACTAAATCTGTTGAAGATACTTTTTTAGCATAAACATTATCAAATTTTAATCCTTCAACTTTTGTAACTACTCCACCTTTTCCGAAAGTAATTGTACCTTCTGATGCAGTATCACCTTTTACATCAATTGTAAATGTTTTTGGTGTTGTTCCTTCTGCTACTACTTGAGTTAATGTTTTTCCTGATACAGTATATTTTTCACCTTCACTAACTACTACTGGTGTAGTATCTGTTAATTGTGAAGTTACAATTTTCTTTTCAATTGCATCTACATATCCTAGTGCTGCTGATTTTGCTGATCCTTGTTTTGCTGTGTCAATTACACCTAATATCATTGGTGTTGCTATTAATGCTATTACTGCTAAAATTACGATAACTGCTAATAATTCTATTAATGTAAAACCTTTATTTTTCATTTTTTCTTCCTCCTATTTTCTTACAATATTAATTTATCATATCTATTTTTTTTAGTCAATATATTTTGAACTACTTTACATTAAATAGTAAAACTGACTTTTGTCAGTTTCTAGTACTAATTTTATATATTTTTTTACTAATCAGCGTATGTAAAAGCTACAAGATTAGTAGATGATATTTTTTTTGCATAAACGTTGTCAAATTTTAAATCACTGATTGATTTTACTACTCCACCTGCTCCGAAAGTAATTTCACCTGCCGATGGGGTATCACCTTTTACATCAATGGTAAAAGTTTGTGTTGAACTATCTGAACCTGTTTTTTTAGTTAAAGTGTTTCCTGATACTGTGTACACATCTCCACCAGAAACAATTATAGCTGGATTTTCTGTTGTAGATGTTAATTGTGATGTCATAATCTTTTTTTCAACAGAATCAACATATCCTAGTGCTGCTGATTTTGCTGATCCTTGTTTTGCCGTGTCGATTACACCTAATATCATTGGTGTTGCTATTAATGCTATTATTGCTAGTATTACTATTACTGCTAGTAATTCTATTAACGTAAAACCTTTTCTCTTCATATCTACCCTCCTATTTTTGACAAAATTAGCACTATTAATAAAGTGATACAAATATGAAAATATATACATTACAATTTAATTTGATTTTCTTTTTGTTGTTCTTTAACGAATATATTATTTGATAATTGGTATGCTAATTGTTGATTAGTCATATTGAAATTATATTCTATTCCATTTGAATCTAAAATATGAATCATTAATTTTCTTATTTCTTCTGGCTTAACATGTTCTTGTAATTCTTTTCTTACATTATTTAGGTTATTTGGATTACTATTTTTAGTAAAAAAATCAAAATCATTATTGCACGCTGCAACTAGAGCATTTTCCAGTTGTAATTCACTATGGTATTTGTTATATGTATGATATATTGCTTTTAATAAATAGTTTATTTTATCATTTAATTCATTAGTTTCTTCTTGTTTATTGCTATTACTATATTGCCCAGAATAATTATTTTTATATCCAAAATATTTTTCCATATCTTCATTGTAAATCATATGGGGTGGTCTATTTTTTAAATATTCTATATAATTTTTATAAGTACAATCACTATCTTTTAAACCAATATAATAAGAAATATTACCTGCAATATAAGATTGATATGATCCTTCTGTTCCTTTATCTTTTACTAAACCAACTGTATTAAAGCTAGGAGTAGTTGGAGATAATTTATTTCTTCCTTCAACCAAATAATTATTATGTTCTACGAAATTAATAATATTTAAAGCATTTTGATATCCCATTACTCTAACAATTACATTATCGTTTCTCATTTTATGGAAAATTTTCATATCGACTTCTATGTTGTTTGATTTAAAAAAATCTAGTAAGATTTCTACACCTTTTTTTAAATGTTTATAATCAATTGGTAAATAAATTTTATAATTATCGTTTGATTTATAATCATATTTTTTTGTTTTTATACCCCAACATTTATCAGTAGCATATTTTGTACCATCTAGTCTACTTTTATGAAACAAAGTATCTTTTGTATATTTAGACCATTCAGAAAAAAAAGAACTAGTATCTTTAGGATTAATACCATCAAAATCTTCTCTTTTTAATCCATATTTTCTAATAAATTTTAATATTTGATCTTCCTTGTCAAAAGAGTATTTGTATTTATAAGTTTCTTTTAATAAATCTTCTACTTCCTTTTGTTTTAACAAATCCATATTATCACCATTATTAATATATCAATTTTACATTTTTTATGCAATTATTCTTTACATCATTAGACAAAAAAAGAGAAAATTTTCTCTATTTTGTACCGGTTGAACCAAATCCACCATTTCCACGAACAGTTTCATCTAAAGAATCAACTTCTTCAAATTCTGCTTTAACATAGGGAACTAATACAAATTGAGCAATTCTTTCACTCTTTTCAATTGTTTGCTGTTCATTAGATTGATTATATAAAGCTACCATAATTTCTCCTCTATAATCACTATCAATAACACCTACTTTATTAGCTGGCGCTAAACCTCTTTTAATTGAAATACCACTACGAGCAAATACTAAACCTACAAGACCTGTTGGTATTTCCATAGAAAGACCTGTTGGTATTAATTTTGTTTCTCCTGGATTTAGTGTAATATCTTCACTTATCGCAGCATATAAATCACATCCTGCAGCATATTCAGTACCATAAGTTGGTAATTTAGCTAATTCATTTAATTTTTTAATTTTTAAAACTTCTTTATTTATGCATGACATACTTTTACCTCTTCAAAACTTTCTACATCTTCGTCACTATATAAAACTATTTCATTTGATTCTCTAGTTTTTTTCATATCTATTATTCTTTGATTAGTTGAACCAACATAATGTTTATTAATACTTGCTAATCTCATTATAAATGGTCCTTCTAATAATACATCTATATTATTTAATATATCATTTAAATAATTATCTTTTTCACTTTGTTTTAATAAGGTTTCATAAGTATATCCTGTATAACACCATATTGTTTTATTTGGATATAACTCTTTAACATTTAAAACTAAATTTCTTATTGTTTCTCTATTACCGGGAAATAGTGGATCGCCACCTGATAAAGTTAGACCACTACACCATTCTTGATCTAATTCTTTATATATTTCTTTTATAGCAGATTCGTCAAACATAACACCATCATTAGGATCCCAAGTTAAAGCATTTTGACATCCAGGACATTCATGATTACATCCTGAAACCCATAAAACTACTCTTAATCCTTCTCCATTTAACATATCTGCTTTTGTTATATTATGATATCTCATACAATTCACCTACATTGATTTTCTTTCTGCTATTTCAGCCATTTTTGCTTTATTTAGTCTTGTATCACCATGGACTCTTGAATAAGATAAATATCCATTCATTCTATCAATTTTAGTTAAATCATCACTACCACATACTGGACAAGTATCCATTTCTAATTCTTCATGTCCACATTTGTTACAATAAGCAAGTGATAAATTAACACCTTCATAGAAACCTTTTTCCATAGCTCTTTCTACATAAGTAATCATGGCTTTAGTATTATAATTTAAATTATATCTAACATACTGAATTCTTCCACCTTTACAAAGTTCCCAGAATCTTTCTTCTAAATCTTGTTTTTGAATACCATTAATATCTTCCCAAACACCACAATGGAAACTATTAGATACATATTCTCTTGACGATACACCTTCGATTACACCATATTTTTTTCTAAATTGTTCTATCTGAAGTCCACATAAATTTTCTGCTGGTGTACCATATATAGCATATAAAATATGATCTTCTTTTTTAAACTCTTGTGTTTTTTCATTTATATATTTAAGTACTTCTAAAGCAAATTTACCATCTTCTACTATACTCTTTCCATTGTATAACATTTGTAGTTCATTTAAAGCTGTTATACCAAAAGAAGCTGTTGAAGATTCTAGTAATGGTTCAATACACTCATTAGGTTGTAAATGTCCTTTATAGAAACCACCTTCACAATAAGCTATTGGATTAGTACTTGCTTTTTTCTTAGCTAAATAATGATATGTACGAATGTGAATTTTTCTTATCATTTCTAGATAATAATCTAATACTTCATAAAAATCTTTTTGTTCTTCTCTTGATTTAGCTAAAATCATTGGTAAATGTAATGAAACAGCTCCAATATTAAATCTTCCTATAAATACTGGTACATCTTTATCATCTGCTGGTTCAAATCCACCTCTTTCATAATATGGTGATAAGAAAGCTCTACATCCCATAGGACTTACTACTTTTCCATATTTTTTATACATTTCAGGTACATATCCTTTTCCTGTTAATGATAAATAATCTGGATACATTGTTTTTTCACTACATTTAATTGCTTCTAGGAAACTATCATGTAGTGGTTTTCCCTCTTTATGTAAATTTTTATCATATAAGAAAACTAACTTTGGAAATAATGTAGGTTTTTTATATCCTTTTTTCCCTTGTCCTTTAGCATGTGTCTTTAAAATAGTTTGAGCTACCATAACACCAAATTTATCTTTTTCAATACCAAATGTCATAGTAACAAATGGATAGTCTCCACGAGATGAACCAACACTATTTAGCTTATATTCAATTCCTTGATAACCTTGTTCACATTCTCTTTCAGTTTTCTTCCAAGCCCATTCTTCAGCTTTTTTGACACCTTTTTTATCATCTTCAGATGTTTCAGTTAATTCCATATATTCTTTATAGAATTTATCATATGTTTTTTTAGCATAAGGCGCTAGTATAGTATCTACTTCTGGTACTGTAAATCCACCATATTGCATAGCAGCAGTGTTAATGATAACATCGCCCATTACACCAAATGCTGTATCTAGTGTTTTTGGCTCATTATACCATAAATTACCCATTTCAAATCCATCTTTCATGACAGCTCCTACATCACATAGACAGCAGTTCATTGTATCTCTTCTAGCAGACATATCATGAACATAAATATATCCATCTTCACATGCTTCTATTTCAGCAGTTGTTAAGAAGAATTTTTTGTATAATTCTTTATTTAATGAATTATAAGTTAAACTTCTTTGAGTAGCAACTAATGCACTATCAGTATTAGAGTTTTCTTTATCACCAATATAATTAATTGCTTGAGCTTTTTTGTATACTTTATCTAAAATGTGTACAAAATCTTTTTTATAATTTCTATATTCTCTATAACTTTTAGCAACTAATGGATTTACTTTTTCTAGTGCTGCTTCTACACAGTTATGAATTTGTTGAACTTCTGGATCAGTTGTTTGAGTAAGTAGATAATCTACTACTAAATTAACGACTTCATCTTCTGCTGATTCAGTTAAATCAACCATTACTCTTTCAGCACTTTTTCTAATTGCATCTTTTATTTTTTCTTCATTAAAAGCTTGTTTATTACCATTTCTTTTAATTATTTTAAATTTTGCCTTTACTTTTTCTAGGTTTTCTTTTTCTTTTTTTGTCATCTTACCACTCCTAACTATAACCTTTAAAGTACCTTTCCTACTTTAAGGTAATTCTATCATTATTATCAAATAATAGTTGTTGCATTTGCAACATTTTATTTTTTTTGTTATAATTTTTTTAGTGGTGATGATTTTATGTTTGGAATACAAGGGTTATCAGATTTTGAAGTTATTTTAGAAAAAATGTCTAAATGTGTAAATGCTAAAAAGAGGACTTTTATGAATGGTGAAACTATTTTAAGCTTTGGTAATAAAAGGAAAATAATTGGCATTATTTTGTCAGGAAATGCTGATTTAAGAAAGATTGATATTAAAGGATTTGAAACAATACTTGAAAATCTTTCTAAAGGTGATATTTTTAGTGAAATGTTTATAGAAATAAATGATGATCCCACTTATTTAGTTGCTACTAAAGAAACAGAAGTTTTATTTATTGATTATTATCATATTTTTAATGATTGTAAAATCAATTGTTTAAATCATAAAATTGTTGTTAATACTATTATTGACATGTTAATGCACAAAACAGTTCAATTAAGTAATAAAATTTCTATATTAAGTAATAGAACTACTAGAGAAAAGATATTATCTTATTTACAAACTGAAGCTAAAGGTAATAGAAAAGTAACTATAAATTATAGTTTACAAGAGTTAGCTGATTATTTATGTGTTGATAGAAGTGCTATGATGAGAGAAATAAAAAAATTAATTGATGAAAAAAAAATAAAAAAAGAAGGTAGAACCTTCACTATTTATAAGCGTTAATTTTGTATAAAATTGCAATGTTTACATAATTCTTCACACTTTTTATTATTTTTAAAATTATTAATCATCCTATTTACTCTAGTACTATTTAATATCTTTTTTAGATCATCATTATATATATTTCCTAGCGTTATTATCCCTTTTGTATCTAAACAACAAGGTACAATATTTCCATTTGAAAGTATTCCAATATGATCTTTTAATGCATAACATTTTCCTTTATCATTATAGTAATTATTATCTAAATCTGGCCAAATAAATTCATGAAATTCACTAAAGAAAATATTGTTTTTTATTTTCTTTTTTTCTTTTATATTTGTATTATAGTGGTTATTTAAAATATTAATAATTTCTTCATTATATTTATTATTAATCCAAATCCTGTATGATATATATGTATTTTCTAAATTATCAACTACATCAAAAATATCATTCATATATTGTTCTAATGGTATTCCATATTTTTCATCATAACTATGTAATGATATATTTAATTGTCTTATCTCATTTATATCTTTTATTCTTTTTATTAAATATCCATTTGTTGTTATATTAATCATAAAGTTATTTTCTTTAGCAAGTTTTATATATTTTTTTATATTAGGATGTAATAATGGTTCTCCTAGTATATGAAAATATAAGTAATTAGTATAACCTTTTAATTTTTTTAATATTAGTTTGAAATTTTCTTCTTCAATAAATCTTGTATCATTATTATTTTGAATACAAAAATCACATTTTAAATTACAACTATTTGTTATTTCTATATATACTTTTTTTAACATATTTATCACCAATCTAGATAATTATACATTATTAAATATAAATTATAAATATTTTTATTTAATGAATCTACTTTTTATTTTTATCATTTCATGAATATTTTCATATTTATCTGCATTATCACAAAAGTATTCACTATAAGTTAAACTTTCTTTTAATAAAGCTATTTTTTTCATAAGTATTGTAGCTTTTTTAGGAGTTGTTAATTTATATGATATTATTTCTCTTTCTAACATATGAAATATATATTCCTCTAAAATTAGTTTATTTCTATTGCTATAATCATTTAAAGTAAAATATGTTAGATGATGATATCTACCAGGATCTACAATATATAATTTTTGTTGTTCTTTAGAATAAACTGAATTATGGAAAGCAAAGTCTACAGCTAAAAATCTATTTTCACTTAGTCTATTCATTTCTTCCTCCAATTTTTTTATATTTTCAATAAATTTATTCCATTCTAATTCAGTTAATCCTATTTTATTGTTTTCCCTCACTGCCACTATTAAATATTTTATGATTATTTAGTATTGTTATTTCTTTTCCATCTACATAGTATTTCATATTAGCCTCCCCAAGTTTTTTTAATTTTAATGTCATATATATTAACATGCAATAAATATTATGTCAAACATATAAAATATTTTTAGTTACTATAAGTTAGTTAATAATTTTTGATATAGTAAAGTACAATATCATTTATATAATCTTGGCTTATACCATTAGTTATATACTTTTTCATTTTTATAAATATAACTTATTTTAGCACTTGTTTTAATTGCTACTTTTGTTTTTAAAATTGTTGCCAACATAGCTACTCCTTGCTCCGTAAACACCCCTTTGATTTTTATACCTTCCTCCTCTAGTTTCTCTTTTTTGGTCGAAAATTTCGACCAAAAAAATATTGCTTTCGTCATCCGCCAACTTAAAAGAAAATTTTTTTGGAAACTTTTCTATATTATTTTTTACTGCTTCATTTATTCTTTTTACCTCTGTACCATATAATTTAGCCAAATCAGAATCTAACATTACTTGTTTTCCTTTTATTTCATATATCATGTTTTCAATCTTTATTTCTTCTACTATTTCTTGCATATTTCTACCCAATATTTTCCATCAATTCTTTTAAAATATTTTCATCTTCTATTCTATTTATAGCAAAACATTTATTACCTAAATCTTTAAACGATGCTCCTGAATGATATAGTATTTTTTTATCTAGTATTATAAATCTATCATGAAATTTATTATTTATTATTATTTCTAAATTCTCGTATTGCTTTTGATATTTTTGATAATCTGTTTTGTTATACTTATTAGTTATAATTGTAACATTTTTATCTAATAAACAAGTTATATCCAATATTGTTTTATCTACATAATTATCTATAATTATTATTTCTTTTTCTGCTTTATTTAATATATCAATTAGTAGTGAATACGCATCATATATTTGTCCTTCATAAAATATATGATTATTTTTTTCTTCAAATTGATTTAATGTTTTTTCCAAAATATCAATTCTTTTGCTATCTTTTAGTACTAATTCATTAATATATTTTTGTTCAATACTTTTAGTGAAATATTTTCTCATTTCTACAAATGCATTCATTATTTTAATACTTGTTTTAACTGCTACAGTAGTTCTTAAAATACTAGATAGCATAGCAACACCCTGTTCCGTAAATACATGTGGCAATGTTCTTGTTTTTCTATTTGCGGTTCCATTTTGGAACCACAAATTGTTACATTCTTCTAATGTTAGTTGAAAATAAAAATTATTTGGAAATCTATCAATATTTCTTTTTACAGCCCTATTAATATCTTTTGTACCATTTATACATCCATATAATTTAGCCAAATCAGAATCTAACATTACTTGTTTTCCTCTTATTTCATATATCATGTTTTCAATCTTTATTTCTTCTACTATTTCTTGCATATTTCTACCTCATATTTTCCAATAATTCTTTTAAAATATTTTCATCTTCTATTCTATTTATAGCAAAACATTTATTACCCAAATCTTTAAATGACGCTCCTGAATGATATAGTATTTTTTTATCTAGTATTATAAATCTATCATGAAATTTATTATTTATTATTATTTCTAAATTCTCATATTGCTTTTGATACTTTTCATAATCAATTTTATTATATTTATTAGTTATAATTGTAATATTTTTATCTAATAAACAAGTTATATCTAATATTGTTTTATCTACATAATTATCTATAATTATTATTTCTTTTTCTGCTTTATTTAATATATCAACTAATAATGAATATGCATCATATATTTGTCCTTCATAAAATATATGATTATTTTTTTCTTTAAATTGATTTAATGTTTTTTCTATCATATTTATTCTTTCTCTATCTTCGAATACAATATTATTTATATAATTTTGGTCTATCAAATTTTTTGATATAAATTTTTTCATATTTATAAATGCATTTATAATACTAATACTTATAGATATTGCAACATCACTTTTTAAAATAGCTGACAACATTGCCACGCCCTGTTCCGTAAATACATAAGGTGGTCTTCTTAATCCAATTTTATCGTTGATGGATATCACATTTTGTGATCTCCACATATCAAATTCTAAATTGTTCATTTGAAAACAAAAATTATCTGGAAAACGTTCAATATTTCTTTTAACTTTTTGATTTAAAACACGTGTTTCAATATGATAAAGTTTAGCTAAATCTCTGTCTAACATTACTTGTTTTCCCCTTATTTCATATATCATGTTTTCAATCTTTATTTCTTCTACTATTTCTTGCATATTTCTACCTCATTTTTTCTCTCTATAAATATCATAGTTAAAAAAAATAAAATACCTAAATTTTTAGGCATTTTTTTATATTATTTTTGATATCTACTTATATTAAGCAAAATTCCAATGCTACATAATGTTATAAGTAAACTAGAACCACCATAAGATAAAAATGGTAATGTTACACCAGTTACTGGTATTAAACCTACTACTACCATTAAATTCAATATAGCTTGAAATGCTATTTGAAAAGTAATTCCAAAAGCTAAATATTTACCAAATAATTCATCACTTTTTCTAGCTATTTTAAAACCTCTGATAATTATTACTAAAAATAAAGATGTTACAATTAATACTCCCATAAAACCAAATTCTTCACTAATAATTGAAAAAATAAAATCTGTTTGAGGTTCTGGCAAATAAAAATGCTTTTGTCTAGAATTTAAAAAACCATATCCGAATAATCCTCCTGGACCTATAGCATATAAACTTTGAATGATTTGAAAACCACTACCTAATGGATCACTCCATGGATTTAAAAATGATAAAATTCTTTCTAATCTATAAGGCGCTATTAAGATTAATACTACAACCCCTATTACTCCAAGTATACCAAGTCTAATAAAAAACTTAAAATTAACTCCACCTATAAATAATAATCCGATGGTACTAATTACAATAATTACCCCAGTTCCAAAATCTGGTTGTAACATAATAAGTCCAAAAACTAAAAATATAACCCCTAAAATAGGAAGTAAACCTTTTTTTATATCTTTCAAATTTCTTTCATTATTTACTAAATATTTAGAAGTAAAAATAATCAAAGCTATTTTAGCTGCCTCACTAGGTTGTAATCCAAAAGATCCTATACCAAACCAACTTCTACTACCATTTCTAACTGTACCTATTCCTGGTATTATAACAAGTACTAATAATATTAAAACAATAAATAAAATTACATTTGCTTTTTCATAGTATTTTGTATATTTTATTCTACTAATAAATACTAATAAAAATAAACCTATAATAAAAAATAATCCTTGATGTTTTACAAATTTAAAAGCATCATTAAATTTATATAAAGCCCATACATTGGATGCTGAATAAATCATTACAATACCAAATGTTGCTAATAAAATAACTGTTATAAGTAAAGGATAATCTATTTTCTTCATAGTATCACCTATTTAAGAATATGAAAAAAATCACAATATTATGTGATTTTTAGTATTCTTCTATTCTATTTTCAAAACGTCCACTACCGCTTGGCAAATTGATTACAAGTCTTGGATTTATTGAATATCTATAGTTCATTTGAGTAAAGTTATAATCTACACCATATAGTCCTGTTGCTACTGTTAAGTGTAAATGCTCTCCACATGAACATCTATCCCATCCTGTACCACCTGATAATCCACAAAGATTTGATGGACTCATAGTATTTCTTCCGCCACCAGAATATCCAATAATGGTATTTCTAGTAACAGTTGTACCTTCACTAACATTGATTGTATTAAGGTGGGCATATACACTAGTATAAGTTTTTCCATTAATATTATGGTGAATTATTACCATATTACCGCCACAAGAATTTTTATATAAAGTTTTAGCAACCATACCATTTGCTATAGCATATACTGTTGTTCCTTGAGAAACTCCAAAATCTATTCCTTCATGCCATCCTGTTCCTAAATTTCTATATCCCCATTCACTAGTTATTCTTCCTGCTGTTACTGGTCTATAGAAGGCTGTACCTGCTGGTAAAGTTTTTCTTCCACAAGTTGAAATATCTTCATTATCTTTACATCCTTTATTTTCATATAATTTAATAATTTCTTTTTGATATTCGATTTCATCTTCTATATCAATTGATGTATCTGATAAAGTTTCTAATTGTTTTCCTAATTCTTTTACTTTCTTTTGTAGTTGTTCTTGTTTATTAGATAGTTCATTTCTTTTATTTTCTATCTCTTTTTGTTTTTGTTTTATTTCTTCTATTTTTTTATTACATTCATCTATTAAGCTATTATTGTATTCAGCTAATTGTTCAGCTACTGCTACTCTATAAATAAAATCAGTAAAATCTTTTGCTCCAAAGGCATATTCTAGATAAGCTGATTCACCATTTGACACTTGCATAAAATTTACAATTTCTTTTATTTCTCCATCTTTCTTTTTTATATCCTCATTTAAAGCAGCTATTTCTTTATCTAAATTTTCTATATCTACATAAGTTTGATTAATAGATGCCTTTACTGTTTCAATTTCAGCATTAGCGCTTGCAATTTGCTGTTCTGTTAAATTTTGCTTATTCTTATTTTGCTCTAATTCATTTTGTTTTTGTTGTAATTCATTTTTTAAATCAGCAACTGTTTTAGCATGTACTGGTGGTACAAACGTTGGTATTAAAAAAACTATGATAGTTGTTATAGCAAATATTTTTCTTAATACTTTCATATCTTTACTCCTTTAAGTCTTTTCTTATTTTTTTATAATTTGGTGAATATTTTTCTACTAAACACCAAAAAGATTTAGAATGATTAAAATGTATAAAATGTGATAATTCATGTACTATTACATAATCTAATTTTGTTAAATCATATTTTATTAATTCACTATTTAACGTTACTGAATTATCTCTTCTATTACATACTCCCCATCTTGTTTTCATTGTTCTTATTTTTAGTTTAGGATAAGGAATACTTTCTTCAAATATATTATACCAATAATTTAGTCTTTCTGTATATATTTTTAATATCTGGTTTTTTAACCATTTATTTAGTGTTTTTTCATCTTTTACATATATTTTATTATCATTTATTTCAAAATTAGATGGCATATATATAACATAGTATGGATTACCTAGATAATAAAACATTTCATTTTTTTGTTGTTTTTTTTTAGTTTTTTCTAACATTTTTATTATACTATCTACATTGTTATCTAGTAATCTTTTTATATCTTTTTTAGTTGTAAAATATGATGTTGTTACATATATT
The DNA here is from genome assembly GCA_934153945.1 of uncultured Bacilli bacterium. Classification (GTDB taxonomy): domain Bacteria; phylum Bacillota_I; class Bacilli_A; order RF39; family UBA660; genus UMGS1498. The sequence continues at coordinate 28,332 of CAKPFM010000005.1, forward strand.
GTTTCTTCATCTTTTATTCTTATATAAGTGTTTTTATTATTTTTATGAACTATTTCCACATTATATTCTTTATTTTGTATTGTGTATTTCATTTTTCTTTACACCCTGATAAATACTTTCTACAACATTCAATATTTCAAAATTAAAGCATGTATTACTTTCTATTATTTTTTTAGTAATTTTTGGCTTTTTTGTTTTGAATATTTCTTTGTATTCATTTAATGTTTTATCTAATTCATTTATTTTATTTATTATATCTTGATATTCTTCTTCTGTTAGTAAATTTTTTTCTATTTGTGTTCTTCTTTTTTGATCTATACCTGGATAACTACTTAGGAAAAAAACATATTTTTCGTGTATTCTTTTCTTTTCTACATAGTAATCTCTTAAATATTGGTAATTTTTAACAAATTCTTCACATACATGATTTATAAATGAAAAGAAAGTTTGATTTATTTGTATTTCATTTTTATGTGATAAAGCTACCATATAGTTTACAAAAGTTGAACATCTAGAAAAGTACATTTCTCTAGATTTTAATTGATTTTGATAGTATGTTTTTTTTAGATATTTTTTACTAAGTTCTAGTTCATATAAGCTTTGATTAAATTTAATATCTTTTTCTATTTGTTGTTTTTGAATTCCTGATGAATTATCTAGTTTATTTTGATTAGAAAGCTTTATATTCATGAATTTATTTTCTAAATCATTTATTTCTTTTGAAGAGTTATCAATGCATTTATTTATATCTTTACTTTGCATTTGTAATTCATTTTGAACAACTTGAAATATTTTCATTATATCATCCATTTTATAGCCTCCTATCTTATATAATTATACTATATTTTTAAGAAAAATAAAATAGTAAATGATTAATCATTTACTACTAATATGTTTTCATTATTGTAAGCTAGTCCCATTTCAGCTACTATATCTTTTATTTTATCAAATGATGTTAGTTCACTTACTTTCATATTTAAGCTTTCATTTGTTTTATTTTGAGAATCAATATTATATTTTAGTTTTTCTACACTCATACTTAAATGTCCTATACCGGCTCCGCAAAAGATTTTTAGGACAAATATAAATAATATTGAAAATACAGCACTTGTGTATAACATTTTTTCACCCTTAGTTAACCCCTTTTTTCTCATATTATCACTTTATCCTTTCAATTATTCTTAATTTTGAACTTCTAGAACGATTATTTTCTTCTAATTCTTTATTTGTTGGTTCTATTACTTTTACTATTTTATAATTTGGTAAATATTCATCTGGTATAACAGGCATATTTTTTAAGTCTTTATTTATTTCTGTTTTTTCTTTAAAGATTCTTTTGCATATTTTATCTTCTAATGAATGAAAAGTTATTACACATATTCTTCCATTTATATCTATTAATTCTAATGCATCATATAGTGCTTTTTCAAATACTTCTAATTCTTTATTTACTTCTATTCTTATTGCTTGAAATACTTTTCTAGCTGGATGATGTTCTCTTTTATATTTTTCTGGTACTCCAGTTTTTATTATTTCTACTAATTCTAATGTTGTTTCTATTGGTTTTATATTTCGATTTTCTATTATTTTTTTTGCTATTGAATAGGCAAATTTTTCTTCTCCATATTCTTTAAATATTCTTGTTAATTCTTCTAGTGAGTAATTATTTACTACTTCTTTAGCACTCAAACTTTGTTCTTGATTCATTCTCATATCAAGAATTGCATCTTTATGAAAACTGAAGCCTCTATAGTCTTCATCTAATTGTGGAGATGAAACACCTAAATCAAATAAAATTCCATTTACTTTTGTTACATTTCTTTTGTTTAGTTCTTCTTTCATATTAACAAAGTTACTTTTTATTATTTCGTAGTTATTACCTATTTTACTTAGTTTATCTTTTGAAAAATTTATTGCTTCAATATCTTGATCAAAGGCATATAGTTTTCCATTTTTTATTTTTTTTAAGATTTCACTACTATGACCTGCATATCCTAAAGTGGCGTCTACTATCACACTATCTTCTTTTAAGTTTAAGTTTTCAATTACTTCTTTTAGTAAAACACTTATATGCATAAATCCCCCTTATATGTTAGCAGCAAATAATTCATCAGCTATATCGGCCATATTTTCTTCATTTTCAGATATAAATTTATTCCATAATTCTTCTGACCATATTTCTAAGCGGTCACTAACACCTATTATTACACAGTCTTTTTTTAAATGTGCATATTCTATTAGTTTATCACTAATATTTAGTCTACCTTGTTTATCAATAGTAGATGGAACAGCTCCTGATAAGAAAAATCTCATAAAGTTTCTTGTATTTTTAGTGTTTGGTAGTTCTTTATATTTTCTTATTAGTTCTTTAAAGTCTTCTTTTTTATATACAAATAAGCAATTATCTATTCCACGGGTTACGATAAATTCATCTGTTAATTCTTCTCTTATTTTAGATGGAATTATCAGTCTACCTTTTTCATCTATTGAATGATGATATTCTCCCATGAACATAATTATCACCCACTTATCCCCACTATTTACCACTCAGTACCCTTATTATATATTTATTTAAGTTTTTTGTAAATAGATATATGTATAATTTACAAAAAAATAAATCTTTTTTTGATTTATTTTTCATTTTGTTTTATTCTCCATTATATATTTTATATCTATTCCATATTTTTCTTTCATGTCTTTTTTTGTAGCATTTATTACTTTATTTAATTTATTATCTATTACTAAACTTATATTATTTTCAACTAAATAATTTAATAATTTTCTTAATTCTATTGGATTTTTTCTAATTGCATTAGTGGTTATATAATCTTCTATACCATATTCTTCAAATATTTTAATATTTTCTAAAATATTTGAACTTTTAATAGCAAATATTGTTGGTGTTAGTAATGGTTCATATTTAGGATTATTCCAAACTGGTAAATGTAATTTTTCTACTACATTTTCATAATTGCTTACCCATATACTGGATGTTAGTAATCTTTGAAATTTTAGTTCTTTCCATTCTTTCATTTCTAATATCTTTTTTATGTCTTCATAATTACTATTCCATATATTTGATGTTAATAATCCTTGAAATTTGGGGTCTTCCCATTCTTTCATCCTTAATATCTTTTTTATGTCTTCATAATTACTATTCCATATATTTGATGTTAATAAACCTTGATATTTTGGTTCTTCCCATTCTTTCATCCTTAATATTTTTTTTATTTCTTCATAATTACTTTGCCATATATTTGACGTTAATAATCCTTGAAATTTTGGGTCTTCCCATTCTTTCATTTCTAATATTTTTTTTATTTCTTCATAATTACTTTGCCATATATTTGATGTTAATAAGCCTTGAAATTTTGAATCTTCCCATTCTTTCATTCCTAATATTTTTTTTACTTCTTCATAGTTACTTTTCCATATATTTGATGTTAATAATCCTTGAAATTTTGGGTCTTTCCATTCATCCATTTCTAATATCTTTTTTATGTCTTCACAATTACTATTCCATATAGTTGATGTTAGTAAATCTTGAAATTTGTGATTCTCCCATTCTTTCATTTCTAATATTTTCTTTATGTCTTCATAATTACTATTCCATATATTTGATGTTAATAAGCCTTGAAATTTTGGGTCTTCCCATTCTTTTATTTCTAATATTTTTTTTATTTCTTCATAATTAATATGCCATATATTTGATGTTAGTAAACTCTGGAATTTTGGGTCTTTCCATTCTTTCATCTCTAATATCTTTTTTACTTCTTCATAACTTTTTAAAAATAAATAATCACTTATTAAATATTTTCTTCCTTTTAGTAATGATAAAATTAATTTTTTTTCTGTATTATTCATTTGATTCACCTAACATAATTCTATCATTCATATAGAAAAAAATAAATCTTTTTTGATTTATTTTTCCATTTTTATTTTATTCTCCATTATATATTTTATATCTATTCCATATTTTTCTTTCATGTCTTTTTTTGTAGCATTTATTACTTTATTTAATTTATTATCTATTACTAAACTTATATTATTTTCAACTAAATAATTTAATAATTTTCTTAATTCTATTGGATTTTTTCTAATTGCATTAGTGGTTATATAATCTTCTATACCATATTCTTCAAATATTTTAATATTTTCTAAAATATTTGAACTTTTAATAGCAAATATTGTTGGTGTTAGTAATGATTCATATTTAGGATTATTCCAAACTGGTAAATGTAATTTTTCTACTACATTTTCATAACTACTTTTCCATATAGTTGATGTTAGTAATCCCTGGAATTTTGGGTCTTCCCATTCTTTCATCTCTAATATCTTTTTTACTTCTTTATAACTACTTGACCATATATTGGATGTTAGCAATCCTTGAAATTTGGGGTCTTCCCATTCTTTTATTTCTAATATCTTTTTTATTTCTTCATAATTACTGTGCCATATATTTGATGTTAGCAATCCTTGGAATTTAGGGTCTTCCCATTCTTTCATTTCTAATATTTTTTTTACTTCTTCATAATTACTTGTCCATATACTTGATGTTAATAAGCCTTGAAATTTTTGGTCTTCCCATTCTTTCATCTCTAATATCTTTTTTACTTCTTCATAATTACTTGACCATATAGTTGATGTTAGTAATCCCTGGAATTTTGGGTCTTCCCATTCTTTCATCTCTAATATTTTTTTTATGTCTTCATAATTACTTGTCCATATACTTGATGTTAATAATCCCTGGAATTTTGGGTCTTCCCATTCTTTCATCTCTAATATTTTTTTTACTTCTTTATAATTACTTTTCCATATATTTGATGTTAATAAACTTTGAAATTTTGGGTCTTCCCATTCTTTCATTTCTAATATTTTTTTTATTTCTTCATAATTACTGTTCCATATACTTGATGTTAATAATCCCTGGAATTTTAGGTCTTCCCATTCTTTCATTCCTAATATCTTTTTTATGTCTTCATAATTACTTTTCCATATAGTTGATGTTAATAAGCTTTGAAATTTTGGGTCTTCCCATTCCTTCATTTCTAATATCTTTTTTACTTCCTCATAACTTCTTAAAAATAAAAAATCACTTATTAAATATTCTTTTCCTTTTAATAATGATAAAATTGTTTTTTTTTCTATATTATTCATTTAATTCACCTAACATAATTCTATCATTTGTATAGAAAAAAATAAATCATTTTTTGATTTATTTTATAGTTCTTCTAGTATGTTTAGATTACTTCTTATTAATTCTACTAAATTGTTTCCATATTTAGTTTTTAAATTATTAAATCTTTTTTTAAATTCTTCTATATCTATTAGAAATATATCTAAATAATCTATTAATAATTCATCTATATAATCTACCTTTTCTTTTATTAAATATTCTATTATTTTATTCATATTGTCTTCATCTATATTTTTTAGTATTGATGGTTCATATTTATTTAATATTTCTTCTATTTTTTCACTCATTTTGTTTTATCCTCCATTATATATTTTATATCTATTCCATATTTTTCCTTCATGACTTTTTTAGTCGCATTTATTACTTTATTTAATTTATTATCTACTACTAAACTTATATTATTTTCAACTAAATAATCTAATAATTTTCTTAATTCTATTGGATTCTTTCTAATTGCATTAGCAGTTATATAATCTTCTATACCATATTCTTCAAATATTTTAATATTTTCTAAAATATTTGAACTTTTAATAACAAATATTGTTGGGGTTAGTAATGACTCATATTTAGGATTATTCCAAACTGGTAAATGTAATTTTTCTACTACATTTTCATAATTACTTGTCCATATAGTTGATGTTAATAAACCTTGAAATTTTGGGTCTTCCCATTCAGGCATTTCTAATATCTTTTTTATTTTCTCATAATTACTTTTCCATATAGTTGATGTTAATAAGTTTTGAAATTTTTGGTCTTTCCATTCGGGCATTTCTAATATCTTTTTTATTTTCTTATAATTACTATTCCATATATTTGATGTTAATAATCCTTGAAAATTTGGTTCTTTCCATTCGGGCATTTCTAATATCTTTTTTATTTCTTCATAATTACTATTCCATATATTTGATGTTAGTAATCCTTGATATTTTGGATCTTCCCATTCAGGCATTTCTAATATCTTTTTTATTTCTTCATAATTACTATTCCATATATTTGATGTTAGTAATCCTTGATATTTTGGATCTTCCCATTCAGGCATTTCTAATATCTTTTTTATGTCTTCATAATTACTTGTCCATATATTTGATGTTAATAAACCTTGATATTTTGGTTCTTCCCATTCAGGCATTTCTAATATCTTTTTTATTTCTTCATAATTACTTTTCCATATATTTGATGTTAATAAACCTTGATATTTTGGTTCTTCCCATTCAGGCATTTCTAGCATCTTTTTTATTTCTTCATAATTACTTTTCCATATATTTGATGTTAATAAACATTGATATTTTGGGTCTTCCCATTCAGGCATTTCTAGCATCTTTTTTATTTCTTCATAATTACTATTCCATATATTTGATGTTAATAATCCTTGATATTTTGGGTCTTCCCATTCAGGCATTTCTAATATTTTTTTTATTTCTTCATAATTACTATTCCATATAGTTGATGTTAATAAACCTTGATATTTTTGGCCTTTCCATTCAGGCATCTCTAATATCTTTTTTATTTCTTCATAATTACTATTCCATATAGTTGATGTTAGTAAACCTTGATATTTTGGGTCTTTCCATTCGGGCATCTCTAATATATTTTTTATTTCTTCATAATTACTATTCCATATATTTGATGTTAATAATCCTTGATATTTTGGGTCTTCCCATTCAGGCATTTCTAATATTTTTTTTATTTCTTCATAACTTCTTAAAAATAAATAATCACTTATTAAATATTCTTTTCCTTTTAGTAATGATAAAATTAATTCTTTTTCTATATTATTCATATGATTCACCTAACATAATTTTATCATTTATATAGAAAAAAATAAATCTTTTTTTTATTTATTTATAACCATATTCCATATATAAGAGATACTAAGGAAGCAAGTAATCCTATTACCCAAAATAATTTAACAATATCTCTTTCATTCCAACCTTTTAATTCAAATGTATGATGAATTGGTGTCATTGGAAATATTCTTTTTTTAGTTAATTTATAATAATATCTTTGAATTAAACAGGTAAGTGTTTCTATAACAAATACTATTCCTATTATAATAAGTAAAATTTCATGTCTAGTTAGAATAGCAATTGTACCTAAAGTTGCTCCTAAAGTTAAAGATCCAGTATCACCCATAAATATTTTAGCAGGATTTACATTAAATATTAAAAATCCTAATATTGAACCTGATAAAATAAAACAAAACATTGCTATTTCCTTATAGCCATCTAACCAACCTGTATAATATGTAATTATACCAAATGTTATAAAAGCAATAAATGATAGACCACCCGCTAGGCCATCTAATCCATCAGTAATGTTAACAGCATTAGAACTAGCTATCAAGACAAATAATATAAATAATCCATATAAAAACCCAATATCTAATTTTAAATTTAAAGCATGTATCCAAAGTAAAGGTTCATTTCCTGATACTATGAAAAAATAAAAAAATAAAAGTGCTATAATAGTTTGAAAAAATAATTTACTATTTTCTGATAATCCTTTATTATTACCTTTAATAATAATTAATAAATCATCTGTAAATCCTATCAAAAAGTAACCAATAAAAGTAAAAATAACAATAAACAAATTATAACTAAAATTCATTTTATCAAAAACTAAAAATAAGAAAGTTACAATAAGTGTTGAAATAATAAATATTAATCCACCCATAGTGGGAGTATTTTTTTTAGTTTTATGTCTATCTTCTAAATATTCACTTAAAAATTGTTCACAATGTTTTTTTCTTAAAATAGGTAAAATTATAATAGCTACTACTATTGATATTAAAAATCCAATAAGTAAAGAAAATACTGCACAAGATAATTTGTCCATATTATCACCTATTACATTTTATTATAATTTTCAGTTTTAATTACTTAATATTTATGATAAAATATTTTTAGGACGTGATTATATGACTATATCATTTAAAGTTAGTGATAACACTAAGAAAAAACTAGTAGAATTTTATGAAGATTTAAAAAGAGAAAAAACACCTCAATATGCTGTTTTCCAAGCGCAAGATGGTGATACTGTTGTTACATTATATGAATCAGGAAAAATTGTTTTTCAAGGTAAAGATGCTGATTTAGCTAGTGATATTTGGGTAGCCACTGAAAAAATGAATAATAAAAATTTAGAAGTAAATAATAGTGAAAATAAAAGTAAATCTGAAACAAAAAAAATAGAAGTAGATCCTATTATTTATAATTCAACTAGTATAGGTAGTGATGAAGTTGGTACAGGAGACTATTTTGGACCTATTGTTGTTACTGCAGCATATGTAAAAAAAGAAGATATTCCTTATTTAGAAGATTTAGGAGTTAAAGATTCTAAAAAATTAGATGATTCTAAAATATTAGAAGTTGTTCCTAAAATCATTAAAAAAATACCTTATTCTAGTTTAGTATTAAGTAATAAAGATTATAATAACACTTATGGAGAAAATTTTAATATGAACAAAATTAAAGCTGTTCTTCATAATAAAGTTTTAGTTGATTTAACTAGTAAATATCCTAATACAGATTATGTAATAGTTGACGAATTTGCTAATAAGTATGTTTATTTTAATTATTTAAAAGAATCAAATAATGTATATAGAAACATAACATTTTTGACTAAAGGAGAAACTAGAAGTTTAGCTGTAGCTTGTGCTTCTATGATAAGTAGATATATATTTATTAATGAATTTAATAAATTAAGTAATAGTGTTGGTTTATTATTACCTAAAGGTGCCTCTACTTCAGTAGATAATGTTGGTATAGAAATAGTTAAAAAATATGGATTTGATAAGTTAAAAGAAATTGCTAAATTAAATTTTAAAAATACTGATAAAATTAAAGAAAAATTGTAAGAATCAAAAAATTGATTCTTTTTTTAGGTATTTTTGAAAAATTTACTAAGATATAATGTTACACTATATTTTTAACATATACAAGAAATATGTTAAATCTTTAGTATTTTTTTAACACATTTGAAAAATATGTTAAATTTTTTATATTTTTTTATTTTCAAAAAAAGACTAGATTTCTCTAATCTATAATACTTATGATAAATGTGACACTTAAAATTAGTACCCAACCATATTTAATGACACAAAAATTATTTACATTATTTTAAAATATTCTCCACTATCTAAATATAATATTCCATTTTTATGACCATATTTACTTATAATATCTAAATAAATTGAAACATAACTATTCATTTTATCAAAATAAGCTAATGTTAAATAAACAAAATTGCCATCATTCATAGTAAGTAAAAATCTTTCACTATCAACATTATTAGGATCATATTTAATTTCAGAAATTCTATTAATAACATCAATATCTAATTTCAATAATTTTGTTTTAAATTCATCTGATATTGTATCAGGAATATAATTAACAAGTATTGGAGTAGCATATACTTTGTCATCTTCTCTTCCATCTTGAAATATAGTTTTATTAATATTACTATCATAATATACTGGATAATTATCTTCTATAGTAATATCTATTCTTCTATATGATTTCTTTACTTTAGCTTTTTTTATAAAGATGTTTTTTTCTAAATTTTTTTCTATATTACTACTTGTTTGATAAAAAGTTGAAGGATAATTTTCTAGATTAGCTAATTCAATTATTTCATAATCCGATAATATATTATTATTTTTAATATAAATATTTTTAATACTTAAATTAATAAATGAAAATACAAGGTAACCAATTAAAAATAATATAACAAGAAATAATAAAACTCTTCCATAACGAATTCTTCTAACTTTAACTTTTTCTTTTACTATCTTTTTAGGAATTTTCTTAGTATTTTTAGCATTTTTTTTATTATTCTTTTTAATTACCTTTTTCTTCTTCATATATAACTCCTATTCAACTATTTCTTGTTCTAATATTAAATCTATACCATATTCTTCTTTTACTTTATTTTGGATTTTTGTTATTAATTTGATAATGTCACTACCTTTAGCACGACCAGTATTTACTATAAAATTAGCATGTTTTTCACTAACTTTTGCTCCACCTACTGTTTTACCTTTAAATCCGCAATCCTCTATTAATTTACCAGCATAATTACCTTCAGGATTTCTAAAAACACTACCAGCAGATGGATAATTTAGTGGTTGACTTTCTAATCTTCTTTTTCTTCTATCAGTAACTATATCAATTATATCTTGTTTGTTTCCTTTTTTTAATTTCAATTTAGCTTCTAATATTATATATCCAGGATGTTCTTTAAAGAATGAGGTTCTATAATGATATTCTAAATCTCTATTATACAAAGTTTTTATTTCTAATGATGGAGTTAATACCTTAACATAAGTTACTATATAACCCATATCACTATTATAAGCACCTGAATTATTAAAACATGCTCCACCTATTGTTCCTGGTATTCCAGTAGCAAATTCTAATCCTGATAATCCCATTTTGCACACTGTTACAGCTAATTTTTGTAAACTATATCCGGCTCCTACTATTACATTTGTACCATCAAACTCAACATTATTAAAATAATCTAGTTTTATTAATACTCCCATATAATTGCCATCAAATATTAAATTAGATCCACCACCTATAACTTTATATTTAAAATTATCTTCCCTTATATCTTTAATTATTTCTTTTAATTCATCTATATTTTCTGGATAAATTAATTGTTTTGTTATACCATCTAATTTATAACTAGTTAATTTTTTTAATGATATATTTCCATATTTTTTCATTTTATCATTTCCTTTAATACATTATAAATTCTATCAGCACTATCAGTTATTGATAATTTTTTTAAATTTTCTTTTATATCTTTATATAATTCTTTGTTATTTATTAATTCATCTATTTGTTCTACTAATAATTTACCATTTAAATTTTTTTCTTCTATTAACAAAGCAGCCTTTTTTTCTACTAAATCAATAGCATTTTTATATTGATGATTATTTGGTAAATATGGACTTGGTATTAATATTGAAGGTATTTGTAAAGCCATTATTTCACTTAATGTTGATGCACCAGCTCTTGATACCATAACATCTACATTTTTCATAAATCCACTTAAATTTTCTATATATGGTACTACTTTTACATTTTTTGATAATTTGATATTTTCAAATTCATCATAACTACTGCTTCCAGTTACAAATATAACTTCATATTCTTTGTTTGAAAATAAATCAATTGTTTTTTTCATCATACTTGTTATTTTTTCTGATCCAAGTGATCCCATTACTATTAATACTAATTTTTTATTTGTTAAACCATATTTACTTTTTGGCACTATTTCTTTTTTTATAGCTTCCTCACTACAAGGATTACCAGTATATACAGTTTTATATTCTGGGAATTCTTTTATTGTTGATTTAAATGAAACTCCTATTTTATCAGCATATTTTGATAAAAATAAATTAGCTTTTCCTGGTATACTATTTTGTTCATGAATAAATGTTGGATATCCAAGTTTTTTAGCACTATAAATAACAGCACCTGTTACATATCCCCCTACACCAATTACTACATCTGGTTTAAATTCTTTAATTAGTTTTTTACATTTTTTTATTGAATTGTAAAAACATTTTAAAGTTTTAAAATTTTTAAATATATTTTTTCTATTTATTCCGTATATTTCTATTGTTTCAAATGGAATATTATATTTAGGAATTATATCTTTTTCCATTCTATTATGAGTTCCTATATACAAAAATTCACTGTTTGGCTCTAATTCTTTTATTTTGTTGATGATTGCTAAGGCAGGATATATATGTCCACCTGTACCACCAGCACTTATTATAACTCTCATATAATCACCTATTTTCTAATTAATTATACCATATTATATGTGTATTTGCTAGATTTTAGAAAAAATAGATGTTATTTAACATCTATCTTCTCTACTTTTATTTCATCATCTTCTATTTTTGATTTTTTATCTTTTTTTGTTTTTTCTTTTTTAGAACTTTTTTTAAATACTAATATCAATGATACTATTAATAGTACAAATGAAAATCCAAGTAAACCTATAATTATATATATCATATATTCTATTTTTTGATTTAAAACATTTACTTCTTCAGTATTATATATTTGAATAGTGTTTTCATTACTATCATATATGTAGTAGTTTTCAATACCTGTTTCAACATTCATACCATATATTAATGAATATGAACTATTTGGGCTTGTCTTATAAGCATTGATATTTTCATCATTATATACAAATACTCCTTTTTCATATAATTCTGGTATAGATGGCATATCTAACAAACAAATTTTTACTTGATTAAATGTTAATTCTTTATATAATTTATATGTACCATTATTATATACATAAAATTGTTGTTTTCCTTCACTATCTTTTAGTGATATTAAAGTATATTTTGTTATTTCTGAATAGTATGCCGGTACTTCTTCTTCATTTATTGTAACGCTAGTTTCAGTATAATTCTCTGGTGGCGTTATTAATGATTTTTTTCTAACAACCGTATATTTTTGTCCATCCATATCAACCTCTATAGGATTATATTCTTCTACTTTGGCATTTATGACATATGTTTTAGATGTTCCATTTTCAGCTGTTACAGTTATTTCTATTCTATTATCACCATCAGTTACTTCTCTTGTACCATTACCTGTTATGTTAGCATGTCCATGACTTGGTGTTGCTATTACATTTATACTTGTTGTATCTGGAGCAATTAAAGCACTATATTCTAAAGTATCTTTATTAAATTCTGGAGTTAATTCATAACCTTCGATACCCAAACTTGATAGGTTATTATCTCCTGATAATACTATCATTGGTTTATTTTTTACATTTATTGTTAATGTTTTAGATATTTTTTCATCTATACCAGTAGAAAATGGTGAAAGAACACCTGATATATTAATATTAACTGTTCCAGCTGCTTTTGCTGTAAATGTAAAAGTTGGATTTTCATTTTCGAACCATCTATATACATTTGTACCATTCAATATAGAATTATTAGAAGAACTAATTGATAAATATCCTGCCATTTCAGGACATTTTATTGTAACTATAACCACATCACCTACATAAACTGAGTTTTTATTTGTATAAGCTGAAAATGAACTAGCCTTTACATTAAAACCTAAACCAATTAATGATGTAATCAAAATTACAAATCTAATTATTTTTTTCATACATACCTCCTATTTTAATAAACTATTATTCCCCATAATATAATTTCTTACATTTACATAATCTGCTGGTGTTATAGCTCCATCACTATTAACATCTGCAGCTAATTTATATGATCCACTTAATTCACTTGCTGACATAATACAATTTTTTATTTTAACATAATCTGCTGGTGTTACTCCCCCATCTCCATTAACATCACCATATATAACAACTCTAAATGATTTAGATTCTGTGCTAGTAGATATAGTTACTATATCACCTGTTCCAAGTACTGTAGAATCTTTTTTTTCTACAGTTTTATTATTACTATCTATACTTGTAACTTTAACAGTTACTTTCTCATTACCATTTTTTAATTTTGATATCATAGAACCTGCTGATGTACCTATTTTAATATTTGAAATGTAATCACTACTATATTTGTATCCTGATTGATTAATTATATCAACTATTTTTGATTGATTTTCTTCTATTTCATTTTTAGCGTCTTCTTCTACTTTTGTTTGTATATCTTTATCTACTGATGTAGGTAGTGGTGAAGCAGTTTCAGGCATATTTTCATATACTGGAATAATAAATTCTATTTGACTATCTAATAAACCTTCTATTTTTGAATAAGCATTATAAGTTGCTACACCTTCTTGTTTTGGTGCTAGAACATTAGTCATATATTGATTAGAATAGTTACCAAAAGTATTACTTGTGACATTGAATTTTTTAAAATACATTGTGTTTTGCTTTTGATTTATATATCCTCTAGCTATTTCTGATGCACCTTCTTTAATAGATTTTTCCATTGTATCCCATTTTTTTGCAGCTGCATAATCTATCGCACATTTAACAGGATTTACACAAGAAGAATATGCTCCTAAATTATATACATTATAATATGATATATCATTAACTTTACCAGTTCCATCTGCTGAACCACTTAGTTTACCAGTTCCTAATACTATTTCCTGTCTTGAAGAAGCAGCTAATGATATTGGACTTATACTATTTCCATTATATGTTGCTGCAGCAAAATATACATTAGCATATTGATATAAATCGGTATTTTTAAGTACATTTTGAACTACTTCTAAAGTTTGATATTTTGAATTGTAGCTTAAATTTTCAAACATAAATATTTCTTTTTCTACTAAGAAATTTCTAGGATCCAGATAATAAGATACTGTATCACTATTAGCTGCATACCAGTTACTTCCTTCTCTTATGATATACGTTTTATTTATTGGATCATATGATCCTTCATTTAAAGAAATATATTGTTTTTGACTATCAATATTAGTAATTTGGATGTAACTAATACCAACAACACTTTCATTTTTAACAACTTCATTCCAATCTAAATTAGTTTTATATGCTGTAAATACCCAATTAGGGTGAGCATCCTTTAATACTGTTAGTTTTTCAAAATAACTTTCTGGAAAACCTGATGCAGTAAATTCATTTTTATATTTTGATACATCTATATTAGCTTTTACGTTATCAGCGCACACATAACCAGTTTGAGTTTCACCTTTTACATCTTTAGCATTTACTTTATAATATCCCGTTTTACAACTATCAATAGTTGATATAATTACTTCATCATAGTTTAATATTTCTATTTCTTCCGCACTATCTATACAATGAAGTCTTCCTGGAGCACCATAATCAGAACTTGCTTTTCCATTTACTTTTACTAAACATGAATCCAAAGTTATATTTGGTTTGCTTGTAAATAATGTATCTGCCTTTATTACATAACCCTTTATATTTTTTTTTACTTCTGTTTTAGTATTTGTTTTCTCTTCCGTTTTCTCTTCTATTTTGGTATTTGTTTTTTCTTCTGTTTCTGCAAATACACTATATGGTAATAGTAAAAAACATACAATTACTAATAAATATTTAATATATTTTTTCATACTACCACCACCTTATCATACATATTAATTATAGCAAAATCATAACATATATTCAAGGTGAGTTTTGTAAATTGTCAATTTATGTCAAAAAAAGGAAAACCATAAACACTATAGTTTTCCAATGTATTAAATAAATTAATACATTATATATTATGTATTAATTTATAAAAAGATGACGTTTTTTTAAAAATATGTTAAAATTATTATGGTGATAGAATGGATAAAAAATACAAAATATTAATTCCTAAATATTTAACTTATTCAAGAATGATTGGTACTGTACTTATTATATTATTTGGAATTATGAAATTTAATTTATTGATGTTAATTTTTACTATACTTATTTCTTTAACAAGTATAGCTGATACTGTATTAAATAAAATATGGAAGGTCACTTCTAATAAAAGAACTAAAATAGATTTATTAGCTGATAAAATATTTGTTTTAGGAATAACTTGTTATTTAATGTTTAAGTATCATATTTTAATTTATATATTTATTCTAGAAATAATTATAAGTATTATTAATATATATTTTTATTATAGAAAACATAAATTACATGTAATTAATATAGGTAAATATAAATTAACTGCATACATTATTTGTTTAATATTATTTATTTTAAATAGTATGATTAATACTATATCAATCTGTAATGGATTTAGCTATGTAACAATTAACTTACAAATATTATCTATTTTAGAATATATAATTTATTACATTAATTATAATAAACCAACTATTAATGATAACAATATGCATAAAGAGATAATGAATGATTTAGATAATACTAAAGTATTAGATAATATTAATAATTTAGAAAACAAAATATTTGATATAGAAAATGAGATTTAATTCTCATTTTTTTAACTACTTTTTTATTATTTCATATAATAATTTGAGGAGATATATTATGAATAAATATAAAGTATGTGTATATGCTATAAGCAAAAATGAGGAAAAATTTGTTGATAGATGGGTTAATTCTATGAAAGAAGCGGATGAAATTTATGTATTAGATACAGGTTCAACAGATAAGACAGTTAAAAAACTTAAAAAATTAGGTGTTAAAGTTTATAAAAAGAAAATTACTCCATGGAGGTTTGATGTAGCTCGTAATATGTCGTTAGAATTAGTACCTAATGATACTGATATTTATGTATGCACTGATTTAGATGAAGTATTATTGCCAGGATGGAGAAAAAAATTAGAAGAAAAATGGAACAATAATACTAGAGCTAGATATACATATAATTGGAAATTAGATGAAAATAATAATCCTTTAATTTCTTTTTATACAGAAAAAATTCATTCTAAAGGATATAGATGGATTAATCCAGTACATGAAATATTAGATTGTGATTTTGAAGAATCTTGGGTTACTATTGATGATATAGTTTTAAATCATTATCCTGATACTTCTAAATCTAGAAGTAGTTATTTGCCACTTTTAGAATTATCTGTTAAAGAAAATCCAAATAATGATAGAAATTTGCATTATTTAGGTAGAGAGTATATGTATTATCATAGATGGAATGAATGTATTGATACTTTAATTAAACATTTAAGTTTAAAAAATGCTACTTGGAAAGATGAAAGATGTGCTTCTATGCGTTTTATAGCTAGATCTTATATTGAATTAAATAGATTCGATGAAGCTAAAATGTGGTTAGATAAAGCTATTAAGGAAGCACCTTATTTAAGAGATCCATATGTTGAAAGAGCATTATTATCATATAGATTAGAAGAATGGAATGATGTAATTTATTACTCAAATGAAGCTTTAAAAATTAAATCTCATCCTAAAACTTATATTAATGAAGCTTTTAGTTTTGATTATACACTTTATGATTTATTAGCAATTAGTAATTATTATTTAGGTAATTATGATGAAGCTATAAATTATTCTAATGAAGCTTTAAAAATGGAACCCAATAATGAAAGATTAAAACAAAATCATCAAATATATTTAAAAAAAAGAAACTAATGTTTCCTTATTTTTTCATACCATTTTGTTCAGTATCAATTTTTTGTTCAGTACCAATTTGGTTTTTAAGTAGACTAGCTATTTGATTATATGCATCCTTATATCCCTTTAACATAGAAACTTCTTGTTTTAAACTTTCAATTTCTTGTAATAAACTTGTTTCTCTTGTTTTTCCTTCTTCTCGTAATGTTTCCATATTTGAATTTTGTTGATCTAATAATTGTTTTTGAGATTCTACTGTACTTTTTAATTCAACATTTTCTTTTTCTAATCCGGTATTTTTTGTTGTTAAATCATTAATTTCTAATTTTGAATTTTCAGCTTGTTTAGATGCTTCTAAGGCCTTATTTTTTACATTTTCAACCATTACTGATAGTTCACTTTTTTCGTTTTCATAAGATTGAACTTGTGCTTTTAATCCATTATTTTCATTTTTATAAGATTGAATTTTTGTTTTTAATAAATTTTTTTCATTTTCTTTTGCTTGTATTTGATTTTCATATAATGCTGAAATTCCAATTGTTATATCTTGAACAATTGTTTCTACACTTTGTCCAAATTTACTTACAGAATCATCGACAATTTTTTGTTTTTTATTATCAATTTCTTCCTGATTAAATGATTTAGCAAATTCATCCATTTCTTGTATTTCATCTTCTCTAACAATTGAGTTTAATTTAGACTCCATATTTAAACTATTATTTGCATTTACTTCAACCGGTGGTATTGAACTATTAATTTCTTCATTCTTTTTTTCTTGTTCTACAACTTCATTTGAATTATTATTTTCTATTTTAACATTTTCATTGTCTAGTGATGTTACTTCTGGATTTAAATCAAGCTTTTGTTCTTCATTTAAAGTGTCTGGATTTTCCTTTTCTAATTCAAATCCATTCATTGCATTAGATAATTCTGTTGTTTCTACATTTTGATGTTCATCTCCATTTACTATTGATTCTTCTACATTAGTTTCTGGTAATTCTGGATTTAATTCAATGCCCTGCTCTTCTCCTAAAGAATTTGTATTTTCTTTATTTAATTCAGATTCATCTAATTGTGCCTGTTTGAACTCTAAACTTCTTTTTGCTTCCATTATATCTTCTTTTGCTTGTTCTATTTCACTAAGACTAATTTCTACTGCATCATTATATTTATCATTATCTGGATATTGATAATAAGTATCTTGTAGTTCATCTAGTTTATTTTCAATTTTATCTAATTTATTTGATGAAGTATTTATTTCTTCTTGTGTCATTTCTTTATTTTTATGGATTTTTTTCAATTCCTTATTTAAAGCTCTTATATAATAACGTTTGATTACATCTGCAATAATCATTGGCATATTTGCTTTTTTAGGTGGATTTTCTACAGAAATACTCATTTGGTCAATGTTTCTTTTTAAAGCTTCTAAATCAAGCGTACTGGCAGTAGGAAATTCTTTTTTAATCATTTCTTCTACTTCTTCTTGTCCTTTATCTCCACTTAAACCAACAATATTTAATACTTTTAATTCTACATTTTGATGATCTTCATTACTAGTAGCTTCTAATACATATTCACCATTTCTAAATGTCATTGTAGCTAAATTAAATGTTGCTTTTTCATCTTTTCCTCTATTTAGTTCTGTAGTATAAACTATATATCTTCTATCAGTTTCTCCATTTAAGAATGCTAAATAAACTTCTGCCTGTTTTTCATTTCTACCATCACTAATTGTCATTATTGTCTTTGTAATTTCTTCATTATCTTTTATGTTTTGTATATTAGTTATTCTTTCCATAAGCACTCTCCTATCATACTTTCCTACTATATTAGTAGTATAACATAAGTACTAATTTTTTACAAGAAAAAACAAGTAAAACTTGTTATTTTTTTAATATCCTAATGTTTGCTGCTTATATATTGATCCTTTTTTATAAACTCTATCCCTATCTATAAGTACAAGCGGATTTTCTTTAAACCAATCTGGTAAATTTTTATGATTTTTTGTATCAGCATCTAAATATGAATCTAATAAATAAGCATTTGTACCACTACTACCATTTATTAATGTATCATTTAATATATATCCATTTTTGCTTAATTCTTCTCTCCACATATCTAATACTTTTGAGTTAACATTAGAAGCAGATTTTCCTAAATATTTTTGTACCTCTAATCCTAATTTTACAATTCCCTTATTATCTCTAATATATTTTTCCTCTTCATTTTTTAATATTAAATATAAATTTGGGCATATTATATCTTCATATGACCATTTAAAGTTAATAAATTTAACTACATAGTCACCTATTTGATAGCAATTAGCTGATGAACCACTAGATATAAATCTATATTCTCTTGATTTACTTAAATCTAAATATTTAGTTGTCCATTCATATAAAAGTGGGAGTAATTCACTATTTAATATTCTTTGATTTATATATTTTTCCTTTCCATATAAATTAATTAAATATCTTAATTTGTATGTTAATTGTTCATTTATTTTATTTTCATATTTTTTAAATAATGTTAAATAATAATTATTTGTTGTTTTATAATATGTATCAATATTTTTTTCTAATTCATTGCTTTCATCATCAAGTGATAAAAATTCTGCTAGAACATTTTTTTCGTAATTTTTTAATATAAAATTTCTTATTTTTACATATTCATCATAACTATTTTTTTTAATGTGTACAGCTAGAGAAGATATATCATTCATATCCATGTATTTAACATTATCCTTTTCTTCAAACATACTCATTTGTTTATAACAAGGTACTATATTAGTTAAATATTCTAATACATTTGGATAGATTTTTTTAAATAAATCATAATTATAATTTACTAAATAATCCATAAATAAGTATCTAGTATGTAAATTTCTAATAGTTTTGAATTTGTTTATTAAATTATTATTTTTAGTTGTTAATATATAGGAAAAAACTACTTTTAACATACTCTCATCTAACATTTTTGAATGTCTTAATACTAAATCAACACCATAATTAGTATGATTTAAAATATTAAATAATTTACTTTGATCGATTTCATAATATAAGTCATAAGTTTCTAACAAGTAACTTGTTTCTATATTAAATTCATTAATATCATATATAATATCAAAACAAAATGAGGGATAATTATCAATTATTTTATATATAAATGCTTTGATTAAATTTACTTTATCTTTATCATTTCTAATATAGCTGATTAGACCAATTCTATCATATTTTCTTGACAAATAATTATCTAAAAACTTAACCTCACCATTTCTTAATTCTTCAATAGGATTAAACATAAAATCCCCCCTTTAATAATAACTTATTATACTAAAATTTAAATGAAAGTCAATTGAATTCACCTCCTATAAAAGAAAAAAATGCCAAATAGAAACATTCGGCATTCATTTTTATCAAAAATTTTAATTATCTCAAATTATTATAATATTATTAATAAATTTTTTATATTAATATAGTCGTTAATTTGACCCTAAAAATATATTTTTTTCTAATTTTACTTACATTTTGATTCAATTTCATCATTAATATTGTTAAATTTTTTTTCATAAACATCGCTATTTATAAAAATAACATTATTTATCCCCATTGCTTTAGCATTGAAAATAGCTTCACCAATATTTTTGTAATCCGAACATACCATATAATCTGGAATTAATTTTCCACCATAAGTTCCCTTTTTTACGTCCATCAAATTTTCTTGTGTTCTATTTAAAACTAATTCATTATATCCATTAATATCACTTATACTTACCAAGTCCTCTGGAGCCAAAAATTCTTTAAAACCAGTAGGATTTAACAATTTTGTTTCATGAGATGTATGTGCATCATCTCTATACATGAACTTAATTTGTTCAGGAGTTATGTTAGAAAAGCCATATACAACATTAGCACGTGAATATTTTCTTACTGCGGTTTGATTAATTACAGTACAACTAATAGTACTAGTTCCATTTTCCATGATTTTCCATCTTTTAGGAATGTTATTATTTGTTATGTTTAAACCTCCACAATTAAGTGTTGGATTATGAACTATCATAGTAAAATCAGCACCGTTCAAAGTATATACATTTACATCATCAATTTTTTTATATAATACTCCATTACCATCATCAGCTAGTTTTTTTAAATCTTCTACTTTAATAGCTTGATTCACATATTTAGTAGTATAAAATTTTTTTATTTTTTTTATTAAATTATCCATATAAAAATTATCTATCATAGTTAATTTCTTATATTTTTGATAAAATTGTTCAAGACTATTCATATCATTAATTTCATAATAAAGTGACAATATATCGATAACAGCCATTTCTTCAGTACTAAAATAAGCTACTGCATTATTTTTTAAATAGTCAAAATTATAAATTTTTTTAAAAGGGCAACTGCTTCCAAATAATCTTTTAGAAATCAAATTTTTTTTCTTTTCAAATTCTTTCATTTTATCTATTTTATCTATTTTTTCATCACATACAGCATTCATCTTATCTAAATTTTCATCATATAAAACATTTACTTTATTAATTATTTCATCTAATTCAGTAATATTTTTAGGATATGAAATATTTATATTTGAATTTGCTTTTTGAAACTTATAAAAATTAACTATTTTGTGTTTTATTTCTTTTGACATATTATCTAATGACAAACTACTTAGTAATTCTAAAGTATTTTCAAATAATATTAATTTGTCATTTATTTCTTGCACAGAATTACTAAAATAATCACTAAAAAGTTCATTAAATCTTGAAAACTTATATATTAAGTTTTTATTTTTAGCCATATCAGCTAACACAACTGGAATTTTAGAATCATAAGTAAAACACGAATGAATTACTCCAATATTAAAATTATTCAGTATATCAGAATCAAAAATATAAAAATTTGGAATATCTGTAACAAGTAAATTAGGTCGATCTTCAACAATACTAAGTGCCTTTTCTCCATATACTTTTAGTACAATACTTTCAAGTTTTTGATGAGTTGGGTTTAATATATAATCTTTGATTTCATTATAAGATAACTTAGATATAATATCATTGTTTGATATAAATTTAATAATATCATCACTCTTGTCTAAATTATTAACATAATTAATTAATTCATCTGTCCCAAATAAATCAATCAATCTAGTTCTAATTTGAGTTAAAGACAAATTGTTTGAACAATTTATCATTGTAGGATTTATACTAATTATATTCCAATATCTTTTGCTACTATCATCATTAGATTTTAAAAAGCTATTATTGAAAATTCCAATATTATCTACTTTATTGATAATTATTTTTTTTACAGTATCGTAGTCTAATCTATTAGAAATAGCAATATTTTGTAATCCTAATAAATATAAAATTTCAGGATTGTTAGTTCTATTTTCAATATTTGTAATTAATTCATGATCTTGAGACAAAACAACTCTTTTTTCATTAAAACTAGATAATTCTAAAAAGGTCAAACTATCATTCTCATTTGAAATTTCATCATTGAGTAAATCTTTTTTAATTTGATTATTCGCATCTAAAAATATATTTAAATTTAATGGATTATTATTAATATATGCTTTTTTTGCATTACGTGATAAATTCAAAATAATATTAGGATATCTTTCAACTAATTTAACTTGAATTTCTTCAGGCAATATTGATAAATCATAATTCAACAATACTTGATGACTTTTCATATTAATTAAAGCACCATAATCAATTGATTTAAGTAAATTTGATTTTATTTCATCATTTTTATTTTCAAAATCAGATAACATTTTTATTTTTATATCATCTTCTATATAAGAAAAAATTTGACTATTAAATTGCTTACTATCAATTATTTTAAGTCTATTAATGATAATTTTTTTGTTTTCACTATTTAAATTATTATATAAATATGGCATATCATTTAATATTTCTAAAATTAAATTGCTTTCATTTATCATATCAGGATACTTAATAAGCAATCTTTTTTGTTGTTCAAATCCTAGTCTTCCATCTCTAATAATAGAAATCATGACATTCTTATCATTAATGTAATTATCTATAATCAAATTTATCCATTTATAGTTACATGATTTAATAATTTCATCAATTTTATTATTATTTTCTTTATATTTATCAATGAGTGTAAAAATAACATTAGTATCATCTTTATATTTTATTGGAATATCTTTCAAACTCGTAATTTTTCCAATTTTTATTTTATTTATTACAATAAATTTTTCTATTAAATTTAGCATAATTCACCACCTATATTAACTAACATAATATTTTCTAAATAAAATTGAGCTATTTTTGTATTCATTTACTAATTTTGAAATATTCTCTATCTAGTATCTATAATTAGAATATCATATTTTTGATATTTGTAAAGTAATTATTTAAGTAAAATTCAAATAAAAAGGATTATTTTTTCATAATCCTTAAAGTATTTAAAATAGTAAGTAAAGTTACACCTGTATCAGCAAATACTGCTAACCACATATTAGCTAATCCGAATACACTTAACAATAAAATTACTACCTTTACTAATATAGCAAAAAATAAATTTTGTTTAATAATATGTTTTGTAATTTTAGATATATTTATAACTTTTAATATTTTATCTAAATCATCATTCATTAAAACTATATCACTAGCTTCAATAGCTGAATCAGTTCCAACATTACCCATTGAAATACCAATATCCGCTCTTTTTAAAACAGGAGCATCATTGATACCATCACCAACAAATATTGTTATACCACTATTAGCTATTTTTTCAAATTGCTCAAATTTATCAGTTGGTAACATTTCATATTTAATTTCATCTATATCTAATTTTTTACCAATATTTAAAGCAATATCCTTTTTATCTCCAGTAAACATGTATGTTTTAATATTTAATTTTTTTAATTCATCAATAGTTTCTTTAGCTGAATCTTTAATTCCATCATTAATTGTAATAGAAGCTACATGTTTAGAATCAATATTTAAATGTAATATGGCATCTTCATCACAATCACATAAATTTTTATTACCAATAGATATTTTTTTACCATCTAATTCAAATGTAATTCCTTTACCATCTATTTCTTTATAATTTTTAATATCTTTATTATCAATTTTTTCATCTGTTAGTTTTAATATTGATTTAGCTATTGGATGATTTGAATAAGATTCACCTTTTAATAAAATATTAATAACTTCTTCTTTAGAATATAATTTATCTAATATATCTATTTTAGTTACATTAAACGTTCCATTAGTAAGAGTTCCTGTTTTATCAAAAATGATATTTTTAGCAAAACTTAAAGCATCTAAATAATTGCTACCTTTAATTAGAATGCCATTAGAACTTGCTACCCCTATTCCAGTAAAATAAGAAAGTGGTACAGAAATAGCAATAGCACAAGGACAAGATATAACTAAGAATGTTAAACCTCTATATATACTATCTATTAAAGGAACATTAAAGATTGGTAAAATAATTACTAATAAAATAGCTAAAACCATTATAATTGGAGTATATACTTTACTAAATTTGGAAACAATAGTTTCTGTTTTTGTTTTTTTATCAGTAGCACTTTCTAATAAATCTAATATTTTAGCAACTGTTGAATTAAGAAATATAGAAGTAGCTTTTATTTCAATAGCATCTCCCATATTGATACAACCTGACAAAACTTGATCGTTAATATTTTTTTCTACTAATTCAGCTTCACCAGTAAGCATTGAAGTATCTAATAATGTTTCTCCCTTAATGATAATTCCATCTACTGGTATTTTTTCACCCTTTTTAACTACTAAAATATCATTTACATTAATATCTTCTACAGCTACTTTTGTAATAGTTTTATTTCCTTTTTTATTAGCAAATGGTTCTTTAATATCTAGCAAATCTTTAATTGATTTTCTTGAATTATTAATAGCTTTTTCCTCTAATATTTTACCAACCATGTATAAAACAATTACCATCATACCTTCCATTACATCCCCTATTAAGAATGCACCTACACAAGATATTGTAATTAGAAAGTTTTCATTAATTGTTTTACTTTTTATTAATAATTTTATGGCATTTATAAAAGTTCTATATAAAAGTAAAGTATAAGAAATAACATATAAAATTGTTTTATATATACTTGGAATATTTAAAAAATATCCTAGTAAACAAATTAATACAGCTATAACAAGTATTGATAAATGATATTCTTTCTTAACTTCGATAGCTTCACTAGAAACACTAGCATCTGGTTCTACCTTTTGAATTAAATCATTTAATTCTTTTATAGTAAATTCATGTTCTGATTCATATGAAAGTTTAGAAGTACTAAAATTAACTACTACATTTTTGAATAATTCATTATTATTTAATGATTCTTCTACTTCTCTCGCACAATTAGCGCAATCTAAATTGTTTATATTATATTTATATTTTTTCATTATATCACCTACTATATTATACTACTCATTACCTTTTAAACTACTTACCATATCGATTTTATCAACTTTTTTAGATAATTTATAAGATACAATATATGATACTAAGAATGTACCTAATAAAGCTATTAAATAAGTACTAATATTAATATGAACACCAAAATCAAAATTATCATCTAAACATGCTTTAAATAACCATGATGTTAAATAGTATCCGCTTGGTAAACCAATAATTATTGATATTATTGTAATCCATATATTTTGTTCTATAAATATTTTTCTTATTTTTTTATCTTTAAATCCTAATACTTTTAAGGTTGAAAATTGATATTGTTTTTCACTATATGATAGTATACCCATATTATAAATTATAATAGCACCTAATAATATAGCAAATACAATTATTATCATAATCATTGTTTTCATCGTTGATAACATTGATTCCATACTTGTTTTTAGTGAATCAATATTTTGAATTAATTCTATTCCTTCTATTTCTTTTGTGTTACTTAAATCATTATTAGTATAAATAGAATCTGGACTATATTTTAATCCTAAATTTTCTAAATATTTTCTAGTAACTGTTATATTTTGATTTTGTGGATCTTTATTAAATCCTATTATTTTTGATTCATAATATTTTGAATCACCATATATATGCCATGATATAGTATCTCTTACTTTTAAATCATTTAATTCAGCAAATTTATATGTTACATAAATTCCATCATTAGAGTCTAAATTAATAAATTTATTATCTTTATCTTGGAATCTAACTAAATCATTAGCGTCATTAACAAATATTGTATTTGATATTCTGTTACCATTTTTATCTTTATATTCTATACCTAAAGTTTCACTTGTAGAATTACCATATATATTTATTAAATTATTTAAATTATCTTCACTTATATTTTCTCTTATAGTTAGTTTATAATCAAAATTATATAAATCTTCAAATTGTAATTTTATAAAATAATTCATACTATTTAACATACCAAATGCACAAACTATTAAAGCAGAACATCCTACTATACCAACTATACCAGTTACAGTTCTAAATTTATTTCTAATAATATCTCTTAAATTCCATTTACTTGAGAAACTTAATCTTTTAAATAAACCTTTAGTTGTAATATTTAAACTACCATTTTTTACCTTTGGAAGTTCTTTTCTTAAAGATTCTGCTGGTATCTTTTTTAATTCTTTACGACAAGTTAAATATGTTATGAAAGAAACTACAATTACTACTAACATAGCTACTACATGGCTCATTATATTAACTACAGGTACACCATTTGGTACTTCAAAGAAAGACATTTCTAGATTTAAGAAAACACTTCCTATAAAGAATCTTCCAAGTAACAAACCACATATTGAAGCAAGTAATGATACGAAAAAGCCATAACCTATATAATGCATTGATATTTTTCTTTTATTAAATCCTAAAGCTTTTAAAGTACCTATTTGAAGTTTTTGTTTTTTTATAACTCTTGTCATTGTTGTTATTACAGATAACATGGCAATAAATAAGAATAACCCTGAAAATATGCCTACATAAGAAGCACCCTCATCTATTTCACCTTGATACATAGTATAAGATGTTGTATCTTCTATTTTAATGATCGCTAGTGCATTTTTAATATTATCTTCTATATCATTTTTCACACTATTTACATTATCTTTATTATTAACATCTACCATTATGTAATTATATGGAATATAGTCTCTATAATCAAAATTTGGTAAATATATTTCTACTAAATCTTCATTTATATTTAAATTTTTTAATACCATATTTTTTATATAACTTTCTGGTATTTCATTATATGACATATAAACAAATCCAAATACTTTTCTATTAGGTACTAATTCAGATTCATCTTTTATATCATATAAGTGATCTGGTACATTTATTAATCCTAGAATTTCTTCTTCTAAAATAAATGTATCATACTGAATTTTAATAGTATCCCCTACATGTAAATTATTTTCTTTAGCATAAAAATTATCTAACCATACCCCTTTTTTATTTACATCAAAAGGTATACCATCTAATACATACATTTTTGATATATTATTTGATTCTATAAAACTAATTAAATAAGTTTTATCTAAATCATCAGCATCTACACCAGTTAATACTAATTTTCTTTCAGCATCATTAACATTATTTAAAGATTTTATTTTTTCTAAATCTTCTTTTGTTAAATTTTCACCCATTACATTTAAGTCTTGTAAATTATTTTCAGTATAGAATTTATCAGCAGCATTTATCATACCATCCATATATGCTTCTATACCAGAGTACACCATAACTCCTATTAACACCATTAAAAAGATTGTTATAAATTGTGATTTATTTTGTAATATATCACGGATCATTTTTTTCTTTAACATATTACCACACAACCTCATCTATTTCTTTTGGTTTTTTATTTATTTCATTACTTTCTACTTTACCATTTTTAAGTTTAATTACTCTATCAGCTATTTCTGCTATTAAAGAGTTATGTGTAACTATTACTACAGTATTTTCACCATTATTGGCATCACATTGTTTTTTTAGTAATTTTAATACTTCTACTCCAGTTTTTGAATCAAGCGCTCCTGTTGGTTCATCACATAAAAGTAAAATTGGGTCTTTAGCGATTGCTCGTGCTATAGAAACTCTTTGTTGTTCTCCACCTGATAATTGATTTGGAAATTTATTATAATGTTTTTCTAATCCTACTTCTTTTAATATTGTTTTAGCGTTCTTTGGTTTTTTAACAATATCTTTTACTATTTCTACATTTTCAAGCACAGTAAGTGTTGGTAATATATTATAAAATTGAAATATAAATCCAACATTTTCTGCTCTATAGTTTGTTAATTCATTATCACTATAACTAGATATTAAATAATCTCCTACTTTGATTTTACCACTTGTAGGTTTATCCATACCACCTAGTAAATTTAAAAGTGTTGATTTACCTGCTCCACTTGGACCTAAAATAACAACAAATTCACCCTTATTGATACTAAAATCAACACCATCTAATGCGTTGTATTTTTTTTCACCTACAACATATGTCTTTTTGACATTTTTAAAACTAATTAATTCTTCCATAATTCATCTCCTCAAATATGACATTTATTTCACATTTCTAATTCATTATATATTCATCATATTAATAAGTCAATATAAATATGAAACTTTTCTCATATTTTGTTGTAATTTTTTTTAATAAGCTGTATAATATCATTTAAGGAAGTGATACTTATGTCAGAAATTAGAATTCCAACTCAAAAAAGATCTATTGAAAAACGAGAAAAAATCATTGAAAAAGGTTTTGAATTAATGTGTAATAATGGATATTTTAATACTAATACTAGTGATATTGCTGCATATGCATCTGTTTCTACAGGTATTATTTATCAGTATTTTAATGATAAAAAAGAAATTTTTATTGAAGGAGTTAAAAGTTATTCTGATAATATTATGTTTCCAATTTTGGATGTATTAAAAAATCATAATATTAAAATAGATAATTTGGATGAGTTACTAGATAAAATGTTAGATGTATTTATAAAAAAACATACCTTAACTAAAAAAGCTCACGAAGAAATGATTGCTTTATCTCATTTAGATGATGATATTGCTGAAATATTTCACGATAAAGAAATTATTACTACTCAAAAAATAGTTGAAGTTTTAAATAATAATGGCATCAGTAGTCCTAATTTACTTGAAAAAGTTCATATATTAATAGGTGTTGTTGAAAACTATTGTCATGAAGTTGTTTATCATAAACATAGTTCATTAAATTATGATGTTATGAAAAAAGAAGTTATTAATATTATTACTAATATAATAAAATAGTATTGAAAAATTCAATACTATTTTATCTTTATTAAAACATATATACTTTCTATTAAATTAATTACTTCTGCTATCAACAATAATATTCCAGCTAATGTAGTTATAACTATACTAGATCCAAATGGATTAATAATTAATACCACTCCTAATATAATCATTAAAATTGATATTAATACTAAACCTATAAAGTTACTACCTTCTACTGATATTAAGTTTATTGATAATTGTAATTTAAATAAATTACTTACTATTATCCATACTCCTAATACTATTGGAAGTATATTTATTAAGTCTAATCTAAATATAAATACTAATATACCATATAGAATTGTTGACATACCTATTATTAAATCTAAACTAAATAGTCTATCTTCTCTATTTGTTGTAAAATAAGTTATAAAACTACTAACACCATTTATAATCATGATAACTGAAAAAGCTATAATAATTCCTTCTAGCGATTTAATCGGATTTAATATTAATGTGATTCCTAAAATAATCATTAATGCTGAAATAAATATTGAATACCCTTCATATTTTTTGATATAATTTCTTATCATAAATTCCTCCTACTATTATTTTGTACAAATAAATTTATTTATACTTACAAGATTATTGTAGATGGTTTTTATATAACATTCAATATTAAAAAATGTAGTTTGTTTGATATTATACATATTTATTGTTTTTGTTGATTAATGGTATAATTATGTTAGAGGTGATTCTATTGATTAAGTTGTTAGATATTGATAAAAAAATTATAAATTGTAATTTATGTTCTAACATGGTAGAACATTTTCCAAATAGTAAAACTGTATCTATTGGTAAAAATAATAATATTGTTATATTAGGTGAAGCACCAGCTAACAATGGTTGGAGAAAAAGTGGAATTGCATGGTACGATGTTAATAATAAACTATTACCTAGTGGTGTTGTAATGCAAAAGTTACTTGATATTTTAAATATAAAATTAGAAGAAACTTATTTTTTAGAAGCTATTAAATGTTATCCTAAAAAAAGAAATTATTTAAATATATGTGGTAAAAATTGTAGACAATATTTGATAAAACAGTTAGAAATTATTAATCCACAAGTAGTTTTATCACTTGGCGATGCAGCTACTAGAACTATTTTAGATATTAAATATAAAAAATTTAGTGATGTCGTAGGTAAAATATTTTTTGTTAATAATACTAAAATAATTCCAATATATCACCCTTCACCTATTTCACCACTTAGTTATAAAGGTAATTTACCAATATTTGAGGCAATAAAAAATGAAAGTAATGGATATTATATAAAAACAAAGAATTATTAAATTATAAATTCTTTGTTTTTAATTTTACTTAATAGATTAATTATTATATTTTTTACATATTTATATTTACCATATAATTAATCCTAAATCTATAATGATAACAAAATACATTAGGTGGCATTATATGACAATTATTAATAATAATACTATTGTTTCCTATTGTAGACAAATTTAATTTCGAGTTTCATCTAAATGTCTTATAGTATAGGCAACTTACATTTGACCTTGTGGGCCTTGTTCTCGTTTTAAACCTTGCAGTCTTTATGTATATCAATATTTTACATTTCCATTTACTTCTTCTATTATTTTTTATGCATTTTCATAGTTTTTTTATAAGAGTATTTATTTTATTTTTTATTCATTAAATCACCTATTATAGTTTATGTAATAGATATATGATTAGAATTATATTTGTATCAAAAAGTAGTTTTTGAACTACTTTAGTTTTTCTAGTATTTTTACCTTTCCTTGTACTAAATATTCATTTGTATAGTCTGGCACATCTTTAAATTTTGGATTCCAATATTTAAATGAAGCCTCATATGATTCTTTATATGTTGTTTCTTCTCTTGGTAATAATTGTTCATTTGTTTTAAATATAGTACCTGTTGCATATACTTTAAATACTTCTGATTCTTTATTTTGTTGAGCAATAGTATCCTGCCAATACTCAAGTCCATCCTTATCGCATAAATAAAGGCAGTGTAATCTATTTGGCAATTCATTAAATTTATTTTTTCTACAATCTTCTATACTTGTTTCTCTTTTAAAGAAATTAGCATTATATGATAATTGATACCCTGCTTTTAATAAATATTTCAACTCTTCTAAATCTTCTTGTTTAATAGAAGTTTTATTTTTTATTTCATCATAATATTGAGCTAAATATAAAAAATATTGAACTTCATTATTATCTAATAAAATCAATTGGCAAAAATTTTGTTGTCTTTGATTCATAATACTATCAAATTTTTCATCTACATTAATAATATTTCCTACCTGCTATTTATAATCTTTATTTCCTTTTAAATGTATATGATATAACTCATTTTCCATATATAATCCCCCTTTTGGTAGTTAGATATAATACTACAAAATTATAGAGATTGCAAGAAAAATTTAGTTATATATATTTAAAATATTAATTATATTTGTATACTTAATATAATAAAAATGTAACATCATATTTTATCTAGATATTACATTTTTATACATTATACAGTTATTTAATTAAAATTCATTATTTGACAATTCATGTAATTTATTATAACTACTTGATAAAACTATATTAAAAGTTTTATCTTTATATTGTTTATGTATTTTTGATATTGATTCAATAGATTGAATTAGTAATTTTTCGTTTGTACTAATAATTACAAAAGTAATTTCTTCATAGTCCTTAATTTCATCATTAGGCATTACACCATCTATTACTGTTATTTTTTTCTTTTTTAACACTTCTAAATCATTATCTCCTTTTTGTTATAAGATATTTTTTA
This sequence comes from uncultured Bacilli bacterium, assembly GCA_934153945.1. Classification (GTDB taxonomy): domain Bacteria; phylum Bacillota_I; class Bacilli_A; order RF39; family UBA660; genus UMGS1498. The sequence continues at coordinate 60,681 of CAKPFM010000005.1, forward strand.
TAATACTATCTTTAGTCAGTATATTATTTATTTTAATTCATTATTTACAGAATTTTTGCATCCACTCTTAATATAGTATTTACCTTTATCATCCCATTTTAACCATGTAATATTATACTTATTATTCTTAATACATTGATTGTCATATTCTCTAAATTTATAATATATTTCTGCAGGGGCCTTTTTTTGATTTTCTGGAAATTGATAGATAGTTTTGGCTATTTTAGGTACTAGAACAAAACTCCATGCATTTTTGAAACCATTATCCACTAATTCTTCTACAAAATCAATATCTATTTCCATTTGTTCTAATATATTATTTGTGCCATTGTTATACCTATTTACAAATTTATCATTTTCTTTTTCTATTTTAAATGATGGAAATTTTAATTCAATAGCATAAGCTGTTTCTGGTTTAATTAATTCTAATTTATTATCATTAAAATCTTTTTTTTCAGTATTTTTAGGATAGATTGTTATATCTATTTCATGTTTTTTAGTGTCTACATCTTGAATAAAACATTTTACATTTTTTTCAAAGTTAACATTATATTCCGTTAATACAATTCTTAAGAACATTCCTAATTCAAATTTTAAGCAATCTTCATTATATATTTCTATATCTTCATCATTTAAATATTTTAAAAATAATTCTATTAATTTTTCAAAATCATTATCTAAATATTCTTTAGCCGGTTTTAAAAGTTCTATATTATTTTTTAATTTATATCCATCAAATTTCATTTTTTATCACCTACATTTATATACTTGAATTTATAAATATTATATCATAAATTCTTAATATTTATTATTAATGTTTTTATATTGAATTTCTATGAGTATTATTAATTTGAATTTCATAAAAAAATGAGAGCTTTTGCTCTCTTCAGGGGGCTCGCCCTTTGAATCTCTATACGTGTTAATTCCTTTTAAAACCGTCCCTTTATAGCTATTATATTTTTGTAATTACCGTAATAAAATGGTATTTATTAGTCTGTTGGTACCTAAATGGTACCTAAAAATAAAAAGCCGATTAGTTTTCGGCTCTTTTTTAAACTTCTTGATTTTTAATATAATTATCCATTTTTTCATAAATAGCATTATAGATGTCTTCTTCACTTATTACATCTATTAATCTTACGCTTCCGTATAAAGATAAATATGTTGCAACTTCAGTATAGACATTATGTGTTCCTTTTTCTGCTTGTTTCATCTTTTTACCCATAATAGGATCATTAATATAATTATCATAAATCGCTTTTTCTGCTTTTAAAGCACCAAGCACTATATGTTTTTCACTTGAATTAGATCTCCATGATAAGTTTCTGAATCTTTCGGGATTATCAATAATAAATCTTGTTAATTCATATTTATCATCCAATCTTTCATCAACAGTTAGTGCTACTCTAAAGAAGCAACGTGACATAACTCCAAAGAAAATACCTCTACGAGTTCCTTGAGTAAATAACCAGTGATCTAAAAATGTTGAATTTGATTTAATTGGCATTGATTGCAAACTTGCTTGATATCCTACAGTAAAATTAATCCATGCCCAGAATCTCTCATCTGTTAAAATATAACGTGGTAAGTCTTTTAATGATTCATATAATGTAATTGAGTTTTCAAAATCAACTTTTGAATAATTTCCATCTTCGCTAACTTTTAATCTAAACTCAGGTATTTTATATTTCTTTTCATCATATAACTTCCCTGAATAAATAGATGATAGCCAATTTGAATCATTTTGAAATGATTTTAAATTATTTGTTACTAATAAAGCATTTTCCTTTAATGTTTCTAATGCTTCATCTGTCATAAAACAAATATTGATACTATTATTCATCTTCTTCCATACCTCCTATCATCATATTTTTAATAAATAGATTTGATATATCTTCAATTGAAGAAACAGTTGCGTAATTCAATAATGTTTGTGATATTTCTTCAACTGGCATATCTGCAAAAATCTCATCCGTTAATTCTTCGTTATAATTCTTTTTATATGCAACCATAATGGAATCAAACCAACTATGATTAAGTCTAATATAATCAATATCCACTCTTTCGTTTTTAAATTCTTGTAAGCATTTTATTAGTGAAGGAATTGCAATTATTGAGAAAAATATATTTTTGAAATAATCACGATTCTTTAAATTATCATAATATCCAAATTCCTTTTCTGGTAGTACTATTTTTATAAATTTATCCCCGGAATCAACTTTCATTACTTTCAATTCAGGATCTGTGCTTTTTATTACTCTAAATATTGATGATAATTTTTTATCTTCTGACTCATTATATTCAATTTTTGTAGTAAATCCATCATCAATAGCTAATATGTCATATTTTTCAATAGTAAACGAATATCCTTCATAATCATCCAAGAAATCATCGTTGCTATATTCAAACTCTTCTTTTGCATATATAAAACTTGATATTTCAACTTTTCCTCTAAGATTATGCAATGGAATTATTATGTCTTTTGGTTCTATAGAAATAGATTTTACTGTTCTAAAAATTGTAGAAGAGCATTCAATAATTACTACTGCTTCTGCTTTCTTATCTACAATTAATTTTATTAATTCATCATTATCAATTTGAATATGTGCATTTTTAAGTATTAAATTCTCATTATCACTTTCATCATCATATTCTAACGAATAATTACTATTCTTAAAACAACTTGCTATTTTTGAATTATTAATAGTTGGATATGGAAATAATCTCTTACCTATTCGCATATATCTTCACCTCACAAGCATAGTAATCTTCTAAATCAGTATCTACCTCTATCTTATATTTAACGCCATTTTTTAGTTCAAAACCTTTTATAATTCCATTTTCAACATATCCTTCAGAACCATTTATTGAACAATTAGTTATTTGTGTTTTATATTTATTTCCACCATCATCTAAGTGACTCATTTCTAAATCACAGTTTTCTTCGTCGTATAAAGAAGTAAATGATATTACATATTTTCCATTTTTCTTATCTGTAACAAAGTAACGATAACTCATTCCACTTAATTGAGCAATTTTCATAATATCTTTATTACCATCACCATCAAGTCCTTCTTCTTGATCTGAATCATGTGGTTCACCTGTTCTTCCACTATTAGTTCCTTCAGGTACTGGAGAGCCTTCCCCTTCTTCATGATCTCCAACATCAGGTTGTAATGCCATTCCTTCAGAATCTTCATAAACTCCTATTTTATCTTTAACTTTATTCTTTAATTTCTTAACAACTTTAGGTTGCTCTGTTATTGTGATTTCTTCATTTGAACCTAATCCTGACTCACTATCTACAGATGGCAAATAGTCCCCCGCACCTTCAACATCTATTTCATCGTTTTCACTTAGTGCTAATTTGCTTTGAACAAAATCAACAATGGATGATTTTAGTTCCCTGTATATAGCATTAACTTCTGCTCGTTTTGCTGAGTCATCTATACGCCTTAATTCCCAATCAGTATGTTGTGGATTTTCTATTTCTCTTAATATTTTGTTTAATTGATTATTTGGAATAATACACATAGCCGAACATGGAATACTTGAAATTCCCCTTAATGATGTTATCTTCATATATGGATATCTGATCATAACACATTCATTAGTTGCTAAATATGATTCATCCTTAGAAAAGCTCTTAAGATATAATTCAACTTCTCCATATTCTGAAATCTGTATTTTTTCTTTATATACTGTTGGATCATTTAACAATATATATTGTGATTTAATACTGCTTTGAAACTTTTTAGTTATTAATTCATCATTATACACAATATCTGATAATGATTGTTTGTTAATAACTTTATCATTTATTATTACTTCCAATTCATCGTAGTAAATAGCACTTAAGAAACTATCCAAAACTTTTGTAACAATTTCTTTTTCCCATGTTTCTTCATTTTTAAATCCTAAAATATAAATATCTGTACCAAATGATTCTCTTTTAAAATTCGGTTCTATACTTATTTGTTCTAATATCGGATTATTCTTTTCATCTATACCATAGTAACCGATACCTTGTGTTTTTTCGTCACTACCTTCAATAGTTGTAGAACAAAGTTTACAAATGCCAATATATCCTTGTTCTTGTTCTTTTGTATATGTTGAATAGAATACTGTATTAAATGAACTTGCAACAAACGATGCATATTTTCCTATACCTTTTGAACCACCACTTGTACCAACTTTATTTGATAATCCACTACCTTTAGTTAAAAGATAAAATGGTGTTTCTTCTCTTGATGCTACTCCTAATAAACCTGTTGTATTATAATCGCTAATTCTTAAACATTGAATTCTATCTCTTCCAACTTCTTTTATCATTCTTTCAAGTTGTTCTTTATCTTTAGGATTGTTTCTTCTTTTTTGATATTCTTCACAAGATATCATTTCTTTTTCTATTCTTTCCCTTCCAGGAATATCATCTTTCTTTATTTCAAAAGAATGAAATTCAATAACTACTTTATCTTTGCCTGCTCTTGCATCTATAGAGTTTTGGCATATTTCTCTTGCTAATGATGATATTGGATCCTTTTTAAAAGTTTCCATATCAGCTGTATCTAATCCTGTTTCTGTAGCATAATTATTACCTACAAATCTCCACATTTTATCATTCATGATTTAACCTCCTTATCACGAAATCAGTATTATTATACATGTTGTTTTTATTTTCTATTTCAAATTGTTCATCAAAATAACTTCTAATAATTCCAATTAATAAATATTTATTCCATGAAACTGGCATTTTTGGTAACATTTGATATCCTTTAAATACAGATGTATCCAACTCATTATATTTATCAAATATTAAATCCAATAATTGATTTAATTGTGTTAATTGTTCTTGCGTAATGCCAAGTTTTTCTTTCCTTACCATTGTATCAATATTGATTTGAACATACTCATCACTCATATCATCCATGAATTCTAAATAACTATATAGCCCACCAATATTCATTTTAGCTACATAATCTAAAATGGTATTATGATCAAATTTATCAAATTTCTGTGCATGATTCTTTATTAATGCATACGAACTTTTTTGCTCCATAACTTTCGTACTTACCAACGGCCTACTATAATATAAATCTGGATATAAGTATTTCATTAGTGAAAATAAAGTAAACTGTCCATGTGTTAAATGTAATTTTTCAAGTAATTCTTTCTTCATTAAACTCATTTTTGCATAAATTTTTCTTGAAGATATAACATCAGTATTCATTGATTTAAATTGTTCATCAATAAATTTTCTAAGTGCATCAACCGTATCATCTGAAATGTTCAGATATTTATAATAAATAAATGTTTTAGAAGATGTCCAAATTAATCCATTGTTAGTTTCATTATACAAGTGATTATAAAAAACATAATCTTTAACTCCAGGAAATTTGTCTTGTAAATCTCTCAGTTCAAACTCCTTATCAAATGATTGCATATAATTAATTATTAATTCTGCAGGTGACATTTTTACATCACCAACCATTATATAATCTCTCTTTGTTGTAAATTCTTCTGGTAAATATTTATCCAGGCATCCTTTTAAAAAATAATGATTATCAATTCCTAATTTTTGTAGTTTATATTTATATTTTTCAAATATAGAACGATAAAAAACTGTTGGTTCATTATCGATAATATAGTTTATAATTTCATCTATTAATTCATTATCTATACTTGGGCATAATTCTGATGGTAAATATTTTCCTTTATCTATCAACACATAGTTACATCGTTCAAGCATTGCTTGAAGCGAATGCTTTGATGGAAGATCCTCAATTATTCCATATTCTTCTATACATTTTTTCTTAAAAATATCATAATCTTCTTGACTACCAGTTCTATATCCGTTCTTAAAATTCTTTTCTACTATTTCAGAATATATTTTCCTTGGAGAAATTCCACGCTTTAAGTATATCCCATTTTTAAATTCTCTATATTCAGAATTCAAAACTTTTAATTCAAAAGAATTCATTTTTCTTATTTCTTTGGGGCTCAACGTATTACCAAATCGTTCTACAACATGATTAATTATTTCATCAACGTTAATCATGTCTGAATTGTATATTACTCTTAAATTTCTATTATACTTTATATTTGAATCTCCCATTTCCATAAAGAATAATAATATTCCTGCAGTTTCTCGTATACTTATTTTCTCTGCATTATGGTCATTTGAGTTTTTCTTACTTAATTCTTTTAAATAAGTATACAATCTATCAACATCAATAAATTGCTCATCTTTATCAGCTAATTTTATATAAATACATTTTAATATATTTTTAATCGTTGGCATTTGAAGTAATAGTTTATCTATTGTCTTAGCTTCAATTTGTCTAATTCTCTCTCTTGTTACTCCTAACTTACCACCAATTTGCTCTAAAGTTAACTGTGATTCATTAGAGTAATAATTAAATCTATTTTTAAATACTAACAGTGCATGTTCAGATAATTGCGAATAAAATGTATATACTGTATCTTGAAATACTTTTTCATAATTTTCTCCAATTGAACTTACTAAATTAAATAATTCATTAAGATCAATACTAAATATGCTTAATAGTTTTTCTGGTGAATATTTTACTAAATCATCAATCGTAATAGTATTATTTAAAGATAATATTTTAATTATATTGTCATTCGTAATAACTTCACTTAATTCAAGTTCATTATAAAAACTATCAATGCTTTTTATACTATTTTCTACCCTGGATATGAGATTTTGATAGTTATTTTTTATAAAGTATATTAAGCTTAAATAATAATCCTTATTATTATCCTTATTATTCTTGTAATCAAGCATAAGTACATTAAGTAGTGTTTTGTCAAAAACAAAATTATTGTTTGAAATCTGTTCAGATATCTTTAAACATAATTTTTTCTCTGTTGCAAACATAATAAAATCTAAATCTTTTTTCATATCTAATGTCTTTGTAATATTTTCTTTTTGTAATTGATTTAAATAATACATAGTTTTTACATTTTCATAATTTTCTTTTAAAAATCTTTTTAGTCCACTCATTTTCACTAAATCAGAATCGATATATTTAATTATAAATTCATAAACGTCTTCTACTCTAGCTTGACGTTTAATAAATAAATATCTGGTAACTAAAAACTCAACATATTCTTCTGAATAAAAATAGTTATTTTGCTTTTCTTTTAATTTACCTTCATATAAAATACTGCTTATCATAATTCAAATCTTTTTTTGCCTTTTTTTGCATCCTTTTGAAATTCTTTTCTTTGTTTATCGAGTTCTGTTTGAATGGCACTAAATATTTGGTTTATCTGATCATCGGTATATTCATAAAATGAAGAGTTAGATAAATTTTGTAATTTAGATATTAAATCAATGATCTTATTTACTCTATTAGTTGCAATTCTCTTAAAATTTTCTTGTTTGGTATTATTCATATAATCCCTCCGAATCAATATTAGGATATCACAAAAACACAATATTGTCAAAATATTTTGTAAATATTATTAAATTATTATCAAAAAAAGAGTATCTCTACTCTTCAGTATTTAATTCAATTTTATAATTTGTAAAGGCTATTTCAGTTGAAGAAAACAATTTGATGGGGTTAATTGTACGTAATATTTCCTTCATGCTATTTTTAATAAATTTTCCGTATATCTCATCAGCCTGTTTTGAATCAGACATTGATATCATCATATACTTGCCTTTTAGATCAATAATTTTATCAACAAATCCACGATGATCAAATGTATCATTAGTATATAATTCCTGTTTCTGGCTAACTAATAAGTCGTCTGGCAAATACGGTGGATCAAAATACATAAAACTATTTTCAACAATTCCATCCTTTTTCATTTTATCCAAGAAAGTTTTATAATCTAAGTTATAAAACTTTACAGGTTTAATTAATTTCGATAATTCTTCTAAATATTCTTCATTTACAATTATCTTTTCTTTTCTTCCAAATGGAACATTAAACTTACCATTCTTATTTTCCCTATATACTCCATTAAAACCGGTTTTCATTAAGAAATAGAATAATATAGATTTATTATCTTGATCTTTTTCTTCATTGAATTGTTCTCTCAAGTTATAATAATATTTTTCTTTTTCACTGCCGTTGTAACTATTATACACTCTTGCTAATTCTGATATGTGTTTTATAAGATAATCAGGCTTTCTTTGAAGCAATTTATAGAAATTAATGATGTTTGAATTAATATCGTTTACATAAAAATTTTTATAATTCAATTTATCATTATTTTTTAGTACATTTATAAGCACAACTGCCGAACCAAGAAAGCATTCAATATAATTTTCTTTATTTGGCTTGAAAGCATTTAGCATTTCATTTAATATTTTTTTCTTTGATCCTGCCCACCTAATAGGAGAATTCAAAACTTTAGTATCTATCATTTTATCTCCTCCTATCCTCCAATATTATTATATCATTAATTAAAAATTTTTCATATACTTTTGCTAATATCTTGAATTAATTTACTTTTTAAGTGATAAATAACAATGATTAGGAGGTAAGTATGTTTAGAAAAACTATTAATGGTGATATTAGCGATGAAGATTTTAAATAGATTCTTATTCCATTTAATAATAACTATGATAAATTTTTAGAAGACTATATTATGCCAGAAGTAATAGCATTTTATATAGCTAATTCATTTTATCGTGATGCAATGTGGAAAGGAAGTTTCAAACAGCATTATAATTCTGCAGCTGATGTTATTAACTTTTTTAATGAAGATTATGAAAAAGTAAAAAAAGAAGTTTTGAAATTATTAAAAATAAAGTATGCATTAGAAGTCATTAATGAAGAACCATTAATTTTAAAACAAATAAATTATTAGCAATTGCTAATCTTTTTTATTGTAGTAGTAATAGTACAATAAAATATATTCTTTATTCTTTTCTTATTCTTATCCATATCCTTATCCTTTATCCTTATCCTAGGAGGTCAATCATTTCATTTGATTTTATTTTGATTTGAATTTGATTTAAAAATGATTTTATCTTGGTTTAATTTTGATTTTATTTTGATTTGAAAAATATTTTTATTTCATTTAGCAATTATTTTCCAAAAAACTCACGGAAAATTTATAATTGTGTGAACGTAGGTGACAGGTCGGTCTTAGAATTAATTATATAATTTTGCTTCTTACCTCCGGGGGTGTCTATTTGTGTAATGTTAAAACATCTTTTAAATAATTTAGATCTATACCAAAATATTTTAATACTTCCACCATAGGTACTAATCCTCTATTTCTGAGTTTATTATTATCACTATATAAAGCTAGTGCTATTTCACTTCTAATTGCATATGCTTTATTTCTACCTACACTTCCAAGTAACATTATATCTTTTGCAGTAGCCCATTGACTTGATGCAACTTCTAATATTTGTTCAGCATTTAATTTCTCGCTATTCATTTTTTTCATCCCTTTCTATTATTAATATAAAGTGTGCTAAACTTTTAATATTAATTGTAATAAATATATACTGTAAATTTTTAAATAATAAAAGTACATTTTATATACAACTATAGTCACTATAGCATACTTTTAACTGTCATTTACTGTCATCTTACTATCAATTACTATCATTTAACTATCATTTACTATCATCCTACTATCAATTACTATCAACTTACTCTTATTTGGTTGATTTTAATATTTTTTGTGATATATTGATTACAGTCAGATAGATATAAACTATTTGATTAAGTTTCTAAAGTATGCTAACATTACAACACACTTGTAATGGCATATAAAAAGACCTACTGTTGGCGCAGTAGATCAAATAGAAACACAAATTAAAAGTTTAGCACAACTTTAACATTTAATAATGTAATTGGGTTTCCATTTACATTATATCACTATGCTTTTATTCACACAAGGAGATGATGATATAATGGGAGTTTATAAAGCAAAATCCGGTAAAACTAAAGATGGTCGCGTCTGGTTTTTTAGAGTTAGATATCAAGATATAGATGGTAGAAATGCACAGTATAAGTCTGGTAAATTTGCTACTAAAAAAGAAGCTGAAGATGCAGAACTTAAATTCAGATTAAAAATACATAGACACGAAAATATGGATAAAATAACCTTAGATGAAATGATTGACATATTCATCGAGAATAGAACTTCTGCTATTGAGGTTAAGCCTACTACTCTATATAATTACGGAAATAAAAGAATTCATTTAAAAAGTTTATTAAATATTAAACTAAAAGATTTTAATATTAATCACTATGATAATTGGAAAAAGCAAATGAATGAAACAAATATATCAACTCGATATAAAAACGATATATTAAAATTCTTAAAATCAGTATTAAACTTTGCCATGACATGGTATGATTTTAATCTTAATAAGGTTTATAATAAAATGACTAAATTTAGTAATGCTTCCGACATACCAAAAGAAATGATGTATTTTACTTATGATCAATGGAAACAATTTATTTCCGTTGAAGATGACTTACAAAAGAGAGTCATGTTTGAAATATTATATTACTGTGGATTAAGAAAAGGTGAACTTAGAGGATTGACTTGGAGAAATGTTGATCTTGTTAATAAAACCTTATCTGTTAAAAAGCAAATCACAGATCGTGGCGGTTCGGTTAAAGAATTCCAATTCTCCACCCCAAAGACTAAAAGTAGTATAAGAACCTTACCACTTAACAAAGTTCTCTTAAACGACCTTAAAATACTCAAAAACGAGGTATCTAAAGATTATGGATTTAATGATGATTACTTTGTTATTGGTGATGCTTTTCCTGTTGCAAGTAATACTATTACATCAAGAAAGAATCGCAACTGTAAATTAGCTAATGTACCTCAAATTAGGATCCATGACTTCCGACATTCATGTGCATCTCTACTTGTTAATAATGGAGCAAATATAACTGTAGTAGCTAAATATCTAGGACATACTAAAATTGAAGAAACTTTAAACACTTATACACATCTATTTAACTCTGCTTTAAATGAGGTAGTTGAATTGATTGATAAATTAGAATAAAAAAGTCGATTTAATCGGCTTTTTTTAATAAAGACATTAATTCTATGGAATCTAAAATATTAAAATTAAAGAAAGTATTATCACTGATATTTAAAACGTAGCATTTATAATTGACTTTATTTTCTGGCATTAGTTGTTTTGTGTACGAACAAGGAAAATATATATTTTCATCAATAATAATTGTTTCTAACTCATGTATAATTAAAGATAAATTCTTACTTTTAAACTCAATAACCTTAAAATTACTTTTATCTTTGCTTAAATTTATTTTAACTTCTTTCTTTTTTAAATAAATAACTTTATCAAAAATTACGTCATAAAGTATTTTAATTATTAACGAATATATTAAATTCATAGTTTCAAATGCATTTATAATTGAAAGTTCAATTTTGGCTTGAAGTTGCTCATCGATAAATTCTTTTGTTATTAAATATGGATAAGTAAATATTCCTTCTTTTTGAATTTTTCCTCTATTTTCTGCATATTTAGATACACATTTAGAATTACTGTTAATAATTGATATAGGAAGTAAAACGTTAGCTTTACCAAGTTCATTCATAATAGAATTACAATAATAGTTTTCAACACTTGAATCTTTATACTCTTGTGAAAAAAATTCACTTATTTTTTTAATTATGATATTATTTACTTTTTTTGATTGCTCAACAAATGTTTTAATATCCTCATTTTGTAATATTTTTTCACATTTATTTTTTGTTATAAATTGGTTAAACTTACCATTTAAGTATATATTGTTTATAACATCATATGTAATTACAGGCGAATAAAAATAATAATAGTAGTAATTTCTTAATAATTGAAAGTAATCTATATATTCAGGATCATTTTTAATTGTTTCCAATCTTCCATATAAATTCAATAATAACGACACTTCAGAATTATTATTCTTTAAATATTTAGAATATTCTATTAATAACTTGTATATTTTCATTAGATTCTTTCACCATCTTTACAAAAATAATCTTAGAAAGCATAATATAGAAGATAATGATATCATGCTTAAAGACTTCTATTTTATATTCTTTATGAACTATAGCATTTCTAGCTTTTCTCATTTTATTATATATTGATATCTCATTTTCGGAAAATTTAAGATCTAAGCGCCTTAACATACATTCAAATCGATTAGGTAATGTTGTATCATTCAGTGCTCCCATAACAATTCCTATCAAATCTGTATAAATATCTTCGTCAACAACATTTTCCTTTATATATTTCTTTAGTGGCTTTTTAAATTTTTTAATTTCAGGATGCTTATCTATAAAGCTTTCGCCTTTTTCACCTTTTGTTACATATTCACAAGCTATATTTAAATAAATAACAGATCTATTTAAATCATAATTAATTGACTCCAAACCTTTATTTAACCAATAAATGGATTCATATAAATCATCAACCACTGAGTTGGGAAGATATAATATTTTCTCTAATTCTTCATAGTATTTAATTATATTATCCTCTTTTGATATATTAGCAATTTTCTTTAAAGTCATTGCAGAAAAATCATTATAAATAACTTGCTTTGGATTTAATACATTATAAATCAAATATGAAGGATTAACTTTATAATCAACAAATAAATTATGTATATCCCAATTTGTAATTTCTTCTTTTTTGTCATACAATTCAAAAAATGTACTATTTTTTTGTGTTAATTCGACAAAATTCAAAATGTTCTTAATTTTCTTTTGTGAAATGTTGATTGCATCTGCTATATTTTTTGCAGAAGTGTATATGGTTACATAAACAAAATTATTTTTAGGCAATTTCATGTTTGAAAAGTTTACATCATCTAATCTTTTTGATAATATCATTTCGCCTATTATTAACTCTTCCTTATCTATTTCAACATTTTGAAAAAATGTAATATATCTATATTTCTGAAGATTTTTATTAGGTAGTTCATTGGCGAGCTTAGTCACTTTTGACTGATTCATTATAATGCTAACCATTTCTAATGGAGTAATATTTTGAAAATTTATATTACCTGGAATAATATTATTTAACAATGTTGTTTCAACAGGCTCTATTATAAATCCTATTGTTTTATCTTGTTTTAAAGTCTTCTTTATATTTCCAAATTCAGAATAATAATCATTATTATATTTAATAAATACTTCAACCTTAGTTGATAAATCAATATTACTAAAATTTTTTTTATTATAATCTTTTTCATTTATTTCAAAATATGACGTTGACAATCCACTGGAAGTATGTAAAATTGCTATATCTGGTTTTACTTTAATTCCATTATCTAATAATTCACAATATGAATCAGATTCATAGCTTATTAAATCTTCATCATTATCGATTGTTATAAAACAATTTATAGCATTCAATTGACAATTATCATATTTCTTTTTTTTCAACATTTTATAAATATTTAAATAGCCCGTTTTAAAATCAATTTTAATGATATTTTTTAAATACCATAAGTAGTTATAATATGATAAAGATGTAATTTCTCCCTTTAATAAATTTATTCCAAATAATCCAAAAACGCTTTTATCGTTTTTAATAAATTTAACTTCGACACAAAATGATACTTTATTGTCTTTATATATAGCATATAAATTATCGATTGTTCCAACTCCATTTTCAGGATGTTCAACTGTTTTATTATAAATTATTCCTAAATCTCTAAGGTTCATATTACCACCTACATCTTATTATATCACTATTTTCTTACAATCCATTAATTCTATTGCTATAAAAATGCTCTAAAAATATCCTTTTTAAATGAAAATGGTACCTAAATGGTACCTAATTCTATTTTTAGAGAACCATGGAATTGATAAAACCCTTATATTTCCTACAAAAAATGAGAGCGACATAAGTTAATCGCTCTCTTCAGGGGGAAATATTATTATCAATTGGTAATAATTTAATTATTAGTTAAAGTCTTGCAAAATAAGATTTTTTCCTTTATCAAAATTTATCAAAGTTTATAAAAATAACTTTATTTTTTATATTTAGTATCTAGATTTGGTATCTAGAAAAAGTAATTAAAACTTAATCATTTTTTTCGATTATAGATCATTATTTTATTTTTCTTTGTTAAAATAAATGATGAAATAATATTTTATGATTTTAATCCTTTTAATTCTAATAAATCCGCCAATCACTATATATATCTAATCTTTTGTATAAACCATAATATAACCAATTAATTTATCATTGTTAAATAATAATGATTCCGGCATCAAAATTATTGATACTTTTATGGATGATAAATAATCTAATTTTTCAATAATTTTATGTCAAAGTTTATAATCTTTTTTTAATATTTTATAAACAACATTTTCATAACTATATACAGCCATTTTTGAACCTTTTTGATTTAATAATTGTAAAAGTTCAATATCTATTATTTTTTTATTTTCATTATTAATAACTTTCCATCTATACCCTCAATAAATATTATTTAATACTACTTATTTTACTATATATATCATACCAACTATAACATCTGATAATATTTTTACCAGTACAATTTTTGTTGTATCCTGCATGAAAACACATGACTGGAATCTTAGTCGATATTTTATTAATATTATCAACCTTATCTTCTATCATTAAATTTATATTATTATCTATACATATATTAAGTTTATCTTCTGGACTAAATATAATTTTATCATATTCAATTTCATTTCTTTTTAACCATTCTAAAACAATATTTCTATTTTCTTCTATACTCATTACACCTGCTGAATGAGATAAAAAACTACCTCTTGCTGTTATTATATAAATTTCATTACCATCTTCTTTTAGTTTTTTTATTACTTCGCTAGCAAATTTTCTGACATCAACATTTATTGAATAATCTTTAAAATACTCAGTCCAAAACTCATCATCTAATTTACTATCAACTTTAAATATATCAGTTGTTTCATATCCTTCGTTGTCTAATATTTGTTTATTATATTTTTCAAAATAAAATTTGCTACCATAATCTAATTGCCATTGTTCTATATCCGTTAATACACCATCTATATCTATACCAATTCTCATACAACACTCCTATATTTTAATTTCATTAAATTTTCTATAAATAAAAGCATTCCCCTCTCTCGAGGGGAATTTCAGGGGGTTTTGGTTGCACACTCTCATCTTTAGTTCGTAAGAGTGTTCCTGCGTGATATCTCACGCTATTATAATTATATAGATGATTTTACTAAAAGTCAAGATGCAATTAGTCAAGTTCTGTACTACTAAAAATTAAATTAGCTATTTCGTCATATTTTTCAAGGCCTTTATCAATTAAAAATTTTTCACTGTCTTCTTTAGCCTTTAACAAAATTTTATAGTCCTTTTTTAAATCTGCAACCTTAAATACCATATCACCACTTTGTTTTATACCAAATAAATCTCCACTTCCCCTTAACAAGAAATCCTCTTCACTTATTTTAAATCCATCACAAGTTTTAGTTAAAATATTTAATCTTTCTGTTTCTCTATTACTTATTAAAATACAATATGATTGTAAATCATTTCTACCCACTCTACCTCTTAATTGATGTAATGTAGATAATCCATACTTAAAAGCATCCCATATTACTATCATTGTAGCATTTTTTACATCTATTCCAACTTCTATAACAGTTGTACTAATTAATATTTGAATTTCATTATTTTTAAAAGAATTCATAATTTCTTCTTTTTCACTGTTAGTCATTTTACCATGTAATACACCTATTTTATAATATTTACCAAAAGCTTTATTCATTTTTTCTTTTAATTCATGAATATTTTCTAAATCAGATTTGTCACTTTCTTCAATTAAAGGAGATATTACATATATTTGATGACTTGCTTTTAATTCATTTAACATAGAAGTTAATACATCTTTCATTTCACTTTCTTTTTTTACAAAAGTAATGATATCTTTTTTACCACTAGGTATTGTTTTTATATTAGATATATCCATATCACCATATAAAGTTAAAGCATATGTTCTAGGTATTGGAGTAGCACTCATATATAAAATATCTGGTGTTATACCTTTATTTTTTAAATTACCTCTTTGATTTACTCCAAATCTATGTTGTTCATCTGTTATAACTAATCCTAAATTTTTATATTCTACATCATTTGAAATTAAAGCATGTGTACCTACTATCATATCAATATTACCATCTTTTAAATCTTTTAATAATTCTCTTTTTTCCTTTGCTTTTAATTTACCAGTCAATAAACCTACTTTAATGTTGTAATCTTTAAATAAACTCACAATATTGTTATAGTGTTGAATTGCTAGTATCTCAGTTGGAGCCATTAAAGCACTTTGATATCCACTTAAATAATTCATATACATACTTATAATTGCTACTATAGTTTTACCACTACCAACATCACCTTGCAATAACCTATTCATTCTTCTAGGATTATTTAAATCATCATATATTTGTTTAATACTAGCTAATTGATCACTAGTTAATTTAAATGGTAATTTATTTATTAGTTCTTCAACATATTTGTAATCTATATTTCTTTTTAATCCTATTTTATTTTCTTTATTATCTTTTAAATAGTTCATCTTTAACATGAATAAAAATAGTTCTTCATATTTAGTTCTATTTAATGCATTCTTTAGTTTATTCACATCTGTTGGATTATGTAGTTCAATTATACTTTTTTCTTTATCTAAGAAATTATATTCTTCTTTTATATAATCAGGTATATAATCTATAGTATTAAAGTCATCTATTAACACTTTTTTGATTGTTTTATTTATATTCGAGCCAGTTATTCCATATGTTGTATGATATATTGGTTCAATAATTGTTTTTTCTAGTTTACCTAGTTTCATATCATTTACTGTTATTGTATTATGTTTTTTATCTAATACTCCTATTACCGTTACAGGACTTCCTATTTTTAACTGTGATTTCAAAAATCCCCTATTAAATATCACGATATTATATAAATTGTTACCAGTATTTAATTTAAAACTCATTTTATCTAGTTTTTTATTTATATAATAAACACTTGGCAATGTTTCTAGTGTTCCATCTATGATGATTTTATCCTTATCATTTAGTTCCTCTACATTACTTCTTTTGATTATTTCATATCTAAATGGATAATAATTGATTAAATCATCTATATTATAGATATTTAGTTTATTTAATAATTTAATATTTTTTGGACCTAGTCCTTTTATTTCTTCTAATGTTTTCATATTTCACCAACTATATATAGTATATCGAACAAATGTATTTATGTCAATCTTTTATGTTTAAATCTTTTATAATTGTTAATTCATAATGTATGTTATTATTTGTTCTTCAATACTATTATATATTGTTTTTTCATTTTCACCTGAAATTTTTACATTATTTTTAAAATTATTGTATTATTGTCATATTCTAATGTTTCATATTGGTCTTCATTTATTATACCTAGTATTTAATTTAAAAGTTAAAAAAAACTTCAATTATTTTGAAGCTTTTACTTTTTTATTTCCATTTTCTAATTTATCTAATACTTCTTTTGTTACTACTATAGCTTTATTTCTAATATTAGTTGCTGCTTTTTCCAATACTGGTGTTCCTTTTTCTATAGCATAGTCTACTAATTCTTCAGTTTTTTCTTGAATTTGTTTTGCTTTTTTCTTTGCTATTTCTAATGCTTTTTCTTTATCTAAGTCTGCTAGTTCTTCTTTTATTTCTTCTATTTTATTTTGAATATTTTCTTTTACTTCTTTAGCATCTATATCTTTTACTTTTTCTAACATTTCATCTAGTTTTTTCTTTAAATCTGCTCTTGTATCTTTTCCAGTTTTTGGTGCAAATAGTACTCCAAGTGCACTACCTATAGCTACTCCTGCAAATAATTTTCCTAATCCCTTTTTTTTACTCATCTTCATCCTCTTCTTTCTTTCTATTAAATAATTTTGTTAATAATCCTGATACCCCGCCTACTATTTTATCAACGAATCCATTCATAAAATCAGTAGTGGAATCTACAAAATCAAATATTCCATTTATTTTATTTGATTTTTCTTGTACATCATCTATTAAATTGTTTACCTTTTTTAATGTTTTTATTCCTTTAATAGATAGTACAATTAGTATAATTAATAGTATGCAACCAAGTATATATAATATTACTGAAAATAATGCATTAATATCTACTAACATTACTCATCATCCTCGCTTTTTTCATACATAGAATCTATTAAGTTTAATAGTTCACTGTCTGACATATCTTTTTCCTTTTTTTCTTTTTTTTCTGTCTTTGTTGATGCTTCTTCTATATCGTCAAATGCATCTTTATATGCTTCATCTAATGATTTAGGAGACTCTTCTTGTTCTTCTGTTTCATCTATTTCTTCAATTATTTTTGGTTCTTCAACTATTTCTCCTTCAATAGTCTCATCTTCGATAGTTTCTTCTTCACTATTTTTATCTTGAGTAGATTCTTCTTCATCAGGTTCATTTACCTGTTCTTTTTCAGATAATTCTCTTTCCTGTTCACGGTATAAGTATTCATCTACCGTTCTTGTTTTAGTATTTGAATTATCATTTATGATATCATTTATTTCATCTAGTTTTCTTTTTTGTTCTTCTAGTTTTTTTGCTAGATATTCAGTGTCATCTAATAAATCATCATCGAAGTCTTCATTATCTACTATGTCCACTTTTTTTGTATTTATTACTTCTTCTTCAGGATTTTCTTCAATATCTTTAAATATATCTAAATCATCCTCTACTTCTTCCCTTTTACTTACTATATAGTCATCTTCTAGTATCTCATTTTTTAAATCATCTTCTAGTGTTGAAAAAGCTCTTTTTCTAACATCATCTACTGTTATATTTTCACTATGATATGAACTTCTTGGAGATTTTTTTGTTACTATGTCATCTTTTTTATAGTTTTTATCTAGTATACCATATACTGGCGAGATTATTGGCGAAGGTTTAAATACCTTTTTTGGTTCATCATTTATTAATGGTTTTACACCTTTATATGGTAGTGGTTCTTCTTTTTTTGGAATTGGTTTTATTATTTTTTCTTCTTCTCTTTCTAAATCTTCAAAATCTTTATCATCAAAAAATAATAATTTTTCTTCCTTTTTTTCTTCTACTACTGGTTCCTCTACTCTTGGAGTTGGTATTTCAACATGTCTTACTTCCTTTTTTATAACTGGCTTTTCTTCTTCTACCTCTTCTGTAAACATATTTTTTACTTTTTCAAATAATTTCATTTTATTCACCTCTAGTTTTCTGATTCTTCTGTTAATAAGAAATATTCTTCTTTGTCGCTTTTTTTAAATTCTGCATATTGTTCTTCTTTATTTGTTAGATAATTATCTTTTAAATTTAGTTTTACAATATTATCATTAAATTTTACAGTTGACAGTATATAACTAGCATTTAGTATCACATCATTTAAATGAACTTTATCTGATATTGCTTCTATTTTTGCATAGTTATAATAAAATGTGACGTAATATGTATTATCTTCTTGTTCTTTTATTTCTAGGTATCCTTTTTTTTCACCATCTATTATTTTTGAATAATATAGGTTTGGTTTTTCTATATAATTTGTATCTATTTTATAATAATAACTTACTATATCAATATATAAATAGTAATATATACCATTTGAATATAATTTATCATTTAAATCGTTTGTATCAATATATGTCACACCTCTTGGAACATAGTATTTATAACCTTTACCAACTCTATTGTATAAATTATTTTCTTTTGATAAAACAACATTTACAATATTATCTATATTTGTTGTATCTATTCTAACTGCTGTACATCCTGTAATTAGGAAACACAGCATTAAGATAATTAGTTTTTTCATATTACCCTCACTTACTACAAGTATACCAAATTTGCTTTAAAATAAAAAGTTTTTTTGTTTTTTATATGTAAATTTATGTCTACTTTGTTACTTCTATTTTATATATTGGTCCTTTGTCTCTAAATTTTTTTTCATATTCCGTTGGAATATTATCTTCTATATTTTCTTTGTATAAATCTAAACAGATGTCTTCTATTTTATATCCATAATCCGTAAAGCTTTTTATTGAATATTCAAATAATTTTCTATTATCAGTTTTCATAATAATATGTTTTTTATCTTTGAAAATATTTTCATATTTTTCTAAATAAATTGGACTTGTTAATCTTCTTAAAGCATGTCTTTTTTTAGGCCATGGATCTGAAAAGTTTAAATATAGTAAATCTATTTTTGTGCTTAGTACATTTATTTCTTTGGCATCCATACATATTATTTTTAAATTATCTATTTCCTTATCCTCTAATTTTTGTACTGCTTTTACAAGTACACTTTTATATTTTTCTATTCCTATATAGTTTGTATTTAGATTTCGAATAGCATTATTTATTATAAAGTCTCCTTTACCCATTCCTATTTCTAAATAAATAGGATTATTATTTTTAAAAGTGTTTTCATCTATTTCATTTATTACATATTTTGAATTATTTACTATTTCATCTGCATTTTTTATATTTCTAAGTCGCATGTTATCAATCCTTCTTTAATATTATATCATTTTTTTTGTATAAAAAAAAGGCTATTTTCCAGCCTCTATCATTTTTATTTTTAATGATGCTTCATTTACGCTATCAGTATTTGGTACCATAACGTAATCCATTACACTACTTAGATGAACATTTCCTCTTGAATCTCTTCCTGTTACTGATTGTTGTGAGATACTCCATTTTGTTCCATCAAGCGTTTGTTTTGCTAGTTCTTGTACTAGCTCTGGTGGAATGTTTGTAGTATATAGATTACTTACTGAATCTAATATTTTTGAATAGTTTGTTAAGTTTTCTACCTTTGTCATTTTATTAAATATAGATATCATTATTTCTTGACAATTTTTTTGTCTTTGTCTATCGCCATCTTGATATGCTTTTCTTTCCCTAGCTATTGTTAGTATTTGAATACCATTATATTTATGACAACCTTTTTGAACATATAATTTATCTCCTTTGGTATCATCATATGTTTCTAACACAGTAGCATGTGTTGTAGTATACGCTATATCAGAACAAAATTCTATACCACCTAATGTATCAACTAGTCCTACTAAACTTTTAGTATTGATTTTCATATAATAATCTATATTTATATCATATAAACTTTCCATTGCTTTTCTTGAAGCATTTATTCCTCTAACCCCTACATAACCTAGTAAATCTCTAGCTCCATTTAATCCTGGTACTTCTACATAAAAATCTCTTGGAGTACTTGTAAGCATTATTTTACCTGTTTTTTTATTTACCGTTACTATCATGTTGAAATCGGTATATAATTCTGTAAAGTCTAAACCACCTATATAAATGCTAAATGAATCACCATCTTTAGCCGGTTCTTCATCTACAGATTCTATTTCAACATCTATTACTGCTACAATATTATATTTTTCTAGATTTATGCCCTTATCTTTTTCTTTTAAAAATTCATATAAACTTTTTTCTATTAATACTGCTTGTATTTCGTTTTTATCTAATACTTTAAACACATTATATATATCATCATATGATTTAAAGTTTGCATTTACTTTTTTTATTGTTTCAATTTTTGCTTCTTCAATATTTACTGTATTTTCATAATATCCTATTATTCCATCTTTTATTTCATCTAAAGTAATTGAACTTATCAAGTAATAGTTATTTATATCTACATTTTTTTTGGTGAATGATTTTAATATAAAATCATTTGTTTTTGATATATAGTATATTCCAAAAATACTTATAATTATTAACAGTACTGATAATATAATACCTGAAATTTTATATTTTTTTTGTTTTTTCTTTAATAAAAACATAATTCCAATATTAAATAAAAGTAGTAAGATTACTATTATTATCAAATATTTAATTGGTATTATATTTAGTCTAAAACAAAATATTAGCAATATAAACGTAATTATTATATTTATTATAGAAAATATTAACAGTTGTTTATTTAATTTTCTCATTTTATCATTCCTAACTTATATTAGTATATCATTTATTTTTAAATTTTTGTACTCTTATTAATTATATTAGTTCTTTTTCCATAAATTATTTGGATATTCTTTATTTTTTATTAATTCTTTTAAAGATTCTACCACTTGTTCTTTATCTTCTTTGTATGTTACACCAATCCATCTAGCATTTGTTGTTAATACTTTTGTTTTTATTTCTATTTTACTTAATACATCTGGTATTAGATATTCACAAGTTTCTAGATCTTTTGTAGTTTGTAGAAATTTTATCAAATCTTCTTCTAAGTAATCAAATATATTTGGTAAAAATCCTAACATATTCATTGATACTAAGGTATCATCTTCTATTTTAAATGATTTTGTTCCATTTAATGGTGTAGCTATTATTTCATTATTTTCTTTTATTATATTACTTTCAATTAAATCGCTTAAATATTCACCATTTAATTTACAAATTCCTCTTTTTACTGCTCCATATTGTGTTAGAGTATTTTTTACTTTATACCCAACTAATGCATATGTATCTTTACTGCTTTTTAAATAATTACTTATAGTATAATAAGCTTCTCTACCATAAAAGTCATCTGAATTTATTACTACAAACGGTTCATTTATTTTTGATTTAGCGGATAATATTGCATGAGCTGTTCCAAATGGTTTTGTTCTTGTTTTTGGAAATTCGAATGGCTCTGGTAATTCATTTTTTTGAAATACATACTCTACTTTTATTTTTTCTTCTATTCTTTTTCCTATAGTTTCTCTAAAAATATCATAGTTTTCTTCTTTAATAATGAATACTACTTTAGTAAATCCCGCTTTTATAGCATCATATATTGAGTAATCTATTATAAATTCATTATTTGGACCTACTGGTTCTATTTGTTTTAATCCGCCAAATCTACTACCCATACCTGCCGCTAATATTAAAAGTGTTAAATCATTCATATTATCCCTCCTATATTAATATTATCAAATATTAAGAAAAAAAGATATATTTTTATATCTTTTTAACTTTTACTAATTCTTTTTGATATCTATCTACAGCATCTTTCCATTCTGGTAATTGTTCAAATCCATTTTCTACTAATTTTTCTTTACTTAATTTTGAATTTTTTGGACGTGTTGCTATATAGATTTCTTTATTTTCTTCCAAAGCCTTTTTATACATTGGTTCATAATATTCTTCAGTTGTTACTTTTGATACTTTTGTATTTGTATCTTTTAAAATATATTCTGCAAATTCTGCCCAACTACAATATCCATTATTTGTAGCATGATAAATTCCATATTTTTCTGTTTGACTTATATCTACTAATAGTTTTGCTAAATCAACAGTATAAGTTGGAGAACCAATTTGATCATTTACTACATTAAGTTTTTCATGATTTTCTGATAATTTTAACATTGTTTTTACAAAGTTATTACCATTTATTCCAAATACCCAAGCTGTTCTTACTATAAATGTTTTTTCATTTTTTAAAGCTTCTAATTCTCCCATTAATTTAGTTTTACCATATACACTCATTGGATTAGTTTTATCATCTGGATTGTATAAATCTTGTTTTGTTCCATCAAATACATAATCTGTACTTATGTATATAAATTTTGCACCTACATTACGTGCTGCTTCTGATAAATTTTTTGTTCCAACTACATTTATTTTATATGCTTGATCGTAATTTTCTTCTGCTTTATCTACTGCTGTATATGCTGCACAATGGAATATATATTCTGGTTTATATTCATTTATTACTTTATCTACTATTCTTTTGTCAGTTATATCCATATCATCTATACCTAAAGCTAATATGTCATATATTCCTCTTTTATTTAATTCTCTTACAATATCATATCCTAGTTGACCTTTACAACCAGTTATTAAATATCTTTTGTGCATATAAAAGTTTGTTTTTGTTTCACTTAATGGTTTTCTTATTTTATCATTATCATTTAAAATTGGATTTTTAATACCATATTTTTCAAATTCCCAATTTATATTTAATTCTGGGTCATTCCATAGTATCCCATTTTCATGACTTGGTTTATAATCACTATCTACTAGATATTGAAATAGTGTATTATCTTTAAAACTCATAAATCCATGAGCAAATCCTCTTGGTACATATAGTTGTCTTCCATTTTCTGGTGTTAATTCTACACTTGTCCACATTTTGTATGTTGGTGAATCTTTTCTTAAATCAACCACTACATCTAATACTCCACCGCTTAGACATTCCACTAATTTTGCTTGACATAGCGGATCTTCTTGAAAGTGTAATCCTCTCACTATTCCTTTGCCACTTAATGATCTTGCTCCTTGAGCAATTTTATTCATTGTTATTCCATCTTGAACATTTTTTTCTTCTATAAAAAATGGTGAATAATATCCTCTTGCATCTCCAAATTTATCTGGTTCTATAATATAACAATCTTTTAAATTTGTTTCTATTTTTTTCATATTTTTCTCCTCTAAACTATATTTTAAATTTTGATTTACATTTTATTTTGTCTTCTACACTTATATCTTTACCTGATTGTACTTCTATAATTTTTAATTCTGTTAATGCTATTATAGTGTGTTTACAACCTGCAGGCATCTTTATAACATCTCCTGGCAACATAGGAAATTTTTCATCATCAATAATTGCTAGGCCCTTACCTGAAATTACAGTCCAGACTTCATCTCTTTTTTCATGCATGTGATAATTCATTTGATGGTCTTTATTTAAAGTTACTTTAATAGTCATACTATCGTCTTGGATATCTAAAACCCTAAAGCTACCCCATGATTTTTCTGCATACATAATTTTATCACTAATATTATCTACATATGGCTTTATATAACTTGATTTTTCTTTATCAGAAACCAATATTCCATCTGGAGAAGCAGATACAACAATATTCTTAAGTCCCATACATAAAATTGGAATATCTAACTCATTAATTACATGAACATTGTCACAATCATCAGATAAAGTTGCTTTACCTATAACCTCTTCATCCATCGATTCTGTAAGCGTATTCCATGTTCCCAAATCTTTCCATTCTCCATCAAATTTTACGACTTTAATTTTTTTTTCATTTTCAACTACTGCATAGTCAAAACTAATTTTTTCTAATTCATTATATTTGCTATATAAATCATAATAGTCTGTAAACTCTATTAATTGGTGTGCTATATCTAAAACATATTTTAATTTGTAAGCAAAAACTCCACCATTCCATAAAGCATTTTGTTTTAAATATTCCTCTGCTAATTCTTTAGTTGGCTTTTCTTTGAATGTTAAAACATTACTAATTTCCTCATCATTAGATGGAATAATATATCCATACTTTTCACTTGGATATGTAGGTTTCATACCCATTAAAACTAAATTTGCTTCATCATTTTTAGCTAAATCGCCTAATTTTTTTAACATATTAAAGTAATCATCTTTTACATATGGATCAACCGGACACACAACTACAGCTTCGTTTTCATCAACTTTTTCTACATCATGAAGGTATGAGGTAGCTAATGCTATTGCAGGAAAAGTATCTTTCCTACATGGTTCAATACTTATTCCTACATCTTCATTTAATTGATTATGAATAGCTGATACTTGTGTTTTTGAAGTGGCTATTGTAATTTTTGATTCTTTATCTATTTTGCATATTTGATTATACATTCTTTGAATCATTGACTCATAGATTTGTTCTTCATTTTTAAATATTTTAATAAATTGTTTTGATCTTACATCATTTGATAATGGCCACAATCTTTTGCCAGAACCACCTGATAATAATATTATATTCATAAAATTTCCCCCATGATTTCATTATATCATAAAATTTATTATTTGACAAAATTCGAATATTCACGATAAATAAAAAAAGATAATGTTATATCTTTTAAAATTCATTATCTTTCCATTCTAACAGGATTATTCAAAAAATCGTTGTATGCTAATCTAATACCGTCTTCAAGTTCTGCCTGATATTTCCATCCAAGTGATTCACTCTTTGAAACATCCAATAATTTTCTTGGTGTTCCATTTGGTTTACTTGTGTCCCACTTTATTTCTCCATCATATCCAATGACACTTGCAACTAATTTTGTTAATTCTTTTATCGAAATTTCTTTTCCAGTTCCGGCATTAACAGTTTCATTTCCAGAATAATTATTCATTAAAAATACACATAGATTAGCAAGGTCATCTACATATAGAAATTCTCTTAATGGTGTTCCATCTCCCCAACATATTACTTCTTTTAATCCTTGTTCTTTTGCTTCATGAAATCTTCTAATTAAAGCAGGAAGCACATGAGAATGTGTTGGATGATAATTATCATTTGGACCATATAGATTTGTTGGCATAACTGAAATATAATCAGTTCCATATTGTCTATTTAAATACTCACAGTATTTAAGTCCTGATATTTTAGCTAAAGCATAAGCTTCATTTGTTTTTTCCAATTCACTAGTTAATAAATATTCTTCTTTCATTGGTTGTGGGGCCATCTTTGGATAAATACATGATGAACCTAAAAATTCTAATTTTTTACATCCATTTTTCCATGCTGAGTGAATAACATTCATTTCTAATATCATATTATCATACATAAAATCAGCTAAAGCTTCTTGATTTGCTATTATTCCACCAACTTTTGCTGCTGCTAAAAAAACATATTCCGGTTTTTCTTTTTCAAAAAATTTTTCTACTTCTTCCTGTCTACATAAATCAAGTTCACTATGTGTTTTTGTTATAATATTTGTATATCCTTGTTTTTGTAATTCTCTTACAATTGCTGATCCAACCATACCCTTATGACCAGCAACATAAATTTTAGAGTTTTTTTCCATATTATCCCTCTTTTTGTAATTTTTTCTCTCTTTTAGCTAATTCTAAATCATGTAAAGTCATGATTTTACATAGTTCTTCATAACTTGTTTTAGTTGGATTCCATCCTAATACAGTTTTTGCCTTTGTTGGATCACCCCACAAATTTACAACATCAGTTGGACGAAACCATTTTGGATTTACGCATACAAGCATTTTCCCAGTATTTTTATCATAACCTTTTTCTTCCATTCCTGTACCTTGCCATTCAATTTCTATTCCCACATTTTTGAAAGCTAAAGTTGTAAATTCACGCACAGTGTGTTGAACCCCTGTAGCAATAACAAAATCATCTGGTTTATCTTGTTGTAACATTAACCACATACACTCTACATAATCTTTTGCATATCCCCAATCACGCAACGAATCAAGATTTCCAAGTTCTAAATGGTCTTGTAATCCACAAGCTATTCTTCCAACCGCTAAAGTTATCTTTCTTGTTACAAAATTTTCTCCTCTTCGTTCTGATTCATGATTAAATAAAATTCCATTACAAGCAAACATATTGTATGCTTCTCTATATTCTTTTATAATCCAAAATCCATATTGCTTTGCAACTGCATATGGACTATATGGATGAAATGGTGTATTTTCGTTTTGAGGGCACTCCTCTACTTTTCCATATAGTTCAGATGTTGAAGCTTGATAAATTCGACATTTTTTATCTAGCCCTAACATATGAACTGCTTCTAATATTCTTAAAACACCTAATGCATCTACATCACCTGTATATTCAGCAGCATCAAAACTAACTCCAACATGACTTTGAGCGGCTAAATTATATATTTCATCAGGTTGTACTTCTTTTATAATCTTTATTATATTTGATGAATCTGATAAATCACCATCATGTATAGTAATTAAGTTTTTATTTAACAAATGGTCTATTCTCTTTGTATTTGAAACTGATGAACGACGAACAATTCCATGTACCTCATACCCCTTTTGTAATAAAAATTCTGCAAGATATGAGCCATCTTGTCCTGTAATTCCTGTAATTAAAGCTTTCTTCATATTTTCCTCCTACCATATTAGTATATCAAATTTGAATAGAAAAAGATATGATTATTTTTTCATATCTTTAATAACTTTTATAAATAATAACATTAATATACTACCTAGTGTATCCATTAATATATCATAGTATTCAAATGCTCTACCTACTATAAATAATTGATGTATTTCATCTAATGATGCCGATAAGAAACAAAATAGTATTGTAATTATGTATTTGTTTTCTTTTATATTAAAACTTTCTAATGTCTTAAATGTTAAGAATGCTAATACAAAGTATTCAAATACATGAGCACATTCTCTTATTGGGTTATGAATGATTGACAGTACTTCATATATATTATCTTTTGAAATATTAAATATATTATATATTATATCTAAAGTTAAATATATAATTCCACTACTATTGCCACCTGATATTACTCCATTTTGATTTGAAAAGTTAAATATAACTATTAGCCATAATATTAATAATGTTGAATAAATTATTTTTTTCATTTATTTTCAATTTCTTTTATTTTATTTGTAGCTGCTTCTACTGTACTCATATCTGGTTCCATTACATATAGTTTTCCAGCACTATATGAATATGTATAATTATAACTATCTTTTCCATTAACACTAATTGAAGTAATATTCCATTTTGGCATACTATCTAATTGCATATTTACTAATGAATATATTTTATCTTGTGGCATATTTGTTTGAAAACTTGAACCCATTGATTCTAATATTGATGAATATTTTTTTACTAAAGTTGAACTTGACAATGCTTTATTTAATATAGCTGTTATTACTGCTTGTTGATTTTGTACTCTATGTCTATCACCTTCTGGATATGCATATCTTTCTCTTGAAAAGGCTAAAGAACATTTTCCATCTAAATGATTTTTTCCTTTTACATAAGTACAAGATTTATTCGTATAAGCTGTAAATGCTTTATCTGAAGTAATATCAATACCACCTATTGCATCTACTAAATTTACTAAAGTTGTAAAATTTACTCTTACATAATAATCTATATCTATTTCAAATAAATCTTTTAGTGTTTCTATCGACATATTTATTCCATATAGTCCTGCATGTGTTAGTTTATCTTTATATCCAGTAGTATTATGAAGTCTTACATAGTAGTCTCTCGGTATTGATGTTAATAATACTTGATGAGTTAATGGATTTATTGTAGCTATCATATTTACATCACTTCTTGATACTTGCGATATATCACCATATATATCTATACCACTTATATATATATTAAATGATTCCTTTGTTACATCTACATCTTTTATAGTTACTTCATTTTTAATTTTTACTTCTGTTGTATCTAATACTTTTATTTTATCAAAATCTACTTGTTCTTCTAATATTGATTTATGAGATGAACTTATAAATACAGCTTCTATTTTTTTATTTAATAAATTATTAACAGCTTCTGTATAATTTTTGTATTCTTTTTCTTTAAAGTCACCTTTTTTATGTAGTTCCTCTAAAGCATTCTTATAGTTTTCATCTGATTCATATATACCTATTTCTTGTATATCACTAATATTTTCGTATTTTGAATCTTTTAGTACTAATACATAGTATTCTTCTATTTGATAGTCTTTTGCTTTTATCTTATCCATAAAATTTAGTGTTTTATTTAAATATATTAATCCAGCACTATATATAATTATTAGTATAGATAATATTACATCAATAAATATTTTTATACCATTTTTTATATTTTTCTTTATTATTAAAAAACTAAATAATAAAGTGAATATTAAATATATTGGTATTATAATTAATATATATTTTAATGGTATAACACTTAATTTAATTATTATTCCTAATAAAAATAATGATACTATTAAATATATAAATAGTATAATATTACTTATAATATATATTTTTTTGTTTTGTTTTTTACTTTTTCTACTCATAAATCATTCTCCTATTAATAAGTATATCATTAAAAAACTAATTTGAAAAGTTATCAAATTAGTTTTTTATCTTTCTTAAGATTTTCATAGTATGCTCAATTCCACTTTCAGCATTATATATTGGATTCCACCCCAAATTTAATAATTTATTAGAATTTAATATTGCATTATTCATAGGATTAAATGCTTTTTTTTCTACATTTGTAGGTAAATCAAATTTTACATCAACTTGTGCTTGTTTTGCAATAATTGATGCCAACTCATATATTGAAATATTTGAATTTGGAGTTGATATATTATACGCTTCACCACTTAAGCCTTTTGTTAAAATTGTTAATATACCAGAAACTACATCTATTACATTGCAATATGAACGCATTTGTTTTCCATCACTTTTTAAAATTATATTATCCCCGTTTAAAGCTTGTTCCATAAATACTTTATGTATTCTATTATCATTTGGTAAAGCTGTTACACCATATACATGACATGGCCTTGCAATAATAACATCTATTCCATATTGTTGTTTATATGATATACATAAAGTTTCTGTCGCTCTTTTACTACTTGGATAGCAAGACCTAGAATTTAAAAAATCAATATATCCACTATAATTTTCATCAAACCCATTAATTTTTTTATCTGCAATACCATATACTTCACCGGATGAAACATATAAAAATTTTGAATTGTTTTTTATACTTAAATTTAATAAATTATTAGCTCCTAAAATATTTCCTAGCATCGTATCTACTGGTTTTTCAGAGTAAAATTTAGGATTTGCATTACTTGCTGCATGAATAATAAAATCTATTTTTTGAGAAATGTTTAAAGGTTTACTAATATCATGTGCATAAAAAGAAAATTCATTATTCAATAAATAATTACAAAATCTTTCTTTTATTCTTTCTTCTGTCCTAGAAATAGCTATTACATTAATCTTTGAATTTGCAAATTTATTATGATAAATAATTGCATCAACAATAGCACTTCCTATTAAACCTGTAGCACCAGTAACAAGAATAGTTTTTCCTTCAATATCTTTCCAAATTGATAGGCTATTTAAATAATCTAAATCTCCTATATAATCTTCATTTTCTAATAACTCTTTCATATTTTCCTCAAAATTATTTTATCCAATTATCATGTGTCATGTGTAATAAAGCTTTAAATATATCAATATCTTCTACAGTAGTAATTTTAATGTTTTTTTCAGATCCTTTTGAAAAATAAATTTTTTCTCCTAATTCTCTCATTAAAGAACAAGTTGCTGTTGTACTTTTTATATTTTTTATTTTTGCTTGTTCATGAGCCCATAATAGTTTTCCTAAAGAATACACATGTGGAGTTTGTGTTCTATATAATTCTTCCCTTGGAATTTCGACATCTGATACTAATCCGTCAGAACTTTTATAAACAGCTTCTATACATGGAATAGCTGCTACTGCTGATCCATATTCTGCATAAGTAGATAACGAATCTGATATAATTTCTTGTGACACTAGTCCTCTATTACCATCATGAATTAAAACAACACTATCATCAGAAAAATGTTTACTTATTTCATCTAATCCATTTTTTATTGACTCTTGCCCTGTAGAGCCACCACTAACTATAAATTCTAATTTTGTAATATTAAATTGCTTAGCGTATGCTCTTAATATATCATGCCAACCATCTAAGCATACAACTATAATTGAATCTACACTTGGATGTGCTTGAAAAGCCTCTAGTGTATATATTATTAATGGTTTATTTTCTATATGTAGAAATTGTTTTGGTATATCCTGATGCATTCTTTGACCAGTACCTGCTGCTGTTAAAAGAGCAACTACTTTTTTTTCTTTATTCATAATTTACCTCTTTCTTTTTTATTACTTATATTATATAAAATTTATTATCTTTATTCAATATTTATTTTCTTGGTATAAATTTATTTATAATTAACATTACTTCTTCCTTCATAATATATAGAGATATTATAATCATTAATAGTAAATTTAGTATATTAATTATCAAGTTATTTGAATAAAAAGCAAGCATTGAAATAGCAATTAATATAAAATATATAACTATTTTATTCAGGTTGACATGTAATGGCATAAACTTTTTTAGCAATCTTATTCGCATAATTACAGTTACAAAAAATCCTAAAAATAATGAAATACTAGCTGCATTTACACCAATATATTTTACTAAAATATTGATTGCTAATACATTTATGATGCTTCCCCATACTGTTGTTGTAAATATTTTTTTTGTTTCTTTTATTGTTCCAAATATACTACCAAGAAATGTACTTAATATTGAGAATATTGTAGCCAATAAATATGTTGGAACTAAATTACATGCAGCACTATATGACGAATCAGTCATATAAGGGAATATTATATATATTACTGGTAATAAAAGCATCATTCCAATAAATAAAAATTTAAAATATAAATCAATTGCCTTTGTATAAAAGTCTCCTAATTCTTCTTTTTGCATATTAGCTTTTGAAAAGGATAATTCTTGCCAAGCCATTTGAAAACATGAAGTTACCAGTGTTAACATAACAGAAAACTTTCCAGCAATAGCATACAATCCATTATCATATGATGATAATTTATTCGAAATTACTACTTTATTATAACTTGTTAAAAACCAATACGCTACAGAGTTAAGACATAATGGTAATGAATACTTAAAAATATCAATAAATAAATCCTTATCAAAGTATTTTTTATTAAATTTTTGATATAATTTTGCTCCAAAAAATATTATTGATGAGTTAATAAAGAATCCTATACAAGATGATATATATAACGAACTATAATCGAAATGTAATAAAACAATTAATACTATATTACATATAACAGTTATAAGTGTTCCTATTATTCCTGAAAATGCATATAAGGTGTTTTTTTGATACCCTCTTGCAATATAACCAAATAAATTTTGAACATTCATTAATATTCCATACAAATATATAAGAATTAAATATGGTGCATTCATGATATTACCAATTATAAATACAAGAATTGTATATAGTAATGATGAAATTATAAAAATTATTATTCCCGAATTCAATGGTTTTTCTTTATTTTTATTATCAGCAAACATATATCTCATAATTGCTGACCAAATATCTAAAAATAGCACGGAGCACAAAAATGTTACATATGCGATATATAAATCATATGTACCATAATCAGATGGATTAATATATTTAGTATATAATGGTAACATAAAAAATGTAATTATCTTCATTAAAATGTTACCAAAAAAATATACTCCTGATGATTTTGCAAATTTTTTTATATCATTCATATTAATCCTTCCAATACGCATCAAAGAAATGATGTGTTTTTCTTTTTTCTATTGGTGGTAATTCCATATAATTTCCGTATAAAGCCTTTAAATAATCATCATAACCACTTGGTGCATTAAATTTTTCATCTTCAAATTGTACTAGAATAATATCATCATAAATTTTCTTATTCAAAATTTCTTTCTTTTTGTATGCAGATAAAATAAATGCTACATTTTTACTATCTTCATATTTATATTTTTTCATGTTATCAATTAAATTTAATTGCCTTTTTTTCCACGGAATTATTTTTTTTGCAAAATATAGAGGATATTTAATAATACATTTTACCACTCTTTTCCACCTATAAATAGCCATTTTATACCCATCAATTCTAGAATTAGTTAAATCATTATATTCTTTTAACAATTTATCTGCATAAATATTATATTCTTTTTCATCATCAGGAAAACCATCTAATGGAAAAATATCAATATATACTCCCATGTTTTTTATTGGATTGGTCCAATATTCATTTAATATAGTATTCTTATCTACTAACTTGTTAAATAAATAATAATAATCATCTTGTTCTGGTGTTAACAATAAATATCTATTATTTTCATTTTTCATTATTTCAGAGAATTTTTCATAATCAGGTCTTGGCATTAATATATCAATATCATCATCCCAAGGAATAAAACCTTGATGTCTAATTGCTCCTAATAATGTTCCCCCCGCCAAATAATATCTTAAATTGTTTTTATCACATATTTTTTTAGTATATTTAAGAATATCCAACTCTATTTTTTTTTGTTCTTCCAATGTTATTTTTTTCATTTTATATTCTCCCTTATTAATTGATAATATATAATTATCATATATATGAAATATTCATATCTAAATTTTTACTCTTATTTTAAACAACAAATATGTTAACATAATCATTCTATTTTTTATTAAAAATAGTAAAATTTTATTTAATCGATTTTTTGGCTTAATATATTCAACTATTTTTCTAAGTTCTTCATCATTAATTATTTCTTTAATATATCTTATTGATTCGCCATATTTTATAGTTGAAGCACATAAAATATATATAGTCTTCTTTGCACCTAATAGTAACATACAATCTATATTTGATTTGTAATTTATATATAAATTATTTAATTCATATATTTTTTTATATTCATAATATATTTTTTTCTCTGTATCCCATCTTGTAATTTCAAATTTTTTTGTTAATGATCCTACAACATTTTTATTGTAGTAATATAAACAATCAGGTATTATAATCATTGATTTACAATATTTTAAATAATTTATATTAAATTCTAAATCCTCACCCATTCTTAGTGATTCATCATATCTTAGTTTATTTTTTTCAATTATGTTTCTTTTATATAATTTACACCATGGTGAATTAAATATGTCGCTTTCAGATGCCTCTAAAAATTTAATATATATTTCTTCATCCTTAAACATTTGAATAGAATTACACATTTTTACATTTTTTTTATTTTCATTAATCAATTCAATAAATCCACCTAATACTATATCCGCTTTATTTTCTAATAATTTTTCAACATAGTATTCTGATACAGTATCATCCGAATCAACAAAACATATATAATCACCACTTGCTTTACTAATACCTAAGTTTCTTGCAGAAGATGGGCCACCATTTGTTTTATGAAAGATTTTAATAAAATTATATTTTTTTGAATATTCTAAACAAATGTCATATGAACTATCTTTTGAACCATCATCAACTAAAATGATTTCAATATTTTTATATGTTTGTCCTATTAAGCTTTTCAAACAATTGTCAATATATTGTTCGGCATTATAAACTGGAATAATAATACTAATTTTTTTCATAAATATCACCTTATCACATATATTTTTTAACATCTTTCTATATTTGTTATACTATATGATATATAACTTCAACAAAAATTAAATTATAAATATATTTTATAAAATAATTACATTAATTTATCAAATATTCTTTTCATATTTTCTATATATTTTGATTCTTTGTATTCTTTTAAAATTACATTATATCCATTTAAACAACAATTAGATATTTTTTTATCATCCATTTTGATTAACTCATTATATAAATTATTTACATTATAAGCTTTTTCAATCATTAAGCCATTAACACCATTTTTTATAAGATCTGGTATACCTGCATGATTTGTAGTTACTATGAATAGACAATTACCCATTGCTTCTATAATTGATATTGGTTGACCCTCTTTTGGATACTTTGTTAATAAAATAAATATGTCAGAGTCTGATAAAAGTTTTTTCTTTTCTTTACCCTTCACAATTCCACAATAGTTAACATAATTTTGTAAATTATTTTTTTCTATATAGTCAAAAAAATCTTTTCTATCTTTTTCGTTGAAAAATTTTCCAGCAAAATTAAAATTAAATTTTCTTTTACCAGTTTTAAGAAATCTTTCTTTTTCTAAGTTTGCTAATTCCAAAACATCTTCATATCCTTTTTCTTTTATAAAATTTGATAAATAAAGTATATTTTTTATTTCTTTACTATTTAAATTTTTTATCTTAACATTTTTTTCCTTTTCATTCATTAAAAATTCATCATCAATACAATTAGGAACTATATATATTTTATCTTCATCAATCATTTCATCAAAAATATATCTTAATGAGTCACCTAATACTATTACACCATCAAGTTTTCTTATAATTTCATAGTTAGCTTTCTTTTGCCATTTTGGTAAATCATTATCTATTAAATTTCTATAGTATCCACCATGTAAATGTATTAAACATTTTTTATGTTGCTTTTTTAATAATTTTAGAATTATTAAATCTCTTAAGTTACCACCTTTTGTCTGACTTATGGTGAAATAAAATAGTGTTGCTTTACTTTTAAATATTTTTATCAAATTATAAATAAACTTTTTGTTATTTGTTATATTAATTTTTTCAAATTCATATTCTTCATTAAGTTTTGATTTGTATAAAGTATCAATAGCTTTAGATAATCCATGAATTGGTGGTGGAAATTGTGCTATAAAACAGATTTTATTTTTCATTGTCAACTTTCCTTATAATTTTAGCTGGATTTCCGGCAATAACACAGTCATTTGGAAATTCACCACAAACAACTGACCCTGCGCCAACAACACAGCCATCACCTAAATTTGTACCTTTTAAAATTAAAACATTGCATCCAATAAAACAATTTTTGCCTATTATTATTTCCTTGGATCTAATCTTAGCTTTATTATTTTCATTTCTATATCTTATCTCTATTGGATGAAAATCATTATCAATAATTTTTGTATTTGCTCCAATTAATGTATTATCACCTATTTTAATATTCTTTCTGGCATATATAGTTGTTCCGGAAATTCCAACATTATCCCCAATTATAATTTCTGAATTACAGGTTCTAGTTACTATAATTGTTCTTTGATATAATCCTATTAAATTTGAAAATAAACTGGAATTTATTCTTACATTTTCGCCTATTTTTATTTTTGAATTTTTTGATTGTACAATTACTGGAATTCCCGATAATTTTAATTTTTTACCGTATTTTATATTAAAAATTTTTAGAATTACTTTATACAAATTTCCCATATAATTCACCCCTTGATTGATTACTACTAATATATTTATCATTTGAAATTATAAATATTAGAAGCCAAATTGAATAAAAGGCGTATGAATCAAATTGTAAATATAAATATAGTAATACAAATAAAATTTCATACTTATATTTAAATTTACTATCCTTTATCTTATTTACTAATGCATATATTATTGCTATAAACATAATAATTCCATACTCAGATATAAGTCTTATATATAAACAATATGAAACAGATGCATCATAATAATCTTTTTTTCCTAATGTGATAATTTCATGCACATAATTGTTTTTATATTTTTCTAGTGCTAAATAATAACCATTTCTTAAAGGTAATATGGAATTTCCCATACCATATCCTATTAAAAATTTTCCCGGATCTTCAGCATAACCATATACGCTAGCCTGAATTCTAAAATATCTAGTAGCTAGTGAATTATCTGCATATACTCCTTTATCAACAATTGCCTTTATACGGTCATTTGAATTATAAGCAACAAATGAAAGAACTATAAAAATTATAGCTGATAATATAATAGTTGAATAATTTTTCTTCTTTATAAAATATAATATCATCAATATAGTTATAATAACAAAAACATCAACGATAAACCTTACAGATGAATTAAAAAGTAAAGTCGTAACAATAAATGCTATTATTAACCATAATATTTTTCTATTTTTAGAAAGAAAATATATTGGTAACAATATTCCAAAAATATGCATACCGATAAATGATGGTTCGGTAAATGTATATTGAATTCTATTAATTATTAAATAATTTCTTTTAAATAATAAATCAAATACATTTTTTAAAAATGCTATATCAAATTTAATTGTAAAAAATTCTAATATTCCAGCAAATAATGCTATCAAATAAACTATATATATCATTTTTACTATAGGTTTAAAATCATTCTTTTTCTTTATAAAATATATATCTAATGCTAATAAAGTACTAAATCCCATGGCAAATGATACCATTGTGTCAAAAAAAGCTGATAAATTGTATCCATTGATGGCAAAGTTTAAAATTGTTAATACAATAAAAATTGAAAAAAATATAAATATTTTTCTATAATCCTTTATTTCACTTTTTAGATATTTAACATTTAAAAATATATAAGCAAAAAAAAGTAATGGACTAATTGCCGCCCAGCCATTAGATGGAGCA
This sequence comes from uncultured Bacilli bacterium, assembly GCA_934153945.1. Taxonomy (GTDB): domain Bacteria; phylum Bacillota_I; class Bacilli_A; order RF39; family UBA660; genus UMGS1498. The sequence continues at coordinate 98,631 of CAKPFM010000005.1, forward strand.
AAAAATAAATTATCAAATGGTAAAAACAAAATTGCCAAAACAAATATAATATCCATTATTTTTCCTCCATTTCTTTATATAACTCAATATATTTTTTAATCATGTTTTCTTTAGTGAAAATATCTTTATACTGTACCTTTACATCAATATTTTTTAATATATCAATGACTTTTTTATAGTTTCTCTTTTCTATAATATAGCCATTATTTTTCACACTTTCAGGACTTCCACCAGTATTATAAGTAATAACTGGTGTATTACATGCTAATGCTTCTAAATTTGTTGTTGGAAAGGTATCAGCATAAGTTGGGTTAAAATAAACATCTGCCGAACTATATATTTCAGTAAGTTGTTCAACATTTTCAGTTCTCTTTATTCCAATAATATTATTTGGTAATTTTTTAAGTTGTTTATTATTTAACCCTACCATTACAATAATTGTATTATTATCAATAATTTTTGAAAGTTCTATAAAATCATTAAATCCTTTTTGCTCAGTCCAATCACTAGCAACACCCAAAATTATTTTTTTGTTATTTAAATTATATTTATTTTTGAAATCACTTTTTGTCTCTTTAAAAATACTTCTATCAATTCCATTATTTATAACTATCACATTATATTGTTTTAAAAATGATTCTTTTATCAACTTAGACAACCATAAACAAGGAGTTACAATCGTCATATTCAAATTACAGAATAACTCTTTTTTTGTTATGTAATTCCACTTGGAATTATCAACAAAACTTTTAGGATAACATTTGATTTGTGGGCAATCATAGCATTGTTCTTTCCATTTATCACATTTTATATAATCAAAGTGAGGACAATGTCCTGTAAATGACCAACAATCATGTAGTGTCCAAATAACTTTTATATTATTTGCTTTTAAATAATTAAATAATATTTCTATATTAATATAATAACCATGAACATTATGTAAATGAACAACATCTGGTTTTATTTCATCTAGTTTATTAATTAATTTCAATGTTGATGTTTTTGAATAGAATCCTGTCTTATCTGTAATTCTAGTCATAAGAGCATGAAATTTAACGCCTAAACTATCATTCATGTAAATTTCTCTTGAATTTTTAGGTTTTCTTCCTCTTCCCCATATTACATATGAGTCATAGCCTTCATTAAGCAACTCTTTATGAATATTCATCATTATAGTTCCAGTAGACTTATTTGAAAATGTGTTTATCTGAACTATTTTCATTCTATCACCTATTTTACTAATTTTTCTATTTCTTCTATATATTTATCTATTGATTTATCTTTTGTAAAATGATTTTCTAGATATGCTCTACCATTATTGTATTTACTTATGTAGTCATATTTTTTATTTACAATATTTTTAATTTCTTTTTCAATTTCTTCATAATTACCTGTTTCAGCAATTATTCCACAATTTGAATCTTTAATAATTTTATAAGCTTCTGATCCTTCTTCTAAAATACCTAATATTGGTATATTGGTAGCCATAACGCCATATATTTTACTTGGTACAGATACTCCTTTTATTCCTTTAGCATTTGTAACTAAATGAATATCAGCACTATTTAAACTATATATCAACTCACTTTTAGGTTGATATGGAATAAAATAGAAATTTTTCAAATTGTTTTCTTTTACATAATTTTCTAATTTTTCCTTTACTGCTCCAGCGCCTATAAATGTATATGCTATATCATCGTTTGTAAATTTTCCCATTATTTTTACTATATTTTCTAAATCATAGTATAAGCCAATATTGCCTGAATACATAATTATAAATTTATTATTAATACCATATTTATTTTTAAATTCTTGGATTTTTTTATTGTCTTTTGATACTGGATATATTTCTTTTTCATCTATCCAGTTATTAATTACAACATTGTTTGGTACTATTTTATTTTCAAATCTTTTTTCTAAAGTTTGTTGCATATCTCTACCAACTGTAATAATTAAATCAGATTTCTTACAACTTTTTTTATCAATAGACATTAATAATTTTAATAATAACTTACTCTTAGAATATTTTACAGCCATTGTTTGTTCCGGATTAAAGTCTTGTATATTATATATTAATTTTGATTTTAATTTTTTCTTTGCATAGCAACCCAACATTCCACCTAATACTGGCGGTTGAGAAATTGTATACACAAGATCATAGTTTTCCTTTTTTAACTTTCTAATTTCTTTTCTTGCTCTAAAAAAATAATCTAAAATATTTTTTATACGACTAATTTTATTTGATTTATCAAACTCTGATACTTTGACTCTAATAATATTAATATTTTGATATTTTTCATGATATACATTTTTAACTTTATATTTTTCATCTATTTTTCCTGTATAGCAAGGAACAGTACATATAGTTGTTACTTCAAATTTTTTTTGTAATTTTTCACATAGTTCTGTCAATATTTGTCCTGTTGATGCTACCTCTGGATAAAAATAATGCGCTAAAACTAAAATCTTTTTCTTTGTCATGAACTTCTCCTTTATATTTTTCTAACCTAATAATTTTTTACCTAATAGTTTCTTAATCATTATACTATATATAGACATTTTTTTCAATAAAAAAAGGCTTATTTTGCAGGATAAACGCATGAGTTTTAAAAACTTATGTGTTTTTTAATGTATTTAATGTTTCTGTATCTAGTAACTTAAA
>CAKPFM010000006.1 GCA_934153945.1 uncultured Bacilli bacterium
TTTATACCATGTATTCGCTACTAATGTTGTTACACTACTTGTTGTACATGTTCCTGGATTTGTTCCCGTTCCACATGACGCTGTTACTACTCCACTAGCTACTGTTGCTCCTACACTTGATTTGAAGTAATATACTGGACTTGTTACATTCGTATTACTATATGTAATTTGAATTGTTCTACTTGTTGCCCATGTTCCACTACTTGGTGTTTGACTCATTTGTTTTATTGTTGGATTTGAAACACTTTTAGTCACTATCTTTTTAACTACTCTATCACTCTTTAATCCACTTTTATTTTCTACCACTATTTCTATTTCATACTCTTCATTTGCCTTTAAATTAGTGTATGTTTTACTATTATTTTCACTTACTATTTCTTCTCCATTAAATTTATAATAATATTTAACAATCACTCCATCTTCTTCTATAGCATCTACTACCACTTTTATACTATTTGTTGTACTTGTTATTATTACATCATTTATTACCGGAGCCGTTGTATCATTTTCTTCTACAGTACCATCTAATATCTCACTTCTACTGCCATCAATTATACATGTATATTTTCCATTATCTACTTTTAATGTTCTTTTTTCATTTTGGATTTGGTATGTTCCATATTTTGGTAATTCACCTTTTAAGTTTAATTTACTTACTGGTTCATATTTAATATTTCCAATTATTTCTGTATTTTGTCTATTACTTGAAAAATCGAATATGATATTTAAATTATTTTTCCCTATTGAATCATCATAGGCAACATATACATCATATGAATTATATATCTCAGTACATGTTACTTTAAAACTATTTTTTCTTGCTGTATCTATTATTCCAAATATCATTGGTGTTGTAATTAACGATATTACCGATAATATTATTATAACAGCTAATAATTCTATCAACGTAAATCCTTTTCTTTTCATGAAACTCACTCCTTTTACTCAAAAACAAAAAAAGGTTGGTAAAAATTTACCCCCCCCCGTTGCATATTGCAAACATATATTATTTATCGTTTTCAACCTATAAAATTCTCATTTAACTTGTCATTGATATTCAAATTTTAGCTTTTAATCACGACAAAATCATTTACATCATGAATATTATTTGTTTGCTATATGAATTTATATTACTATTTTTATTACATATTCATCTTATCATAATTAATATATCTTTTCAAGTAATTTTAATATTTTATTTTAATTTTATGAAAAAAGATAAATTTCTTATAAAATTTATCTTTAAATTAATCAACCACACAATTATAATTATTCTCTACGAGTAATTATTTTAATTTATTTTTCATTCCTTTTGAACCATTGAATGTACTTAATATATTACTTTCAAAAGATGTTACTTTATTAGTTTTAGCTTTATATTCTTTTATTCCTAATGTAATAATATCATCTAATAAAGTAGTATAATCTTTACCTACTGCTTTCCATAAGTAGAAAGCTAAAGATCCTGGTATTATATTAGGTTCATTAACATAAACTTTATCATTTTTATTATCGATTAAGAAATCTATTCTAACATCACCACTTAAATTTAATACTTTAAATGTTTTGACAGCTAAATCTTCTACTTGTTTTTTTACATCATCTTTTAATTTAGCAGGTATACGCATTGATGAATTAGCCATATTACCTGTTTTAGAACTTTTAACTCCAGATTTTTTAGAACCATTTCCTAAATATTTATCACTATATGTTAAGAAAGCATTATCTGTCATCATTTCAGCTATAGCAGAAGTTTCGGCATATTCATAATTACCTAATACACTAATATTTACTTCTAATAAATTATCTATTACTTTTTCAACTAATATCTTATTATCATATGTGATTGCATCTTCTATAGATTTAATTACTTCTGATTCAGAAGTTGCTACACTTATACCTACACTACTACCTAAATTAGCAGGTTTTACTATAACTGGGTATCCTAATTCTTTAATATTTTTTAAGATTTGCTTTGAATCTTCTAAATATTCACTATCAAAGAACCATGTATAATCTGGTGTAGGAATATTAGAAGCTGTCATAATTTGTTTTTGAATAACTTTATCTTGTCCTAAACTAGATCCAATTATATTTGCTTCAGCATATGGAACACCTACTAAATCTAGATAACCTGCAACACTACCATCTTCTACTCCTTTACCATGTACAAGAGGAAGTACTATGTCTACATTTTCTACATCTTTTCTAAATAATCCATCTATTTTTTGTAAAACAAATTCATTGCCTTTTTTAGTCAAAACTACTTTTTTAGCATATCTTTTTAAATTATCGAAGTCTTTAAATACTTCTATATCCATTAACATTTTTCCTGTATACCAAGTTCTATCTTTACTTATATAAATTGGTACTATATCATATTTATCTTTATTTATATAACTCATTGCTTGACATGCTGTAATTATACTTACCTCATGTTCAACACTATTTCCTCCAAATATTACTCCAACTTTAATTTTCATATTATCCACCTCTACTTCATATCTTCGTTAAATATATCTGGTAAATCATTTTCTAATAACACATAAGTTTCTTTATCAGCTAATCTATTAAATAGTGGAAAAGCTAATTTAACATCATCTAATACATGAATTTTTGTTTTTGAATATTTTTTTTCTATTAATCCTTCATATATTGGTTTAGTTTGATTTTGTCCAATTAATATGACTTCATCACATGTATCTGCTATTTGTTTACCAAATGTTTTATTTATTTCATATTCTTCTGTTCCCATTTCAATCATACCAGGAGTTACAATTATTTTTTTACCTGGCATCATTCCTAGTACATCTAATGCCATTTTTGATCCTACAGGATTTGAATTATAAGCATCATCTATAATATTTATACTACCCATTTTTTTAAGTTCTAAACGATGTTCTACAGGAGTTACTTTTTTTACTCCCATTATTAATTTTTGAACACTTATTCCTAAATTATATCCTAAAGCTATTCCAGCTAAAATATTATACACATTAGCTTTTCCTAATAATTTAGTTTCAAATTTGTATTTTTTTAAATCACCTTTGAATGCTACATCAAAAGTTGTACCATCACTTGTTAATTTTATATTGCTTGCTTTAACATCTGCTTCATTATCTATACCAATCCATACTATTTTTACCTTATTTTTTAATTTATATGATACTTGATATGGATCATCAGCATTTAGTATTCCTATTCCATCACTTGGAAGAGATTCAATAAGTTCAAATTTACCTTTTTGAATATTTTCTCTACTTCCAAAACTATCTAGGTGTGCTGTTCCTATTGTTGTTAAAATTCCATAGGTAGGATGAACTAAATCACATAGTTCTTTTATTTCTCCTTGTTTAAAAGCACCCATTTCAGCTATAAATAAATCTGTAAATTTATCTAAATAATTATTGATTGTTATTATTAGTCCTACTGGTGTATTAAAGTTTTTTGGAGTTGGTAAACTATTATATTTTACATTTAATATATCGTTTAATATATTTTTACTACTTGTTTTTCCATAACTTCCAGTTATACCAATTACTTTTAAATTATTCATATTTTCTAGTTTTTTTATTGCTTTTTTCTTAAAATTATCATTTATTAATTTTTCTATAGGTTTATTTATTATATTAGCAAGATATACTACATAGTAGTTTATATAAATTAATAGACCAATTATTAAATAATATATATATAAATTTGATTCTTTAAATATTATACTAAATATTACAATTGGTATTAAGTATAATATAAATGTTGTTATTAATAATCTATTAACTCTTTTAGTAAATACTAATGGTTTTTTTGTTTGTTCTAATTTTGAATTTCTTAAATTTTTTAAAGATAATATCACGTAGAATGTAACTACTAATATCATTCCTAATATATTATTTATATATTTTATAACAAAAAATAATACAAATAATAACTCAGTATTTAAAAATATTTTTTTTATATTTTTATTTATCCATTTTATATATCTATTTCCATCATTATACCAATTTTGTTGTAACATATGGAAAGATTTTTTTGTTTTTAAATACATATATACCATTAATGGTAATAATGATACTATAAATTTTATTAACATAATTCCTCCTAATTTAGAAAACTTTTAAGTACATTAATAGTTTTCCCTAAATCTTCTAAATATGCATAGTGTGTTAATCCTTCGTAAATAACTAATCCTGCATCTTTTATAATATTTTCTAGTTCATATGCTTCATCAATACTTACTGCTTCATCGTTTGTTCCCCAAATTAATAAGGTTGGTGCTTTAACTTTTTTAGCATCTTCTGTTATATCTAAATTAACTGTATTTACTAAAGTTTCTCTCATTATTGGACTTGCATTTTTATAGTCAGTTGATCCAATATGTTTTTTAGCAAAATTTTCTAACTTTTTTAATCCTGGAACCTTTTTTAATGCTCTTAATGTTTTTAATTTTAAACTTTCTTTTTGAATTTCTTTTTTATATGGACTAGCAAGTAATACAAGTTTTTGTACATCATATTTACTAGCATACAATAAACTTATTTTACCACCATATGAATGTCCTATTAAAGATACGTTTTTTAGGTTTAAATTTTTAATTAATGTATGTAACATTTCTACATAATCTAGTACTGTCCAAGGATATGTCGGTTCATCACTTTTTCCAAATCCTGGCAAATCAATGATTATTACATCATGATCTTTTATAAATGGTTTAGCGATTGGTAACATCATTTCTATATTTTGTCCCCAACCGTGTAAAAATATTAATGGATTACCTCCATCTTCATTGTACCTTTCATAATTTATATTTACGTTATTTATTAACATATTTTTCACCATAAACATTATATCATATTTTTTTCTATATAAATAATAAAAAAACACTTTTTACAGTGTTTTATACATATTTTTTTTAGTTTTTGTAACCGTTATTGCTTGATTTTCAATTGTAGCATTCCATTGCTCATTTTCTGTCTTTGGTAAAAGCATAGTTTTTTTACAAGTTTTACATGTTACTATTCTAAAGTCTGAATTGTTATAATTTCCTTTTTTTACTGATTGATTTTGAACTGAATAATATCCTCTATTTATAAATTCTAAATGTCCACAATATTGTTGTTTTAAGTTAGAATATTTATTTAATAGATTTTTTATTTCTAGTTCTATTATTTCTGATGGTAAAATTTCAGAATCTAATGATGGTATTATATTTATGTCAATACCATTAATACAATAATCCCAATCAATATTGTTTGTCTTTATTAAATGAATTTCCTTTCCACATTCTAGACAAATTATAGTTCTTATTTCAGCGTCATCTCTCGTTGCTTTATATATATCATTATTATGGAATTTATAATATCCATAATCTAAATAACACGAATTTTTACAAAGTAGTAAATTTTTATTATATTCTTCTATTAACTCTTTTAATAAATTATTTGATTCTTGATCATTTGTTGTTTTTACCGCATACTCCAAACTTCTTTTTCTTCTAATTATTTGTTCTATATTCATATTTTTCCTTTCTATTTTAGGGGAACAAAAAAGAAGTCGAAACTTCTTAAAATGAATCAATATTGATTTTTACTTTTTTAAGGTTATTGATATAACTTGATGCTTGTACTAGTGTTCTAATGGCATTTGCATTCATACCATTTTTACCAATCACGGCACCCATATCACTTGAATCTACTAGCACTTGAATAGTAATGTAATCTTCTTCATCATCGAATTCTTTTACAGTTACCATATCTTTTTGTTTAACAATACTTTTTACTAAGTATTCTGTTAGCGCTACTAAATCCATATTATTTACCTTCTTTAGTCATTTTTGATTCATGGAATTTCTTCATTATTCCTTGTTTGCTTAATAAATCTCTTACTGTATCAGTTGGGATAGCTCCATCATTTAACCATTTTAAAGCAACTTCTTCATTTACTTTTACTTCTGCTGGTTCCATAATTGGATTATATGTACCAACTATTTCAATAAATTTTCCATCTCTTGGACTTCTAGAATCTGCTGCTACTATACGATAAAATGGTCTTTTTTTAGCTCCCATTCTTTTTAATCTTAATTTTACTGCCATATATATGTCCTCCCGTTCTTTATCATTCTAACATAAGTATATTTTATTGTCAACCTTTTTATATTAACATTTTATATATCATTAATAAATTATTGATAATAAAATATTTTTATTGTTATGTAATGCAATATTGTAATTTATACTGCTTGTAACTCATATGTTGTATTTAGTATTCTTTTATCACTACAATATTCCATTATAAATTTATTATCTTTTTTAGTTATAATTATTCCTATTGTTTTATCTTGATTTATTGTTTTTAAATTCTTATCTATATAGTTCATATATGTTTCTATTTGTCCTATATGTTCTTTTTTTAACTCTGTTACTTTTAATTCTACTACTACATAACAATTATAGATAATGTTATATAGTAACAAATCTATATAATTATAGTTATTTCCTATTTTTATTTTATATTCACTCTTTATATATGAAAAACCTAGACCTAATTCTAGTAAAAAGTTATCTATATCTTCTAATATCAATTGTTGTAGTGCTTTTTCTTTTATTAGTTCTTTATCTGTTTTTAATATTATAGGATTCTTTACTAAATCTTGTACTTGTAATTTTTCTTCTTTCTTTAATTTTTCCTTTGTATTATTATCTAATCTTTCATATTCATTATTTTTTATTTTATTTCTTAATTCTCTTACTGATAAATTTTGTTCTTCTATTATTTTTATATAATATTTAATTTTATTATCATCTGTTATGGATAATAATTCTATATAATGACTCCAATTTAAATTTCCAGACAGTGTTTGGAAATTTCTACTACTCATAAAATAATAAAAATTTAACATATTATATAAACTACTCTTAGTATATTTGACCTTTAAATCTTCGGTTAGTTTTTTGGAATATTCTTTTATAATACCTTTACCATAATGCTTACCTGCTTCACTTAACATTTTTCCTACATTATAGTAAGTTTTCAAATCACTTTTATTTTTACTATAATCCTTTACTTTTTTATATACTTCATTATTTATTAATTCTTCTTTTATATTTTCATAATAATTCATAATTTCCTCCTTAAATGTTTTATATACTAACATTTATAGATTAAAAATTTTGTCAAAAAAATACAGCTTTTAACTGTATTTTAGAATACTCTTTTTCTTAATATTGGAGGTAAATCTGAATCATCATCGTCATCATCAGTTTCATTATTCATTTTTTTATCTAATCTTGATACAAATGAACTATTTGATTGTTCTTTTACTCCCTCTTCAAATCCAGTAGCAATTACAGTAACAATTATTTCGTCTGTTAAATTTTCATTAATAACAGCACCAAATATTGTATTAATATCAGTATTTGCACTTTGTCTAATAACTTCAGCAGCTTCTTCTACTTCAAATAAAGTCAAATTAGCTCCACCAGTTACGTTTATAATAGCATCAGTTGCTCCACTAATACTTGTTTCAAGAAGTGGTGATGAAACTGCTTGTTTTGCTGCTTCTGTTGCTCTACCTTCACCAATACCCATACCGATTCCAATAAGAGCATTTCCACGTTTTTCCATTACTGCTTTTACATCAGCAAAATCTAGGTTAATCAATCCTGCAACTGCAATTAAATCTGAAATAGATTGAACACCTCTTCTAAGTACGTTGTCAACTTCTTTAAATGATTCTAATAATGGAGTTGATTTATCAATAATTTCTCTTAATTTATCATTTGGAATAACAATTAAAGTGTCTACATGTTTTTTTAATTCTTCTATACCAGCAAGAGCATTATCCATTCTTTTTTTACCTTCAAATGAGAATGGTTTAGTAACAATACCAACTGTTAATGCTCCCATAGATTGGGCTATATCAGCAATTACAGGAGCTGCTCCAGTACCAGTTCCTCCACCCATACCACAAGTGATAAATACCATATCAGCACCTTCTAAGGCGGATTCTAATTCTGATTTTGATTCAAGAGCTGATTCTTTACCAATTTCAGGCTTTCCACCAGCACCTAGCCCACTAGTTAATTCTACACCAATCTGAATTTTAATTGGAGCTTTTGAAGTATTTAAAACTTGTAAGTCTGTATTTGCTACTATAAAATCTACACCTTTAACTCCTGATTCAATCATACGATTTACAGCGTTATTTCCGCCTCCACCTACACCTATTACTTTAATTTTTGCCAACTGATCTATATCTAATCCTAACATTCTTAGTCCTCCTTGTCATCAAAGAAGCATCCAAACACTTTACCTAACATTGAATTTTCAGATATCAAGCTTTTTTTACTTGTTGATAGTATTTGTGAATCATCTTTGTTTATCATTGAATAATTTTTTCCTTTTAATTTTAATTTACTAATAAAATATACTATATTACCTATAGCAGATGAATATTTGTTATGTCTTAGTCCTACTAATTTAATTTCTCCTATTTTTGTTTCATTTCCCAAAACTTCTTTAGCAATTAAATCAAAATTAGCCATACTACTAGTACCACCTGTAATTAATATGTAATCAACATCATGTTTTGTTAACATATTAATTTCTTTTCTAGCTGTTACTAATATTTCTTCTAATCTTGCCATAACAACTTCTGAAACTTCAAATTGATTTATTTGAATTTGTTCTCCTGCTTCGTTTTTTATTTCATAGTAATCGTTTACACTTGCATATTTTTTATGAGCTAGTGCAAATTTTTCTTTTATTTTTGATGCATCTTTTTCATTTACTTTATAAATGTAAGAAATATCACGATCAATATTTCTTCCACCCATTCCAATTACTGAACTTTTTACAATAATACCCTTGTTATACAAAGATACGGTTGTTGTTTCATGACCAATATTTATTAAAGCTCCTATTTTTTCTTTTATTTCTTTATCTCTAACAGCATACATGTCACCAATACTATTTAGAGAAACATCAACAACTTCTAAATCTAAACTTTCTAATATTTTAATTACTGAAAGTAAATTTTTCTTTGCTGTGTGGACCATAATAGCACGAGTAGCAAATGTATTTCCTATCATGCCTTTAGGATCTTTAATATTAGATTTTTCATCTACCATAAAATCAATTGGAAGTGTTGTTACCATTACTTTATCATTTATTTTACTTGTTTTTATAGCTTCAGTTAATAATTCTGAAACCTTATCTCCATCAATAGGTACTTCTTTTTCTAACTCTATACTTCCTTTAATCATTTCAAATTCAGTATAGTAGCTTGGAATAGAAGTTATTACCTTTTTAATTTTAATACCAAGCATTTCTTCAACTGAAGTAATAGCCTTTTTTATTGATTCGCTTGCTTTTTCTGCATCTGTAATTAATCCCTTTTTTATTCCATTAGATTTTATTGATGAAGCTGCAAGTAAATTTATTTTATTATTGAATAATTCAGCTACAACGATTTTTACTGAATCAGAGCCAATATCAATACTAGTATAAACTTGCTTCATACTATCATCCCCTATAATCTATCAACATTATACTATATTTTTCCTTAATTGAAAAGAATTTTTTAATATTTGTTACTTAAATTTGAATATAAATCATTTTTAATAGAAAAAAGAACAGTTTGTTCTATTTAATGATTTTGCAAGTATAACCTGATAATTCTATGTTTTTTATATATTCTTTATACCATATTTTTACTATATTACCATCTGAATCTAATATTTCATTTAATTTAGACTCTACTGTAACTGTTTTAGTTTTATCATCAAATTTATATCCTGCATCTTCATTAGTTAATACTTCTTTTACTGAATTATATTGATCAACATCTGAATATATTGTTACATTTTTATCTTGATAGTTTTCTACATATTGTTCCTTATCTATATTAACTATTATAATTTGTTTAAATTTAACATTATTTTCTTCCTGTTCTAATGTTTCACACTCGTATTTTGTCGGAATTTTAACATACATTTTTGATTGATATATCAATAATGATATTGATACCATACTTATGATTGCTAAAATTATAATTGTTATTTTCGATTTCATATATTTTCCTCCATAACACTTTTTTCTAAAGCACTTTTAGCTGCCATTTGTTCAGCTTCTTTTTTACTATGAGCTTTTCCGCTACCATATATAATGTCATCTATTTTAACTATCACTTCAAACGTTTTATTATGAGCTGGTCCTTCTTCATTAACAAGTATATATTCTAAACACCTTTTATCAGTTTGAACATATTCCTGTAATTTAGATTTATAATCATGATAAAAATCTAATTTATTCTCTTTTAAATATGGAATTGCTGTATTATAAATAAAATTTTTAGCTATTTCTATACCTTGATCTAGGTATAAAGCACCTATAAATGCCTCATATATATCTGCTACAATAGCTTTTCTATATTTTCCACCATTTTCTTCTTCACCATTTCCTAACCTTAAATAATCATTTAATTTAGCATTTAATGAATATTCATATAGAGCATTTTCACATACATAATGTGCTCGTATTTTAGTCATATCTCCTTCTGAATATGTGGTATTTCTATATAAGTAATCACTCATTACAAATTCTAGAATTGCATCTCCCAAATATTCAAGTCTTTCATAACTAACACATCCATGTTCATTTGCATATGAAGTGTGAGTAAAAGCCTCTTCATATAGTTCTAAATTGTTTGTTTTTATATTCATATCTTCTAATATTTTCATAGTTATCACCAATATAATTATACTAAAAAAAAAAGAACTTGTGAAGTTCTTTTACATGCTTATTTTTGGTAATAAGTATCCTACTACTACACTTACTACTAATACTGAAGGCATTAAAACATAACCTAGCTTATTAATATCAGTATCACAAACAAATTCTAATCCTTTATAATTGTAATAAGATTTTAATAACAATCCTGCTACTAATACAAATAATGATATATATATATTAATAAATGATAAGATTGTTGCTGCTAAAATTGCTACAGTTAAAATTATTGATGAAAATCCAAATAAAGTTATCATTTTTTTAACACTTGTTTTACCATTAAATAATTTATCTGATAGTAAGTAACAACAAGTAGCTATTAATAATTCTACAATAACTGTTACTATAAAGGCTATAAAGAAAATTTTCAAATATGGTATTTTAACTTGTGCTCCTGCTAAACTCATTAATGAACCATATCCACTTTTTAACATTACAGTATTAAATAACAATTTAGCTATAGCCATGAAAAATAATCCCATAGCAATACCATTAATTCCTAACATTACAAGTGCATGATTTACTTTTGATTCTTCAGTATTTTCTTTTAAAGTATCAATTGGTTTTTTAAGGAAATTTTTAGCTATTTCTAAACATTCATTAAATAAATTTCCATTATTTGTAACTGCAGTTTTAACACAATCACAAACTTGACCTTCTTCTAATTTTTTTCCACAATTTGTACAAAATTTTGCCATTTTATATTCCTACTTTCTAAAAATATTTTGAAAAATATGTATTTAAACTTGATGTATCTACTAATTTATATTCACCATTAACATATGAATATGTCAAATATAAATAATCATAGTCATTACTATCATGTGTTTTTGTTTCATCACCACTTTGATATGAAACAGTATAACTATATTTTGCTTTTAAATATAATTCAATATTTCCATTTGATTTTATTGAAATATCATTTAAAGTTACTTCTGTAAAATTAATTGCTGTTAATGATGTTCCAATATTTTTTACCAAACTTTCATAATCACTTTTTAAATCAGATAAGTTTGCTCCTTCATATTCAAATGAAGATTTAATATCATCGAACGTTTTTTGATCTTTAACACCGTTATATAAAGTTTCTAAGTTAGTTTTTGAAATACTTGTGAATTTTGATTTTTGTTCTTCTGTTAAATCACTTAATGATAGGTTATATTTATAATAACTTTTATCTCTTACTTTAACTCTTTCTTCTTTTGTAATACCCATTGGTAACTCTATTTTTATACCATAACGAGCTTCAAACATTGTTGGCATTTTATAAACATCAAGTTGTTCATTAGATGATTCTTTATTTAGATATTGTTCTCCTATTTCGATTCCTTCTACTGTTACTTTAGAACCTTTAGCAACTTGAATTTCAAAATCGTGAGCCATATCCATTCCATTCATAACTACTTTCCAATTATCAAAAAATAACCATTTTTTATCTTTTGATTTAACTAATTTTACTTCAAAAGTATTTGAATCAGTTTCATCTTTTTCTAAATAAGTAATTGTTACAGTTGCTGTCATTTGATCTGTAGAAAGAACTGGATCTGAAACTGTATAGTTTATTATTTCAGGCTTTTTTTCATCTTCTACTTGTTTTGACATAATATTCTTAAACATTTCTTTAGAAGTAAAATCACTTTTTTCTACATCTAAAAATCCATACATTGCCTCAAAATCATAATTAGTTGTTGCATTAAATAATTTTTCTGCAATATTTTTTGGACTAGCTAATGTACCTAAGAAAATGCATACTCCAATTACTATTACTGCTAGAGTACTTACTATAATTAAAATATTTTTTGTTTTCTTTGACATTGGTTGTTTTTCTTTTACTTCGGTAGCTATTTTTTTTGCTTCCATTTTAGCACCACAATTTTCACAAAATTGAGCACTTTTTTCATTTTTCGTTCCACATTCACCACAAAACATATATCTTCCTCCTCATATTTAAGATATCACAAAATAAAAAAGAAGTAAAGAATAATATAGCTATATTCTTTACTAATGACATTTAATTTTATAATCTTTTTATTCCAATTAGCAAAAAAGAGAAAAATAAACTTTCTCTTTTTTAGTATATTACTTTTGTGCTGTTTAATCTGAAAAGAAGTATTTGGATTTATTTTTTATCTAATACACATTGTTCCACTTAAAGTTCCTCCATTTGGACAAGTGTAACATTTTGTTCCACTTAAGGTTCCACCGTTTGGACATGTATATTCAGTCTTTGTACAAATATCACCATTTTGTGTTCCTCCATTTGTACATGCTTTTTTAGGACAGTCATTACTACATTGATCGCATTCCCATCTTCCACTTCCATCTTCATAATCTACAATAGTATCACTAGCACATTGACTCTTTGATGCATTAGCACTACTTATATGCCAACAACAACGATATGTTTCTCCAGTAGGTTGTGTTGGATAAGTTGTTGTATTAGGAGTTGCCGCATAACTTGTTGCTGCATAACTAGTATTAATAACATATGTATAGTGAGTCCATGAAGTGCTATACCAATTATTGGCATTATCTAATACTTTAACATAAATATCCCATGTTCCACCTGTTAAAGTTTTGCTGAATGATGTTGATTTTAAATATTGATTTGCTGAGTTTAACGTTCCATTCAAATATATTTTATATTGTATTGCTTGAATTCCACTATTTGAATCTGTTGCTGTAAATGTTACTGTTCTTTCTCCACTATATGTTCCAGAAGCTAAATTTGGTGATATTGTTGGAGCTGTCTTATCTATTTTAACCGTTTGATTTGATGGACATACTGTTGAATTTCCTGCATTATCATATACTGTTCCTGGTGATAAGTTTATCCAACTTCCTTGCCAATTTATATACCAACTTGCATTTCCTTGACATCCACTTACTGAATCACTACATGTTCCTACTAATGTTCTACTATCGTTTGTCCATGCATCACTTCCACCACTACTTATACATGATGGTTTTTCTGTATCCATATGAATATGTTGATTTTCTGTCCATGTTCCTATATTTCCTGCATAGTCTACTGCTCTAAATCTTACTGTATGTGAATGGTATCCATTTGCTGGTATAAAGTTACTTGCTGTTTGTGCATCTGCTATTCCATCATTATTTGTATCTATTTGATAATATGAAACTCCTATATTATCACTTGCTGTTAATGTTATATTATAATTATTCTTCCATGTACATGTATTTGCTCCACCATTGTATGTTATTGTTGTTACTCCTGGTGCACTTGTATCCATGTGGATATGTTGAACATCTGTCCATCCACTTACTACTCCACTATTACTTACTGCTCTAAATCTATTATTACATGATGAATATCCATCCCATGGAATGAAATTACTGCTTGATGCATAATTTGCTACTCCATCTCCATCCCAATCTACTTCATAATGATGTATTCCACTTGTAGCTGTTGATGTTAATGTTATATTATAGTTATTTTTCCATGCGCATGTGTTTGCTCCACCATTATATGTTATTGTTGGTGTTGTTGGTATACTTGTATCTATCTTACCTATTGTAAATGTACTTGTTCCTGATATATTCTTTCCATCACTTGTTAGTGCATACAATGTTCCATTTGCTTTATATATTACACTTGGTGTTGTACTCGTTGTCTTATACCATGTATTAGCTACTAATGTTGTTATATTTGAACTTGTACATGTTCCTGGATTTGTTCTTGTTCCACATGCTGCTGTTACTACTCCACTAGCTACTGTTGCTCCTACACTTGATTTAAAATAATATACTGGACTTGTTACATTCGTATTACTATATGTAATTTGAATTGTTCTTGATTGAACATAATCATATCCACTACTTGGTGTTTGACTTGTTTGTTTGATTGTTGGATTTGTAAATCCTAATGTACTACTTGTACTACTTGCTTCTTTTGTTAAGCTACTTCCATTTGTACATCTTACTTTATATTGATAACTTGTTTCTTTTGTTAAGCCTGTAAATGTATAATTATTTGTTGTTCCATTTGATATCCATGTTGCTCCATTATCTTTACTATATTCATATTTTGTTATTCCTGACTCTGCATCACTACATGTCGCTGTTATTGTCGCTCTATCTGTTTTGATACTTCCTATACTCATGCTTGTGCTTGGGGCACTTGTATCTATCTTACTTATTGTAAATGTACTTGTTCCTGATATATTCTTTCCATCACTTGTTAGGGCATATAACACTCCATTTTTTTCATATACTATACTTGGTGTTGTACTTGTTGTTTTATACCATGTATTAGCTACTAATGTTGTTACATTTGAACTTGTACATGTTCCTGGATTTGTTCCTGTTCCACATGATGCTGTTACTACTCCACTAGCTACTGTTGCTCCTACACTTGATTTGAAATAATATACTGGACTAGTTATATTAATACCACTATATCTAATTTGAATAGTTTTATTTATAGCATATAGATAATCCTTCTTTGGTATTTGACTTATTTGTTTTATTGTTGGAATACTTAAAGTTTTAGTAGATATTTTTTTTGTAATACTGCTTTTTAATCCACTTTTATTTTCTACTACTATTTCTATTTCATATTCTTCATTTGCTTTTAAATCTTTATATACTTGATTATTACTCTCGCTTATTGTTTCTTTTCCATTAAATCTATAATAATACTTAACAATCAATCCATCTTCTTCTACTGCATCCACTACTACATTTATGCTGTTTGTTGTACTTGTCATTATTACATCTTTTATTACTGGTGCTGTTATATCATTATCAATAACATTACCACTTATAATTTCTATCTTATTCTTATCTCTAATACATGTATAATCACCATTATCAATTATTAAGACACCTTCATTATTGCAAATTCTATATCTACCACTTTTTGGTATATCACCCTCAATATTAAGTTTGCTTACTGGTATATATCTTATATTATCAATTATTTCTATTTCTTTTCTATCACTTTTAAAATCAAAGATACTACATGTAATATCTTCATCACTATCACCTATAATGTCATATATATTGTACATATCAAAAGAATTATATATTTCATTACAAGTTATTTTATAAGCTTTTTTATTCGAAGAGTCAATTATTCCTAATATTATAGGCGTTGTTATTAGTGCTATTACAGATAGTATTACTATTACAGCTAATAACTCTATTAATGTAAAACCTTTCTTCATAATTTTCTCCTCCTATACCCAATCAAGTTATTTTAACTTATTATATATTAACACACATTTTTTATTATTTTCAAGAAGATATAATTTTTTATATAAATTTTCCAAAAATTTATTTTATTGTTTTTTCTTTTTCAAAACTAAGATAATCAATTAAGAAATCTTTAGTAACTTTATCAGATATCATATCATAACATATTGTCATACATTCCTGATTATCCATCATTCCTCTATAATTGATATATTCTTTATTACTAAATTTCAAAATCAAATTTTCTTCCATTAATTCTATTATTTGATCATACTCTATATCATTTAAAAGATAAATTGTAAGTAAATTTAACATATAACTATCAATTCCATCATAAGTATTCTTTAAATTAAAATATTTTTGCATATTTGAACTAATTTGATCAAAATTGTAATCATCAATTTTTACATTAACTGAATCACACAATCGAACATTTACTCCATCGGTAATTACATTTTTTAAACTAAGATCACCATAAATACAGTTTTGTTTTCTAAGATTAATTATTTCATTTTTTAGAATTACTAATAAATTATATTTTTCTTCATCTGACATCACATTTTTCATTATTTTTATTTGATAAAAATTTTTCATATAATCTTCCATTGTAAAACCAACGATTTCATTTCCTATTTTTACTAATTTACTTGGTTTAATTAAAATATTAGTTTTTAATTTACTTACCAATTCAATTTTATCAATATCAACTTGATCTAGTTCATAGTATTTTTTTATTAAAATTTCCTTATTATCATGTTGATAAACAAAAATTTGTGATTCATAACCTTCATTAAGTAATTTCTTTTTACTAGCAAATTCATCATTATTTAATTCTATACATTCCATGGTACCACCTTATAAAATTATAATATAAGAACAAAATTCAAATAAATTTGAATCTACGCCTAAAGTTTTTTGCTTTAAAGAATTGCTTCTTACCTGCTCCATAGACTTTAACTTTGCTACCATACATATTTTTTTGTTATTGTTGTTCAAAGGTAGAATATATTCTAAATTTATATGCTTTTTTTATCCTCATAATATCACTTTCTATGTAATTTAATTATATTATAAATGCATATGTTCATCAATATTTTTTTAATTTTTTAGAAAACTTTCCTAATATATAAAAATAAAAAGGCAATCAATAGCCTTTTCTATTTCTTTATACATTATTAAAAATCATCATCTATCTATTCAATTGTTAATAAATAATAAAATTATATTAAATATGGATTCATATCAATATCAACATTTACTTTATTATTTTTATATAAATTATTTACATATTCTAAATCTTTCATAATAATATTACTTTTTTTATACTTAATAATTATTTGTAATTCATAAATATTATTTATTTTTGGTATCATAGCTGGAGCTGGTCCTAATATATATACATCATCATAGTTTTTATTTCTTAAATAGGAAGCTATTTTATTAGCTTCAGTATTAGCTAACTCATAATTATTATTTCTTATTTTAATTAAACTTAAGTTATAGAATGGACTATATTTTAATAACTTTCTTAATTTTAATTCTTCATTATAAAATCCTTCATAATCATTTTCTATAGCTTTTTTTATACTATAATGATTTATATTAAATCCTTGTATTATAACAGTACCTTCTAATTCAAATCGACCTGCTCTACCTGTTATTTGATTTAGTAATGCGAATGTTCTTTCACCACTTCTAAAGTCTGGAATATTTAGTGAACTATCACCACTTATTACTCCTACTAAACTAACATTTTTAAAATTTAATCCTTTTGAAATCATTTGTGTTCCTATTAAAATGTTATATTTTCCATTTTCAAAATCTTTTATTATTTGTTCATGACTACCTTTATTTGATGTTGTATCATTATCCATTCGTACTACTTTTGCTTTTTCAAATTTATTTTCAATATATTCAACTAGTTTTTCAGTACCCATTCCATAACTATTTATATCTTTTGAATGACATTCCGGACATTCTATTAATTTTTTTTCTGCATATCCACAGTAATGGCATCTCATTGTATTACTTGATTTATGATAAGTAAGTGGTATATCACAATATTTACATTTATGAGTATAGCCGCATCTTTTACATGTTGATACTGTTGTATAACCTCTTCTATTCAATAGTAATAAGATTTGTTCATTTTTATTTAGTTTATTTTCTATTTCTTCTTCTAACATTCTAGATAGTATAGAATGATTATGTCTTATTTCATCTTTCATATCAATTAAATATGTTTTTACATTTACATTCGATATTTTGTTTTTTAAAGTTAATAGTTCATATATTCCCGTTTTAGCTCTTGTATAACTTTCAATTAAAGGTGTAGCACTTCCTAAAACAAGTGGAATATTATATCTTTTTGCTCTATATATTGCTATATCTATTGTATTGTATTTTGGATTATTTTCTTGCTTATATGTACTTGAATGTTCTTCATCTATTATAATTATTCCTAAATTAGTTAGTGGTGCGAATATAGCACTTCTTGCTCCTATTACTACACTTACTTCTTTCCTTTCAATTTTTCTCCATTCATCATATTTTTCACCCATAGATAAATTACTGTGTAGTATAGCTATTTGACTACCAAATCTCTTTTTGAAAGTTTCTACTAATTGAGGTGTTAAAGATATTTCTGGAACTAATACTATTGCTTCTTTTTTACTTTTTAATACTTTTTCTATAGTATTTAAATAAACTTCTGTTTTACCACTACCAGTTACTCCATGTAATAGGTAAGTTTTAAAATTATTTGTATTATTTATTTTTTCTATAGCTAATTTTTGATCATTTGTTAAATTTATGTTTTCTTTTACAATATTGGTATTATCATTTAGTCTATATATTTCTTCTTTTTTTTCTTCTAAATAACCATTTTTTATTAATGTATTTAAACTAGAACTAGATATATTTACTAATTCCGATTTTTTTACTTTTTTATTTTTTCTTAATATTTCTAATATTTTATTTTGTTGTTCATTTTTACCAATTGTATCTTTTTTTAAGATTATATATGTTACATATTTTTTAGGTACAACAAAATTATTTTTTGCCTTTAATGCACTTGGTAACATAGTTTGATAGCATGTTATTAAATTACACAAGTATTTTTTACTCATATAAATTCCGAGTTCTAGTAATTCTTCATTTAAAACAGGATTTTCATCTATTTGTTTTATTATTTCTTTTATTTCATATTCTAAATTACATTCATTTTTTATTTTTAAAACAAATCCTTCTAATATTTGTTTTCCAAAGGGTACTTGAACTCTTACTCCTACTTTAATAGTATTTTTAATAGTATCTGGTATTTTATATGTAAAAGTTTGGTCTATTCCTTTTGCTTTTATTTCTACAAGTACATCTGCATACATAGTATCACCTACTTAATTATATAAAAAAAAAGCACTTTCAACAAGTGCTTCATAATATTAACTATAATTTTCTTTATCTTGTTCTATTATTTCTTTTAAATCATAATATTTTCCATTTCGGATTTCTCCTATATTTATTGTTCCTGATCCTGCATTTGCTTTTCCTCCAGCGTATAAAGTTGTCCCTAAAATTTCATTATATCTTGTATCTGTTATAATTCCCAATTGGTCTATTCCTGTATTTTGATTTGTAAAAATATTTATACTTCCTCCTCCAGAACCACCACCAATTACTGAATTATAGATACCTCCATTACTACCACTTGCGCTTATTGTTCCCTTATTCTCATAATTGTCTGAATAAATTATCAACAATCCGCCAGTTCCATTTTCTCCAGATTTACTACCTATTCCAGTTCCTCCAGGATTTCCAGCTCCACCAGGTGCGACGATACCACAGCTTATTGCTGATCCTCCAACTCCTCCGTTAGCTGTTCCACTACTTCCACATGTTGACACTCCTCCAGTTCCTCCTGAATATGATGTTCCTGATGCTCCGTCTCCTGGATTTGAACCATATCCTCCGGTTCCTCCGCCTCCAGTTTTTCTATTTTCTCCTGATGTATTTTTTATTCCACCTTCTGCTGGTACATATTCATAGGTTCCATCACTATTCTTCCATAAATATACATTTTGACCTTCTGCTTTTGCTCCATGTGAATTATCGATTGTTCCATTGTTAATTAACTTTCCAGTTACATATATTGTAAATCCTTTTGGTCCTCCATATTCTGTATAATATGGATTTACTGTTACCCCTTCATTTATTGTTAAATTTCCATTTACCTTTACTATAACCATGTTTTGTGCATAACCATTTTCAGTAGCTACATCATTTTCATCTCCAAATGTCATATTCTCACTAAATGTTGTATCTCCATTATATACATATACATGAGCTGGATAATTTTCTCCATTAGCTGATAAATAGTAATATCCATTTTTTAAATTATTTTCTTTTAATATACTTAAAATACTATCACCATTAATTATTAATGATTTTCTATAACTTTCTTTATCTTGTTCTATTATTTCTTTTAAATCATAATATTTTCCATTTCGGATTTCCCCTACATTTACAGTTCCTGATCCTGCGTTTGCTTTTCCTCCTGCATATAAAGTTGTCCCTAAAATTTCATTATATCTTGTATCTGTTATAATTCCCAATTGGTCTATTCCTGTATTTTGATTTGTAAAAATATTTATACTTCCTCCTCCAGAACCACCACCAATTACTGAATTATAGATACCTCCATTACTACCACTTGCGCTTATTGTTCCCTTATTCTCATAATTGTCTGAATAAATTATCAACAATCCGCCAGTTCCATTTTCTCCAGATTTACTACCTATTCCAGTTCCTCCAGGATTTCCAGCTCCACCAGGTGCGACGATACCACAGCTTATTGCTGATCCTCCAACTCCTCCGTTAGCTGTTCCACTACTTCCACATGTTGACACTCCTCCAGTTCCTCCTGAATATGATGTTCCTGATGCTCCGTCTCCTGGATTTGAACCATATCCTCCGGTTCCTCCGCCTCCAGTTTTTCTATTTTCTCCTGATGTATTTTTTATTCCACCTTCTGCTGGTACATATTCATAGGTTCCATCACTATTCTTCCATAAATATACATTTTGACCTTCTGCTTTTGCTCCATGTGAATTATCGATTGTTCCATTGTTAATTAACTTTCCAGTTACATATATTGTAAATCCTTTTGGTCCTCCATATTCTGTATAATATGGATTTACTGTTACCCCTTCATTTATTGTTAAATTTCCATTTACCTTTACTATAACCATGTTTTGTGCATAACCATTTTCAGTAGCTACATCATTTTCATCTCCAAATGTCATATTCTCACTAAATGTTGTATCTCCATTATATACATATACATGAGCTGGATAATTTTCTCCATTAGCTGATAAATAGTAATATCCATTTTTTAAATTATTTTCTTTTAATATACTTAAAATACTATCACCATTAATTATTAATGATTTTCTATAACTTTCTTTATCTTGTTCTATTATTTCTTTTAAATCATAATATTTTCCATTTCGGATTTCCCCTACATTTACAGTTCCTGATCCTGCGTTTGCTTTTCCTCCTGCATATAAAGTTGTCCCTAAAATTTCATTATATCTTGTATCTGTTATAATTCCCAATTGGTCTATTCCTGTATTTTGATTTGTAAAAATATTTATACTTCCTCCTCCAGAACCACCACCAATTACTGAATTATAGATACCTCCATTACTACCACTTGCGCTTATTGTTCCCTTATTCTCATAATTGTCTGAATAAATTATCAACAATCCGCCAGTTCCATTTTCTCCAGATTTACTACCTATTCCAGTTCCTCCAGGATTTCCAGCTCCACCAGGTGCGACGATACCACAGCTTATTGCTGATCCTCCAACTCCTCCGTTAGCTGTTCCACTACTTCCACATGTTGACACTCCTCCAGTTCCTCCTGAATATGATGTTCCTGATGCTCCGTCTCCTGGATTTGAACCATATCCTCCGGTTCCTCCGCCTCCAGTTTTTCTATTTTCTCCTGATGTATTTTTTATTCCACCTTCTGCTGGTACATATTCATAGGTTCCATCACTATTCTTCCATAAATATACATTTTGACCTTCTGCTTTTGCTCCATGTGAATTATCGATTGTTCCATTGTTAATTAACTTTCCAGTTACATATATTGTAAATCCTTTTGGTCCTCCATATTCTGTATAATATGGATTTACTGTTACCCCTTCATTTATTGTTAAATTTCCATTTACCTTTACTATAACCATGTTTTGTGCATAACCATTTTCAGTAGCTACATCATTTTCATCTCCAAATGTCATATTCTCACTAAATGTTGTATCTCCATTATATACATATACATGAGCTGGATAATTTTCTCCATTTACAGGCATATTTATTATTGTATCATTTTTTAAATTTGCATCTGATAAATATCCTAATAAACTATCATTTATTATAGTTACTGTTATTCTTGATTTTTTGTTTCCTGATTTTGCTATAATTGTTACTTGTCCTTCTTTTATACCAGTTATTACACCTTTACTGTTTATAGTTGCTACTGAAGTATCCGAACTTGTCCAAGTAACTCTCGATTCACTTCCATCAATTGTTTCTACACTTGCTTTTAACTCTAATGTGTTTCCAACTACAATTGAATAACTATTTGGTTCTTCAATTTTTATACTTATTACATTTGAACTACTTGTAAATTTACCTGTTACTACACATCTTCTACTACTATCACAATACACAGAATATCCATTTATTACTAATTCTGCCTCTTCTACATCTTGTTTTCCAATTATTATATATCCATCTGTTGGCTTTGTTCCTTTTATATTTACCACATTATTTAGATATATATTACTTGCTTCTTTATTGAAATCTGGATGTTCATTTAAATATTCTAATTCTGAATATTCATACTCAGTATCTTCTTCTACCTTGTATATTCTCTCCCTTTCTATAGTTTTTCCACTAAGCAATTCTTCTGTTACCATTGCTTCTTCTAATGACTCCAAATATCCTACAGCAGATCCTATTGCTGAATTTTTTCTAGAATCTTCTACCACATTTAATATTATTGGCGTAGTAATAAGTGTTACTATAACTAATATTACTATAACTGCTAATAATTCTATTAATGTAAAACCCTTTTTCATAAACTTCTCTCCTATCATAAACATTATAAACTAAAAAAGTACTTTCAACAAGTACTTTATACCATATTTATCATTTGATTTTTTAATAGAAAATACATAAAATTTTTTGCTATTCTTTTCATAAATATTCTCCTTGACAAATTTAATGAAAATAGGACATTTATCATTAGTTTTGTCAATTACACAAAAAAAGCTAATTTCTTAGCTCCTTTTATTCTTCTAATAACCAATCAATTATATTTTTTCTTTTATATCTTCAATTGTATTTTTTACTTCAGGTTCAAAATATTTGATAGAAGCTATTATGATAATTGCTAGAGGAAGCGCTAATAAAATACCTAATGTACCAAATAGTATTCCACCAGCAAATACTGATAAAATTACAACTAAAGGATGAACTTTATTAGTTTTACCATATACATATGGATTTATAACATAACCATCTACGCCTGATAAAATCATAAATGTAATTACAGTTCTTATAAATAATGATGGTGATATTACAAATGCTGTAATTGCTGCTATTGTATTAGTAATCATTCCTCCAAAATATGGAATTAAATTAGCAATCATAGCAAGTACACCTAAAAGTATCGCACTTGGATGTCCTATTATAGCATAAGCAATTGTATATTCAAAGAATGCTATTATAACAATTCTCATAAATCCATTTAAATATTGTTTCATTTCATTATCTATAGTTAAAACATATCCATACATTTTCTTAGAAGTATTTTTTAAATATTTTTTTACTACTGTTCTTATTTTATCCATATCTACTAATAAATACATACTAGCAGCAAAAGCTATAAAGAATTTTGTCAATAATCCTAATGATACGCCAATCATATTTATAGCTCCATCTGATACAAATTTTCCCATAGAAGAAATTATTCCATTGAAACTTGTTTGTAATGTAGTTTGAATACTAGATGAATCTAATTTAAATTTAGTTGAAATTTCTTTAACAAAAGAAATAATTGAATTAAATAAACTTGGTAATTCTTTAAATATAGCTGGTACTATTACTACACCCATTAAAACAACTATTAATACTAAAGCAACTATTATAATAGTTAAAGCTAACCATTTAGGTATTTTTTTACTTTGTAAATATTTAAGTACAGGATGTAATGCATAAGCTATAATAAATGCTAGAAAAAATGGTAATACTATATCCCATAATTTTCCTAATATACCAAGCCATAAATTACCTGTTTGATATAGTAAAAATATTATAACCATAATAATTGCAGTATTCAATAATTTATAATCTAATTTATTTTTTATCATTTTTTCACACTTTCTATTAATATTGTAACTGGTCCATCATTTGTAATATTTACCTTCATATCACTTCCAAATATACCAGTTTCAACTTTTATATATTTTTTTAATTCTTCATCAAATATATCATACATATTTGATGCTTTATCATATTTCATTGCATCTATAAATGAAGGTCTATTTCCTTTTTTAGTATCACCATATAAAGTAAATTGTGAAATACTTAATATTTCTCCATTTACTTCTTTAATTGACTTATTCATATTACCTGATTCATCATCAAATATTCTTAAATTCATTATTTTGTTTACAGAATATTTAATATCTTCTAATGTATCAAAATGTGTAAATCCAACAAATAATACTAATCCTGATTTAATAGCTCCAACTATTTTACCTTCAACACTAACACTTGAATTTAAACTTCTTTGAACTACTACTCTCATTTAATTATCCTTTCAACACTTAGTACATTTTGAATACTTTTAACATCATTCATAAATTTGATTAGTAGTTCTTTGTTATCAACTAAAACGGTCATACTAAGAACTGTTTGATCACTTTCATTTATAGTATTTACTTTTTGTACTAATATTTTACTATTTTGAGTTTTAGATATTACACTTAGTAATAAATTATCATTTTTTAAACTTCTAATAATTACACCTGTTGGATATTTTTTACTTATAGTATTGTTCCATTTTACATCAATTATTCTTTCATTTAAATCTTCAATATTTGGACAGTTTCTTCTATGTACATTAATTCCATATCCTTTTGTAATATAACCTATTATTTCATCTCCAGGTATTGGTTTACAACAAGATGCTACATTTATTTTAATATCATCTATATTTCCTACTATAATATCATTTTTTACATTTGTTACTATTTCTTCTTTACTTGTTACTTTTTTTAGAATTAAATCTTCTTTTGTTTCATTTGTTCCTGTTATTATATTTATAATGTAATTTGGAGCATATTTATTATTTCCTACATTTATATATATTTCTTCTAAATCAGATAATTTTGTTTCATTTAGTATTTTATTTATATTTTCATCTGTAAAGAATTCACTACTACTTATTTTTCTTTTCTTTAATTCTTTAGTTAGTATTTCTTCACCTGTTTTTAAATATTCTTCTTTATCTATTTTTTTAAAATATGATCTTATTTTATTTTTAGCTCCTGCTGTATATGCTATATTAATCCATTCATAACTAGGACTTGAATTTTTATTTGTGTTTATTTTGATAATATCATTATCTTGTAATTTATAGTCTAGTGGTACAATGTTATTATTTACTATAGCTCCTACCATTGAGTCACCTACTTTAGAGTGAACTCTATAAGCAAAGTCTATTGGAGTTGAACCATTAGGTAATTCTATAACATCTCCTTTTGGTGTATATACATAAATAGTATCATTGAATACATCATTTGTAACATTTTTCATGTATTCTTCATCTGTTAATTCTTCTTGATTTAATTCGATTATTGATCTAAAGAATTGTAACTTTTGTTCCATGTTATTTTGAATATTTCCACTTGTACCTTCTTTATAAGACCAGTGTGAAGCTATACCACGTTCTGCTATTTCATCCATTTCATATGTTCTTATTTGTATTTCGTATAAATATCCATCATATCCAAATACTGTTGTATGAAGTGATTGATACATATTTGTTTTTGGCATAGCAATATAATCTTTAAATCTATTAGGTATTGGGTGATATTTTGAGTGAATTAATCCTAGGGCTCTATAACATTCTTCTTTTGTATCAACAAATACTCTTAAAGCTAGTAAGTCGTATATATCTTCAAATTTTTTACCTTTATCTAATTTTTTATAAATACTATATATACTTTTTGATCTACCTTTAATTTTATGTTTTATTCCATTATTATTTAATATTTCACTAACATTTTTTTCCATTTGTAATACAGCTTCATCTCTTTCAGCTTTTGTTTGATTTAATTTTTCTACTATATCAAAGTATACATCTGGTTTTAAATATCTTAGTGATAAGTCTTCTAGTTCACTTTTTATAGTATTCATACCTAATCTATGAGCTATTGGTGTTAAAATTTCTAAAGTTTCTAAAGCATTTTCTTTTTGTTTTTTTTCGGAATGAATCCATAAAGTTCTCATATTATGAAGTCTATCTGCTAGTTTAATAAATATTACTCTAACATCTTCACATAAACCTACTAGTATTTTTCTTTGATTAGCTATTACTGCGGCATTAGTTGTTTCAAAGTTTATTTTATTTATTTTAGTTACTCCATCTACTAATAGAGCTATTTCACTACCAAATAATTTTTCTAGTTCTTCTTTTGTTACATCTGTATCTTCTATTACATCATGTAATAAAGCAGCAGCTAATGTAGAGTAATCAGCATTCATACTAGTTAAAATGTAAGCTACATTTAAAGGATGATTTATATAGTCTTCGCCTGTCAGTCTCTTTACGCCAAAATGTTTTTCATTAGCGAATAAATAAGCTTTTTTTATAACTTGTAATTGTTTTTCATCTGTTATGTATTCTTTTATTTTTTCTTCTAACTCTTCATAAGTTAATAACAAATTCTTTTTTGACATAATTATCACTCTCTTTTGTATAAAAATATTATAACATTATTTATAAAAGAAAAGAACATTTTTGTTCTTTTCTAATCATTTTCTGTAAAAGTATAGTCCTTTATAGATAGTTTTGGTTCATTAGAATTGCTATAGCTATATAAAATATGAGCTCTAATATATTTTGTTCCTGGTCTAAACTTACTTTGTGAATAATTATTTGTAACCGTTCCTATAAGTGTATTTGAATAAGTTTTATAATTTGTTGAAATAGTTGCCCCTTCTAAAATGCCATAATTAAATGTACCACCTGAACTTGATTGTGATAAATATGTACCAGCATTTATTGTAGGTCCTGTCCAAGCTGTTTTAAGTGTAATTGTATTATTAATTTTATTTACTCCATCATATTTATATAAATCATGATAAACATTTCTTGAGTATGTTTCTTTTGGATATGTATATCCTGTCGAATCAGTATAATTCCAAAAAATTAAACCTAATATATAAGACGGTGTAGATTCTGTAAGTTGGAAATTAGTTGTATCATTTAAATAAACTACTGTATCTCCAGGATTTAAAGATTTAGTTAAGTATGTTGTTGTTCCCACTACATACATTATATTTGGTGCTTCTACAGGATTATAATCTACATCATATTCAATAATTCCTGCAAGATATAGTGAGGAATCATCACTTGATTTCATTGTAATAGTTTGAGTATAAGATTTATTTGGATCAATTTCTACATAATTTCCAAAATCTAATATTACATAGTTAGGTCCTTGATAATATAATTCATTATTTTTTTCATCGTATTTAAGAACTTCAGCATTGATATTACCTTTATATTCTAAATAACCATTATCAAATAAATTTCGTAAATATTTTTCATTACATGTTGTAGAATTGTAAATATATTTTCTTAAATTGCTATAATATTTTGATTTACCTACACAAGTATTATTTTTATAATCATGCGAAATAACATTCAAAGCATTATAATTATTGTATTTAACTTGAGATATGTTTGTAACTTCATAGTTAAAGCTTGTACTAGACATTCCAGTTTTATCAGTAATTTTAAGTGAATATACGCCAGTAGTTGTAACATTATAAGAGTTACTTGTTGCCCCTGATATTATTTCACCATCTTTATACCATTGATATTTCCATAGTAATGAATTGTTTTCCGAAATCAACATTAGTTTTTCATTACCACTAGAATCCTTATCAATTACACTTGATATATTAGTACCTAACAATTTATCATCTTTTAATCTATCCAATATATTTTTTTTATTTTCCAAATCACTTAATATACTTAAAACTAATATTAAACATACTAATAATAATGGATATATTATTGCTGATATTGCATAACCCCTATTATTCATAATATCACATTCCTATTCTATATAAATTATATCAAAAAAAGTACTTTTTTCAAGTACTTTATTCTAATACACCTTTTTTAATATTAACAATAATATAAAAGTGTAAATAAATATACATTACTAAAAATAATACCCAACCAATTACTGGTACAATAAGTAAACCAATCCATATATATGGGTTACCATATATATCACTACCATCTACTTTTAATTTAAGAGCTACTTCTACAGTCATTTTAATAACCAATACAACTAACATAATAATTACTGGTAAAAATAAAGCTAAAGATCCAAATAACCAATATTTATAATTTGAATACCATTTATCTTTTTGAAATAAATTCAATTGACTAGCAGGTATAATTATATATCCACCAAATGTAAAAATCATCATTATAAAATAGATAAACCAATTCTCTTTTTTTAACATATTTAACCTACTTTCTTTTAATTAATTTTTTATTATTTAAATATTCTTCTATTGTTATTTGATCATAAGAATCCGTTATTGCTTTTAAATTATTTAATAGTATCATGAATGGATATACAAATCTACCATATCTACTTCTATCAGTATTAAATTCAATATTAAATCTTTGTTGATTTGAATTATTAATAAATTTTAATATATATTTATCCTTATCTTTTAAAATAGTTAAATAATTATATGTAAATTCATTACTTAATTCATCAATAGGAGCATCACTTTTCCAATTAATGATTCCATTATCAACTAATTCTAAATATCCATATGGATATTTAGAAACTAAAGGTATATCTCTATTTTTTTCTTCTTCACTCATACATTTTTGAATAACAATTTCTTGATATAAGTTATCTATTAAATTATATAATAAATATACCGTTTTATTTTCTGTTGTTAATGTATCTTTTTTTAATTCTAACAATACTTCTTTTTCTATTTTTTTACATTGAACTACTAATTGTAAATCTCTACTTCCTAATTGATAAAACATTATAGTTACTTCTTCTAATTTTAAGATATATAAATATGGATGACAATCATTAAAATGGTATTTTATTTCTTTTCTTTCAATTATCATATATAATTATTTATTTAATTTTTTCTTTTAGATTGTATAAAATATTCATAGCATCCATTGGAGTAATATCTAAAACATTTATCTTTTTTATTTCTTCTTCTATAACAGATTCTTTATTTTCCATTAATTCATCAAGTGGTAAACATTCTTGAATTTTTGTATCTCTTTTAACTTCTTTATTTTCATAAACTTTTAAAATACTGCTTGCTCTATCTATTAAATTACTAGGTAAATCAGCTAATTTAGCAACATGAATACCATAACTT
Source organism: uncultured Bacilli bacterium (assembly GCA_934153945.1). Lineage (GTDB taxonomy): Bacteria > Bacillota_I > Bacilli_A > RF39 > UBA660 > UMGS1498. Next base: position 29,743 of record CAKPFM010000006.1, read on the forward strand.
TTATCAATAGAACCATCTTTTACTTTATGTAAAAATGTAATATTTCCATTTTCTTCTACAGCACTTACATGTACATTTTTTAAACCACTTAAAGTTTTATCTAAGTCAGTTAATTCATGATAGTGAGTTGAAAATAAAGTTTTACATTTAATATTAGTATGAATGTATTCTATTATAGCTTGTGCTAATGACATACCATCGAAAGTAGCTGTACCTCTACCTAGTTCATCAAATAAAATTAAACTGTTAACTGTAGCATTATTAATAGCATTAGCTGCTTCTTTCATTTCAACCATAAATGTTGATTCTCCACTAACTAAATCATCACTTGCCCCTATTCTTGTATATATAGCATCAAATATTGGAAGTACTGCTTCACTAGCTGGAACAAAACATCCAATTTGAGCCATAATAACACTTATAGCAAGAACTCTCATAAATGTTGATTTACCTGCCATATTAGGTCCTGTTATTAATAATATGTTAGTTTTTTCATCCATTATGATATCATTTGATACAAATTCAGTTTCAATTACTTTTTCTACTACTGGATGTCTAGAATTAATTAATCTAATTTCTTTTTTATCACTTAGTATAGGTCTTACATAATTATTTTCTTCTGAAACTGTTGCGAATGATTGTAATACATCTATTTCACTTATTACTTTTGAAATACTTTGTAATCTAGGTATATATTCTTTAATTTTATCTCTTATTTCAGTAAATATTTCGTATTCTAATTCAATTATTTTTTCTTCTGCATTTAGTATTAAAGCTTCTTTTTCTTTTAGTATTGGACTTATATATCTTTCACAATTAGCTAAAGTTTGTCTTCTTTCATATCCATATTCATCTTTTATTAAATCAATATTTCCTTTGGATACTTCTATATAGTATCCAAATACTCTATTAAATCCAATTTTTAAGTTTTTAATACCAGTTCTTTCTTTTTCTTCTTCTTCAAATCTAGCTACGAAATCTTTACCACCTTTTCTTAAGTCTTTTAGTTCGTCTAATTCTTTACTATATCCTTCTTTAATGATATATCCTTCTTTTATAGATACTGGTGGATTTTCATATATTGAATTTTCTAGTAATTCATACAAATCATTTAGTTCTTCTATATTTTTGTAAAAGTTTATATCTGTTAATATTTGTTTTATATATGGTAAAACTTTTAAAGAATTTTTAAGTTGTAATAAATCTCTTGCATTCGCACTACCAAAAGCTATTTTTCCACTTAATCTTTCTAAATCATAAACTTCATATAAGTAATTACATAGTTCTTCTTTTTTTATAAATTCTTTTAATAATATTTCTATTGTATCATATCTTTTATTGATTTCTTCTTTATTTATTAATGGATTTTCTATCATATTTTTTAGAGTTCTTGAACCCATTGCTGTTTTAGTTTTATCTAGTAACCATATTAAAGAAAAGTTTCTTTGTTTTAATCTTAAAGTTTCTGTTAATTCTAGATTTCTTTTAGTATGAATATCCATTTTTAAATAATCTTTATTGTCTTTTATAACAACTTTTTCAAAATGAGCTAAACTTCTTTTTTGAGTATTTGTTATATATGTTAGCAAATGTTTAATAGTTTCTATATGTCTTATATCACTTATATCACTATATATATATTCATATTCTTTTTGTGATTCAGCTTCATTAGAATAAGTTATTACTATTTTAAATTGATTTTTTAAAATACTTGTTATTGTTGAATCTAGTTTTTCATTTACTATTATTTCTTTTAAACCAATACTTACTATTTCACTTATTACTTTAGTAGCATTATGTTCTAGTATAGTTGAATATATTTCTCCAGTTGATATATCAGCATAACTTAATACATATGAATGATTAAAATCCATTAAACTACCAATATAATTATTTTCATATTCTTTTAAGGATTCATCTTGGATAATAGTACCTTTACTTATTATTTGAATTATATCTCTTTTAACTATTCCTTTAGCTAAAGCTGGATCTTCTAATTGTTCACATATTCCTATTTTATATCCTAAATCAACTAGTTTTTCTATATATACATTTGCTGCATGATGTGGTATTCCACACATTGGTATTTTTTCATCTAATCCCGCATTTTTTCCTGTTAGTGTTAACTCCAATTCATGAGATACAAGTATTGCATCTTCAAAAAACATTTCATAAAAATCTCCTAATCTAAAGAAAATTATAATATCTTCATTTTTTTCTTTAATTTCTAAATATTGTTTCATCATTGGAGTTACTTTATTTAAATCTACATCTTTTCTATTCATATAACTCACCAGTAAATATTGTACCAAATAAACAAAAATAAGTCCATTAACTGAACTTATTTTTGTTGTTTTAATTATCTAATACACATTGTTCCATTTAAAGTTCCTCCATTTGGACATGTATATAAAACACATGTTGTTCCATTTAAGGTTCCTCCATTTGGACATGTATATTCCTCTCCAATACATGTTGTTCCACTTAAAGTATAACCACTTTGGCATGAATATGTTATTTCACCTGTACCAGGAGCCCAATCACCACAATTACAATAACCTCCATTCTCTGGACCATATCCCTCGGTAAAATCGGGATTTGAGCCATCGTTACATTTACTACCCCATGACACACAATACCATCCATTATCTTTACATAAACCTTCTGGTTTAGAACAATGACCACTATCTTCATGTGGAGTAGCATCTATTACTGGATGCTGTGCTGGATAACTTGAATCTGTTGCTGCATAGTTAGCACTAATAACATATGTATAGTGAGTCCATGAAGTGCTATACCAATTATTGGCATTATCTAATACTTTAACATAAATATCCCATGTTCCACCTGTTAAAGTTTTGCTGAATGATGTTGATTTTAAATATTGATTTGCTGAGTTTAACGTTCCATTCAAATATATTTTATATTGTATTGCTTGAATTCCACTATTTGAATCTGTTGCTGTAAATGTTACTGTTCTTTCTCCACTATATGTTCCAGAAGCTAAATTTGGTGATATTGTTGGAGCTGTCTTATCTATTTTAACCGTTTGATTTGATGGACATACTGTTGAATTTCCTGCATTATCATATACTGTTCCTGGTGATAAGTTTATCCAACTTCCTTGCCAATTTATATACCAACTTGCATTTCCTTGACATCCACTTACTGAATCACTACATGTTCCTACTAATGTTCTACTATCGTTTGTCCATGCATCACTTCCACCACTACTTATACATGATGGTTTTTCTGTATCCATATGAATATGTTGATTTTCTGTCCATGTTCCTATATTTCCTGCATAGTCTACTGCTCTAAATCTTACTGTATGTGAATGGTATCCATTTGCTGGTATAAAGTTACTTGCTGTTTGTGCATCTGCTATTCCATCATTATTTGTATCTATTTGATAATATGAAACTCCTATATTATCACTTGCTGTTAATGTTATATTATAATTATTCTTCCATGTACATGTATTTGCTCCACCATTGTATGTTATTGTTGTTACTCCTGGTGCACTTGTATCCATGTGGATATGTTGAACATCTGTCCATCCACTTACTACTCCACTATTACTTACTGCTCTAAATCTATTATTACATGATGAATATCCATCCCATGGAATGAAATTACTGCTTGATGCATAATTTGCTACTCCATCTCCATCCCAATCTACTTCATAATGATGTATTCCACTTGTAGCTGTTGATGTTAATGTTATATTATAATTATTTTTCCAACTATGACTATTACTTCCTCCGTTGTATGTTACTGTTGGTGTTGTTGGTATACTCGTATCTATCTTACTTATTGTAAATGTACTTGTCCCTGATATATTTGTTCCATCACCTGTTAGGGCATATAATACTCCATTTGCTTTATATATTACATTTAGTGTTGTACTCGTTGTCTTATACCATGTATTAGCTACTAATGTTGTTACATTTGAACTTGTACATGTTCCTGGATTTGTTCCTGTTCCACATGTCGCTGTTACTATTCCACTAGCTACTGTTGCTCCTACACTTGATTTAAAATAATATACTGGACTTGTTACATTTGTACTACTATATGTTATTTGAATTGTTCTTGATTGAACATAGTCATATCCACTTGTTGGTGTTTGACTTATTTGTTTAATTGTTGGATTTGTAAATCCTAGAGTCTTTCCAACTCCTGTTGCTTCTTTTGTTAATCCACTTCCATTTGTACATCTTATTTTGTATTGATAACTTGTTTCTTTTGTTAAGCCTGTAAATGTATAATTATTTGTTGTTCCATTTGATATCCATGTTGTTCCATTATCTTTACTATATTCATATTTTGTTATTCCTGACTCTGCATCACTACATGTTGCTGTAACAGTTATTCTATCAGTTCTACCATTAGTACTTATACTTGCAGTTGGAGCACTTATATCTATCTTATCAACCAAAAATGTACTTGAACTATAATTAGTTGTTCCATCACTAGTTAATGCATATAGAGTACCATTCTTATCATAAACAATATTTGGATTTATATCATTTGTTTTGTACCATGTATTAGCTACTAATGTTGTTACATTGCTTTCAGTACATTTACCAGGCATTGTTCCAGTTCCACATGATGCTATTACGACATTTTTTAAAGTACTTGCACCTACACTTGATTTAAAATAATATTCAAAATCATTTCCAATATCATATTTAATTGTTACCCTTTTACTAATAGCATATTTATAACCATATGCTGGAGTTTGATTAACATTAAATCTTGGATTTTCAAGATTAATTGTTTTTACACTTTTAGACACAGTATTACTTTTTAAACCATTTTGGCCTTCTATAACAACTTCTATTTTGTATTCCTTATTTTTTTCTAAATTATTATATATTTTAATGTTACTCTTACTACTTGTTTCATTACCATCTATTCTATAATAATAATTTTCTATTTGACTCATTTCATCTTTTGGATTAACTATTATTTTAATACTATTTGTTGTACTACTTACTGTAATACTTTCAATAATTGGAGCTGTTGTATCATTTTCTTCTATTGTTCCATCTAATATTTTTAAACCATTTTTGTCCCTAACACAAGTATATTTTCCATTATCTATAACTAATCTTCTTTCGTTATTACAAATTTTATATATGCCTTTTTTAGGGATTTCACCTTTAATATTAAGTTTGCTTATTGGTTCATATCTTATATTATCTTCTATCTTAGTATCTTCAATATCATTAGCAAAATCAAAAATATTACAAAAATCTTCTTTACCACTTTCTTCTACTATTTGATATTGGTCGTAAGATTTATAAACTTCTTCACATGATAATTCAAAACTTTTTCTATCAGCATCTTCTAATATACTATATATTATTGGTGTTGCGATTAATGCAGTAACAGATAAAACTACTATTACTGCTAATAATTCCATTAAAGTAAAACCTCGTCTCATACATATGCTCCATTCTAAAATTAATTTTATCAAAAAAAAGAACCTTTTACAAGATTCATTTTTGATAATCACAATTACTGCATTTTATAACATTTTTCTTTTCGGTTAACATACTACCACATTCAGGACATTTTTCTCCAATTGGTTTATCCCAATATGCTGTTTTACAAGTAGGATAATTATTACATCCGTAAAATAATTTACCTCTTTTACTCTTTTTTTCAACTATTTTTCCATCACAATTAGGACAATCACATATTTCTGTTACAACTTTCTTATCTTGTTTAATATACTTACATTCAGGAAAATTACTACAAGCTGTAAAAAAGCCATATTTCCCTTTTCTAATTACTAATGGATTACCACATTCAGGACACATTTCTCCTGTTTTTTCTGCTTCTTTCTTTTCCATTTTAGAAAAAGCTTCTTGAATAGATGGTTCAAAATCTTTATAAAAACTATCTAAAACATCATACCAAATTAAGTCACCATCAGCTATTTTATCTAATTCTGTTTCCATATTAGCAGTGTATTCAACATTGATAATATGGCTAAAGAATTCTTGTAACTTTTTAGTAACTTCTATACCTGTAGTTGTAGGTTTAAATTTTTTATCTACTATTTCAACATAATCTCTAGTTTTAATATTATCAATTATTTTAGCATATGTACTAGGTCTACCAATACCTAATTCATCTAGGGCCGCTACTAATTTAGCTTCAGTATATCTACTAGGTGGTTCAGTAAAGTGTTGTTCACTAACTATATCATTAGAAACAATTACATTACTTTTATATGTATCAAAAGGTGGAAGTATTGTTTCAGATAATGATTCATAATCACTATAAACTTCTAAATAACCTTTAAATACTAAAGTTTGACCATTAACTTTAAATTTATAATCATTATTATTTAAAACTACACTTGTATTAAGTGTTTTAGCATTACTCATTAAAGAAGCTAAAGCTCTATAATAAATTAAACGATATAATTTATATTCATCAGGAGTTAAAAAAGCTTTCATACTTAATGGGTCTCTTTTAATACTTGTAGGTCTAATAGCTTCATGAGCATCTTGTGAAAATTCACTATTCTTTTCATGAACACTACCTTTATATTCTTTACCATATTTAGTTTCAATAAATTGTTCTGTTTCTTTAATAAAATCTTTTGATAAACGAGTTGAATCAGTACGCATATAAGTAATTAAACCGACTGTTTCACTTCCTAAATCAATACCTTCATATAATTTTTGAGCAACACTCATTGTTTTTTTAGTACTCATTCCAAGTTTATTACTAGCTACCTGTTGTAATGTACTAGTTATAAAAGGAAGTGGAGCTTTTTTAGATTTTTCTTTCTTTTCTGTATCTTCTATTTCAAAAGATTTAGATAAACTTTCTAATATTTTATTAGCTTCTAATTCCGATTTGATTTCAATTTTTTTAGTCTTAAATTTAACTAAATCAGCTTCAAAATCAGGGAAAATTGCTTTAATAGTATAATATTCTTCTGATTCAAAGTTATTTATTTCTTCTTCTCTTTCAACAATTAATTTTAAAGCTACACTTTGTACTCTTCCAGCACTTGTACCATCTGTTTTAGATTGAATTAATTTTGATAATCTAAATCCAATAATTCTATCTAATATTCTTCTAGCTTCTTGAGATTCAACTAAATTATCATCTATTTTTCTTGGATGTTTAAAAGATTCTAGTATAGCATTTTTAGTAATTTCATTAAATACTACACGATCATATTCTGAATCATTTAATCCTAACACATCTTTTAAGTGAAAACTAATAGCTTCTCCTTCACGGTCTGGATCGGTAGCAAGATAAACAAAGTCAGTTTTTTTAACATCTTTTTTTAATTCTGAAACTATTTTTGATTTTCCTTTTATTGTTACATAGTCAGGTTTAAAATGATTTTCAATATCTACTCCTAAACCATATTTTCCTTTTGTAGATAAATCTCTAATATGTCCTTTAGAAGATGTAACTAAATAATCATCACCTAAATATTTTGAAATTGTTTTTACTTTAGCTGGTGATTCCACTATTACTAATTTTTTCAAAAGTATCACTCCTGTTTCTCTATATTTTATACACTAATAAAGAGAGATTGTCAATTACTCTTTTCCACATCTGCTACCAACTGAATCAATTAATTTATCATTTTTATATATTCTTACAATTTCACAATTATTTGCGCAGCCATGACATTCTATACCTTTAGTTTCAAATTTAATATCATTGACATCTAAATTATATACTTTATCTGTTTCATAATTATGGGAAAGAATTGCGATTCCTAAAGCTCCCATTAAATGGCCGTTTTTATCTACTATAATATCTTTATTTAAAATTTCTTTAAAATATTTTTGAACACCAACATTTTTAGATACTCCACCTTGGAATACAACTTTATCATATATTTTTTTACCTCTAGCAACATTATTTAAATAATTTATTACAATACTTTTACAAAGGCCTGCTATTATATCTTCTTTTTGATAACCCATTTGAGCTTTATGAATTAAGTCTGATTCAGCAAATACAGTACAACGAGCAGCTATATTAACAGGATTTTTACTAGTTATTGCATATTTACCAAATTCTTCTATTGGAATATTTAATCTTTTTGCTTGACTAGTTAAAAAGGCACCTGTTCCTGCTGCACATAAAGTATTCATGGCATAATCTTTTATTATTCCATTATCAATAAGTATTATTTTTGAATCTTGACCACCAATTTCTAAGATGGTTCTAACATCAGGGTATATTGACATAGTTCCAATAGCATGAGCTGTTATTTCATTTTTTATTATATTAGCATCTATCATAAGTCCAATTAATCTTCTAGCACTTCCTGTAGTACCAATTCCTTTTATAGTATAATTAGCTGCTGTTTTCTTTAAATAATTTATTACTTTTTTTGATGCTTCAATAGGATTGGCATTTGTATCTATATAAATACTATCTATTATGTTATTAGATTCATCTATAATAACACCTTTTGTAGAAATGGATCCAATATCTATTCCTATATAACATTTATTCATTTTTCTTCCTCATTTCTATCATATCGAGTAAAGCTTCTACTCTAGTATAAAATCCTGTTTTACTATCTTGTGAATCAAATGAAAAAAATAATATTGGTACTTTATATTCATTACATATTTTTTCTATTATAGGCATTGCTCCTATTTCTGGAGTACAAAATGTTGATTTAATATGTATGATAGCATCATATTTATTTTCACATAAATATTTAGTTCGCGCTATATTATCACTAGCGTCAGCTCCCATTCTATATTTAACAAATTCTTTACTATATTTTAAATATTTTTTTATCTTTTTACCTTTTTCAAATAATAAATATTTTACATTTGTAAATCTTGTTATATCAACTTTATTTTTAATTAATAATTCTTCTAAATCATTATTTCCAAATGGTTCCATAACTGTAAATAATTCCCCAATTATTCCTATTCTTATTCTATTTTCTGGTTTTTCTAATTTTACTTTTTTTATTTTTCTAAAGTATTTCAAATAATTATACATCAAATTTATATAGCCTTTATTATTTTCAAATTTATTTAATAATTCATTATATATTTTCTGCATTTCTTTTTCTTTTTCAAAAGCTAGATTATGTCTCATATAATCTTCTATTTTATCCATACAAAATACCATTCTTTTAGTTATTAAAAATCGGTATAGTGCATTTATTAAAGATAATTTAGGATTAATACTTTTAAATTTTTTTAAAATTTCTTTTATATTAGTTTTACCTTTACTTACTAAATTTATATAGTTAACATCATATAAATCTTTTAAAATATTTTCTTGTAATTCATAGTAATATCCATATCTACATCCACCACCAAATTGTACTACAGTATCTGCTCCTTTATTTATAGCTTCTATAAAAGCTCCTAGTGTATATTTAAATGGCATACATACTGTTTCTGGACTATATTTAGTTCCTAACTCTAATGTTTTTTTAGTTATTTTAGGTGTTTTTATTACTTCACATTTTAGAATTTTTTTTAACAAGTATATTCCTGGTATTTGATAATTTCCCATCATAGGGAGTGCGAGTTTAGTCATGTATTTTATTCCTTTCAATAATATCTATAAAACTTTCTAATCTAGTTATTATACCAGTCATACTATTTTCTTCATCTATCATTAGATGTAATGTTGGAATATCTACTTTTCTTAAAACTAGTGGTATTACTAAAGAATCTAAAGCACAAGGAAAAGCTGTTAAAAATAAAATTCCATCAATTTTATCTTTACACATTAGTATAGAACCTATCTCTTCTTTTGAGTATTTAAAATATAATCCTGTTGATAAAACATTACCTAGTTTATTAGTTTTATTTTTATTAAAATATTCTGAATATATTATTTCTACATCATATTTTTTTAATGCATTTATAATTGATGCTCCTATATATTCATCAAATATATTATATGGATGCGAAACTATTAATATTTTTGTTTTTTTACTTTCTAATTTTTCTATATTTTTTCTTTCTAAGTATTTTGATTTATTTATACTATCTTCTAAAGCATATTTATATGCTTCTTTTATTTCTTTTTTACTTTTTTTTAATATAGATGACCACTTTTCAAATTCTTTTTCTTCTGTTTTTCTATCACTTAATGATACATTATAACTTATGATTGGTATATCTAGTATTTTATCAATAATATCATAAGTACTCATATAGTTTGTACACATTTGATTATTTATTCCATAATTATCTATTCTAGGTATTAATACATAATCACATTTATCTTTTAAACTTACAACATGTCCTAAATAGTTTTTAAGAGCTATACACATTTCATCATTACTTAATTCTATTCCTTTTTTCATTATTTCTTTTGTAGTTTTATCACTTATTACTACATCTATATTTAGCCTTTTAAAAAAAGATAGCCACAAATCTTTATAATGATAATAATATAGACTTCTAGGAATTCCTATCTTCATATAATCACCTATTTAAAGATACGAATAATGGTTTCATTTTATGAATATTATTTTTTTATTAATCCATATTATTAATGGTGATAAAATGGAGAAGGATCAAAAAATAAATTGTAATGTTCATGATTGTGAACATTGTGATTGTGAAGGAGATTGTTGTAAACTTAAAAAAATAAAAGTTTGTAATTGTGATGGATGTGGTTGTAAAGAAACTACTATGTGTGATAGTTACAAAGAAAAAACAAGTAAATAAATACTTGTTTTCATTTTAAATATATTTTTCATTATTTATCTATTTTATATTGTATATAAAACATTTGTTTGATATAATGAATATGGATACATTTGAAATACATCAGATGCTTTCCCTTTCATTTATTTATTAATATTTGAAAGGTGGTGATATTTATGACAAAAAGAGAATTATCTCAATTTATTATAATATTACTATTATTCTTTGTAATAATTATATTATTATTTAAATAATAAAAGCATCCGATTTCACAACTTAGTGATTTCAGATGCACTTCCAATAAGGGATTGCATTTGATTCTGACATTCAAATGTATCCTTTTTTATTTTATGGAAATACTTCCATCTATATACATGATATCACATATTTTGTTTTTTAACAATGTATTTTCATTATTTATATATTTTATATTGTGTGTAAAACATTTGTTTGGTATAATGAATATGGATACGTTTGAAATATATCAGATGCTTTCCCTTTCATTTATTTCTTAATATTTGAAAGGTGGTGATATTTATGACAAAAAGAGAATTATCTCTATTTATTATAATATTACTATTATTTTTTGTAATAATTATATTATTATTTAAATAATAAAAGCATCTGTTTCACAACTTAGTGATTTCAGATGCTATATCCAACAAGGGATTGCATTTGATTCTCGAATTCAAATGTATCCTTTTTTATTTTATGGAAATTCTTCCATCTATATACATGATATCACATATTTTGTTTTTTAACAAGTTAGACTATCAAAAAAACTATCAAATAATTTAATACTATTATCATCCATTATAGATTCAGGATGCCACTGTACTCCTATAAAAAATTTCTTATTCTTATCCTCTACTGCCTCTATAACATTATCACTACTTCTAGCGCTTACAGTTAAAAATGTATTTGTAATATGTTCTATATGTCTACTATTAACAAATATTTTATCTTTATTTAAAATAGAATATAATTTACTATCATAATTAATAAATACTTCATGTACATATAAATTGTTACTTTGATGATTAAAATTATTTAATTTTTCCAAAGTACCATCTACTACACTCATCATCTGCATTCCTAAACATATACCTAAAGTTGGTATATCTTTTTCATATAAATATTTAACAAATTCTATTTCTAAATCAGTATAATCACTACCACCTTGTAATATAAATCCATCACAAAAATTAGCTATTTTAATAAATTCTTCCAAATCATTAGGATAAATACCTACACATATTTTATTATAACTATCTATTACTTTTTTTATCTCTTTATTTAAAGTATATTTATCACTATTTCTTAATAATACCCCTATCATTTAATCACCTATTTAAATATATGAAAAAAGAAATAAATTAATTATTTCTTCAACATAATAACAGATATATTTCTACCACTATTAATTCCTTCTTTTCTATGGGAATGAATTATATCACTATGACACTTAGTACACATATCTGAAATAGTAATATTGTTTTTTTCTAAACCTATATTTAATAAAACATCTCTATTAATTAAAGTTGTATCAATAAAGTATTTTTGTTTATTATCTTTAATGTCACCTTTAATTATATATTCATTAATATTAATATCCGTAAATTTATTTTCAAATTCTTCTTTAAGATCTTCATCTACTTCAAAACAACATTTTAAAATACTAGGACATATATATGCTTCTATATCTTTAGGATTACAATCATAATTTGAAATCATTAATTTAACAGCATTTTCTATTATTCTATTTAAAGTACCTTTCCAACCGGAATGAATATTACCTACTACCTGTTTATTTTTATCATATAATAATATTCCTTGACAATCAGCTAATGAAGTAACAAGCGCAATACCAGGAATATTAGTAATTAATCCATCAACATCTTCAAAAGTATCATTTAGACTATTTTCAGTTACACATTTAACAATATTAGTATGAGTTTGAATTGGCTTAATAAATTTCATAGAAGTATTAAATATATTTGATATTTCATCATATTGTTGCTTTATTTTATCATCAGATACAAGTCCTTTTCTAAAATTAAAAGGTTTTAAAGTAAATAAATGACATATATTTGAATATTCATTTAATTTTTCAAATTGAACATAATTTTTATTAATTATCATGATATCACCTATTTACATTATATCAAAAAAAAGAAATAAAAGCATTATTTCTTTAAATATTGTATATATGATTTTATTAAATCCTCATCCATCAAATTTTTGGGAATCTCACCTAGATTAAAAAATTGCAATTTTTTTGTTTCTGAATCTCCTTTTAAATTACTTGTATCATTTAAGGAAACTTCAGCCAAATACAAAGATGTATTATTATAAACTATATCTCCATTTGGATAACTATTTTTTCTACTTTTTCCAGACAATGTATCAATCAATATTATTTCACTTGGATTTAATTTAATACCAGTTTCTTCATAGGCTTCTCTAACTGCAGTTTGTCTTAAATTTTCTCCTAAATCTTGGCACCCTCCAGGCAACCCCCACTTATCTCGATCTGTTCTTAACTGTAATAATATTTGATTTTTTTCATTTCTAATTATTATAGCAGCACCAGTTTGAATAAATGGGATATGGTTTATTCTTTCATCTAATGACATTCTAAACAAAACCGGATATCCACCATATTTAGAACTTAATTCTAATATTTCTTCTTCAGTTAAATTCATTATCAATTTAACAAATTCTTCATGAGTATATTCTCGCATTTTTTTATATTTATTCATACTTTTATCCTTCAATTTCTATATGTTCTTTTAACATTAAATACTTATAAATTTCTCCCCAGTTATTAACATTTTTTAAGTATTCATTTTCTATTAATGGATTTGAAGCATTATTTTTAAAATATAATGCTGTAATGTTTTTTTCTGATGCATTTAAACAAATTGTTTCATCATCATCAATTATATAATCAACTTTTTCATACAAGTATTTATCTATTTTTTGGTGTTCATTATTATATATTTTAACATTTTCTAAATTTATTGATTCAAATTTATTCAAAGCATATTTCATTTCACTATCACTTCGAGCTGTTACTATAATTACTTCAAAATATTTTGTCAATTTAGGAATAATAATTTCAGCACCTGTCATGATATTAGCACTTTTCAACACTTCAGACGAATACCTATTATAAAATTCACTAAATTCTGTTTGTTCCCAATTATATCTTTTTTGAAATGTTCTTTTTGTATTATCAATTATATTATCACATTTCTTAACTTCTACATCATATATTTCAGTATATACTCTATATAAATTTTCTGAATCAAATACTACTCCATCTAAATCTAATGCTATTTTTTTCATTCTTTCTACCTCCACATTAATTATAACAAAAAAAAAGAAATAAATTAATTATTTCTTTAACATTTCACTTATTGTTGTTGTAATACCAGCTACATCTTGAAGATTAGATGGAATAATTATCTTAGTTGATTGACCATTAGCTACTTCTTTTAAAGCATCAAAACTTTTCATAGCAAGTACAGCTTGATCAGCTTTAGCTTCTTTTAATAATCTAATGCCTTCTGCTTCTGCTTGTTTAATTTTAAGTAAAGCTTCAGCTTCACCTTCAGCTATTCTAATTTGAGATTCTTTATTAGCTTCAGCACGTAATATAGCACTTTCTTTTTCACCTTCAGCAATTAATATACTAGATTTCTTTTCACCTTCAGCTTGAAGAATTTTTTCTCTTCTTTCTCTTTCAGCACGCATTTGTTTTTCCATTGCTTCTTGAATATCTCTTGGTGGTATTATATTTTTAACTTCTACTCTATTTACTTTAATTCCCCATGGATCTGTTGCTTCATCAAGAATAGATCTCATTTTAGAATTAATAATATCTCTTGAAGTTAAAGTTTGATCTAATTCTAATTCACCAATTAAATTACGAAGTGTTGTAGCTGTTAAATTTTCAATAGCTGATACTGGATGTTCTACACCATAAGTATATAATTTAGCATCAGTAATTTGATAATAAACAACTGTATCTATTTGCATTGTAACGTTATCTTTAGTAATAACTGGTTGTGGTGCGAAATCCTTAACAATTTCTTTTTGTGTAACAATATTGGCTATTCTATCAATGAATGGTATTTTTACATGTAAACCATTCTTCCATGTTTCATTATAAGATCCTAATCTTTCAATAACATAAGCTTTTGCTTGTGGTACAATCTTAATATTTGGAATAATAAGAACTACCACTAAAATTAATATAATTATAAATAATTCCATAATCTACCTCCTATTTTACTTCTTCTACTTTTAATTTAACACCATCAATAGCTAAAATAATAACTTCTTTATTTAAATCTATTTTTTTATCACTAATAGCGCTCCATCTTTTTCCATCAACTTTTACTTCTCCAATGGAATTTTCATTTATTTCTTCTGTTACTATACCTTTCATACCAATTACTCTATCAAAATTTGTCTTAATATCTTTACTTTTTAAAACATCTTTTAAAAATGATTTTGTAGTTATTAAAAGGATTGTTCCAAGTATTGTAAAGAAAGCAAACTGTATAACAAAGTTATCAATAAATAAAGATAAAACTATAGTACAAAGTCCACTTGCTATATACCATATTGTAACTAAATCAATAGTCATACATTCAACAACTGAAAGAATTATTACAACAGTTAACCAAAAATACATATCTACACCACCTAATTAAATTATACCCTAAAATATATATATTTACAATATTTTAAAAACTCATTTTACCACTTATTATGTCATTTAAATATCTAAAGTATAATTCAAATAAATTAGCTTTTTTAACATCATCATTAACTGTTAATTCAACTTCACCTATTTTACTATTATCACTCTTAATTATTAATTTACCTACTACTTCACCTTTATTTATAGGAGCACTTATTTCATTTAACTCAACATCATAAGTTATTTCTCCTAATTTATTATTCTTTTCTGTTACTATACTATAACTATCACGAGTTACTATATCTACATATTTTTTGTTTCCTTTTTCTATTTCTTTATCAGTAATTATTTTATTTTTTTCAACTACTTCATACATTTTATATTTAGCATATCCATAATCAAGTAAGGAAGATATTTCAGCATTTCTTACAGTACTTGTTTCTTCACCCATTACAGTGGAAACAAGTCTCATGTTATCTTTTTTCATAGTAGCTGTTAAACAATATCCTGCTTCTTTAGTATAACCAGTTTTTAACCCATCTACTCCTGCTTTAAATCTAGTTAATTTATTTGTATTAGTTAACCAAAATTCCCTAGAAGTACCCTTTCTTAAATAATCTTCATATATACTAGTAAATTCTAAAACTTTTTCATGTTTAACAAGTTCCCTAGCTATAAAAACCATATCATATGCACTAGAATAATGATTAGCGTCATCTAGTCCATGAGGATTTTTAAAATTAGTATCATTTAGACCCAATTCTTTTACTTTATCATTCATAAGAACAACAAATTCTTCAACAGTACCAGCTACTGCTTCAGCAAGAGCCACTACAGCATCATTACCACTTGCTACAGCAACCCCTTTAAATAAATCAGATACTGTCATTTGTTCTCCTGTTTCAAGTAATATTTGACTTCCACCCATCGAAGAAGCTCTCTCTGATACTGTAATCATCTCATCCCAACTAATTGTTCCCTTTTCTATTGCTTCTATAATTATTAACATACTCATTATCTTAGTCATAGAAGCAGGCGCTAATTTTTCATGAGCATTTTTTTCATATAATATTTTACCAGTTTCTTCTTCAATTAATATCGCACTTTTAGCATTAGTAGCTAAAGAATCAGTAACTAAATTATCTACCGCTATTGTACTTGCTTTAATACTACCTGGTAATAACATTAATATGCTTAAAAATAAAATACCTATTTTTTTCATAATTCACCTCTAGTAACAAAATATGAAAAAAAACTACAATTATTCACGTTCTAATTAAATTTAATTTTTCATATATTTAAATGGTGATAATATGTTTCAAATTGGTGATTTAGTAACTAGAAATTCATATAAAAATGACATTGTTTTTAGGATTATGAAAATTGAAGATGGCATATATTATTTAAACGGTAAAAGTGAAAGATTGTTTGCTGATGCTTTAGAAAATGATTTAAAAAAATATGATGGAGATATTGATCATGATGAACAAGAATTTTTAGATAGAATTAAACTAGATAATTTAGAAAGAAATGACTATTTTTATTTACCAGGAAAAATATTACATATAGATAGTGATCAAGAATATTTAAATCGTTGTTTAAAATATTATGAAAATATTAATATATGGGCAGTTGGAATATTAGAACGTGAAGAAAATATTCCTTCTAGAATATATGATTTACTAAAAGAATATAATCCAAATATTGTTGTTATAACAGGCCATGATGCTTACTATAGAAAAAAAGGAGACATTAACAATTTAGACAACTATAAAAATAGCAAATACTATGTAAACGCTATAAAGGAAGCAAGAAGATTTGAAAATTCTCATCAAAAATTAATTATTATAGCTGGTGGATGTCAATCAAATTATGAGGAATTAATAAAAGCTGGCGCTAATTTTGCTTCTAGTCCTAAAAGAGTAAATATTCATGCTTTAGACCCTGCTATTATAGCAACTAAAATGAGTTTATCAGATATTACGGAAGATATTAATTTAAAAGAAATATTAGAAAATACCAAATATGGATGTAATGGAATTGGAGGAATAAAAACAAAAGGAACTATGTATGTTGGATATCCTAGATAGGAGGATTAATGAATACTGAAACTATTAAAAAGAAATTAAATGACTATATTGGTAAAGAAGCAACTATCAAATATAGTTTAGGAAGAAATAAATATGAAACTTATAATGTAATCATAAAAGAATTATATAATAAAGTATTTGTAGTAGAAGAAAATAAAAATAGATTATCATTTTCATACAGTGATGTTATAACTAAAACAATAAAAATTAATTTTAAAGAAAAAGATTCTAGTAATTAACTAGAATTTTTATTTTACATTTTAGGAAAAAATCATTTTACAAAAAAAGACAAAATAATTTTAAATATTAATAACCTTTACTTAAAATTTTTACTATGCTATAATCTTGATAAAGATAGGAGGATTTTATGAAAAAAGAAAACATTATAATTGGTATTATAGTTCTAACTGTTATTGTTATTTTAGGAGTTTTATTTATAAATTTTAATAAAAACGAAACTACTGAAAATACTATAAAAAATAGTAAAGATATGATAAAGATGGTTAATTCAATATATCAAAATATTAATAATGAATTACCAAGTCTTGAAACAATGACTATTGATATTAATAATCTTGATGATGTAACTAGTTATACAGGATTAAAATCAAATAAAGATATTGAAGAACTAGTAATATCTGTTCCAATGATGAATGCCCAAGCATATAGTCTTGCTGTTGTAAAAGTAAAAGATGGAGCTAATATAGAAAGTTTAAAGCAAGAAATGTTAGACAATATCGATATGCGTAGATGGATATGTGTAAGTGCTGAAAAATTATATATTACAAATAATGGAAATATAATTTTCTTAGTGATGTCTGATAAAGATACAGCTAAAATTGTTTATGATGAATTTAAATCATATGTAAATAACAAAGTTGGTAAAGAGCTAGAAAAAACAAATGAGGAAGAAAATATAGAACTTCCACCAGAAATGCCAGCAACACCAGTAGAATAGAAGCACCTTAATTGGTGCCTTTTTAAAAGGAGGAATAAAATGTTATTCACAAGTATAAGTTTTTTATATTATTTTTTACCAATAGTCTTAATAATATATTTTATAGCACCAAAAAAATATAAGAATTTAATTTTATTTATTTTTTCATTAATATTCTATTTTTATGGTGAACCTAAATATATATTTTTAATGATTTTAGAAATACTAATAGCTTATATTGGAGCTATACTAATAGATAAATATAAAAGTAAAAAAATATTAATTCTTACCCTATTCATTCATATAATCTTACTTATAATATTTAAATATACTAACTTTTTAACAACAAATATTAATAATGTATTCAATACTAATTTCAAATTACTAAACATAGCATTACCTATTGGAATATCATTTTATACATTTCAAATTATCAGTTATATAGTTGATGTGTATAAAGGTAAAGTAAAAGTTCAAAAAAGTTTCTTAAAACTAGCTACTTATGTATCTTTATTTCCACAATTAATAGCTGGTCCTATAGTTAGATATGAAGTAATAGAAAATGAATTAGATAATAGAAAACATAGTTTTGAAGATTTCTCTTTAGGTGTTAGAAGATTTACAATTGGTTTAGCTAAAAAAGTGTTGATTGCCAATATGTTAGGAGAACTATGTACTAAATTTAGTCTAGTAGATGAAAGAAGTATTGTTCTTTATTGGATATTTGCTATAAGCTATATGCTACAAATTTATTTTGACTTTTCAGCATATTCAGATATGGCTATTGGATTAGGTAGAATGTTTGGATTTCATTTTCTAGAAAACTTCGATTATCCATATATTTCAAAAAGTATTACAGAGTTTTGGAGAAGATGGCATATATCACTAGGATCTTGGTTTAGAGATTATGTCTATATTCCATTAGGTGGTAATAGAGTTAGTAAAATAAAACATTTAAGAAATATTTTAATAGTATGGTTATTAACTGGTATATGGCATGGAGCAAGTTGGAATTTTGTTATTTGGGGATTAATGTTTGGAATAATATTAATAATAGAAAAATTATTTTTAAATAAATATTTAGAAAAATTACCTAGTTTTATAAGAAGAATATATGTATTATTTATAGTAATGATTAGTTTCATAATATTTAATGCTGATACAATAAGTAATGCAATATCAAATATTATTGGTTTATTTGGATTTAATAAGGAAACATTTATAAATAATTATACAATCTATTATTTAAAAAGTTATTTTATAATACTAGTTATTGCTATAATAGCTTCTACCCCACTTATTAAAAAACAACTAGAAAATATGAAAAAAAATAAATTTATGAATAAATTAATTAATATATTAGAACCTATTTATATTGTTACATTACTATTAATTGTAACATCATATTTAATTGATAACTCATATAATCCATTTTTATATTTTAGATTTTAGGAGGAATTATGAATAATAAAATAAAAGATAAAGTTGTAACTATATTATTTTCATCAATCTTAATTATTTTTTTCTTAATTAATGTGATTAAAAAAGATGATGATATATCTATTTCTGAACGAAGAAAATTAGAAAAGTTCCCTACTCTTACAATTAACAATCTAATGGATGGAATATTCTTTAAAAAGTTTGAAACTTATACTACTGATCAATTTATAAAAAGAGACTATTTTAGAAAATTAAAAGTCAATTTAGAATTAAATATTAAAAAAAACTATAATAATTTATATAATTATAATGGATATATAGTTGAACAAACATTTCCATTAAATAAAAATTCTATTATAAATTTAGCTAATAAAATGAATTCTATTAAAGAAACATATTTAACTAATAACAATATTTATTTTACTATTGTTCCAGATAAAAATTATTTTATTAATAATGGTAATTTAAAATTAGATTATAATGAACTTACTAATTTAATGAAAAATAATTTAAAAGATTTTAATTATATAGATATATTTAGTATATTAAATTTAGATGATTATTATAAAACTGATACTCATTGGAAACAAGAAAACATAAAAAAGGTAGCTCTTCTTTTATCAAAAAATATGAATTTTGATTTTTATGATAACTATAATGAATTAGAAATAACTTCATTTAAAGGAGTTTATTCCGGTCAACTTCCTATTAAAACCGAATTAGATAAAATAACTATTTTAACAAATGATATTATAAAAAACAGTACAGTTTATAATTATGAGACAAAAAAAGAAACAGAAGTTTATGATTTAACTAAAGTTAATTCATTAGATAAATATGATATATATTTATCAGGAGCTGTTTCAATTATTGATATTATAAATAATAATTCTAGTAATAAAGAATTAATCGTATTTAGAGATTCTTATGGTAGCAGTTTAGTACCCCTACTTATTCAAGGTTATAAAAAAATAACTGTCATTGATACTAGATATGTATCACCTAAGATATTAAATGAATATGTCAATTTTAATAATAAAGATGTATTATTTATATATGGAGTTATATCAGTAAATAATAGTTCTTCAATAAGATAAAAAACATCAATATTACTTGTACACAAAACATTTGTTTATTATAATATTTATAAGAACATTTGATGTGAGTGTCGTCCTTCAATCTTGAAAAAGAAAGGAGGGATACAATGAAGAAAAGAACTTTTACTATAAAAGTCCTTCGTCTTATTGCTATCATTTTATTACTCCTTACCTTATTGGTAATAGCAATAAAATTATGACACTCTTTCATCTCTGATTGAGTGTCAATACTAATTTTTTAGAGGCGACATTCACTTGCAGAATCAAATGTTCCCCTTTTTTATTTTATGCAAGAATACTTGCTAAATACATAATAGCATAAAAAAGAACTTTTTACAAGTTCTTCTTTATATCTATTAAACTATAAAACAATATATTAAATCTAATATGTTGATTCAAATAAAAAAATATCAATACTACTTGTATACAAAACATTTGTTTGCTATAATACTTACAGGAACATTTAGTTGTTGAGTGTCTACCAAATCTCTTATAGAGAGGAGGTTTGATAATAATGAAAAAAAGAAACTTTATTATTAAAGTTCTTAGGTACATTACTATCATTTTATTTCTTCTTATCATTTTGATAGTAGTAATAAAAAAATGACACTTAATTCTTTTTTGAATTAAATGTCGATCCAAAATTTTTTTAGGTAGACATTCAACATAACAAAACTGAATGTTCCTTTTTTATTTTATGCAAGAATACTTGCTAAATACATAATAACATAAAAAAGAACTTTTTACAAGTTCTTCTATATCAATCAATTTAATTCTTTTAAGAATTCTTCCATTTCCTTTAATTTTTCACCTCTTAAAGGCTTACACTTTTTATAATTTTCTATATTTTTACACATAGCTTCTGCCATACCTTCACAGCTTCCAAAACCACAACTACCACAATTAAATCCTGGTAGTCTTTTTAAATACTCATCTTTTTTAGAATTATCTTCATTATCAAGTAAATTTAAAACTATTCCAATTATTAAACCTGTAAAAGTTATGATAACAATTCCTATCATTTTTTCCTCCTCATACAACTACTACAATCATGATTACAATTATTTTTTTTATATAACATAATTGTTAATATAATAAGTAAAATTAATAATATATAACTAAACATATCTAGCAAATATAAGAGTCATAATAGCAGCTGTTATAAAAGCAATTGGAACCCCATTTAATCTTCCTAAATTAACTTTAGAAATTTTTTCCCTTATAGTAGAAAAAATATAAATAACAAGTGTAAAACCTAAACTACTACTTACACTATAAACTAACATTTCTAAAAAATTAAAATTACTATTAATATTAATTAATGTTACACCTAATACAGCACAATTAGTAGTAATAAGAGGTAAATAAATACCAAAACTTTTATATAATTCTTTATTATATTTTTTTAATAATATAACTAACATTTGAACGAATGCAGCTATTACTAAAATAAAGAAAACTGTTTTTAAATAAACTGTATTTGTTGGTACTAATACATAATTATAAATTAGAAAAGTAATAATAGATGAACAAGTTATTACAAAAGTAACACATAATCCCATAGATAAAGCACTTTTACTTTTAGAAGAAGTACCTATAAAAGGACATATTCCTAAAAACTTAGTCAAAACTATATTTTGAGTCAAAAGTGATGTTATAAATAAACTAAATAGATTCATTTTTATCACCCCTTTTTAAACAAGCTATTAATAAACCCATTACTAAGAATGCACCAGCAGGTTCTACCATTATTTTAATTGGTAAAACTTGTAAATTTTTATACAAAACTATAATTAATTTTTTATGTGTTAAAACACTACTAGCATCCATTAAAGTAATAGTTCCACTACCTAATACTTCTCTAATTAAAGCTATAACTACTAAAGCAAATAAATAGCCAAGTCCAGTTAAAATAGCTTCCTTTATACTTTCTTTAACACTAGTTTTACTTGCTACACTTACTCCCTTACCTAAAACTATACAATTAACTACAATTAAAGGTAAATATATACCTAATATATTATAAATAGATATTGCATACTTCTTTAATAATATTTCTAAAGTTGTTACTATAGTAGCTATTATTACAATATAAACAGGTATTTGAACATTATCTGGTATCAATTTTTTAAATATTGAAATAATTGTTAATGAAAGTAATATTACAATCATAAAACATATACCCATTATAATAGCATTTTCTACTTTAGTAGTTACAGCTAAAGCAGAACATAAACCAAGATTTAAAATAAATATAGGATTTTCACTAATTATTTTTTTCATAACCCCTCCTATAAAACATTTGTTAATATATATAAAATTGTTGAACAAATTAATACAGTTATTGTAAGCGCTAAAATACTTTTTATTTTATTTTTCATATATACCCTCTAATTCTAAAACATTTTGTAATGCTTTCTTTAAAGCACTTGATGAAATTGTAGCTCCACTTACTGTATCAACACTATTTAATTTATTACTATTTTCTACTAATTTTTGTATATAATTTGATTCTTCTATTTTACTATAATAAGCTTTAGTTTCATTATGAGATAATACTTTATATGAAATAACTTTATTATCATTTAAGACTATTTCAATATTAATTTTACCACCATTACCTACTTCGTTTACCAAGTAAACTTTATTACCATTTTCTTCATTAACACTAACAAGTTCAAAATTATTATCTACATTTTTAGTATTTATAACATTTTTTAAACTCAATGAAACTATAAAAATAATACCTATTATAAGTAAATAAATTATCCACTTAATATCTTTTTCTTTTGCTTTAATTCCTATTTTATCAAATATAAATACTAACATGTTAACTGTTAAAATACTTGTCATTACTCCTTCTGGAGCAGATGTTAAATATCTAAATAATACTGTAAGTATTCCAAGTGTTACTCCATATAATACTTGACCTATTTTAGTAACTGGACTTGTTACTGGATCGGTTGCCATAAAAACAGCTCCAAATAATAATCCACCCGATAATATTTGAAATAATGGATACCAAATTCCTAATCCATTCATTGTTCCTATAAAATAAGTTAATATAAATACTGTTCCAACATAAATTATAGGAATTCTTACCTTTATTACTTTAGTAAAAGCTAAATAAAAAAATGAAATAATTATAAGTAAACTACAAGTTTCTCCTACACTTCCTGGTATCATACCTGTAAAGAAATTATATAAACTGCCATATGGTCCAATTAAATTTTCATAACTTACTTTATCAACTAATACTTGATTAGTTAAAGGTGTAGCACTCGATATAGTATCTATTTCATAATTATTTAAATATGTTCCTATATTTGATGAATAAATAGACATAATAAATAAACAACCTATAAGAGCTGGATTAAATATATTATTACCAAATCCACCATACATTAATTTGCCAACTACTGTAGCTATAAAAGAACCTATTATTAAAATCGATATTGGGGTATTTAAAGGTACTACTAAACTTAAAAATAGTCCTGGAAATACAGCATATTTATTTTTAATAGAGTCTTTCCAACTATTATGTTTTATAAATTTATAATACAAAGTTTCAAATAAGAAAGATGATAATCCACCTATTATAATAAATAGTAAAGGTTTAAACATCTCATATACATTTGCATAACCATTTATATATAAATAAATTCCATTTTTATAAAAAGAAAAAATAATTATTGGTAAAAGTGAAATGAAAAGATGAATCATTATTTTATCAGTACTATTACTACTTCTTACATAAGGTCCATTTATATTATGAAACTTTTTCATTTTTTACCTCCTTTTTAGCATTTATTACTTTTTCTCTTAGATTTATTTTAGCAGGACATATATATGAACATATACCACACTCTATACATTTTTCTGGATGTAATTTAATTAATTCATCATGTGAAGCATCTTTTATTAAAACAGGTTCAATATAAGCTGGACAATTTTGAATACATTTTGAACATCTAAGGCAAGGATTTTCTTTTAATTCTTTCTTAGACTGAATCATAACAGCATTATTATTAGCCATTATAGTTGAATTCAAATCTCCTGGAATTCCCATCATTAATCCACCCATTATTAGTACTACATTATCATTTCTTTTTAAACTAATTTGACTTAATAATTCATTACAACTTGTACCAACTTTAACTAACATATTGCATGGATTTTTAACCATATCACCACCTATATATATAATTCTTTCAATAAGTGGTTTATTAAATTTTAAAGCTTGGTATATAGCGTATATTGTAGAAATATTATTTACAACTATTCCAACTTCACTAGGTAGTCTATCATAATCTACCTTTTTAACATATTTTATTAAGTTTCTTTCCCATCCCATTGGATAAAAATTTGGTACTTCAACTAATTTAATTTTGTCATAAGTACCTATATATGTTTCAATTATTTGTTTTAATTTTTTATTATTTTTTTTAATTCCTATTATTGCCTCATCTATATTATTAATTTCCATAATGGCATCTATTCCATATAAAATTTCTTCAATACGCTCTTCTATTAAACAATAATCACTATTAATATAAGGTTCACATTCTACAGCATTTACTATTAAAGTTTTAATATTGTCAGTATCATATTTAACATAAGTAGGAAATCCTGCTCCACCCATACCAATAATTCCACAATTTTTTAAAATTTCAATAAATTCATTTTTAGATATTTTATTAATTTCTTTTCTGGATTCTATTTTAGATTCTATTTTTTCTTTAAAATCATTTTTAATTTTAATTGTTTTTACATTATCGATTATCTCTATATCTTCAACAAAACCAGATACACTACTAAATAATGATTTAGTAAATTTACTCTTTGTTTTAGCAAGTAATGTACCTTTATAAACATAATCATTTTTTTTAACATATAGTACATATTCTTCATTACTATTTAATTTTATATAAATATAATTTGGTTTATTATAAGTTTTTAAAACAGTTAAATTTTTTTTAGAACCTCTTAAATGTATGCCTCGCATATTATCACCTATTATAATTATATAAAAAAATATATAAAAAATCTAGTTAAACATAAATAATTTTTTTGTTTTTATTAATACTAATTTTAGGGTGAATAATATGAAAAAATTATTTAAAATTTTTATATTACTTATAATTTTATTTTCTTTTATCTATATAGGTTTATTAATATATGCGGAAGTTTCACCTAAACTTCCTATAAATGGTGCGAATAGTTTTTATTTATATGATAAAGATAATAATTTATTTTCTGGCAAAACAGATGCTTTACCACTAAGTGATATATCACCTTATTTAATTGACGCTACTATAGCTATAGAGGATAAAAATTTTTATAAACATGCAGGATTTGATATTTTAAGAATTGTTAAGGCTTTATTTATTAATTTTACTAATCAAAAAACATTACAAGGCGCTAGTACAATAACACAACAATATGCGAAAAATTTATTTTTAGATTTTGATAAAAAATGGTCTAGAAAGATAGAAGAAGCTGTTTTAACTTTAAGATTAGAAGCACATTATTCTAAAGATGAATTATTAGCTGGATATTTAAATACTATCAATTATGGTGGAGTTTTTGGTATTGAGAATGCTAGTAATTATTATTTTGGAAAATCTGCTAAAGATTTAACATTAGCTGAAGCTTCTATTTTAGCAGGCATTCCTAAATCTCCTAGTAATTACTCACCTATTTCTAATTATGAAAATGCTAAAAAAAGACAGTATTTAATATTAGATGCTATGGTTAAAAATGGATATATTACTGAAGAAGAAAAAAATGATGCTTACAATACTGAATTAGTTTTTATTGGTTCTAATACAGAAAGTATAAATTCTAGTTTAATGTATTATGAAGATGCCGTTTTAAATGAACTTAAAAATCTTAAAAGTATCCCTTCTTCTTTCTTAGAAACTGGAGGACTTAAAATATATACTAATTTAGATATTAATGCTCAAAAGATAGTTAATGACACTATTAAAAAATATTTATCTGATAGTGATTTACAAATTGCTACAGTTTTAATGGATCCTAATGATGGTAAAATAAGAGCTATAGCTGGTGGTAAAAATTATAGTGAAAGCCAATTTAACAGAGTTACATCTTCTTATAGACAAATTGGTTCTACTATAAAACCAATATTATACTATTCAGCATTAGAAAATGGTTTTACTGCTTCTACTACTTTTACTAGTGAAAAAACAACATTTACTTTTTCTAATAATAAAACTTATCTTCCTACTAATTATGGAGACAATTACGCCAATAAACCAATAAGTATGGGCGCTGCTATTGCTTATTCTGATAACATATATGCTGTTAAAACTCATCTTTTTTTAGGTGAAGATAATTTAGTTGAAATGGCAAGAAAATTAGGTATTACAAGTAAGTTAGAGGCTAATCCATCACTTGCTTTAGGAACTAATGAAATTAATATTTTAGAGATGATGGAAGCTTATTCTACATTTGCGAATGAAGGATATAAAATAGAACCTTATTTTATTACTAAAGTAGAAGATGTTAATGGAAATGTTTTATATGAAAGAAAAGAATATAAAGAAGAAATATTAGATAAAAGTGTTGTTTATATTTTAAATAATTTACTTAAAAATTCTTATAATAAAAATTTTATTGATTACGCTTATCCTACTTGTATTAATATAGCTCCTAAATTAACTAAAGATTATGCTATTAAAACAGGAACAACTAATACAGATCATTTAATTTTTGGTTATAATAAAGATGCTATATTAGGCATATGGATGGGATATGATGATAATTCTGATACCCTTGTTAAAGATGGTAATATTATGAAAAATATATGGGCTGATATTATTGAAGAATATTTAAGAGAAAAAGAAAATAATTGGTATGAAAAACCTGATAATGTTATTGGTGTTTTAGTTGATCCTGTTAGTGGTGAAATATCTACTAATTATAACAAAAGTGTTACTTATTATTATATTAAGGGTACTGAGCCAATATTTAAAGATATTATTTTGACAGAATAAAAGTCTAGAATTTATTCAATGTTATTAATTTAAGAAATAGTTAGAAATATCAAAATAATATTTTCTAACTATTTTTAAATGATTTTTATTTATAGAATACCTATTTTTTTCACGGTTTTATAGAATTTTAGATAATTATCTTTTAATATCTTACTCTATAACATAAATATTCTATTTTCATTATAATTATTTAAAAAGGATAGAATAATTATTTTCTATCCTTAAATTAATGTATTGATAATTTACTTTCTTGTAATAACATTTTTTATATTTATTAGTTATCTTGAAGTAATATTTGTCCATCTATAATTGGTATATTTGGGAAACTTTCATCCATTAATGTAAAGTTTCTAACTGGCGCTGGTGGATTTGTTATTTGAACTGTTTCAGTCTCTTCAGTCATAGTAATAGATTTTACTGTATCATCAAATGTATGACCTCCATCACTTGATATTTGCTTATAATATATTGCATTACTTCCTGTTTCAGCAAATGGAACATTATTAAATACAGCATCTCCATCATCATTAGTTATTATTTCATTTCCAACTATTGTTCCTGTACTATCTGTTCTTATAAATTTAGCACCTACAATTTGTACTCCAGTATTAGGATCTCCTGTATCTGTAACATGAAGTGTTAAAATTCCTTTTGCACTTATTGTAAAAGCATATGTATCTGTCCCATCTATAATAGTTACACTTTTTGGATTAAGTGTTGATGCATCATATCCCCCTGCAATAGCAGTTGCATTATATATTCCTGCCACAAGTTCAATACTTCCTTTACCATTTGTTATTGGGATTGTATGTCTTGCCATAATATCATCTTCCCTCCTTCTATTTTTATATTTGGATAATATTTATCCTTTAGTAAAACTGTAACAAAATGTTCTTTCCTTTTATTATTACTAATATTTATACAATAAACATTATCTTTTCTTGCAATTAAAGGTATTTTCACAATTGATAAATTAGAATATATGACTAATTTATATACCTCATTATTGCATATTGGTATTTTTACTTTTCCAAAATTATCTGTTATTCCCTCAAAAACAATCTCATTACATTTATTTTTTAGTTTTAGTTTTAAATTACCTAGACTTATACTTTCATTACTGCAAAATTTGATATAAATATAATCACTTGTCATAATTCACGTCACCTCATTATAATATATTTTATGAACAAATTTTCTTTTTTGTAAAGGTATTATGCCTCTACACTCCAAATTATTAACGTAGAATAATCTTCATCTTCAAGTAAATCTTTACTGGGCTTTAGAAATAATCCTTTATCAACAGAAAATGTAACATTACTTACATTTACCATTCCCCCATTATCATTTGATTCATATACTAATTTTTTACTTGTTTTTAAAAGAATTTCTTCATTATTAAATTTCTTAAAAAATAAAGAATTTATTAATACTTTACCACTTTCTTCTATCATTGGATTTGTATAATTTAAATATAATTTCCAATTTGTACTATTTACTCTACTATCAACTACAGTTACTACTGTTTCGTTATTTTTAGGCAATATAATTGGATTAGTTGAAGATGGTATCATACTAAACGGAATATTTTTTGTTGCTTTTAAAAGGGTTAACTCTCCCATAAAAGGTGTTATTACCTTTCTTTCAGTAAAACAACTATTTAAACAAGATGTTATTTTAACCCTTGTATTATCTGGGATAACAGAATCTATATTTGCTTCAAACAAACCATTTTCATCTGAGACTGCCGTTAAAATTTTATTATCATATTCTATTTTAACATTTGCATAAGGTATAGTATGACCTGAAATAGCATCCGTAGAATCTGTAATTGGATGAACATTTATCTTGAGCATTCCAATAGTTAATATTTTTTTATCTTGAAATGAAAAACTATTTATATCTGATATTAAGCTTAATTCATCATCTGTAAAATTATGTGATGTAACAGTAGTACTATCTTTATTTAATACGCCTGTTATTTTAGCAGGTGTATTTTCTTTATACCAATAGAATGCTGGTATATCATCAAGTGTACAAGCAGAAGTATAATCTAAAGCATATATCCACATATTAATTCTACTAAAAGTAAACATAAAATCAACAGGATTATTGGTATAAACTACATTTGCATTTTTGGTATAAATATTTATATATTTTGGATTATCTAATATAAACTTTTGGTTTGTTCCTTTAAAATAAATATTATAATTATCAGATGGTGTAGTCATATATGTATTTATTACTGATACGCTTGCACCTTCTAAAACTTTAAAATCTCCAAATATATTCCACATAGGAACTCTTTGATGACTTTTCTCTATAAATGTAAAATTAGCCATTTCTTCTATTAAAACATTTCTAGCACCATGAGTTGTCGTTATTGCAAAACCATTTCCTGTTGTTAAAAGAAATTCCGCACCATGACCTACTATTAAATCTAATCTATTAGTTCCATTCATAAATTCTTTATCAGTTGTAATACTAACTCTACTATTTGGCATAATTTTAACTGAAGATGGTATAACATCATTAAAGAAAAAAACTGTATTAGTACTTGAACTACTTGTAATTGTTGTATTTCCACCGATTATAATTCTATTGGAATTACAGGCTCTTTGTGCTGGAACATTATTAGTATCTTTTACTTCTAAAACAGAATCAACAATTTTAGTAGTTCCATAATAATTTTGTGAAAGTTCGATTCCACTAAAATTTATGTTATTATATTCTACTACTACATTAGAATAATTTGGATGAGATGGAACATATATAACTCCATAACCATGTGAAGATACTATATTCATATTTTTTAATATGATTCTTTTATTAGTTGTACTTACCTTTATAACCGTTTCTTCTAAACTCAAATTATTTGTATAAGTATATTTTGTATTATTATAAGTTCCATCAATTATCACTTTACTTTTATTACTATTTATAGTAAAACCACTTGTTGCAGTAATATCACTTCCTAAATAAATATATTCATAACTATTATCTTCACTCAACACTTGTTTTAATTCATCATTATTTGTAACAACAACAGTATTATTATCTATTATTTGAATAATTATCACCTTCCTTTACAATAACTTATGTTAAACTTTAAAAGTTAGATAATTAAAAAGAATAGAATTTATCTACTCTTAATGTATTTTGGTAACACTTAACACTGCATTAGTACTTCCATTAAATATTATATTAACAGCCATAGATGGTTTTACATTTAATGTAACAAGATCATTTTTATTAAGCGATACAATAGTAGAACCACTTATACAATTAATTATTTGTGCTTGAAATTCACTAGTTATATTTGTAGCAGGTTGTAGTATATCATTTGCTCTTACAGACATAGTTAAAGAGCAATCTTCATTTGTTGCACCACATAAAGAATATGAAATAAGATAAACTCCATTTTCTTTTATTTTAATTGAATTATCATCTGGATATTCTATAAGAAAAGCAGTCCCTTTTTCAGATAATGGAATTACAGTATCAGTTCCTTGTGGTAAAGTAAGTTGCATATCAGACATTGAATATCTAATTCCATAAGAAGATACAAATTCCGTTCCTGGAGGACCCGCTGGACCTTGTGGCCCTCTATCTCCAACATCTCCTTTTTCTCCTTTTGGAATTAAAAAAGCTAAATGATGAACCCAATCTTCAAAAGTATCCATCACTTGTGCTGGTTCACCTGGTTCTAGAGTTTCAGTTTCATCTATAGCAATATGTTCAGTTCTACCAATTTCTCCTGGCAATCCTCTTGGTCCAGTATCTCCTTGATCTCCTTTTTCTCCTTTTGGTATTTTAAATTCTAAAACTACATCTACTGGTGTTCCAACATTTATAACTTCAGCTTCTTCAGTAGGTTCTATTGTTTCAATATTTCCAATTTGAATAGTGGATGGCCCTTGATCTCCTTTTTCACCTTTTATACCTTGAGGACCAATATCACCTTTTTCTCCCTTTGGTCCTGGTATTCCTTGAGGACCAATTTTTCCATCTAATCCTTGTTCCCCTCTTGGTATTTTAAAATTTAAAATAACATCCTCATTTGTTCCTACATTTTCTACTTTGGCTTTTTCAAATGGTTCTACTGTTTCCGTAATTCCAACATCAATACTAGCAGGTCCTGGTATTCCTCTTTCTCCTTGTTGACCAACATCACCCTTTTTACCTTTTGGACCTGTTGGACCTTGAATATAACAAAATCTGTATTTTTTTCTTTCTTCTTCTATTTTTTTTCTTATTCGTTCATAATCATTGCAATTATTCATTATACACGCTCCTCTAACTTTTTTAGAATCAATTTTCATATTTTAATTCTTCTATTTTAATTTATGAAAATATTTTTAAAATGTATAATTAAAATAACGAACAAAATTCAAATAAATTTGAATTTCTGGGTTCACATCTAAGGTTTTCTGCTTCATCTATATGAATTTTTTTGATTGTTATTTTTATATTTTGTTTATTTGTATTATATAGTGTTTGTTTTTTATTTAAATAGTAGTTATATATTAGTCTTGTACATCCTATAGTTTTATTTATTTTTGTTGTTCTAAAGTAGGACATATTCTAAATTTATATACTTTATTTATCTTAACATGTATCACTTCCTGATGTAATTTGATTACATTACAAATACATATATTCGTCAATTGCTTTTCTACTTTTTTGAAGACCTTTCCTAGTACATAAAAAAATAAAAGTTAGAAATACATTTCGAAATTTCTAACTATATCTTAAATTAATAATATTTATTAAATTCTATATCTTTTATTTATATTACATATTTTTTCTTAATTAATGTATAAATTTCATCATTTATATCTTCTATACTTCTCATATTGTTTTCATCATTACATTTGATTTTATCCCATCCTAGATAATCAGCAACAAACATTGCACTTTCATAAACACGTTTCATAAATGATAAATCTCTTTCATGAATATCATTTACTACTCCATCATTAATTTTACGAGCATTTCTAATTTCTGTTACTAAATCAAATGGTGCATGTAAAAATATAACTGAATCTGGTGCATGAATACCTAACTTTTTATATTCAAAATCACATACATAATCAATAAACTTTTTCTTTTCTTCAAGATCATCTATAAGAGCTGATTGATATATTAAACTTGATGTTGTATATCTATCTAATAAAATTATTTTACCTTCTAAAAACTCTTGTTTTAATTCTTTATTCCATGTAATTGCCCTATCTATAGCATATAAACTATTAACAAAATATGGTGATAAAGTAGATGGTGTTCCATATTCTCCAGATAAATATTTTTCTACACATGCACCTTGAACTGAATTATAAGTTGGAAAATGATGACTTACTACATCATATCCATCATTTTCTAATTTTTTCTTTATTAAATTATATTGAGTACTTTTTCCAATGCCATCACAGGCTCCTTCAATAACTATTAATTTACCTTTCATATTATATCTTCCTTACTAAAGTTTTTCCTTCTTTAAAACCACAATCCTTTAAGCATGTATAATCTTGGAATGTACAACGAGCACCTTTTGAATATTTAACAATATCTTCTGCTAATGGATGATTTTGTTCTTCTAAAGCTTTTTTATATTTTAATAAATTTTCTTTTGTTTGCTGCATTATTTCTTGTTGAGCAGCAGTACATAGTCTTTCTTTTGTTTTTAAAATAAATTTATCATATGTTCCTGCTTCATTAATTGATATTAACTCTCCCTGTGGATTAGCATAGCTAACGCTATTTATATCATTTAGCCATTCTTCTACTAACATTTTATCATCTAGTAAAATTGGTGGAACAAAATATTCTTTATTTTCTAATAAATGCATTTTATATTCAATTGTTCTATGTCTTTGTGCTTGTGCAAGTTGTGCGAAACTTCCTTTATAGTTAATAGCGTAACTATATCCAAATTCATCTTTTAAGTAATCTTTATCTGAAAATAAAGATAATTTTCTTTCTTTTTTATTTGATTGATATCTTTCGTCTAATATATTCAATTCTTCAAAACATTCAATAAATTCTCTAAATGAATGTTTTAATAATTGGTCAAAATGTGTATTTTTATTTACATCACTTATATATTCCTTCATATAAGAAGCAATTCTATTAATTTGAACCAATGGCACAGTATGTATCATTTTAGTAGACGCAAATACTGTAACTAAATATCTAGCATTTTCTTGAGCTAGTTTTACTATCTTTTTATCATCAAAACAATTACCATATTGTTCTTTAATTTTAATTCTAAAAATATTCATCCATTTGTTGTATAAATTGCCTTCTAACTCTGAAATATTAGGATCAATACTCGAATCAATTGAAGTGTATCTTGCTGATTTTTCGCTTGTAGCACATTGTCTTTCATTATTTAAAACCATTGCTAATATTTTTGGTAAATTTATAATTTCAAATCCTATATTTATGTGTTCATATGGAGTTTGATGTTCTAAACCTAATGTTAAATTTTCTCTAAATATTGTTTTCTTTTCTGACTCATTTACTAATTTTTCGTATCCATCGGGTTCATAACATTCTCCTGCTAATTTAGCACTATATTCTGTAGCTGTTTTTAAATCAAATTTACCATCATATCTTAAAAATGGTGTATGTGGTAAAAGTCTTACTTTCATTTTATTTTCTTCCATAATATACCTCCATTATCACTGTTATCAACCCCATTAAATTATAACATATTAACTATGTTTATAAAACTATTTCTTAAAGAAAAAGCATATTATTTATGCTTTAACTTCGACATCTATGAATGCTTTATTACCATTTAAATCTACTTCATAAGTTAGATTTTCTTTGCTTATAATTTCTAGAGCTAATACTTCTTTTTTAATCATATCTTTATATTCATCAACAATAGATAAAATATATTCATCACATGATATATATAGATTAATACGATCCATAATTTCAAAGTTTTTCTCTTTTCTTAAATTTTGAACTTTACTAATTAATTCACGAACAATACCTTCTTTAATTAATTCATCAGTAAGTTCAGTATCTAATATTATGAAATTATTATTTTCTTCTGCTACATTGAAACCTTCTTTAGAAGATATTCTTATATCTACTAATTCATGATTGATAACATATTCTTTATTATCTACTATTAATTTAATGTTATTACCTTGATTTAAAGTTTCAATTTCAGTAGTATCTAATTTAGTTAAAGTTTCAGTAAATGATTTCATACTAGCTCCAAAAATTGGACCAGCAACTTTGAAATTAGGTTTTACACTATAGTTCATATATTTTCCTAAATCACTTTCAAATATAACATTTTTAACATTTAATTCTTCTTTAATTAAATCGACTAAGTCACCAATAATTTGTTCATTTTTTCCATCAAGAATAACTTCATTAATTGGTTGTCTTACTTTTATTTTTACTTCTTCTCTAACATTTCTTCCTAAAGATATTAAATCTCTAACTAAATCCATTTTTTCTTCAACTTTTTCATTAATTAATGATTCATCATATGTTGGATAATCAGCTAAATGAACAGATTCTTCATTTGTTAATTTAGTATAAATTTCTTCTGTTGTAAATGGAATAATTGGAGCACATATTTTACATAGTCCAACTAGTACTTCATAAGTTGTTATATAAACACTTTTTTTAGAATTATCTAATTCACTAGCCCAAAATCTATTTCTATTTCTTCTTATATACCAATTTGATAGATCATCTGATACAAATGATGTTATTTCTTTTACAACTAAATTTAAATCAAATTCATCATAATAAGTTGTTACATTTTTAACTAATTTATTAAATTTACTTAATAACCACTTATCAATTTCTTCTCTTCCTTCATATGGAATATTACATTCTTCAATATTAATATTATCAATATTCGCATATGTTTGAAAGAATGTATAAGTATTTTTTAGTGGATTGAAGAATTTTGAATGAACTTCTTTTACACCTGTTTCAGAAAATTTAAGTGGTGTCCATACAGGTGATGCATATAACATATACCATCTTATATTATCAGCACCATATTTTGTCATTATTTGTACTGGATCAATAATGTTACCTGTTGATTTAGACATTTTTTTACCAAATTCATCTAACATCATATCATTAACAACGACATTTTTAAATGATGATTTACCTGAAATAATTGTAGATATTACTAATAATACATAGAACCATCCACGAGTTTGGTCTAGTCCTTCTGCTATAAAATCAGCTGGAAATTGTGATTCAAATAGTTCTTTATTTTCAAATGGATAATGGAATTGTGCATATGGCATTGAACCTGAATCAAACCATACATCCATTACATCTGTTACCCTATTCATAACTTTACCACATTTTGAACATTTTATATGTAGCTCATCTACATAAGGACGATGTAATTCCATTTCACGAACATTTATATCTTCATTTACTTTTTCTTGTAATTCATCTAATGAACCAATTACTTCCTTATGGCCACATTCACAAGTCCATACTGGAAGAGGACAACCCCAATATCTATTTCTTGAAATACCCCAGTCAATCATATTTTCTAACCAATTACCAAAACGCTTTTCACCAACATATGTTGGATACCAATTAATTTTGTTGTTTTCTTCTATTATTTTATCTTTATATGCTGTTGTTTTAATATACCATGCAGGTTTTGGATAACTAATAAGAGCAGATTTACATCTCCAACAATGTGGATAATCATGAGTTATTTTTATTTTTTTGAATAATTTATCATTTTCTTTTAACCATTTAATGATTTCGATTTCTAAATCTTTATCAGTTACTAATCTACCCTTCCAAGGTCCTTCAGTATAACATCCATCTTCTCCTACTGGATTTATAAATCCAACACCATTTTTTTGACATACTCTATTATCATCATCACCAAAAGCTGGAGCTATATGAACGATACCTGTACCATCTACTGCTGTAACATAGTTATCTGCTATTACTTCATGACATTTTCCCTCTACTTTTACAAATGGCATTAATTGTTCATATTTAATACCAACTAAGTCAGATCCTTTATAAGTTTCTAATACTTTAAAATCTTCACCTAAAACTTTTTCTGCTAAACTTTCAGCTAATATAAATTTATAACCCATTGATTCAGCTTTTATATAAGTTAAATCTGGATTTACACATATTGCTACGTTTGCAATTAATGTCCATGGAGTTGTTGTCCAAGCTAAGAAATATTCATCTTTATCAACTCTTTTTAATGGAACAATAACTGTATTGACTGAATCTTCTTGATATCCTTGTGATACTTCATTAGCAGATAATTCTGTTCCGCATCTAGGACAATACCATAGTACTTTATTTCCATGATATAGAAGTCCTTTTTTATCCATTTCTTTAATTATCCACCATTCTGATTCAATGTATTCATTTGAACATGTTACATATGGATGTTTGCAATCAATAAATTGACCCATCATATCAGTAACTTGATTTACTTCATCTATATTGGTTGCTGTTGTTTTATTACATTCCTTACAGAAGTTTTCTACACCAAATGCTTCAATATCTTCTTTTCCTTTAAATCCTAGTTTTTTTTCAACGTTTACTTCAATAGGTAGACCATGTGTATCTAATCCAATTTTTCTAAGTACTTTATATCCTTGCATTGTTTTATATTTACAAAATGTATCTTTAATAGTTTTAGCAAACACATGATGTATTCCTGGTTTAGCATTCGCATATATTGGGCCATCATAAAATACCCAATTTTCTTTATTTTTTCTATTTTCTATTGTTTTATTAAATATATCTTTTTCTTTCCAATTTTCTAATATATCTTTTTCAACTTCATTTATATTTCTTTTATCTAATTCTTTAAACATATTTTTTTCCTCCTAAATAATAACTAATGTATAATATATTAAAAATATAATAAGTAAACTTATTCCTTCTTTTTTTCCTACTTCTTTATCTTTTCTTGTATATATAAATAGTAATATTATTGATAGTAATAGTACTATTATATCAAACCATTTAAATGTTACTGGAATATTACCAAATATAGTTATTGGTAAACCTAGTACCATACCTATATTAAATATATTACTTCCTATTACATTACCTATTGCTAAATCATATTCACCTTTTTTAGTAGCTATAACACTTGTTATTAATTCTGGTAATGTTGAGAATAATGATATTA
Source organism: uncultured Bacilli bacterium (assembly GCA_934153945.1). Taxonomy (GTDB): domain Bacteria; phylum Bacillota_I; class Bacilli_A; order RF39; family UBA660; genus UMGS1498. The sequence continues at coordinate 67,911 of CAKPFM010000006.1, forward strand.
TTGTTAATGATATTATTCTTTCACTAATATTTAAATATTCAGATATTTTACAAGCACTTTCTATTGTAAAGTGACTTCCTAGTATAATCAGTATTATACCTAATATAGTATATATAATTGATTTTTTTAAATTATGTTTTGCTTCTCCTTTTTCCTTATATTGTTTTGCAGATATAAGTGAAAATAGATAGTGAATAAATATTGTAAAAAATAATAATATTATAATTCCATCACTTCTAGTTATAATATTTTCTGTATTATTAAATATTTTATCATTCATGACTACTGTTAGTAATAATGTCATTAACATAGCAAATGGTATTTCTTTTTTTACTGTATTACCACTTACTTTTAAATTATGTATTAAACTACATATTCCAACAATTAGTAATATATTCATAATATTACTACCTATTACATTGCCAAGTACTATTTCTCTACTGCCATTTAACATTGATTTTATACTTATGGCAAAGTCTGATGCACTTGATCCAAATGCTACTATAGTAAGTCCTATAATCATTTTAGGAACTTTGTAATTATGTGCTATATTACTAGCTCCATCAACAAATATATCAGCGCCTTTTATAAGTATAATAAATCCAATTATTAATAATAATATTTGTATTATCATAAAATCCTCCTACAAAAAAACACGCCCTATATAAGGACGTGATTTACGTGGTACCACCTTAATTTGAAGTATAAACTTCCTCGAAACTATAACGCGTTACCGTTTTTATCTTATCCATAAAAAACACTTGAAAGTGATCTTAATAATTACTCATATATCCTTTTTCACCAACTAAGAACTCTCTTTGATATTTATAATTATTACGTCTTTCGCACTTGTTTTAACTATATATAAATATACCATAAATAGTAAGATAATGCAATAAATTTTAATATAAAAGATACTTTAAATTTTAATATAAAAGATACTTTTTCAAGTATCTAAATAAAACATATTATTATGGTTAATAAAATTATTACTGATAAAGCTACTAATACTGGTTTCCAAATATTTTTTAAATATTCTTTATATGAAATATCTAAATAAGTTAATCCAGCAACTAAAATTACACTAGTTGGAGCTATTAATTGTACTAATCCATATATTGAATATTGCAAAAATAATGGTGCGTTTAAATTAGTAAACATACTAGCAATTGGTGTACTAATAACATTTAACATATATGGAAAATCGTTATATAAAATTCCACCTATAAATGATGTTATACCAACTGATAATAATTTAAATTTATCAAGTAATGTAAATAAATAGTTACACATAGTAGCGTACCAAGATGAATTACTACTACTCATAAATAAGAATATTGTACTTGCAAATAAAGTCATTATAGCTGGTTTAAGCATTATTTTACAACCCTCTATAAAACTATTTACAATCTCACCAAAACTTAATTTACCTATTTTACCTATTATATATGATACTATAATCAATACAAAACAGAACTCATAATTTGTCCAGTATCCAATTGGGTTTATATCACCTATTAATGAACTTAATATTGATATATTATTATATTTTACATTTGATATTAATGTATCAAAATTATCAAATACAGTAACATTAAATGAATAGTACCAATTATACATTCCTACTAATATTATAATGAATGTTAAAACTAATACTATTGAACTACCTATAGTTTTTGCTTTATTATTTTTTATTTCTTCATAATATAGTATTTCTTCTTTTTCTTCTTTTGATAATTTTTTCAATTTATTATCTTTATTTATTACTAATAAAAATAATATCAATCCACCTGTTAATAATACAAATAAGATGATTTTAAATAAAATATTTGTATTTAAATCAGTTCCATAAAAATATTTAATATATCCTGCCATATTAACACCATATGTAGTAGACATATTACCAACTAATATAGCACCAACACTTGATAATAATGCTGTTAATTTATTATAACCCATTACAAGTAACACACCAGTAATAAATGGTACTAGAACAAATAAAGGTATTGTTAAAGCTGTCAAACTGGAAAGTAAAGCTATAACAAATGTAGAAATAATTAAAAATAATTCTTCATCACCTTTAAATTTTGTACATATATTATCAACTAATTTACTATATAGTCCTGTTTTTTTCATTACTCCATATAATCCACCAATAATAACTAATGAAACTGCAGTTAATACAAATACTGAACTAGTTAAAGTAATTATTGGATATTTTATAATATTTACTAATCCAACAGGACTAATTGTACCACTAGTAAATGTACCATTATTATAATATCCAGCAGGTATTATCCAACTTAAAAGTATATAAATTGCTAGAATAATTCCTAAACCTATAAAAATATCTTTCTTTTTCATATCATAACCTCCTATATCATTATATCATTTTATTTAAAATAAATGGTATTTTTTTCTAAATTTGATATTTTTTGACAAAAAATAGTTATTTTAATATATAAAAACTCCGTTTCTATTATATTAAAGAAACGAAGTCATATATTTAAATTAATTTTGATATTGTTATAACTAGGCAAATGTCAATTGAAGTAGGAATAACAGAATTTATAATTCCTATATTTCCCCTTTTACACTCCATACTGCTGATGGAGAACTATTAACAACAGTGGTACTTGTCCAATATCTATAAGTAATTGAATCAGCTATATTACATCCATAATTTGTACAATCTCTAGTATAATCTAATAATCATGCATATTTACTAGATTCTTGAATAGTAGTTTCTTTTGCATATATATTAATTTTAATGTAACCAGAACCAATTGTTGTTTTGCCATCAAAATCTTTAGTTCCTGCTATTTTAGCTATTTCATCTGCTATTATTAATCTTACGTTTAAATTACTATTCCATGTAGCTTTATTAGATGATAAAGAATTATTTACTTTACTCATTATATCATCCAAGCTTTCACTTGATTTCCATTGAATAGATGCTGTTGTATTATGATCTAATATCAAATTTACTGTTGATGATGATTTATTATCATTAAATGTATACCATTTCATACATCCTATTTTTGTTCCAGTTGTACTTATTGCTTCACTTTCATTACAGTTTTTATTTGTTTCTGAATTATAATAAATTGCCGTACCATTAACATATACTATATTTATTAGTATTGTTGACTGTTTATTATTTTTTGTTGTTGCCGTTATTATTATTGTTTCTACTTTTTTACCTGTTACTAATCCAGAATCTGACACTGATGCTATTTAATTATTTAAACTAGTCCATGTTACTGATTTGCTTGATACATCATTAGGTTCTAATATACCTATTAATTGTATTTTATTATCAATAAATAATTCTTTATTTTCTATCGTTATTTCTGTTGCTTCTAGTATTACAATTATATTTATCTCTTTTTTAATATTTTTATTTTCTGCACTTGTTATAATTATTTTTGCTGTTCTATTTTTAATTGCTGTTATTATTCCTCTTTCATTGATTGTTACTATTGATTCATCACTACTTTTATATATTAAATCTTTATTTGTAGCATTATTTGGTTCAAAAGTTATTACTATTTCTATCGTACTTTCTTTTTCATTGTTTTATCTGATAAATTCACTATTATATTTTCTAATTTTACTGTTCCTAATTTAATAACAGTCATTTCTGAATTTTGAGTATTAACCTCATATTCACCAAATGTTAGTTTTCCTTCTACTATTTCATATGTATTATGTATCATTTAATTTTATATAATCTTCTTTTTCAGAGGTTTTTGTTTCATTTGTTTCAACTAAATCATTTAAAGCTTCTATAGCTTCAGAATTTATCATTATCACAGTTGTTACATTGTATTTTTCATTTGGTATTAAATTATCATTATTTGTTAGCGCAGTTGTCCCTATATACACTTCTACTGTTAATAATTCTATTAATGTAAAACATTTCTTCATTATACCTCTTTTATATTATCAAAAAAAGAAAACCTTCAAGATTTTCTTTACATTTATATTTTATTTTGAAACAGTAATATTTCCATCACTATGTTTTATAATACCTGTTTCAAAAATATCACTATTTGTTGATTTAATTTCTGTTATTGCTGACCAATTATAAGAATTACCAGTGCCATTAATTATAGAAGTTAAATTAGGATTTGAATTATATTCTTTATTTTTTATAAAAGTATTATCTTCAATTGTTAAATCTTTTGATGACCCTAAATTAATAGTAACTAAATCATTAAGTAAAAAAGCACCACTTTGAATAGTTTTTAAATTTGAATTGCCACTTAAATCTAAATTTTTAAGTTTATTTTGACCAAATGCTTCATAAGAAATAACTTCTAACTTAGAATTTGACAAATTGATTTCTGAAATATTATTAGATGCGAAAGCTGCATTTCCTATTATTTTAATATTTGAATTCCATTTAACATTATCTAATTTATTTTTAAAAAAACTTAAATTTCCTATTTCTTCTAATTGATTAGCATGTGATAAGTCTAAAGATACTATATTACCTGTTCCTGAAGTTGCCTCAAAACGACATCCATAATATCCATCGTTTATACTTTTAACTTCATCATTTCCAACTATTACATGATTACCATCTAAATTATAGCAAATTTTTTTAGTATCACTAGTAAAAGTATATCTAATATATTGATCATATTTAATGTTATTAGCTATAGCATATTCATATGTATAATCATAATAACAATAATTACCTGCTTCAGCTAATTTAGAACAAATACCGGTTGTTCTATCAATAACCCTTACAATTTCTTTGTTGTAATCACTTACAAAAGCCGAATCTCCTATCTTCTTAACAGGAACACCATTTATTGAATAAGGAATAACAACATCCAATCCATAACTTTCATCATATCTAGTAATTGTACCTGTCTTTGAATCAAAAGTAAAAGCTTTTTCTTTATCCATATATTTTTCACATTCACTTGATGGAATTTCAGATATAGACAACTTTGTATCATCAAAATCTTTAGTAACACAATAATTATCATTATAAACAAGGACTAATGACTTGCCATTTTTAATACTAATATAACCACCTTTTAAATCTTCACCCTTAAAATTTAAACCACTCTCTGGAAAATAATAATCATTACCTTTTTCCAAAGAATCATATTCAGTTGCTTCCAATATTCCATTTACTGAAACTAAAAAAGATGATTTTTTACTATTTTCAATAATATTTGAAATAAGTGGTACTGATATCAATGCTATTATTGCTAAAATTACGATAACTGCTAACAATTCTATTAATGTAAAACCTTTTTTCATATATCCTCCAACATCCAAACAAAGTATACCAAATAAACAATATAAAATCAACTTAACTTGTAAATTGTGTGTAAACATTATTATTAACTTTTATTAAATAGTTTAGTATAATATTAATTGGTGATTTTATGAATTTATTTAAATATACTAATTCAAATAAAAGATACTATACAGTAGATTTTTATAATAAAAATAGATTTAATGATAAAATATTCAAAATTAGTTTAAATGCTGGATTTACTTGTCCTAATAGAGATGGAAAAGTTGGTACTGGTGGATGTATATATTGTTCTAACTTAGGTAGTGGTGATTTTGCAGGAAATGTCAATGATGATTTAATAACACAATTTAATAAAATAAAAGAAAAAATGAATCATAAATGGCATGGTAAATATATTGGATACTTTCAAGCAAATACTAATACTTATGCACCTGTTGAAGTGTTAAAGCAAAAATTTGAACCAATTTTAAAATTAGATAATGTTGTAGGATTAGCTATCGCTACTAGACCTGATTCAATTAGTGATGAATGTTTAGAATATTTAATAGATTTAAACAAAAGAACTTACTTAACTATAGAACTAGGACTTCAAACTATTCATGAAGAAACATCTAATTTAATTAATAGATGTCATACTTTAGAATGTTTCAATGAATGTGTTGAAAAGTTAAGAAAAAATAATATTAACGTAATAGTTCATTTAATAAATGGATTACCTTATGAAACAAAAGAAATGATGTTAGAAAATATAACATATTTAAATAAATTAGATATACAAGGAATTAAGATACATATGTTACATATTTTAAAAAATACTAAATTAGAAAAATTATATAAAGAAAAACCATTTAAAATATTAACTGAAAAAGAATATGTAAATATTGTATGTGATCAAATAGAATTATTAAATCCAGATATTGTAGTACATAGATTAACGGGTGATCCTGATCCTAGTAACTTAATAGAACCAACATGGTTAACTAATAAAATAACAGTACTAAATGATATTGATAAAGAACTAGCTAGAAGAAATACTTATCAAGGATTTAATAAAAGTATTTTAAATAAAGTTAAACAAATTATTGATTTATCTTTAAGAGAAAAAGATATTGTAATAGACGCTACTATAGGTAATGGATATGATAGTTTATTTATAAGTAATTATATTAAAGAAGGACATTTATATGGATTTGATATTCAAGATATAGCTATTAATAATACTAAAAAATTATTAAAAGAAAATAATTTTAGTAATTATACTTTAATAAAAGCTAATAATAAATATATAAAAAAAAAATTACCTAATCTAATTAATAAAGTTAGTTTAATTATATATAATTTAGGATATCTACCTGGAGGTAATAAAAATATCACTACTAATTATAAAGATACAATATATTCAATAAAAGAAGGATTAAGTTTATTAAATAATAAAGGTATCATTTTAATAACTATATATCCAGGACATAAAGAAGGATTAAAAGAAAGTATAGAAATTAATAAGTTCTTAAATAAATCTAAAATTAATTATAATATTTATAGAAACACAGATAATATAGAAGCACCATATTTAATAGAAATAAAAGCGAATACATTTTAGTATTCGTTTTTGTATATTAGAATAATTCTTTTTATCATGATATATGATATATATAATTTACATACATGAAGTATTTTTAGAATAATATATTCTTCAAAATTATTTATTACATCTTTAATATCACAATTATCATAATTATATCTTGTTAAAACATTATGTAATTTTGTACTTCTCTTTTTCAATGGTTATTGATTTAATTCATTGTTACTTTGATATATATTTTTTTCAATATTAATTCTTTCTAAATATTAAAATCTTACGTTTATGTTCTTTTTCTTTTTTTTCAACATAGTCATCAGACTCTTTTAATGTTTTTAAAGCCTCTCTTACCTTGTCCTTTAATTTTAGATATTGAAAATCTGACTTTATTCTAGGATAATCAAACTCATCCAATATAGTATCTTCTTCATCAAATTCTTTTTCTAATATTGAATCAGTTATATTTAAATCTTTTGATATATATTTTATTAATTGTGTTCCAGATAAATAATTTGTTTCTAGTGAATAATTGTTTAAATATTCTACTATCAAGTGCATTATATTATTTCTTTTTGTTTCATTATATTTGTCAAAATTACTTATTATTTTTTCTAAATCTTTTTTTATTTTTTCTATAATTTCTATATTAGTTTTTAGATAATTAGCAAGATGTGAGTCATAAGATTCTACATATAATAAAATAAAATTTATTACTCCTATTTTTTCTATTTTTTCTTTATCTTTAAATTTAGAATGTATTAATTCTTCTAATGAATAATCTTCTTCACTAAAGATTTCATTAACCATGTTTTTAGCAATATAGTCAATAATTATTACTCTACCTGCATATACATCAGCAAAATAATCAAATCCCATTTGATAATAATCTTTAACTTCTTGACTATCATTTCTACTATCTAAAATATAAGCAGTTCTTAAACCATTATATTTACTTTTAGCACTTATATAACTAGCATTTTCTGATATACTTGAATAATCTTTTCCTAATAATTCACTAACAATAATATCTATTTCAAATTTATCATCTTCATTATTAGATAAAATAGAAAAATTGTGTGCTACTTTTTTGATAAATGTTTTATCATTTTTAAACTTTAATATAAAAAATTTTATTAATTCAAAATTACTTTTTAATTTATCATCACATAAATCATACATCTTTTTATCATTACTAATATCTGTAACTTCTTTAATAAAAATATAATCGTTTTCTAATTCATCTATATCATATCCATCAATCTCATTTCCAGTTATATAATCATATAATATCTTTTTACTATATTTACTCATTTTAATTCCCCCAATCATTATATATATTTTGTCTTCTACCTGGACTTCTTAATTTTCTTAGTGCTGTAGCTTCTATTTGTCCAATTCGTCCTCCACTTTTTCCATAAATCATTCCAACTTGTTCTAAATTCATTATCTCTCCATCTTCAAGGCCATATCTTTTAATCAATACACCTATCTCTCTTTCTTGTAACCCGCTATCATTTATTATGTAATCAATAGACTTTTGTATTAAATAATTATTGATAAGTTCTGTTTCAAAATCACACTCACTTGCCATTGTTGGACTGATATTTTCTCTTAATGAAATATCTATTAGTAAATGTCTCATGAATTTTAATTTTGTTTTAGGTGGAAGATTTTCATCATCTATATTTACTTTAGAATAAATATTTTGAAATGTTTCATAACATTTATAAAAATAAGTTTTTAAATTATTAAAGTAATATTCATCAAATCTATAACCAAATCTACTTTTCTTAATTGTATCTAAATATTCTTCAAATAAAACCTCATCTTTATTTCTTTTTAAAAATAGAAATAATTTCATCAAATCTCCAAAATTATCTAAACCTATAATTTGACTTATTTCAATATCTTCTTTTTGATGTACAAACATATTACTTAAGTATGCATAATATGTACTTCCAAACAAATTAGAAAAAACTGAAATATTTAATAAGTTTCCATTGTCAATTTCATTTATATAAAATTCTATAGTTGCAGAAATAATATCATCCATATCATAACTACCATTTTCTAAAATATCTAAATTACTATTTTTTAAATAGTTTAAAACAGCATATAATGTTGAATTAATAATATCATTTCTTATTTTTATTTTCTTATTATTGTCAGTTTCATTTATCATTTTTTTATATAGTTCCTGCGCTTCATTTAGTTTTAATTTTTGATAACCACTTATTCTTTCAAACCATAACCTTAATTTATCCATAACTACTCCCCCTTTTATAAAGTTAAAATCTTTGATAATTTTTTAACTTTTCTTCTACTTTTAATAAAACACACATATACATCATTTATAGTATCATAATTAACAATACATCCCTGTTCTAAATTTTGTTTTAATAAATTTAGTTGATTTTCCTTTTCAAGAATATTTAAATCATTTACATATCCACAATATCCAACAATAATGTCATAGCCATTAAAATGTAACAAGGGCCATTCACTTATTTGTTCATAATAATATGGATTATGTGTCATAAATCTATCAACGACCTGACCCTTTACTTCAGAACCTGTTATAATTGGTTCCCCTTGATAGACTAACAATTCATTATTTTCTTTATTTAGTGTTTCTCCGAATGGTGATATAATTCTTGTTGTTGGCAATACGATTGAATCATATTTACCCTTTCCAACTTCAGCAATATTAGAGTCATTTATATCAATATCATAATTAGCAAAATATTTTTTTAATTCTTCTAACGCTTTATTTTGTTCATATAGCCAATGTGCAAAATCATTTATATAATCTTCAGAAGATATATCTATTTTTTTTATTCCTTTCGCACTATTAAATTGACTCATCAAATAATAAAAATACTTTGTAATATTATCACTCCTTCCTGAGGGCAGGAGATTGATAATACACTCTTTTTTATTCTTTGTCAAGTTTTTTTATAAAAAATAAAAAATTGTATTTCTACAATCTTTTATTTATAGAGGAATTCATATTGCATCCTTGTTCTAAATCTTTAAAATAATTTATTAATTCGGTAAAATCTACTTTCTTGAAATCTTCAAAAACTTGTCTAATAAATTCTTTTTGTTTTTCTTCAGAGAATATTTTTTCTTTAGTAGAACCAAACGATCCTTCATCAGGTTCTGAAACAACTTTTGTAGTAATAGCCGCCTTTAATTTTTCAATTTTTTGCATATCTTCTATATCACTTGGTGATTTAATAAGCAATGATTCAAAATATCTTCTTTCATCACCTTTTGAAATATTATTTAATAAAGTTGTATATTTGTATTGATCTGATAAATTTGAGTGTGATACAAAAACATCATATTGTGAAGAATCAGTAGTTCCATTCTTAACATTAATTTCTTTTGTTTTTATAAATTCATATCCGTCTGGAAGGCTTAAAAGCATAGATAATTCCTCTAATGGTTTAAATTTTATAAATGCTTTAGCTTTAATATTTGCCTTTGAATAAAATCTACTAGGTTGAATTTTATCAGGAAAATTTATAACACCATGTTCATGTTTTTCTAATTGTTTCTTAATTCTATCTTCTTCATATTCAAATAAATTACCATTTTTTGTATCTAGAAATTTATGTAAAATAGATATATTTGCCTCATGATACGGATCTAAAATATATAATTCACTTGATAAACTTTTAATTTTATTCATATCTTTAACATCATTTTTTTTATTATTTTCTTTTTTTAATTCTTTTCTTAAAGATAAAATTCTTTTTTCCGTTTCAGATAAATGGAGTGCATCAGCCAAAATACCATTCTTATCTGACATTATATTCTCTAATGTTAATCCTAGTAAATGCGCTAATTCAGATTCTTTAATCCTAAATTTTATTTCTTGTTCATTAGAAAATGTGGCAATAAGGGTTCTATTATTATAAACTTCATAATACAATCTTAATGCTTCATTTAGTAAATCCATTGTATTTTGTATATTATCAATAGAAAATCCTAATTGATCAGGTGCAACATTTTTACTATTAAATGACATTTTATTTTCTTCAATAGATACATAATCATTAAAACGTGATTGCTCCATTAAATAAGATTTAGAATAATATTCAATTAATTTACTAAAATAACTTGTAAAAAGGGTTAATAATTCTGAATTATTATAAATGATATTATATGTTTCAGAGTTTGGTAATAAATACTCATTTAAATAGTTTAATATACAAGTTTTTAACTCATCATAAGTCTTTATAGACAAATCTTTACTTATATTAGTAGATATCATTAATAAATAATATTCAACATTATATAACCCTTTAGAGTTTAATTCATAATTGATTCTTTGCATAGTTTGTACAAAGTTATTAATTTTTGTTTCTGTATTTAATATTTCAGACATATTTTCAAATTCATTATTCATTATTGACCTCCCGCATTCTAGTAAGATTATACCATATATTAAAAATTATTAAAATAGAATGAATTTATTTCTGTAATAGAGCTATAAAATCTATAACTAACAAATATTATTTAATATATATATTGTTTATTCTTTTCCTATAAAAAAATCAAGAAAATAATTCTTGATTTTTTCTTATATAACTTCAAATTTATGAAGTTGAATTATAATATTTAATAGAAATTAAAAAAGCAAGTGAACCATATAAAATATTCCACTTGTCAAGGAATAAATAAAAAAAATGATTTTTGTACAATACAAAAATCATCTTCTTCAAAATAACTAAATTAACCAATAAATTATACCACTATTTTGTCCATTTTATGGGGTACAATTTATTAAGTACTCAACATTTGCGTATTAAGTATTCCCATCTTATTTTATGCAAGTTTCCTTGACTACATACTAATGATAACATAATTTATTGAGATTATCAAAAAAGTATTTTTTTAAATTTTTAGTTATAATACTACCAAAATTAATAAATCAATTATTAAAATTAATAATGCCGAGCAAAAAGTTAAATAGAATGCCCATTTTTTATTACAATATCTTAAAACATATGATAGTTTAGGATTATTTGAATCATAATAAACATCTATTTCCGAATTTATTGGGTATAATTTTTCAATTGGATTATTGTAAACACCAACAAAAGAATTAGAAGTTCTATTTATTTCTAACATTTGATTTTCTTTTTTATATTCCATTTCATTCTTACTGATTGGATTATTCTTTGTTATTATTTTATACGCTTTATATTCAGGACCTACAACTTTATATTCTTTACCATTTACAATATAAAATACAATAGGTAAATGAATCCCACTATTTTCCCCGCCACGAGTTGTTAATGTATATTTTTTGATTATTCCTTTAACTTTCGAAGTACATCTTTTTTCTTGTATTATATATTTATAGAATAGTTTAAATGACAAAACAAATAACACAATTGAACCAATTGACAATAATGTTCCAAAAACAATTTTATCCATTAATATTTCACTCACACTTTCTAATTTAATAATTAATTTAATAATATTTTCTAACTTTCTCTAATTTTTTTATCTATTTCATAGTGCAAGTATATGAGCCACCCGCAAGAGTAAGTTTCATATAATTACCATTATATACACTTATATACCAATTAACAGAATCTTCGTTTGAATTTACACCATTTGTAACAAATTTTTCAAAATTTATTTTTACGGTATATTTTTTTACTTTGCCACTATGTTCATTCGTATACAAACTATCTTCAACACTTTCTTCTTCTATAGAATAATTACCTATTAAATAATATTTTTCTGGATTTGAATCTAATTCAGCTTTAACTCTACCATTTTTTTCAAAAGTGTATGTTCTAGAACTATCCGAACCATATTTACTGCAAGACCATACATTATTAAAATCATATTCAGGAACTTGTTTAGATTCTTGCAAATTTGATAAAAAAATTGTAAATACTAAATATAATATAACAAAAATATAACTAATTAAAATAACCCAAATCATTCCTACAATTCTATTTTTAAGTACTTTATTAGTAATCTTTTTTTTGAATTTTAATCCTAAAATTATCGATAAAACCATTATCAAAAATGATACACAAAAAATTATTGCATCAAACTTCAAATATACCAAACCTGTTAATATATCACCAATAAAACTTCCAGTTTCTATTCTTTTAAGGCAAATATATATAATAATTGATATAAAAAATAATACATAACTTATTATATAACTAATTAAAAAACCTTTACTTAATTTTTCTTTTTCCATTTATTTTTTCCTACCTTTCGAATATATTGTATCACACTTTGTCGTATTTTCTTACAAAACTTCATTTTTTTACATAAAATTGACAATGGTGATTAACATGAATTTTGAAAGATTATTCTTTTTAAGAGAAAAAAAGACTTAACACAAGAAAATATGGAAAAAATACTAAATGTCAGCAGATTTTCTTTACCTCATGTTCGTAAAAAACTTATAAGAGTTAATTTATATCTTGAAATTAAAAATATCCAATTTGATCCGTCTTTATTAAAATAAGTAGATATATAAAGTATTATAATAATTATAGATACTAATGGAATTTAAAGATGATGATACTGAAATCATCTATTTGAATTCATTGCCTAAAACCCTCTTTTTTTATTTGTCCTTGACAAGGGATTTTAATAATAGTTCACTTGTTATAATTAATAAGTAATTTATCTACTAATTTTCTATGAATTGGTCTTATAAAATCACACATAGATTCATCATCAACATCTTCGAACGGAATCCATTTTACGCCACTACTTTCATCTTTTCTAAAAACAAGTTCTTGTTCTTCAGCGGCTTCCAATAGAAATACAACATCAAAATGAAGGTGAGCTGAAACATATTTACCCCTTTTTATATGTCCTTTAACTGGAGCAGATTGTATTGAAAAAATAGAATTATCTAACACTTTTGTTTTTAATCCAGTTTCTTCTTCTACTTCACGAACTGCTACACCTAATAAATCATTTTCTCCATCAGCATGTCCTCCCGGATATATCCATCCATCATTGATATTATGATAAACAACTACCATTTTGTTTCTTTTTTTATTTACAACGAATGCAGATGAACTGAAATGACCAAACACATTATTTCTAGTTAATACATCATCAAATTCGTCAATAAACCTTAAAAATTGTTCTTTATCCTTTTCTTCTTGTTCGTTAAAGGGAACATACTTTTCTATTTCTTGTTTTAAATTCATACTTATTCACTCTTCCTTTTGTATAATTCAATCCATCCCATATCTAAAAAATTTTTAATTTCATCATAACAACTTAATAATTTATCAGGCATATTTAATATATATATTTTGATATTTTTATTGTGTATTAAATTTAATATAACAGCGTAAGTTAATTCTGACATACCACTAGTTCCTATATAACCTTTAATACCATTTTTTTCTTCATTCATTAAAAAGAAAATATCAGTTTTTTCAATATTTGAATAAAAGTTTTTATATATTAAAGGTAACTCTTCTTTATAATTTTCTTTTAAAATTAATTTAGGATAATCTAAAATTTCATAATTTTTAAATTTTTCTATCCAATATTCTACTTTATCTCGTAATTTAGCACTTCCAGATATAACAATTTTTTCCATATTATCACCAAATATAATATAACATACGAATATACATAAATCAATAATCCATAATAATACTGGTGATTCTATGAAAATAAGATTAGGATATTCTTGTATTAGTGATACTATTAATATTACAACATCAACACCTTATACATATACTAAATTTAAAAGTGAACAAGATTATATAAAATTAGATAGAATTATTAAATCTAATTTATTAAATTTGTATGAAATATTAAAATATAATGAAAAAAATAATATTCATTTTTATAGATTATCATCAAATTTAATTCCTCTAGCAACTAAAAAAGAAGTTGATTTCGAATATATAAAAAAATATAAAAATTATTATAATTTAATATCCAAATTTATAAATAAAAATAATATGAGAATAGATTTTCATCCTGATCAATTTTGTGTTTTAAATAGTGTTAATAATGATGTTGTTGAAAGTTCTATAGAAATATTAAAATATCATTATAATTTACTAGAAGCTATGAATATAAAAAATAAAGTATTAGTATTACATATTGGTAGTAATGCTTTTGGTAAAGATAATTCTATTAAAAGATTTATCAATAATTTTAATAAATTAGATGATAATATTAAACAAAGTATTGTTATTGAAAATGATGATAAAATATTTAATATATTAGATTGTTTAGAAATATCAAATAAATGTAGTATTCCTATTGTATTAGATTATCATCATCATAATTGTAATGGTAAAGATATTGAATTAACAAATTATATTGAAAATGTTTTTTCAACATGGAAGAATATTAATCCAAAAATACATTTTTCAAGTCCTAAAAATAATACTAAAAAATATATGAGAAGTCACAATGACTATATAAATGTTAATTCTTTTATTCAGTTTATAGAAAGTATTAAATATTTAAATTATGATATAGATATTATGATTGAAGCTAAAAAAAAGGATGAAGCATTATTTAAACTCATCCGTGAATTAAAATATAAAACTAATTATAAATTTATTGATGATACTACTTTTATAGTTAAATAATTTTAGACATTTGAAATTAATTTTGAATTCCGAACTTAACCAACTAGCAAATTCAAAAGCTATATCATAGTGAGCAAATGTTCCTTTACTATATTTTCCACTACTTGGAATAATACCAATAGCATTATACTTTTCCTTCCATTTTTTTGGTGTCATAGTAAATCTATTATATGGAACTTCATCATTTTTAATTCTATGTGATTCCACGGAATTAAAATTTTGATTGTTAATTTCTTCCCATAGTGCATAAAATTCAAATGAATTTCTACTACTCATCAAATTTCTTATAACATCAGATGGATCTTCTGGGTTTGTATATCTAGCTAAATCAGTTAAAGAAATATATTCTATTTTTAAATCAATAATATAAATTAAAATCTTTTTAAAATTTTTTGAACTTTTTTATTTAAATCACATTTATTAAGCGCAAGTAATGTAACAATAACTTGATAATCAGGATTTACTAAATATTGTCTTAATTTTAAAACAAAATCTTCTTTTTCAATCATTGGACATTTACAATTTTTGTATTCTTTTATAATTATGTTTATACATTTTATTATACTATTATAAAGTTCCTTTATCATCTTATTAATTTGATCCATAATTTCTTTTACTAATTTTATTTCTTTATCTGTTTTTTTATCTGCTTTTTCAATAATTACCTTGGAATATTCTATATACCTTCTAATAGTTCTACGATAAGTTTGATATGAATCTAACTCAAATAATAAATTTTCAATTTTATAAAATCTTTCATCTTCATAAAATCCTATAACATCATTTGTAAACGGGTATTTCAAAATATCTTCTCCATAGATTGAAATAAGTAAATCTACAATAAAATATTCAAAAACATATCCTTTAGAACTACTAATTTTTCTACTTAGATATTCAACAAAACCCTCTGTTAAAGCTAATCCATATTTTATATTATTAGTCTTATTTTTCATAGCTATCCCGTTAGAATAATACCACTCAAAATCATCTACTTGTTTGTTTAATTTTTCAGCATCCCTAAAGCATGAATGAAATAATTCATGAATAATTGCCGTATCATTATATAATGTAATCAAATTTTTTTCTTCATCATATCTTCCACACACAATACCCAAAATAGAATCTAATTCATCTATTTTATTTATTTTTAATGTTTTTTTATTGTTATAATAATTTCTTCTCCATTTAACTGGATAGGATTCTAATAATTTTTCTACCAATAAAATTTCATTTTCATACATAATTACATCACCGCTTGAATCATTATTCTAACATAATAAAATAAAAAAAGATAGTAAAACTATCTAATTTTAATGTGTACTTCTCTTAATTGCTCTTCTGTTACAAAACTTGGACTTCCCATCATATTATCTTGACCACTAACACTCATTGGGAATGCCTGAACTTCTCTTAAATTAGGTTCATCTTTAAGTAACATGATAATTCTATCAATTCCAGGTGCCATTCCTGCATGAGGTGGCGCTCCATATTGGAATGCTGTATATAAAGATTTAAATCTTGATTTTACTTCTTCTTCAGGATAACCAGCTATTTCAAAAGCTTTTTTCATAACTTCTATATCATGATTTCTAACAGCTCCACTAGCCATTTCATAACCATTACAAACAAAATCATATTGATAAGCTAAAATATCTTCAGTCCTTTTATTTAATAAACTTTCCATACCACCTTGTGGCATACTAAATGGATTATGTCCAAAATCAAATTTTCGTGTTTCTTCATTCCATTCATACATTGGAAAATTATTTACTATACAAAATTCAAACCTATTTTTATCTATTAAATCCAATTTTTGACCTAAACAAGTTCTAATTTGACCTGCAAATTTATTTACTAATACTTCATCCTTATTAGCTATGAAAAATAATACATCGCCATTTTTCATATCACATTTATCAATTAAATTTTTTCTTGTTTCATCATCTAAAAATTTATCAATAGGTCCTTTAAAATTATTATCAATTAAGCTAATATATCCAATACCAGGCATACCAATAGATGAAGCATAATCAACTATTTCATTAAACCAACTATTTGATTTATCAGCTATATTATTAACTTTAATACCTCTTACAATTGATGCTCTAAAAGGTTTAAAATCAGACTCTATAAATAATTCACTTAAATCAATTATTTCTAATGGATTTCTTAAATCTGGTTTATCTGTACCATATTTTAACATAGCATCTTTATAATTAATTCTTCTAAATGGTTTTTCACTTACTGATTTATCACTAAAATTAGAGAAAGTATCATAAAATATTTCTTCTCCTATTTTATAAACATCTTC
The DNA here is from genome assembly GCA_934153945.1 of uncultured Bacilli bacterium. Classification (GTDB taxonomy): domain Bacteria; phylum Bacillota_I; class Bacilli_A; order RF39; family UBA660; genus UMGS1498. Next base: position 85,709 of record CAKPFM010000006.1, read on the forward strand.
TTCAGTAGCAAAACTCATTTCAAAGTCTAATTGATAAAATTCTAAAGTTCTATCACTTCTACAATCTTCATCTCTAAAACAAGGTGCTATTTGATAATATCTATCAAATCCTGATACCATTAATAATTGTTTATAAATTTGAGGAGCTTGAGGTAAAGCATAAAATTGTCCTTTAAACTTACGGGATGGAACAATAAAATCTCTTGCTCCTTCTGGTGAAGATGCTGAAATAATAGGAGTTTGTACTTCTGTAAATCCCAAAGAGTCCATTTTATTTCTTAAAAATTTTAAAACTTTACTTCTAAGTACTATATTGTCATGTACTTTTTTATTTCTTAAATCCAAATAACGATATTTAAGTCTTACTTCATCATTTACTTCATGAGATGTTTTAATTTCAAAAGGTAAATTATTTAAAGCATGACCTAATACTTCTAATTCATCTACTAAAACTTCTATAGTTCCAGTTTCAATATTTGGATTATAATCATCTTCGTTTCTTTTTCTAACTTTACCACTTACTGTTATAGTAGATTCTTTAGTTAGTTTTAAAAATTTAGAATCATCATTACTAACTAATTGAACAGTACCTGTTTCATCTCTTAAATCTACAAATATTACTCCACCATGATCCCTAATATTTTCAACCCAACCAGCTAGTCTTATAGTTTTATCAATATTAGAATCATTTACTTTTCCTGCATAACAGTTTCTATATTTGTTTTCCATAATTCCTCCTAGAAATCACATGAATTAGGAGTTCTAGGGAATGGTATAACATCTCTAATATTTTCAACACCTGTTAAATATATTAATAATCTTTCAAATCCCATACCAAATCCTGAGTGTACACATCCTCCAAATTTTCTTAAATTAATAAACCAATCTACAGGTTTTTTATCTACACCTAATTCATCACATCTTTTAATTAATTTTTCATAATTTTCTTCTCTTTGAGAACCACCCATTAGTTCTCCAGCACCAGGAACTTCTAGGTCTACTGCTGCTACTGTTTTATCATCATTATTTACTTTCATATACCAAGCTTTAATATCTTTAGGCCAATTTGTTATAAATACTGGTCCATTAAAGTATTCTGTAATATATTTTTCATGTTCTTTAGCTATATCTTCTCCATATTTAGGCTCAAATTCCCATTTTACTTTAGCATTTTTTAAAATAGTAATAGCTTCTTCATGAGTAATTCTTTTGAAATTAGAATTAACTAATTTATTTAATTTTTCTAGTAATCCTTTTTCCACAAAATTATTTAAAAATTCTAATTCATCTTTACATCTTTCTAGTACATAGTTAACAACAAATTTTAACATTTCTTCTTCTATATCCATTAATCCATCTAAATCACAAAAAGCTATTTCTGGTTCAATCATCCAAAATTCATTAGCATGTGTTTTAGTATTTGAATTTTCTGTTCTAAATGTTGGTCCAAAAGTATAGATGTTATTAAATGCCATAGCAAATGCTTCACCATGTAATTGTCCTGTTCCTGTTACATATGATTTTTTTCCAAATAAGTCTTGCTTATAATCTACTTCTCCATCTATTTTAGGTACATTATTTAAGTCAAATGTAGTTATTTTAAACATTTGATCTGACCCTTCACAATCAGTTGTTGTTATTAAAGGAGTATGTACATATAAGTAGTTTCTATCTTGAAAATATGTATGAATTGCCATAGCTGCTACACTACGAATTCTAAATACAGCTTGGAATAAATTTGTACGAGGTCTTAGATAAGCTATTTCTCTTAAGTATTCTCTTGTAGGTCTTCCTTTAGCTTGTAAAGGATAGTCTTCAGTACAATCTCCTAATAAAATTATTTCTTTTGCTTTTAGTTCATAGTCTTGTCCAGCACCTTCTGACTTTACTAGAGTTCCTATTACTTTTATTGATGAACCAATATGTAATTTAGAAATTTCTTCAAAATCACTTAATTCATTAGTATAAACTATTTGTAAATGTTTAAAACTTGTTCCATCTGAAAAATCAATAAATCCAAAATATGCTTGTTTTCTATGACTTCTTATCCATCCATTTACTTCTATTTCTTTATTTTCATAATTTGTAATATTTTTAAATAAATCTACAAGTTTCATATTTACCTCTTTTCTATTTCTTCAATCATCATACTTCTAGCCATAGCTGGATTAGCTTGACCTTTTGTTTTTTTCATAACTTGACCTACCAAGAAATCTACTATATTTGTTCTACCATTTTTATATTGTTCAATTCCGTCTGCATGTTCATCTAATACTTCTGTTACAACTTTTAATATTTCGTCAGTTCCACCTATTTGTTTCATGCCTTCTTCTTCTACTATTTTAGTAGGATTTTTCTTTTCATCTAATGAACGATATAGTACTTCTTTACCTTGTTTAGATGATATTTTAGCATCACTTACTAATTTAATTAAATCTTTTAACATAATTGGAGTTAGATATAATTCATTAATTGTTAAGTCATTTTTATTGATATATCCTAAAATAATACTAGTGATCCAGTTTGATGCCATTTTTGGATCTGCTCCTAAATTAACAGTTTCTTCAAAATAATCTGATATTGGTTTTTCTTTTACTAAAATTGTTGCATCATAATTTGATAAATTATATTCATTTATATATTTTTCTTTACGAGATTGAGCTAGTTCAGGAATAGATTTTTTTATTTCCTCTATCCATTCATTAGATAATTTAAATTTTGGGATATTTGGTTCAACAAAATATTTATAATCAATTGCATCTACTTTACTACGCATATATATAGTAGTAGCTGATTCCTCATCCCAACGTCTAGTTTGTTGTTCCATTTCGTCATATGTTCCATCTTCTTTAGCTTCAATTTGTCTTTCTATTTCATAGTTAATAGCGTCTCTTACTCCACCAAATGAATTAACATTTTTTATTTCTATTTTTGTTCCCCAGTTTTTAGGCTCAGTTTCATCTTTATCATTATCCATTATAGAAACATTGACATCACATCTAATTTGTCCTTTTTTACTATCAGCTTCACTTATTCCAGCATATTGATATATTGTTCTCATAGTTTCTAGAAAAGCTACTGCTTCTTCTGCTGAATGTAAATCTGGTTCTGTTACAAGTTCCAAAAGTGGTACACCTGCTCTATTGTAGTCAATTGTTGAATATCTTGAAAAGTGATTTGAAGATGCTGCATCTTCTTCTAGATGAATATTATTTATTCTTACTGTTTTTTCTTCACCATTTAAGTCAAATGTTAAACTACCATATATACCTACTGGAGCTGGTTTTGTTTCTTGAGTAATTTGAAATCCTTTTGGTAAATCTGGATAATAGTAATTTTTTCTTTCAAAATATATATATTCTGGTTGTTTACAGTTTAAAATTATACTTGCCATTAGTGCTTTTTTTACTGCTTCTTTATTTACTACAGGAAGTGTTCCTGGAAAAGCCATATCTACAGGTCTAATATTTGAGTTTGGTATTTCGCTATATGAGTTTCTAGCACTTGAAAAAACTTTTGATTTAGTTTCACTTATTTCACAGTGCATTTCAAGTCCAATTAATACTTTATATTTCATTAGTTATTCCTCCCCTGCTATTTGGTTTTTATAGTTCATTGCATTTTCAAAAGCATAAGCAATATTTAATACATTTTCATCATCATAACATTTACCTGTTATATTGAATGCGACAGGCATATTATCAACAAAACCATTTGGTATTGTAATTGATGGATAGCCTCCAAAATTTCCTATTTGTAAGTGTTCTTCTAATACAGTTGTATTTTCATCTAATGTATCATCATTATTTTCTAATTTTTTAGCTGGTCCACTTCCTACTGGTAAAATAACAGCATCATATTTTTCAAATAATTTATTCCATGTATCTACTAGTAATCTTCTTACTCTTTGAGCATTATGGAAATATCTATCTTTGTTTTCAGCTTGTAATACATATGAACCTATAACAAATCTTCTTTTTATTAATGGTGAAAATCCTTTTGTACGATAATCTTTCATTTGTTCTATGTATGTTTTTCCCTCACCTCTTGGCCCAAATATGAATCCAGTTAAGTTTGACATATTACTTGTTGCTTCAGCACATGATATTACTACATAAGTTGAAGCTACAGCATTTAGTAATGTTTGGTCTACTGATACTTCATCTACTTCCATACCTAGAGTTTTTGCTAATTCTATAGTTTTGTTAAAATTTTCTAGATGTTCTTTTAGTTCTTTACTAGCATTTGGATAATTATTTATATCACATATTTCTTTTACATAACATAGTTTTTTATTTTTAACATTTCCTGTTAGTGATTCTAATAAATGAATATTTTTTGAATCCCAACTAGTCATATCATTTTTGTCTATTCCTTTCATAGCATCTACTACTATGGCTGCATCTTCAACATTACGAGTTAATACTCCACAATGATCTAAACTTGATGCGAATGGGAATAATCCATATCTTGAAATCATTCCATATGTTGGTTTATATCCTACTATTCCACAGTATGCTGCAGGTTTTCTAATTGAATCTCCTGTATCACTACCTGTAGCAAATGGATAAACTCCTGCAGCAACAGCACAAGCTGATCCTGCACTTGATCCAGCACACATTCTAGTTTTATCCCAAGGATTTCTTACAATTCCAGTATGACCTGTTGTTCCTGTTCCACCCATTCCAAATTCATCCATTACAGTTTTATTGATTGCTACTGCATTATGACTTTCTAGATTAGTGATTGCTGTTGCAGTAAAGAATGGTACATAGTCTTTTAAAGTATTACTTGATCCTGTACTTAATATTCCTTTTGTTGAGTAATTATCTTTTATTCCATATGGAATTCCTGATAATAAATCATCTGTTACTGCAGTTTCTTTAGCGTCATCTATAATTGTTACAAATGGATTACAAGTATTTTGTAATTCATGTGATTTTTGTAATGATTCTTTTATTAGTTCTTCTACTGTTACTTCTTTATTTTTTAAAGCTTCATGTATTTCTTTTATACTTTTATTCATATACATATTATTCCACCACCTTTGGTACTTGTACTTCTCTATCCATTGTATCATCACAATTTTGTAATAGTTCTTCTATTGGTACTGATTCTTCTACTTCATCTTCTCTTAGTACATATTCAAAATTATCTAAACAATGTGTCATTGGTTCTACTTCATTTATATTTGGTATTTGATTTATTAAATCGATGTTTTTATCTATTATTTCAAATTCATCTAATACCATTTTATTTTCTTCTTTTGTTAATCCTATTAGTAATTTTTCTGCATAATCGTCTACCATTTCACTTGTAAATTTTTTCATATTTTCCTCCTTTAATCAACAAAAAACAGTAATTTATCCACAAGGGACGAATTACTGTTGTATCCGCGGTACCACCCTAATTATCACATAGTGATCTCTTTAGTACGTAATGTGATAACGGATTACCTTCCGGCTTAAACTACTTAATTTCATCTAAGCAACTCTAGAGTGTTCTTCCTATACATATTTATGTTAGCTTCCACCATATCTAACTCGCTTTATAAAGGAATGTATAGTACTTTTCTCTTTCATAGTTATTAAATTTCAATAACTAGATTATATTCTAAATTTATTTAGTTGTCAATTATTTTTATTATAAACATCTAAATAAAATTCTTTCCATATTAAAGATACATGCTCTTTTGAATAATATTCACTTATATATTTTGAATTTGATTCTGCTTCTTTATAAAATTTTTTATCATTTTTTAATTTTTGCAAAGATTTTGAAAATTCTTCATTACTATTTCCACTTATATATTTATGAAATAAAATATCTTCATATAATTCTAAATTTCTAAGTAATATTGGTTTATGTAGATTTACAGCTTCTAGTATCGACATTGGAAATAATTCATTATAAGATGGCATGAATAATACATCACATATATTGTACATATCATTCATTTCTTCTCTTGGTATAATGCCTAAAAATTGAACATTTTTTGGAGGATTATCCCATAGTTTTTTTAATTCTTCATAACCATCTGTTATTTTTCCAAATGAAAATCCACCACACCATACAAAATGTAAATCTGGATTTTCTAAAGCTACTTTAGCAAAATCTTTTACACCTTTTCTTGTTTGTACTTGTCCTACTCCTAAAACAACAAATTTGTCTTTAGGTATATTATATTTTTCTTTTATTTTAATTATTTCATTTTCTGTTTTTTTATAAAATTTTTCTTTTGATACATAATTAGGTATATAAAATATTTTATTTTCATCTATTCCATATTTTACTAAATCTTTTTTAAATATAGGATTTACTACTACTAAGTAATCAGCACTTTTATAAAATTTTGTTACATATTTTTTAAATATTCCAAAAAACATTTTAGGTAATTTAATACTACCATCTAATGTATCTGGTAAAAAATGAACATAAGCTATATTAACTCCTTTAGTTAATTTCATTTTAATATAGTTAATTGGATCTACTGTATGATGATGCATTATATCATATTTTATACCACCATTAATTTTTACATCAAACAAATCAGATAAATTTTCTTTTACAAGTGACACTTGTTCTAAATATGCACTGCCTACCCCTTGTCCTGCTACTTTATCAGCACTTGATAACATATTTATTTTAATTTTTTTCATATATACTCCTACATTTGTTCTAAATCGATTCTAAATTCAATACCATTTTCATTACAAATATTTTTTGCTTGTTCTATTGTTAATCCTAATTCTTCTAAATTTTTTGCGGTATTTATTTTTTCAATTTGTCTTTTTATTTCATATACATTCCATGAAGCAAGTTTTGCTTTTTTTATGTTATATTCATCCAATAATTTATTGAATGCATCTAGTTGTTGTTTGTATTCTTTCATGATTTCTTGTTTTTTATTTTCTAATTCTTCTTTAGATATATTTTTACTTTCTGATTTTAATAATTGTTTTTTTGCTTGATAATCTTTTTCACACGAATCATAAATTATTTTATCTTGTAATTCATCAAATTGTGCTTTATAGTCATTATATTCATCTAATTGACTATTATAAGGCATTAATAATACTTTTTTTATTTCATCTAACATATATTTTCTCCTTTATACTTTTAAATGTTTCTTAACAGCATTTAAACTACCAAACATACCTACAATAATACCTATTAATAATAGTATTAAAGATACCATATATACAAAAGGTTGTGGTTCAATTAGTCTAATAAGTGGTGTGAATAATTGTCCATTAAATTGTTTATATATTGCGAAATATCCATATACTGTTATACATATTGGAATAATAGATCCTAACGCTCCTAATAGTAATCCTTCAAATATAAATGGGATTTTTATATTGATATTTGATGCTCCTACTAGTCTCATTATTTCTATTTCTCTTTTTCTTGAAAAAATAGTTATTTTGATTGTATTCGTTATTAAGAAGGCTGTTACTATTATTAAAGCAGCTACTATAATAATACATAATTTTCTAACCCAATCGAATGCTGAAACTAAGCTCTCAACCATTCCTTCTCCATATTTAACAACTGTTACTCCTTCAATTGTTTTTATTTGATTAGCAGTATTACCTATTTTTTCTATGTCTTTAACTTTTACTAAGTATGTACTTTGTAGAGGATTTTCATCTTCGGTCCAATCCTCCATTAAATTTTTAAGTACATCTGATGAAGCTTTCATTTCTTCTGCTATTTCCATTTTTGAATCAAAAGTTATACTAGCAATATTATCTAATTTATTTATTTCTTCATTGATTTGCTTTACTCTTTCATTATCGATATCATTACTTAAAAAGGCTACTATTGTTACATCTTCTTCTACTAAAGTAGTGAAATTATCAACATTATCAGATAGAATTATTGATAGTGAAACAACTATTAAAGTTATTGTTATACATGATATTGAGGCAATTGATAAAGAGAAATTTCTAAATACGCCTTTAAATGAATCTCTTATACTTCTACTTATTATTCTTAATAACTTCATGATTGTATGTTCCTTTCTCAAAATCTTTTAATATTCTTCCGCTATCTAATAATATAACTCTCTTTTTCATTCTATTTACTATATCAGTATCATGAGTAACCATTATTATAGTTGTACCCATTTTATTAATTTCATCTAGTACATTCATTATTTCCATACTTGTTATTTCATCCAAATTTCCCGTAGGTTCATCACAAATTAATAGTTTTGGACCATTTACTATTGATCTTGCAATAGCAACTCTTTGTTGTTCTCCACCTGATAGTTGATTTGGATATTGTTTTGCTTTATGTTTCAATCCAACTAAGTCTAAAGCTTTTATTACTTTTGAATGTATTTCTGATTTTGGTAAACCTAATACTTCTAAGGCAAATGCTACATTTTCATATACTGTTGATTTATTCAATAATTTAAAGTCTTGGAATACTACGCCAATTTTTCTTCTAATTTTATATACTTTACTATTTCTAAGTTTTGCTACATCAATTCCTCCTACCATGATTTTACCACTTGTAGGTTTTTCTTCACGATAAATCATTTTAATTAAAGTTGATTTACCACATCCTGTAGATCCTATTATAAATACGAAGTCACCTTTTTCAATATTTAAATTTAAGTCATGAATAGCTGTAACTCCATTTTTATATTGTTTTTTTACATGAGTCATTCTAATAACGTCCATATTACTCGCCTCCATATACTTCATATGCATCAGTTACTACGAAAAATGCATTTTTATCTATTTTATGAATACCTTCTTTGAATGCATAATATTCACTTGTTGGAATAACACACATCAATACGGCTTGTTTTTTACCTGTAAATCCACCCATAGCGTGTAATTCTGTTATTCCATGATTTAGTTCATTCATTACATATTTTTTTACTTTATTTTCTTCATTTGTTATTATGTAGAAAGCTTTTCTTTGTGATATTCCAAGTATTACTTTATCAGTCATCATGCTAATTATATATAGGGATATTAAAGAATACATTACTTGTGTCCATCCAAATACAAATACTCCTCCTAGTATTATTAAGCCATCTGTGATAAGCATAGCATTTCCTATTGACATTTTTAAATATTTTGAAGCTATTTGATTTAGTACATCAGTACCACCAGTAGTATATCCAGCTTTAAATATTAGTCCTAGTCCAAATCCACTTAATACTGCTCCATATAAAGTCATAATTAATGGTTCAGCATTTCCTACATTTATATAATTTGGTATAAATGCAGTTAATTTTACCATTATTGGATATAGTAATGATCCTAATATTGAACTTTTAGTTTTATCATATCCTAATAATATTAAACTTAGTATAAGTAGTAATATATCTCCTATTAGTATTACTGTAGATGGATCAATACCACATATATTATTTAATATAATACCAACACCACTCATTCCATATACAATTTTAGTTGGTAATATAAATACATTGAAAGCTATTGATATTATAACTAACCCTAGAAGAAATTGACTTATTCTAACTAGCTTATTTTTTTTATATATTTCTTTTGTTATACTTACTTCTTTTATTTTTTTCATTTTAGACCTCTCTTTAAATAAGAAGTTATAAATAAATCTATATCACCATCTAATACTTTATCAACATTACTTGTTTCAGTATTAGTTCTATGATCTTTTACCATAAAATATGGATGCATTACATAAGTTCTTATTTGTGATCCAAAATTTACATCCATTACTTCTCCTTTAATTCCTTGTAATTCTTTATTTTTATTTTCTAGTTCTAGTTGATATAATTTATTTTTTAATACTTCCATCGCTCTTTCTTTATTTTGTATTTGACTTCTTTCATTTTGGCATGTTACTACTATTTTAGTTGGAATATGTGTTATACGAACTGCTGAATCGGTTGTATTTACTCCTTGTCCACCACATCCTGAACTTCTATACACATCTATTTTTAAATCATTTGGATTTATTTCTATATCAATACTATTATCAAATAGTGGTGTTATATCAACTGATGCGAATGATGTATGTCTTCTAGCTCCTGAATCGAATGGTGAAATACGAATTAGTCTATGCACACCTTTTTCTCCTTTTAAGTATCCATAGGCATTTTCTCCTTTTACAATCATTGAAACACTTTTTATTCCAGCATCATCACATGGTTGTATATCTATTATTTCTGTTTTATAGTTATGTTTATAAAAATATCTATCATACATTCTATACAACATATTTGCCCAATCTTGTGCTTCTGTTCCACCTGCTCCAGAGTGTATTTCTAGTATAAGGTTCATTTTATCATATGGACCATTTAGTAACATTTCTAATTCTAATTTATCTAATTCTTTTTTTATTTCTTCTTCATCATTTATTAATAATTCAATTAATTCTTGTTCATCATTTATAGAGCTTAACATTTCAATATTATCTTCTATTTTATGTTTTATATTACTTACATTTTCTAGTTTTTTTCTTAGTGTATTTACTTCTGATATTACTTTTTCACTATTTTTTTGATTATCCCAAAAATTAGGTTCAGACATTATTTGTTCTAGTTCTTTTATTCTAGATTCTTTTTTTTCAGGTTCAAAGTAACCTCCATAAATCATTTATTTTATCTTGATCTATTAAATAGTTGTTTTTTAGTTCGTTTATTTCCATATTGATTCTCCTATCTTTATAATTATATCATTTTTTTTATAAAAAAAATAGTATTAAAAAAGTATGTCTATAAAATTATAAACATACTTAAACTGATTTACTTTATAATTGATTTAGATATTGTTATAACTGGACGAATACCACGAATATCACTAATAGAACTATCACAACTCAAAGTTCCACTTCCATTTACAAGGAAAACAAATGAACTAGAATTGGCATTTCCTACTGTAGTTGATGTCCAATAACTTCTTGTATATCCTTTTTCAGTCATTTTATATCCAATATATGTATTATTGTCTTCCAAATTACATCCCCAATCAGTACCATCTGTTTTACATAGGGTTAGGTTGTTATATAACCAATCATATCTACTTCTTTTAGTTTCTGTAAATGTATCCCCAGTTTGTGTTAATGTATCTAAGTAATACCATGATTTTGTACTTGTTGAATCAAAATCAGTTTTTCCTGTTATTGTATTTACTTCTTCTGCTGTTATTAATCTTGGATTTACTTTCCAGCCATTTGTCTCCTTTAAATCTTCTACTACTTCATATAAATTACTTTCTTCATATGATACATTTTTATTATCATCATTCCATGTTATCCTAGCTGTTGTATTATGATCTAATATCATTGTGTAGTTATCTCCATCATCATTAAATATATACCATTTCATACATCCTGTTTTTATTTCTGTTGATGTTCCATTTTCATTTACATTACTTTCTGCCATCTCTTTTGTACACGTTTTATTTAAATCTGTTGGATCTAAATATACTATTCCTTTATGTGTAGATGTACTATTAGCTTCTTCTTTTGTTGGGCCTTGTTTAACAACACTCCCATCAGGTTTTGTTGTTATTTCTCCACCCTTAGTAATTGTTACTCCTGATTCACTATAATTTACTACATATTCTCCTATTTTTAATGAATAATCTACTACTTGTCCTTTTTCTATCTTTACCCAACTATTACTTGTTGGTAATTCTCCTTTTACTACTAATCCATATGTATTTTTTAAGTCTTCTACTTCATAGACTCCATCTTCTATATTTGTTTTATTTGCATCTAACTCATTGATTGCTACTTGAGTCTCTACTGCATCTATATATCCATATGCACTCACCTTTGCTGAACTTTCTTTTGATGTTTCTATTACCCCTAATATCATTGGTGTTGCTATTAACGATATTACTGCTAGTATTACTATTACTGCTAATAACTCTATTAATGTAAAACCCTTTTTCATTATTTACTCCTCCTATTCTTTCTTTATATTATCAAAAAAAGAAAAACTTTTCAAGTTTTCTCTATTAAATATGCAGGATAAACGCATGAGTTTTAAAAACTTATGTGTTTTTTAATGTATTTAATGTTTCTGTATCTAGTAACTTAAA
>CAKPFM010000007.1 GCA_934153945.1 uncultured Bacilli bacterium
TAGAACCAATAAAAAAAGAAGAAGTAATAAATATAGTAAAAGAATATATTGATAAATAAAAATCAATATATTTTTTTTAATTTTTTTCAGGTATTTTTCTAAAAACTTATATGATATATATTGAAAGGGTTAAGAAAGGAACATATGAAAAAAATAATTATAATAATAACAACAATAATATTGATATCGATAACTATATATATCATAAACACTAACAAAATAGAATCAGAAGTAGTAGAAACTACTGAATCAAATATAGTAAAAGAAATAGAAGAGCCAAAGGAAGAAATAAAAAGCTATATAACAGTAGAAATAAAAGGTGAAGTAACAAATCCTGGAGTATATAAAATAGAAGAAAATTCAAGAGTAATTGATTTAATAAATTTATCAGGAGGATTTACACAAAATGCTTTAACAATAAATATAAATCAAGCAAAAAAACTATCAGATGAAATGGTAATTGTAATATACAATAAAAATGATTTAAAAGAAGAAGTAAAAACAGAATATGTTTATTTAGAATGTGAATGTCCAAAAATAACAAACGATGGATGTGTAAATGAAGATAAAAATGAAGATAAGATAGAAGATAACCAAAATACAAAAATATCAATAAATAATGCTACAAAAGAAGAATTAACTAAACTAAATGGAATAGGAGAAAAGATAGCTGAAAAGATAATAGAATATCGAAAGGAAAATAAATTCAAAACTATTGAAGATATAAAAAATGTATCTGGAATAGGGGAATCGCTATATGAAAAAATTAAAGATTCTATTACTATTTAGTTTAATAATTATATTTATTTTTAGACTACAAATAAAATATAATTACAATCCTAATGATAACTATGTAATAGGTAAAGTAATCGATTATAAAGTAAAAGAAAACTATACAATAATTAATTTAAATGAAATAATAGTATATTACTATGACGAATTCAAATACAAAATAGGAGATACTATAAAAGTAGAAGGAACTATAAAAGAAATAGAACCAAATACTAATTTTAACTTATTTAATTATAAAAAATATATGTTAAGTAAAAGAATAGTACATAAAATAGAATCAAAAAAAATAATACTAATAAAAGAAAATAAAAATATATTATATAAAATAAAAAATAAAATAAAAGAAAGAACAGATAAACATAAATATTTTAGTTTATTTATAATAGGAGAAAATAACTTAGATAATGAAATAAAAGATAGTTTTAAAATAAATGGTATAAGCCATTTATTTGCTATATCAGGTATGCATATAACACTATTTATAAGTATATTGACCTTAATATTAAAAAAAATGATCAAAAATAAAAAAATAATAATATTATTAATAACTTTATTTTTGCTATTTTATATGTTTATAACTAATTATTCAGTATCAGTAGTAAGAGCATCATTGCTTACTATATTAATAAATATAAATAAATTATATAAATTAAATATAAGTACTTTAAAACTACTAGTATATATTTTTTTAATATGTATTAGCTATAATCCATATTATATTTATCAGGTAGGTTTTATTTTTACTTTTTTAATAACTTTTACTTTAATTTTATTTAGTAAAAAAATACCAAGCAACTATATTTTAAAAACATTAGTAACTTCTATTATATCTTTTATAGTAAGTATACCAATACTCATAAATAATTTTTATTCAGTTAATTTTTTAAGCCCATTACTTAATATTATATTTATACCATTTATAACTTTTATTATTTTTCCATTAACTTTAGTTACTTTTATATTTCCTAATTTAATATGTATATTAAATATATTTGTTAATATATTAGAATTTTTATCAATTAATTTAAGTAAAATAGATTTATTTATTTTTACTTTTAAAAAAGTATCTATATTTTTTATAATTTTATATTACATTATTATATATTTTACTTTAAACAAAGTATTAAATAAAAAGTATAACTATATATTTATTTTATTAATAATCCTTATAATTCATCATAACATTAATTATTTGAATAATTATTCAAAAGTTACAATATTAGATGTTGGTCAAGGAGATTCAAGCTTGATTGAATTAGAACATAATAAAGGTAATATTTTAATTGATACGGGTGGCAATATATATAAAAATCAAACTAGTAATATATTAGTTCCTTATTTTAAAAGTGTTGGAATAAGGAAAATAGATTATTTAATTTTAACTCATGGGGACTACGATCATATGGGAGAAGCAATCAATTTAGTAGAGAACTTTAAAGTTGAGAAAGTAATATTCAATTGTGGTGAATTTAATGATTTAGAAAAAGAATTAATAAAAGTATTAGATAAAAAGAAAATACCATATTATTCATGTATTAAGGAATTAAATATAGATAATAATAAGTTGTATTTTCTTCAAACTAAAGATTACGACAACGAAAATGATAACTCAACTGTTATTTATACTGAACTAAATGGATATAAATTTATGTTTATGGGAGATGCTGGAGTAGAAAAAGAAAAGGATATATTAGATAAGTATAATTTATCTGATATAGATGTATTAAAGGTTGGACATCATGGTTCTAAAACAAGTAGTAGTAAAGAGTTTATAGATGAGATAAATTCAAAATATTCAATTATTAGTGTTGGGAAGAATAATCGTTATGGTCATCCAAATAAAGAAGTATTAAATAATCTAGAACAATCAAAAATATATAGAACAGATCAAGATGGAAGTATTAAGTTTAAAATAAAAAATAATAAATTGAAAATAGAAACTTGTAGTCCATAGAAGGGAGATTGATAAAATGAATGAAATAAAAGAATATACAGCAAAATTATTTGAAGACATAAAACATATAGATGAATTTGGTAATGAATATTGGCTTGCAAGAGAGTTAATGTCAGTATTGGGATATAGTAAATGGGAAAATTTTATCAAAGTAATAGTAAAGGCGATTGATGCTTGTAAAAACAGCATTATTAATTATAAAGAACATTTTCCTGACATCAGGAAAACGTTAGAAATGCCTAATAATGCAGTTAAAGAAATAATTGATTATAAACTTTCGAGATATGCATGTTACTTAATAGCACAAAATGGCGATTCAAGAAAAAAGACAATAGCACTTGCTCAAACATATTTTGCCATTCAAACAAGAAAACAAGAACTTTCTGAAAAAGAGTATAATGAACTTACCGAAGATGAAAAAAGATTATATAGAAGAAATCAAGCAAGAAAAGGTAATTATAATTTAAATAAAACAGCAGTTAATAGTGGAGTAAAAGATTTAGCTAGATTTCATAATGCTGGATATAAAGGACTATATAATGGTGAAACAGCAGATGATATTTTTAAAAGAAAAAAACTAAGATATAGAGAAGACATACTAGATAATATGGGTAGTGAAGAACTTGCTGATAATATATTTAGAATTGCTCAAACGGATGCCAAATTAAAAAGAGACAATGTAGATAATGAATATACTGCAAATTCTGTTCATTATACAGTTGGGAAAGAAGTAAGAAATAGTATTAAAAGATTAGGAGGTACTATGCCAGAAGATTTACCAACTCCAAAAATGAGTTTAAAGGAATTAGAAAAAGATAGAAAGAATCAATTAAATAACAATAAGTTGTGATATAATATTAATTAGTCTGTAGGTGGTTTAAATGATTATAAAAGGAACAAGTTGTTATGCAAATGCAAAAGGTGGTAATTTAGTATCTATTACTGGTGATGGAGGAAATGCCTGGGGATTCTATGGTAATGCATATAAGAAAATGTCACCAAGATTATATTTATGGCAATATTATAATCAAAATCCAGATAATTTATCAGAATATGAATTAATTAACTGGTATATAAAAGAATTTTATGATTTAAGATTAAAAGATTTAAATCCATACGAATTAATGAATACTTTAAAACAAAAATTCGGAGAAGAAATAATTTTACTTTGCCATGAGGTACCAGGATTAGACATTAATAAAGAACATTTTTGTCATAGAAGATTATTAGCAGATTGGATTGAACTTGAAACAGGTATTGTTATTCCAGAAATTTCAATCAGTGAATCTGGCGAAATAACACCACATGAAATATATGATTTAAAACCAAGAATAAAAAAACTAATTAAAAAGTACTAAGAATTGTCATAGTGATAGTTCTTTTTCTTTGTATAAAATCGTATACATAAACTTATATCACCACATGGGCGCTACGATCATATGGGAGAAACAATCAATTTAGTTAATAATTTCAAAGTAGAAAAGGTAATATTTAATTGTGACTCTTATAATGATTTGGAAAAAGAGTTAATAAAGGTTTTAGATAAAAAACATATTAAATACTATTCATGTATTAAAGAGTTAGATATCGACGATAATAAATTATATTTTTTACAGACAAAGGAATATGATAATGAAAATGATAACAGTAATGTCATATATACAGAAATAAATGGTTATAAATTTATGTTTATGGGTGATGCAGGAATAGAAAAAGAGAAAGATATATTAGAAAAGTATAATCAAAATAATATAGATGTATTAAAAGTAGGTCATCATGGAAGTAAGACAAGTAGTTGTAAAAACTTTATTGATGAAATAAATCCAAAGTATTCAATAATTAGTGTTGGAAAGAATAATCATTATGGTCATACTAAAAAATCAGTATTAGATATTTTAGTTAATAGTAAAATTTATAGAACAGATTTAGCTGGAAGTATAGAAATTAAATTAAATAAAAATAGATATAAAATTAGAATATGCAATATGTAGAAAGGTGTAGAAAATGGAAGATAATTATTATGATAATATAAAGCAATATTTACTAGATAATGAAACTACTAAATTAGTTAATGATTATAGTAAAAATGTTAGTGATATTACTATGTATTATAAGTTTGGAGAAGAATTGTCGTTGGCAAATAATCAGTATGGAGATAAAATTATTAGGAAATATGCTGATAAATTAAAGAAAGAAATAGATAAAAAGTATAATGTAAGATATTTATATGATATGAAAAAATTATATTTGTTTTCAAAAGTGCACCCACTGGATGCACAATTAACAATGTCTCATTATAGAATACTTTTTAAACTAGAAGATAATAATGAAATTGATTATTATATAAAACAAGTTAAAATAAGAAATTTAAGTAAAAGAAAATTATCTGAAATTATAGATAATAAAGAATATCAAAGATTAGATGAAGAAACAAAAAATAAAATTTCTAATAATGAAAAGACCAATGTAGTTGATTTTGTTAAAAATCCAATATTAATTAAAAACAGTACAAATTATAAGAATATATCCGAAAAAATTTTACAAAAATTAATATTAGAAGATTTAACATCATTTATGAAAGAACTAGGCGTTGGTTTTAGCTTTATTGAAAATGAATATAAAATAAAAATTGGTGATAGTTTTAACTATATTGATTTATTACTTTATAATGTTAAATATAAATGTTATGTTGTTATTGAACTTAAAGTAACTAAATTAAATTCAAAAATATATGAATTATATAGATAAGAACATAAAAAATATAGATGACAATAAAATAGTTGGGATAATTATATGTAAAGAGAATAATCAATATGTTATTGATTATTGCAGTGATAATAGAATAATAGCAAGAAAATTTGAATTAGTATATTAATTGCGTTTTCATTTATGCTGATTAGGTTAAATAATTATCATTGTGTGGACGTGAAAGATGTATAAAAAAATTAAAATTTATAGAACAAATTTAGCCGGAAGTATAGAAATTAAATTAAATAAAAATGGATATAAAATTAGGACATGTAGAGTTAGTAGAAAAGGAGTTAAATATGAATTATTACAATGAAATAAAGGATAAATTAATTGATAATGAAGTATATTCAAAAATAAAAGATTATTCAAAGGAAAGAAATACTATTATTACATATTTCGAAATTGGTAAATTATTAAATGAAGCAGGTGGTAAGTACGGTGATAATATAATTGATGAATATTCCAAAAAATTAGTTGTAGATGTTGGTAAAAAGTATAATAGAAGTACATTATTTAAAATGAAAAAATTATATAATATTTTTAATAATAAAAAAGTGGCACCACTGGCGCCACAATTGACATGGAGTCACTGCTTAATTTTAATTCCAATTAAAAATATTAATGAAATTTATTATTATGCATTACAAGTATCTAGTAGAAATCTTTCCAAAAGGCAATTAGAACAAATAGTAAAAAATAATGAATATAGAAGATTACCATTAACTACTAAAAATAAATTAATAAATGATGATAAACTTGAAATAAAAGATTTAGTTCCCAATCCTATATTAATAAAAAATAGAAGTAATGTAGAAGTTACTCAAGAAAAGATTTTACAAAAGTTGATACTAGAAGATATTGAAATATTTATGAAGGAACTTGGTAATAATTTTAGCTTTATAGGTAGTGAGTATAAAATAAAAATAGGCGATAGATATAATTATATAGATTTACTATTATTTAATATAAAATATAATGCTTATGTTGTAGTTGAATTAAAAATAACAGAATTTAAAGTAGAATATATTTCACAAGTACAAAAATATATGAATTATATAGATAAAAATGTGAAAGAAATAGTTAACAATAATACAATTGGAATAATAATTTGTAAAAAAGAAAATAAGTTTGTAATTGAATACTGTTCTGATGATAGGATTGCAGTAAGAGAATATCAACTAGTGTAATATTATATAATATAATCAAATTAACTATATTAATTTTAATATTATGAATATATTATAGTGAAGTGGAACAATAAAATAAAAGAAGAATATAATAGAATATAATGTTTGAAATATGGTTATATTAAAATTAGTTATACAAAATGATTTCTAATATAAATTAGAAATCATAACTAGGCCGCTAATCGTTTTAGCGTTTACATAGATGAAGCATTTATATGCTTCTTTTTGTTGCTAAAAACTAAAAAATATAATATAATATCTTAGTTGGAGTTGGTAGTAAGTGGAACAGAAACTAGAAGTTTTAAATCAAACCGAAATAAGATTACAAAAAGAGGTTGAAAAATATCAAAATGAGTATAATAATTTGATAACTTCATTATCTAATTTAAGTGATAATTTAAATGAATTACAAGAAAAAAATAATAATTATAAAAAATTAAATGAAAAATTATTAATTACGAAGAAAAATATGGTGATAATTAATATAATATGTTTATTACTTATTATAATTAAATTGCCAATTATAATAATAATTAGTTCTATTTTTATTATATTTAATATTGGTATAAATTTAATTAAAGTAAATAAACTAAAAAAACAAATAAATAATATAAATATAGTAGAGATAAAAAATGAAATAAAAAATAGTGAACAACTTATAGAAGATAAGAAAAAAGAAATAAAATACTCATATATGCAAATAGATGATATGCATAAAATATTAATAGATATAAAAAATAAAAAACAAGATTGTATATATGTAATGAAAAAAATAGAAAATGAAGAATTAGAAATAATAGAAGAAAAAGAAAGACAATATGTAAAGAGGTAATTATGAAAATATTTATTGTATGTAGCAAGTATAATTATAAATATATAAAAGAAATTAAAGAAGCATTGGAATTAATGGATTATGAGGTAATACTTCCTAATTATTATGAAACACCATTCATAGAAGAAGAAATAAAGAATGATAAAATCAAACACCAAAAATTTTGCCAGGAAAGTTTTAGTATATCAAAAGAAAAAGCAAAAATTTGTGATGCGACATTAGTATTAAATTTTGATAAGATAAAAGATGGAAAAATATATAAAAATTATATAGGGGGAGCAACCTTATTAGAAATGTATGATACTTATTTAGAACGAAAACCGATATTTTTATATAATGAGATACCAAATAATATGTTAGAGGATGAAATTGAAGGAATGTCTCCAATAATAATTAATGGTGATTTATTTAAAATAAAGGAAGAATTACAAACTAAAGAATTGACTAAAAAAATAAATAGTGATAAAATTAACATGTAAATCAATTATGAGAGATAAGTAATAAAATATTTTATATGTAGAAAGTCAGTGGTAGATGAAAACTGATTATAGAAATTTATGAAATCTACTCTCTAGAGAAATTAATCATTTCCGGATAAAACCGTTATCAAATTAAGTTAAACAAAGGATGGTACCGTCTTATTGACTCCTTATATGCCATTCTTTTTTTTGAGGTGAAATATGGAAAATTTAAGAAATAAACTATTTGAAATTGAATTACAAATAAAACTGGCTAAATTAGAAAAAAATGAAGATAAAATATCAAAACTAAATATAGAAAAAGAACAAATAAAAAAAGAAATAATGGAAATGATTAAATTAGAAAAGAAAGAAGGAAAAAGAAAATGATAGATATAAAATTAATAAGAGAAAATAAAGAATTAGTAAAAGAAAATATAAAGAAAAAATTTCAAAATGAAAAATTACCTTTAGTAGATGAAATATATAATTTAGATTTAGAATATAGAGAAACAAAACAAAAAATGGATGATGAGAGAGCTCTAAAAAATAAACTAAGTTCAGAAATTGGAACACTTATGAGGGATAAAAAAATAAGTGAAGCTGAAGAATTAAAAAATCGTGTTACAAACATGAATAATGAAATAAATGAACTAACAAAAAAAGAAGAAGAATTAAGTAATTTAATAAAACAAAAAATGATGGTAATTCCAAATATAGTTGCTGATACTGTACCAATCGGAAAAGATGATAGTGAAAATGTTGAATTACAAAAATTTGGAGAACCAATAGTACCAAATTATGAAATACCATATCATGCTGATATATTAGAATCATTTAATGGTTTAGATAAAGAAGCAAGTGGAAGAACTAGTGGTAATGGATTCTATTACTTAATGGGTAATGCTGCAAGACTATCAAGTGCTATGCTATCATATGCAAGAGATTTTATGATTAATAAAGGATTTACTTATTGTATACCACCATTTATGATAAGAAGTGATGTAGTAACTGGAGTTATGAGTTTCTCAGAAATGGATGCTATGATGTATAAAATAGAAGGTGAAGACTTATATTTAATCGGTACAAGTGAACATTCTATGATAGGTAAATTTAAAGATCAAATAATTAAAAAAGAAAGTTTACCAATAACAATGACATCATATTCACCATGTTTTAGAAAAGAAGTAGGAGCACATGGCATTGAAGAAAGAGGAATATATCGTGTTCATCAATTTGAAAAACAAGAAATGATAGTTTTATGTGAACCAGAAGATAGTGAAGAATGGTATGAAAAAATGTGGCAATATACTGTTGAACTATTTAGAAGTTTAGATATTCCAGTGAGACAATTAGAATGCTGTACAGGTGATTTAGCTGATTTAAAATATAAATCATGTGATATTGAAGCTTGGAGTCCAAGACAACAAAAATATTTTGAAGTTGGAAGCTGTTCAAATTTAACGGATGCACAAGCTAGAAGATTAGGAATAAGGGTAAAAAGTGATAAAGGAAACTACTATTTACATACATTAAACAACACTGTTTTAGCTTCTACTAGAGCTTTAATAGCATTACTAGAAAATAATTATCAAAGTGATGGTAGTGTATTAGTACCAAAAGCTTTACAACCATATATGGGTGGATTAGAAGTAATCAAGCCAATAAAATAAAGAATTTATATTCTTTTTTTCTTTACACTATTTATTTTGACTTTACAATAAAAATTTGATATAATCCATATAGTTAATATCAAAAAAGAAAAGGAAGTTAGAACATGATTTTTATTTACTATATTGTTTTTATAATCGTATTGTTATATGGATTATATTTTTTATTGACAGGTTTTTGGGCATTTATCAAAAACAAACATAAAATTGGAAATTACGAAAGTAAAAATAAATTTGGAATTTTAATAGCTGCTCGTAATGAAGAAGTGGTAATTGGTTCTTTGGTGGAATCATTAAAAAAACAAAATTATCCCAAAAATTTATATGATATTATTGTACTTGTAAATAATTCAAGTGATAATACTGATAAAGAAGCTAAAAAAGCAGGAGCTACTGTAATAAATGTAGATGTTCCAGTTAAAAGTAAAGGTGATGTATTAAAATATGCATTCAATAAATATAAAGATAGTGATTATGATGCATATGTAATATTTGATGCTGATAACGTAGTACATCCAGATTTCTTAAAGAGAATGAATGACACTATTGAAAGTGGTTATGAAGTAGCAGAAGGATTTAGGGATAGTAAAAACTTTGATGATAACTGGCTAAGTGGATGTTATACATTATTCTACTATATTCAAAACTTCTTCTTCAATAAATCAAGAATGAATGTTGGATTATCTGGATCAATAAATGGTACAGGATTTATGGTAAAAAGGGAAACTATAAATAGAAATGGTTTTGAGCCTGTTACACTAACTGAAGATATAGAATTTACTGCTATGTGTGCACTAAATCATACTAAAATAGCGTTTGTAGAAGATGCAATTACATATGATGAACAACCAGTAGTATTTAAAGATTCTTGGAAACAAAGAAAAAGATGGAGTATGGGATGTTTACAATGTTGTAAAACATATGACTTAAAGTTATTGAAGGAATTTTTCAAAACAGGAAGTGTTTCATGTTTAGATATGGCACTAGTTTTCTTAGCTCCAATTTTCCAAATTATATCATGTATACAAGTAATCTTATTAAATGTATTTCATTTTGCAGGTGTACAATTATATGATATATTTTCATATCTATTTGCGTCAGGAATATTTTTCTTCATATTACTATATTTCTTTGGAATACTAACAAGTATATTTGTTCTAGTATATAATAAGAAAAAGTTAAGAAGGGTATTTGGAGGAATTATATTATTTGCGGTATTTATTTTATCGTGGATACCAATTAATATAGTATGTTTAGTAAAAAGAAATATAAATTGGGAACCAATAAAACACAATAGAGATGTTAAATTAGATAACATTATTTCAGATAAAAAAGCCTAAAAATTACTAGGCTTTTATTGTTAATTTTAATATATTATGATATTATATTTAAGGAAAAGAAGTGATTATATGAAAACACCAGATATGTTAAAAGCAAAGATGCGTATTACAAAGGAAACTGTAATAAAAACAGAAGAATATATATTAAAAGAAAATTTAAAAACATTAGGAATAAACAAAAAATACTATGTAAGAACTTATGGATGCCAAATGAATGAACACGATAGTGAAAATATTAAAGCAATATTAGAAGAAATGTCATTTACAGAAGCTGAAACTATGGAAAATGCTGATTTTATTCTATTAAACACATGTGCTATAAGAGAAAATGCTCACAATAAAGTTTTTGGATTTTTAGGTAGAGTAAAACACTTAAAAGACTTAAATCCAAATATTATTTGTGGTATATGTGGATGTATGGCACAAGAAGAAGTAATAGTTGATGAAATAAAGAATAAATATAAGTGGGTAGACTTAGTATTTGGTACTCATAATATATATAACTTACCAAACCTATTAAATGAGATAATAACAAATAAAAATAGAGAAATAGAAGTTATGAGTATTGAGGGTGAAGTAATAGAAAATATACCTGTAAAAAGAGATTCAAAATATAAAGCATGGGTTAATATTATGTATGGATGTGATAAATTTTGTACATATTGTATAGTGCCTTATACAAGAGGAAAACAAAGAAGTAGAAAAAAAGAAGATATTCTAAAAGAAGTAGAAGACTTAAAAAATAATGGATATAAAGAAGTAACACTACTAGGACAAAATGTTAATGCTTATGGTAAAGATTTATCTGATAACTATTATATGGAAAATTTACTTGAAGATACAGCTAAAACAGGTATTGAAAGAGTAAGATTTATAACAAGTCATCCATGGGATTTTACTGATAAAATGATAGATGTAATTGCTAAATATGATAATATTATGCCTTATATTCACTTACCACTACAAAGTGGATCAAACAATATTTTAAAACTAATGGGTAGAAGATATACAAAAGAATCATACTTAGAATTAGTACATAAAATGAAAGAAAAAATACCAAATTTATCATTAACTACTGATATTATAGTAGGTTTTCCTGGAGAAACTTTAGAAGATTTTAATGAAACTTTAAAAGTAGTAGATGAATGTGAATATGATTCAGCATTTACTTTTATCTTTTCACCAAGAGTTGGTACACCAGCAGCTTTAATGAAAGATGATGTAACACTAGAAGAAAAAAATAAAAGATTACATATTCTAAATGAAAAAGTAAATGAATATGCTTTAAAAAACAATAAAAAATATTTAAACAAAACAGTAAAAGTATTACTAGAAGGACCTAGTGAAAAAGAAGATAATTTAATGGGATATACAGATACTATGAAATTAGTAAATGTTAAAGCAGATGAAAAATATTTGGGAAAAATTGTAAATGTTAAAATAAATGATGTAAAAACATGGAGTATGGATGGATCTATAGAAGGAGATGAATAATATGATTGAAAGATTAACTAATATAGAAAATAGATATAATGAAATTAATGAAGAATTAATGAAACCAGAGGTAATATCTAATATCAAAGAAACTTTAAAATTAACAAAAGAACAAGCAGGTTTAAAAGATGCTTATGAAGCATTTCAAACATACAAAAAATTAACTCATGATTTAGAAGACGCTAAAGAAATGAGTAAAGATCCAGAACTAGGAGAAATGGCAAAGGAAGAAGTTTCAAAATTAACAAATGAATTAGATAAATTAAATAAAGATTTAGAAATATTATTATTACCTAAAGATCCAAATGATGGTAAAAACGTTATTGTTGAAATAAGAGGAGCAGCAGGTGGAGACGAAGGAAATATATTTGCTGGAGACTTATTTGAAATGTATCGTAAACTAGCTGAAAGAGAAGGTTGGAAAATAGAAATACTACAAGAAGAACACTCTGAAGCAGGGGGATACTCTCTAATAAGTTTCATGGTTAAAGGTGAAAATGTTTATTCAAAATTAAAATATGAATCAGGTGCTCATAGAGTTCAAAGAGTACCAGTAACAGAAACACAAGGAAGAGTTCATACATCAACAGCTACTGTACTTGTAATGCCAGAAGCAGAAGAAGTTGATTATACATTAGATATGAATGAAGTTAGAATTGATATAACAAGAAGTTCAGGTTGTGGAGGACAAGGTGTTAATACAACTGATTCAGCAGTTCGTTTAACTCATATCCCAACTGGAATAGTAGTATACTCTCAAACTGAAAGATCACAAATAAAAAATAAAGAAAAAGCTATCAAAATATTAACTACAAGACTATATGATTATTATCAAACACAAGAACAAGAAAAATTAGGTGCTGAAAGAAGAAGTAAAATTGGTACAGGAGATAGAAGTGAAAAAATAAGAACTTATAATTATCCTCAAAATAGAGTAACAGATCATAGAATTGGCTTTACTTTAAATACACTAGATAGAGTAATGCAAGGTGATATTGATAAAGTAATAGAAGCTTTAATTACTGAAGATCAAGCACGTAAACTAAGAGGAGAATAATGGATAAATTAGATTTAGAAGCCATAGATTATATTATGGCTTCTTCTAAATTAAAATTCAGTAATCGTTCCTTTATATATACATTTACAAATGAATGTATTAAAGATTATTTGAATTTTTTTGAATTAAAAAGTAAAGAGATATTAACCGTAACAGGTAGTGGCGATCACATTTTAAATATGTTACTTGATGTAGATAGTATTGATACTTTTGATATTAATTTATATGCTTATTACTTTTATATATTAAAAAGTTATGCTTTAATTACTTTAGAATTAGATGAATATCTAGATTTTTTTCTAGATAAAGAAATAGGCTATAATAAAAAAACATTTGATAAAATAAAACAAAATTGGCAAGATGATATAAATATAAGAGACTTTTTTGATTATGTATTTAAAAACTATTATGTTAAACATACTACATTATTTACAAACAATAAGTATCAAGATAGAGAAAAATTTATAAAAAATAATACTTATTTAGAAGAAGAAAATTATTATAAATTAAAAAATAACTTATTAGATAAAAAGGTTAATTTTATTAATTCTAATTTAACTAAATTAAATTTAGAAAAGCAATATGATTATATATTCATATCAAATATTACTGATTACTTAAATGATATATTTAATAATGATCCTTTAAAATCATATAAAAAATTTTTATATAAAAATATAATACCTCATTTAAAAGAAAATGGTAAATTAATATCATACTTGTATAATGGTAAAATAGTAGGATTTATAAATAGTCAAGTAGATGAAATATTGAAATATGGATTTGATAAAAAAGATGTTAATAATGATAAAATACTAATATATACTAAAGGTGGAACATGGAAGAATATTTAAAAAAATATGTAACAGAAAATATAGAGGAAGCTATAGAAAGATATAAAAATGGTGAACCTGTTCAATATATAATTGGTGATGTCAACTTTTATGGAAATACTATTAAAGTTAATAAAGATGTTTTAATACCAAGATATGAAACAGAAGAACTAGTTGAAAAAACAATAAAAAAAATAAAAAATAAATTCAATAAAAAAATAGATGTATTAGATCTATGTACTGGTAGTGGATGTATAGCAATTACTATAAAAAAAGAAATAAATTCTAATGTAACCGCAACCGATATATCTAGTGATGCATTAGAAGTAGCAAAAAAAAATGTAAATTTAAATAATGTTGATATTAAATTAATTAATAGTGATTTATTTAATAATATTGATGGTAAATTTGATTGTATAATATCTAATCCACCATATATTTCATATGATGAAGAAATTGATGAAATTGTTAAAAATAATGAACCAAATATAGCTTTATATGCTCCAAATAATGGATTATATTTTTATGAAGAGATATTAAAAAATATAAAAAAATATTTAAATGATGAATTTATAATAGCTTTTGAAATAGGCTATAAACAAGGTGAGTTTTTGGTTGAACTTGCTAATAGATATTTAAATAATGTAACTATCAGTGTTGAAAAAGACTTACAAGGAAGAGATAGATTTTTATTTATAGAAAATATGTAAAGATGTATAAAAAATATAAGAAAAACTTGAAAAGGTTTTCTTTTTTTGATAATATAAAGAAAGAATAGGAGGAGTAAATAATGAAAAAAGGTTTTACACTAATAGAGTTATTAGCAGTCATAGTAATACTAGCAGTAATATCATTAATCGCAACACCAATGATACTAGGGGTAATAGAAACATCAAAAGAAAGTTCAGCAAAGGTGAGTGCATATGGATATATAGATGCAGTAGAGACTCAAGTAGCAATCAATGAGTTAGATGCAAATAAAACAAATATAGAAGATGGAGTCTATGAAGTAGAAGACTTAAAAAATACATATGGATTAGTAGTAAAAGGAGAATTACCAACAAGTAATAGTTGGGTAAAGATAGAAAAAGGACAAGTAGTAGATTATTCATTAAAAATAGGAGAATATGTAGTAAATTATAGTGAATCAGGAGTAACAATTACAAAAGGTGGAGAAATAAGAACAAAACCTAATGGAAGTGTTGTTAAACAAGGCCCAACAAAAGAAGAAGCTAATAGTACATCTACACATAAAGGAATAGTGTATTTAGATCCAACTGATTTAAATAAAACATGTAATGCCGAAAATAGTGTAAGTACAACTGAAACAAAAACAGGATGTATGAAATGGTATATATTTAATGATGATGGAGATAACTATACAATGATATTAGATCATAATACAACAGCTAGAATAACATGGAATGATGAAGATAAAAATGTATCATATGAAGAAAGTAATTTATATGAAGTAGTAGAAGATTTGAAGAAGACAAATGGCTGGAAAGTAAATCCAAGATTAATAACAGCCGAAGAAATAAATACAATAACAGGAAAAACTACAAATACAGATTCATATTATTTAGATACATTAACGACAACAAAAGCAGATTTTAGTAGTACAAGAAGCAAATATGATTGGATATATAACAATTTATATAAATGTAAAACAGATAGCATAGATTATGGATGTACAATAGAAGATAATAATAGTTATTCTACTTTTGGAACATTAAATAATGGTGAAACTTATGGCTATTGGACATCAACACCAATTGGAACAGCCGGATCTAGCTCAAATGTTTGGGGCGTGACTAGGGGTGGAAGTTTGGACAACCACAATGCTAGTGATAACCGTAGTGGGGTACGCCCAGTTATAACAATATCTAAATCAATTATTAAATAATAAAAATTGCATACTTAATTATGCAATTTTTTTATACATTAGGAATTAAAATTTCTAAATAATTTATTATTTCTTCTTTAGTATATTTAGTACTATCTCTTAACCATTCAACACCTAAATTCATAACCCCACCTAAATAAAATTTAGCTATTATATCGCTAGGTATTTTAGAATTAATATCATTAGATTTTATTTTTTTTAATAAATCATCATTAACAACACTAAGTAATATATCCATCATAATACTATTTCTATTATTAATCATGATTGAATTATAAATATTTTTTTTATTTTCAATATGATCTAAAAACAAACTAATTAATTTAATATAGTATTCTCTAGTATTTAAATTATTTTCATTTTTATTTAATTCAATAATTAATTCTTCTTTTAGATTATTAATAAAATCAACAAGTAACTCATATTTATCTTCATAATGAGCATAAAATGTAGAACGATTAATCATTGCTTTAGAACATATATCTGATACTTTAATTTCTTCAAAAGTTTTATCTTTCATTAATTCAATTAAAGTTTGATAAAGCAAATTTTTAGTTTTAATTACCCTTAAATCTTGTTTTTTATCCATTATAACCACCAACTACTATTATATGCAATTACCAACAAAAGTAAAGATAAATATTATTTTGTTGTATTTTATAAATACATATTTGCAAAAATGTTGGAAAACATACATTTTTATAAATATGCTTGTGTTAATATTTTAAAACATATAATAAACTATCATGTGGATGGAGGAAATAGTATGAAAAAAATGGCTGATAAAATATGTAAACATAAAAAAACAATTTTAATTGTAACATGTTTATTATTAGTATTCTCTTTTATTGGAATGAAATTAACTAAAATAAACTATGATATATTAGTTTATTTACCAGAAGATATTGAAACAATAAAAGGACAAAATATTCTAACTGATGATTTCAATATGGGCTCATATTCAATCGCTGTATTAGAAAATATGAAAAGTAAAGATATCATCAAATTAGAAGAAAACATAAAAGAAATAGAAGGAGTAAATGAAGTAGTTTCACTATACGATGTATTAGGTACAACTATCCCAGTAGATATGTTACCAAGCGAAATAACTGATCACTTACACAATGAAGATACTGATTTGTTATTTATTACATTTGAAGATGGAACATCAAGTGAAAAAACAATAAATGCTGTAGAAGAAATAAGAAATATAACTTCAGACAGTGTTAAATTAGGTGGTATGAGTTCTATGGTACTAGATACTATGAACTTGTCAGAACAAGAAATATTTGTTTATATCGTAATAGCAGTATTCTTATGTATCATTGTTCTAGAATTATCACTAGATTCATATTTAGTACCAATATTTTTATTATTAAATATTGGATGCGCTATATTATTTAATTTAGGAACAAATATATTTTTAGGTGAGATATCTTATATAACAAAAGCATTAGTTGCTGTATTACAATTAGGTGTAACTACCGATTTCTCAATTTTCTTATATCACTCATATGAAAAGAAAA
This sequence comes from uncultured Bacilli bacterium, assembly GCA_934153945.1. Classification (GTDB taxonomy): domain Bacteria; phylum Bacillota_I; class Bacilli_A; order RF39; family UBA660; genus UMGS1498. The sequence goes on from CAKPFM010000007.1 coordinate 17,801, forward strand.
AAGAAAAATCAAAAGATAATAATGAAGCAATGAAAGAAGCAATATCTGAAACATTCACATCAGTAATAGGTAGTTCACTTACTACTGTAGCTGGATTCTTAGTGCTATGTACTATGAATTTAACACTAGGTAAAGACTTAGGAATTGTTATGGCAAAAGGTGTTTTATTAGGAGTTTTATGCGTACTTACATTATTCCCAAGTTTGTTACTTGTATTTGATAACTTAATAGAAAAAACAAAACATAAAAAATTAAATTTAACTTTTAATAAATTAAATGAATTTATTGTTAAACATCATATAGTTATATTTATAGCTTTCTTAATAGTATTAATCCCATGTTATTTAGGTTATAAAAAAATAGATGTTTACTATAAAATAGATAAATCTTTACCAGAAACATTAGAAAGTATAAGTACAAATAATGTTTTAAAAGAAAAATACAATATTGTTAGTCCAGAAATTATACTAGTAGATAATGATATATTATCTAACGATATAGTAAAAATGACTGATGAATTAAAAAATATTCAAGGAATTGATTTTGTATTATCATTTGATGATTTAAAACAAATGGGTATATCAGAAAATATGTTACCAGAAGAATTATTAAAAGTATTTAAAAGTGAAAAATATGAAATGATTTTAATAAACTCAGAATATGAAGTAGCAAGTACAGAATTAAATAATCAAATAACTGTAGTAAATGACATTGTAAAAAAATATGACAAAAATGCTATAGTAGCTGGTGAAGGACCACTTATGAAAGATTTAATTACAATAAGTGATACAGATTTTAATAATGTAAATAACTCTTCAATAATTTGTATATTAATTATATTATTACTTGTATTAAAGAGTGTATCTTTACCAATATTATTGATATTTGCTATAGAGTCAGCAATATTCATAAATATGTCATTCTCATATTTTGGTGGTGTTACATTACCATTTGTCGCACCTATAGTTTTAGGAACAATTCAATTAGGAGCAACAATTGATTATGCAATATTATTAACAACTTCTTATTTAAAAAATAGAAAAGAATTAGATAAAAAAGAAGCTATGATAAAAACATTAAATTATAATGGAGCATCTATTTTAGTTAGTGGATTATGCTTCTTTGCTGCAACATTTGGAGTTGGATTATATTCTAAACTTGAAATGGTTGGAAGTTTATGTACATTAATATCAAGAGGAGCAATTGTTAGTATGGTGATAGTTATAACAATATTACCATCAATACTTCTAATATTTGATAAAATTATAATGAAAAGTACGAAAGGATGTAAGAAAAATGAAAAATAAAATTTTAGGTTCATTAGCGCTATTAACTTTAACAATACCTTTATCTACAGAAGCTTTATCTAAAAATGAAACTGTATATGGCAAGTTAAATAGTGATGGTAGTTTAAAAAATATATATGTTAATGAACATTTAATAAATAATGATAAATTGAGTACTATAGATGATTATAGTGATTTAAAAGGAATAATTAATTTAAATGGTAGTGAAACATTTACTTCTAATAATACTAGTTTAACATGGAATGCCTTAGGCAATGATATTTATTATCAAGGTAAATATGAAAGTGAATTACCAATAAAAATGAATATTACTTATAAATTAGATGGTAATGACATGAATATAGATGATATGATTGGTAAAAGTGGTAAAGTAGAAATTACTATTAAATACACTAATACTGATAAACATATAGTAAATGTAAATGGTAAAAACGAATTGTTATATACACCATTTGTAGTTACTATGGGAACAACTATATCAAATAAAAATACTAATATTGAAGTTTCTAATGGTAAAATTGTATCAAATGGAACAAGTAGTGTAATAGTTGGTATTAGTACACCTGGATTATATGAAAGTTTAGGATTATCAGAACTTAAAAATATGGATACAATTACAATTACATATGATACAACATGTTTTGAATTAAATACAATTTATTCAATGGTTACACCTAAGTTAATTACTAGTACTGATTTATCAGCTTTTGATAAATTAAACTCATTATATAGTAAAGTAAATGAATTACAATCAAATATGAATTTAATAGATGAAAGTACTACAAAAGTAAAAGAAGGTTCTAATTTATTAAAAACTAAATTAGGAGATTCTATTAATGGTTTATCTAATAATAATACTAATGCATTAAGTAGTGAACAATTAACAGCTATTAAAAATCAAACAGTTAACACAGTAAAATCAACATTTACAACTGAATATAAAAATAACTTAGCTAATACTACATGGAATAGTGTAAAAGCAAATATGAGTTCAAATGATAGTAATGTAGTAAGTTATGTTACAAATTCAGTAAGTGAAGCAGTTGTAGAATATTTAAAGAGTGTTAATGAATATAATGATTATGTTGCTTGTGAAACTGGTAAAGCCATTCTATCAAAAGGTGGTACAATGACTAATGAACAAACAGCAAGTTGTTTAGTTATAAAAAATGATAAAACTCTTCCATATGTTCAACAAGCTGCTACTACTTCAGGATCTAAAACAGCTAGTAATGTTTCTTCTTATGTAGCTGAAAAAGTATCTAAAGAAGTTGCTGTAACTGTAGCAGAAACATCAGCTATTAATACAGCTTCAACTATTTCTACTAGTCTTTCAAATGAAGTAGCAAATACAGTTAAAAATGCTTCAATTAGTGCTTTAACTTCATCATTAACTGAATTATATAATGGAGTTACTGAACTTGATAATGGTATTAATCAATTATCAGATGGTGTTTCAAAATATAATAATGAAGGTATTAAGAAATTATCTTCTATAGTAAATGGTGATGTTAAAACTACATCTGAAAGAATTAAAAGTTTAGTTAAATTAGGTGAAAATTATAAAACAATTAGTAGTGAAAATAATATTGATGGAGAAACAAAATTTGTATTTGTAGTAGATTCTAAAAAATATGTAAAACCAGTAACTGTTAAAGAAGATACAGAAGTTAAAACAACTTTTATTGATAGAGTAAAAAATTTATTTAAATTTTAAAAAGAAAAATTTGAAGTGGACATTTTTGTAAAATGTCCACTTTTTTTGACAAAATTTTTAAATTTAAAATGTTAGTATATAAAACATTTAAGGAGGAAATTATGAATTATTATGAAAATATAAAGGAAGAATTAATAAATAATGAAGTATATAAAAAAGTAAAAGATTATAGTAAAAATAGAAGTGATTTAAAGACATACTATAATGTAGGAAAAATGTTAAGTGAAGCAGGAAAGCATTATGGTGAAGGTATTATAAAAGAATATTCTAAAAAGCTAACAAATGAATTAGGAAAGGGGTATACATATACATCATTAGTTAGAATGAAACAATTTTATTTAATAAGTATAAATATTGCGACAGTGTCGCAATATTTGACATGGAGTCATTATTTAGAATTGTTACCATTAAATAATATGGATAAAATAAATTACTATATAAAAATAACCGAAGAACAAAATTTATCAGTAAGAGAATTAAGAAATAAGATAAAAAATAATGAATATGAAAGACTAGATAATAAAACAAAAGAAAAATTAAAGAAAGAAGAAAAATTACAAGTACAAGATTTAGTAAAGAATCCTATAATATTAAAAACAAATAAAGAAATAATAAAAGAAAAGGTATTACAGCAATTGATATTAGAAGATATAGATAACTTTTTACTAGAATTAGGTCCAGGTTTTTCATATATAAAGAATGAATATAAAATAAAAATAGGAAATAACTATAATTATATAGATTTGTTACTATATAGCATTATCTATAATTGTTATGTAGTAGTAGAATTAAAAGTAACAGAGTTAAAAAAAGAACATATAGGACAAATAGAAACATATATGAACTATATAGATAAGAATTTAAAAACAATAAATCAAAATAAAACAATAGGAATAATTATAACAAAAAAAGATAATAAATTTATAATGGAATATTGTAGTGATAAAAGAATACTAAATACAACATATGAGTTAATAAATATATAATTTATATTTAAAAATAATAATTATTTTGTTATAATAATAATGGTGATAATATGGGAAAGATAAAAAATATATATGCAAGAGAAATTTTAGATTCAAGAGGTAATCCTACTGTAGAAGTAGATGTAACATTAGAAAATGGTATAATAGGTAGAGCAAGTGTACCAAGTGGTGCTTCAACAGGTAGTAGAGAAGCATTAGAATTAAGAGACAATGATAAAAATCGTTTTATGGGTAAAGGTGTATTAAAAGCTGTTGACAATGTAAATAACATAATAGCTCCAGAAATCATAGGAATGGAATCAACTAATCAACATGAAATTGATTATAAAATGATCGAATTAGATGGTACTAAAAATAAAAGTGTACTAGGTGCTAATGCTATATTAGGTGTTTCATTAGCTGTTTTAAAAGCTTCAGCAAATGAAAAAAATATACCATTAAGTAAATATGTAGGTGATGGTAAATTATTGCCAAGACCAATGATGAATATTTTAAATGGTGGAGCTCATGCTGATAATAAATTAGATTTTCAAGAATTTATGATAATACCAGTTGCTGATACGATTAAAGAAAGAATTCGTATTGGTAGTGAAGTATTTCATAATCTAAAAAAAGTTTTAAATGATAAAGGATTATCTACTGGCGTAGGTGATGAAGGGGGATTTGCTCCTAATTTAGAAAGTAATAAAGAAGGCTTTGAACTTATTATTGAAGCAATTAATAAAGCTGGATATATTCCTGGTAAAGATGTATTTTTAGGAATAGATGTAGCAGCATCAGAATTTTATAAAGATGGTAAATATGAATTAGTAGGAGAAAATAAATCATTAACTAGAGATGAATTGTTTGATTATTATGAAGAATTAATTACTAAATACCCAATAATAACAATAGAAGATCCAGTAGATGAAAATGATTTTGAAGGATTTGCTTTAATGACTAAACGTTTTGGTGATAGAATTCAATTAGTTGGTGATGACTTATTTGTTACAAATAAAGAATATTTACAAAAAGGAATTGATATGAAAGCAGGTAATGCTATATTAATTAAAATAAATCAAATTGGTTCTATTACTGAAACTATTGAAACAATCAATTTAGCTAAAGAAAATGGCTATAATACTGTTATATCACATAGAAGTGGTGAAACAGAAGATACAAGTATTGCTGATTTAGCTGTAGGATTAAATTTGGGACAAATAAAAACAGGTTCTATGTCAAGGACAGATAGAATTTGTAAGTATAATGAATTAATTAGATTAGAAGAATATTACAAATAATGTAAAGTTATATAAAAAATATAAGGGAAACTTGAAAAGTTTTTCCTTTTTTGGTAATATAAATGAAGAATAGGAGAAATAGATATGAAGAAAGGTTTTACACTAATAGAGTTACTAGCAGTCATAGTAATACTAGCAGTAATATCGTTAATAGCAACACCAATGATACTAGGGGTAATAGAAACATCAAAAGAAAGTTCAGCAAAGGTGAGTGCATATGGATATATAGATGCAGTAGAGACTCAAGTAGCAATCAATGAGTTAGATGCAAATAAAACAAATATAGAAGATGGAGTCTATGAAGTAGAAGACTTAAAAAATACATATGGATTAGTAGTAAAAGGAGAATTACCAACAAGTAATAGTTGGGTAAAGATAGAAAAAGGACAAGTAGTAGATTATTCATTAAAAATAGGAGAATATGTAGTAAATTATAGTGAATCAGGAGTAACAATTACTAAGGGTGGAAAAATAACAACAAAACCTGATGGATTAACTAAATCAGGAGCCACAAAAGTAGAAGCAAGTGAAACAGATACACATAGAGGAATAGTATACTTAGATCCAACCAATTTAAGTAATGTATGTAATGCTGAAAATAGTGTAAGTACAACAGAAACGAAAACAGGATGTATGAAATGGTATATATTTAATGATGATGGAAATAACTATACAATGATATTAGATCATAATACAACAGCAAGAATTAGATGGAATGATAATGGCAGTAATGTTCCTTATGAAGAAAGCAATTTATACTCAGTAGTACAAGATTTAAAAACAACATCAGGTTGGATTGTTGAGCCAAAATTAATAACCGCCGAAGAAATAAATACAATAACAGGAAAAACTGACTTTGATTCGACAAGCTCAAATTCATGGTATTATCTTGATACTGTAACACAAACAAAAGAAATATTTACAGAAACAAAAAGAAGTAAATATGATTGGTTATATAATAACCTAACCTTATGTAAAACAGATAATATTGACTATGGGTGTAGTATAGAAGATAAAAATATATATACAGGTTATGGAACAGCAGGAGAAGGAAATACATATGCATATTGGATAGCCACAATAGTTGGTGATACTAACGGAACTAATGTATGGCGTGTTACTAGAGCTGGTTCTTTAGGAGATTATAGTTCAAATAATCCTAATCATGGTATTCGTCCAGTTATAACAATATCTAAATCAATTATTGGATAAATAATTAAAAGTTAATCTAAATGATTAGCTTTTTATATGCTATAATGTAAATAGGTGATAAAAATGAGTAAAGTTGTAGTAATAGGAGCAGGAGCATCAGGCATAATAGCTGCTTTAAAAGTATCAGAAAAAAACGAAGTAATACTGCTAGAAAGTAGTGATAAGTGTGGTAAAAAAATACTACTAACAGGTAATGGAAGATGTAACTACTGGAATAACAATATAAATATAAATAACTATCAAACAGATGATATAAATAAACTAGAAGATATTTTAAAAAATAAAGATGATGTTCTAAACTATTTATATAATTTAGGTATATATCCAAAAATAAAAAATGATTTATACTATCCATACTCAAATCAAGCAAGTAGTATAGAACAAATATTTATAAATGAACTAAACAAAAGAAATATAATAATAAAAACAAATTACAAAATAAAAGAAATAATAAAAAAAGAAAAATTTATAATAAAATCTGATATAGAAGAAATAACATCAAATAAACTAATAATAGCTACAGGTTCAAAAGCTTTAAATAAAACAGATGATACTATGTTTAATATACTAAAAAAATTTAATCATAAAATAAATCCTGTACTACCTTCTTTAGTACCTTTAAAAACAAATAAAGAAGATTGGAATGGTGTTAGATGTGATGCATTAGTAAATTTATATATAAATGATAAACTTGTTAAACAAGAATCAGGAGAAATACAACTAACAGACTATGGAGTGAGTGGTATTTGTATATTTAATATAAGTAATATAGTAAGTAAAAACTTATACTTAAAAAATAAAATAAATTTAAAAATTAACTTTTTACCAACTATAAATAATGTATATCAATTTATAGAAAAAAGAAATAAACTACTAAATAATTATAATATTGAAGAATTGCTAGAAAGTTTACTACCATATAAACTACTATTTGTAATACTAAAAAAATCAAAAATAAAAAAAGAAGAATGTTGGAATAATTTAAACATTGAACAAAAAAATAATTTATGTAAGAATATAGAATCATTTGAACTAGAAGTAATGGATACACTATCATATGATAGAGCACAAGTATGTACTGGTGGTGTATCTTTAAAAGAAATAAATAATAATATGGAATCAAAACTTATAAAAGATTTATACATAATAGGAGAAATACTAGATGTTGATGGTATATGCGGTGGATTCAATTTAGCATTTGCTTTTATAACAGGTTATATAGCGGGAAGTGATATTTGTGTTAAAGGTTAGACAAATAAAAATAGAAGTAACAAAAAATAATAAAGATAATTTAATAAAATCAATATCAAAAAAATTAAAAATAGATATTTCTAATATAGAAGACTATACTATAGAAAAACTATCAATAGATGCTAGAAATAAAGAAGAAATATACTATGTATATGAGGTAAATGTTAATGTAAAAAATGAATTAGAAATACTAAATAGAAATAAAAATAATGATGTAACTTTAACAAATCCTAAAAAATACGAAATAAAAGAAAAAGGAAATTTAAAACTTAATAATAGACCTATTATAGTAGGAAGTGGTCCTGCTGGATTATTTGCTGCTTATATATTAGCTGAAAATGGATATAAACCTTTAATAATTGAACGAGGAGAAAATATAGAAAAACGCGTAGAGAGTGTTGAAACATTCTGGAAAACAGGTAAACTAAATAAAAATTCAAATGTTCAATTTGGTGAAGGAGGAGCAGGAACATTTAGTGATGGAAAATTAAATACTCTAATCAAAGATGAACTTTGTAGAGGTAAAAAAGTATTTGAAACATTTGTAGAAAATGGTGCTGATGAAGAAATCCTATATAGTTATAAACCACATATTGGAACTAATATGCTAAGAATAGTCATAAAAAATATGAGAGAAAAAATAATTAAAATGGGTGGAACATTTAAATACAATACTTGTTTAACAAATATAATTTATGAAAATGATACTTTAAAACAAATAGAAGTAAATAATAATGAACTAATTGATTGTGATGTACTTGTTCTAGCAATTGGACATAGTGCTAGAGATACATTCTATATGTTGAACAACAAACTAAATATGGAAGCTAAACCATTTGCTGTAGGAATTAGAGTTGCCCATAAACAAAGTATGATAGATGAAAGCCAATTTGGTAAAAAATATAAAGATATATTATCTCCAGCTACGTATAAATTAACTTATAATAACGATAGAGGAGTATATTCTTTTTGTATGTGTCCTGGAGGTTATATAGTAAATGCTTCTAGTGAAGAAAATATGCTAGCAATCAATGGAATGAGTAATCATGAAAGAGAAAGTGGATTTGCCAATAGTGCTATTGTAGTAACTATAACTCCTAATGATTTTGGTAAAAATCCATTAGATGGTATAGAATATCAAAGAAGCTTAGAAAAAAAGGCTTATGAATTAGGTAATGGTAAAATACCAGTACAACTATTAAAAGATTTTAAAGAAAATAAAATTTCAGAGTCTTTAGGTAATATTGAGCGTGTATTTAAAGGTAATTATAAACTTGCTAATTTAAATGAATTATTACCTATTTATATAAGTGATTCTATAAAAGAAGGATTTATTTCATTTGGTAAAAAGATTAATGGTTTTGATAATGATGATACTATTTTAGCAGGTATCGAAAGTAGAACATCTTCACCTGTTAGAATAATAAGAAATGATTTATTTGAATCCAATATTAAGGGAATATATCCAAGTGGTGAAGGGGCAGGATATGCAGGTGGCATAACAAGTGCTGCTATTGATGGAATAAAAGTAGCTGAAACTATAATAAAAAAATACGAAATTTAATGATTTTCGTATACTGCATTACCACTCATTATAAAGATATTTTCATCTAATTCTTTTAATAATTTAACTAATTTTCTTTTCTTTTTTCTACTAGTCATTATAAATATAATATTTTTAATATCTAGACCAGTACCCTTAGTACTGGTTAATTTATATCCATTATTTCTTATATTATCCATTATATCTTTTTCAGTAATACAAATGATAATATTATTCCCTAATGCTATTTTTTCTTCTAAAACACTACCAATATATGATCCAATAGTGCAACCTAAAGAAAATATAATAATTACTAAAAAATCATTACTATTTATAACTACCATACTAGTAGTTGTTATGAATAGTAAAGAACATAACATTTGTAATAAACTAGATAAAAATTTTTGATTACTAGATGTATAAAGTAATCTTAATGTATTAATAGCGTTTTCAAATATTTTTAAAAAGAATATTAATAAATATGTAGTCATAATTTCACCATTAATATTTTTAATAAAAAGTATAAAAAATATACAAATTTATAGTAATTATAATATAAATTTGTTATAATTAGAAAAATAGGTGAGTTATATGATAGATGTAAGTGGTATAAAGGATTATTTTGAATACATAAAAGAAATTTATTTAAAGACGTTTGAAAAAATTTTAGATGAAGATACTAAAAATAGAATAATTAATTATAAATATGATGATATTGAATATGATATGGAGTCAGAATTTAATATAAAAATAAATGGTACAATCCATTATAAGTTAGATATAGATTCTTTTATTAATAACAATAATTTATTAAATGAAAATTTAGATGATTTAAATGAATTAGAAAGAAATCAAGTTAAATATATTTTAGAAAATAAAGATAATAAAGACAAAATAGTTAAAGATTCATTACTAGAAAATTTAATATTACAATTTATTCCTAAAAAAGATGTGTTATCATATGGTATGTGTACATATTTAGGTAATAGAATAAGTAATAACTGTCATTTAAATACAATGAAAAAGTATTATAAAGAAGAAAGAATAATAATTGAATTAATAGAATTATTAGATGAAAAAACAGTATTAGAAAGTATTTTAAATGGAAATATTGAATTATTAAAATTTAAGTATGATACCTTTAGCAAGGATTCATTTAAAAATATGTACAATGATTTACAAAAAGAATTTAGTCATTATTACAAAAATATTAATAAAGTTTATTATATAGATTCATTATACAATTATAGTAGTTTAAATTATTCTAATATTATTAATAGTATAAATGATCTAAAAATTAAAAAAAGTGAACAAGAATTAGTATTACAAAAAAGAATTAATTCTATATTGGATTGTTTAAATGAGTTAGAAAGATATGTAATAATTTTAAAGGAAAAAGAAAAGAATGATTTATATTATTCAACTTTAAATATTAAAAGAATATTAGAAAAAACAAATTATTTACAATATATTAATGAAATTTTAACTATAGAAAATGAATTAAAAGGTATAGTAGATCATATTTGGAATTATTATTTAAATTATGAAGGTCAATATGATTCAACATCTAATTATTATTTTTTAATTCAAAATTATAATCAAGTAACTACTGAAGATTTTAGCGTTATGCATTTAATTACTAATGATTATACAAGAGTTCCTATTAACAAAAATAGATATAAATATGGTTTTATATATGCAATAAAAGAAGGAGCTATTTTATATTCAAGTTTAGATAATATTGTATATCATGAAACAACAGAAAATAATAATTGTTATACTATAAATGTTGATGATAAGATATTGGAAATTGATGATATGCATGATTCAAAATTAATAACTCCAAGAAATTTGATGTTTAAAACTGTAGAACAAAATAAAGAATATAATTCAGTTTTGGTAAATCAGAAAAAAATTACAAAAAAAGCAATTTATTGTATTTGTAAATCGGAAAGTGACATGGATTATATGAAAGCAGAGGAATTAGCCAATAAATATGAATTGCCATTAATACCAATACATGAATGTGATTCAAAACTATAAATATAGATTGAAAAGCTAGATGAATTATGATAAAATATAAGTGTAAATAAAAAATAGTAATATAGTTTCAAAAAGCGAACAAAAAAAATAAATAATTTGTGTTTGCATATTGCAACGGGGGGGGGGTAAATTTTTACCAACCTTTTTTTATTGCTAAAAATAGAAGGAGAATGAAAAATGAAAAGAAAAGGATTCACATTGATAGAATTACTAGCTGTAATAGTAATTTTGTCAATAATAGCGTTAATCACAACACCAATGATATTAAACATAATAGAAGAAACAAGAAAGAAAGCATCAATAGAAAGTGTAAATGGAATATTGGATGCAGCAGAGAAATATGAAATAACAAGCATGTTAGAAGGAGAAGAAACAAGAAGGTTTGAGTTTCCAAATGAGAAATTACAATATAAAGGAACAAAACCAGAAAGTGGAACACTAATAATAGATGAAGAAGGAAATACAAGTATAACAGTATTAATAAATGGATACTGTGTAAGAAAGAGATTTAATGAAACAACACCAAGTGTAATAGAAGAAAAAAATTGTACAATAGAAGATAGTGAATTAATATATGCAGAAAGATATAAAGAAGAAATATTAAATGGAGCATATCCAGAAATAAAGAATGAATTAATACCAGTAACAATAGAAAGTAATGGAACAGTAACATATGCAGATATAAGAAAAGAATGGTATAGTTATAAAAATAAGATATGGGCAAATGCCGTAATATTAAAAGATTCATATGATGAATTAAATAATAAAGGAAATATAAATGGGGCAACTAAGAATGGAAGCTATGTTACATTAGATGGTGTAGATGACTATATTAATTTAGGATATAATAATTATGATTTTGGAACATCATTTACATTAGCAATAAAAACTAAATTATATAAGTCAGATGTAAAACAATATTTATTTGGAAATTCACAAGGAGCTGGATTTGGTATTTATTATTCATCTAATTCTAAAATAATATTAGAAGTTTATGATAGTTCAACAACTAAGTGGCAAGCAATAAGTTCGATAAGTAGTTATAATGATTCGAGTGATATTTTAAGTATCATTACTACATATGATGGAAGTAACATTAAATTGTATATAAATGGTAATTTAGAGGCATCGAAAGAATTTAATGAAAATACTTCAGTTAGTACAGTACCTATTCTTATAGGAGCAAACCCAGAGGAAGAAACTACCAATAAAGAATTTGCTAAACAGGATGTATATAAAGCAGCAATATTTAAAGATGCATTAACAGAAGAAGAAGTAAAACAATATTATAGTAGTGATATAGTGATAAATGATTCAAAAGATTTATTATCATATCAAAACTTTGAAGGAACATTAAGTTATAATGAAGTAATACCAGAAAGTGATATAAAACAATATTATGTATGGATACCAAGATATAAATATGAACTATGGAATGTAAATGGAGAAAATAAATATCCAAATGGAACAAGTTCAGAAAGTGCGATAAATATAGTATTTGAAAGTAAAGATAAAGAAACAAGTAATGGAACTGAAAATGGAGAATGGTTAACACATCCAGCGTTTACATCATTTAATACGAATGGAATATGGGTAGGAAAATATGAAACAAGTTATGATGAAGAAACATATACAGACTCAAGTAAATTTTTAACAACAAATCCAAATTATACAGCAGCAACCCAAGCAAGTAATATAATAATAAAACCAAATGTAAGAAGTTTGACAACAAAGAAGGTAAGTGAATTTTATACATTAGGAAGAGGAATAAATGAAGGATTAAACTCACATATGATGAAGAATAGTGAATGGGGAGCAGTAGCTTATTTAACATATTCATTATATGGAAAATGTACAGAAACAGGCTGTGAAGAAGTATATTTAAATAATATCAATACAGGGTATTTAAATAATACAGCAACCTTTACAGGGCAATGGAAACATGGAGCAAGCATAACAGGGTGTAGTGCATCGAGTACTTCGGCAACTGTAAATAGTAATCAATCATCATGTTCAAGTGGATATGCATATAATGAAGCAAACAATAAAGCAAGTACAACAGGAAATATAAGTGGAATCTACGATATGAGTGGAGGAAACTGGGAATATGTAATGGCAGTAATAAAAGATTCAAATGGATTACCAACGAGTGGAAGAAATAGTAAATACAATTCAGGATTTAATGGAACATATGGATGTCCAACATGTAATAGTGATACATCAGGATTAACAAGTTTAACAACAGGAATAGATTTTCCAACAGATACAAGATATTACGATATATACACAGCTAATTCAACTGATTTAAATAGCGATATATGGTATAAATATGAAAATGGACATTTAGGGGATGGAAATAAAGAAATAGCAGTATCCAAATCTAATGCATCAAGTGGAGATAGAGGGTTATGGTATAGTGATTACGCACACTTTCCTACGATGACTGACCCTTGGGTCCGTCGTGGTGGCGTTTTCAACTATGGTACTGGTGTTGGAGTTCTTAGCTTCAGTCGTAACGGCGGTCATGCCAGCAGCAATGATGCCTTCCGTGTTGTTCTCGCGTATTAAAATAGCTTAAATATAGCTATTTTTCTTTTATTAATTAGAATAATGAATAAAAAAAATATTCCCTTTCAATATAAATTTAGAAAGGAAATATAAATGGCAAGACATAAAGTAGATATAAGTGGTTTAAATACATCAAATATTCCAGTATTAAGCAATGAAGAAATGACACAATTATTTATTGAATATCAAAACGGGAATATGGAAGCTAAAGAAAAATTAGTAAGTGGTAATTTAAAATTAGTATTATCAATTTTAAAAAGTTTTTCTGGAAGAACAGATAATATGGATGATTTATTTCAAGTTGGTGTTATAGGATTAATAAAAGCAATAGACAATTTTGATTTATCATATAATTTAAAATTAAGTACATATGCTTGTCCTTTAATAATAGGAGAAATAAAAAGATTTTTAAGGGATAATAATAGTATTAGAGTAGCACGTAGTACTAAAGATATAGCTTATAAAGCATTAAAAATAAAGGAGGAATTAACAAATAAACTAGGAAGTGAACCTACTATAAAACAAATATCAGAAGAATTAAAATTAGATGAATTGGAGGTACAAAATGCTATTAACTCAATGAAAGAGGTAGTTAGTATGTTTGAACCAATATATAATGATGGTGGAGATACTATTTATCTAGTTGATCAATTAGAAGATAAAAAAGATAATATATATCCTATTGAATATAAAATTGCTTTAAAAGAAGCTTTAAAAGAACTGAAACAAAAAGAAAAATACATAATATATGAAAGATATATAATGGGAAAAACACAACTAGAATTAGCAGAAGAAATAGGAATATCACAAGCTCAAATATCTAGATTAGAAAAAAGTGGTATTGAATATATAAAGAAAAAAATAAAATAATCATCTAATTAAAAAATATAATTTGAATTTTTAATTTGCTAACGAATATGATTTATTGGTGATAATGTGAAAATAAAATATTTAATTATCTTTATTTTAATAATTAATATAGTATTTTATATATATATAATAAATGTAAAAGCAATAAGTAATAATGAATATAAAATAGAAGAAAAAACAAATAATTACAAAATAATAGTTTATTATCCTAAAACTGATTATTCTAAGTTAAATAATGTTATTAATGATAAAATATATGGATATATAAAAGAATTTAAAGAAGATGTTAATAGTTCTGATTATCCAATTAATCAATATTATTCGTTAATAATTTTATATGATAGTTATGAATATGATAACTATATATCTTATATTTTTAGAATAGAAGATTATACGGGTGGAGCTCATCCAAATCATAGAATATATACAGTCGTATACGATATTGAAAATAATGAAATAATTACTATTGATGACTTAATAAATAAAAATCAAAATATTTTAAATATTTTTTCTGAAATTAGTAGAGAAATATTAAAAAGTAATAATAAAATAACTTCCTCAACTATGTTATATGAAGGTACTAAACCAAAAATCCAAAACTTTCAAAATTTTGTATTCAGTAAAAATGGAATAATTTTATTCTTTCCACAATATCAAGTAGCGCCTTATAGTCAAGGAGAATTTAATGTACTAATAAATTACAAAAAACTTTAGTTCTTTAAACCTAAAGTTTTTTTTATTTTGTATTTGATTTAATTATCTATTTAGAATTTTTGATATCAATCATTGCTTGTATATAAGCTTCAATCTGTATTTTTTCATCATTATTTAAGGAACGATAATTATTAATTAATATATTTTCTTTTTCATTTAAAGTAAAATCAGTAGGAGTAGGATTATCTGTTAAATCTAACAAATAGTCAGTAGATGTTCCTAATATTTTAGACATTTCAGTGATTGTTTTACTTTTAATTCAAACTTTTATTTTCATAACTCCTTTAAAGGGAATATTTAACATTGGGAATTTATCATTATTTCAAATAATTTATTGTGTTATAATGGTATTAACAATATTTTTAATAGATGAATTAACAAAAAACTTATTAGTTAAAATATTTAAGGATTAGGTGGTAATATGGATAGATATAATGCACTTGAAATGCCGCTTTCAAGTGATGAAGAATTAAAAATAGCGCAAGAAAAAATACTTAATAATGTTGAATTAAGTCTTAGAGAAAAAATGTTATCAGGTCGTGATCATCCAGTAAAAAATATAGATGGTTATGAGTTAAAAAGTGATTGTGTTTATAGAGCAATAAGTGAAGAGTTATATGATAAATATTTAGAATTAGGATATATTTATGGACATAGTAAAGATGATGAATATATGGAATATGAACTAAATGGGAAAATATACAATAATAATGGGGGAGTTGACTGGTATTTAGGAGGAGTATCTTTAAGATATGGTAGTGTTATAATAGAATTGCCCTGCTTATAAAGAATACTTTGTACCTGCATTTGATAATGGGTGCCATTTATCATGTGATCCAACGGTTAGACATATGAAATCATCGGGATATAAAAATCCTGTACCAATGGATATGGTAAAACTTATTAAACATCCTCATATGGAAATAACAGAAAAACATAAATAAATTAAAAGATGACAAAAATCATCTTTTTAAATTAACATTTATATTTAAATAAGTAATAGAAAAAATTAATGATATATATTATAATGGTATTATAGTGATTTAAAGTATGTATAGGAGTTTGATTGTATGAAAAAAGATTCAAAAGATTTAAAATATTTATTTAAATATTTAACAAAATATAAATTTCTTTCAATAATGGTTATTATTTTTAGTTTAGCTTATGCTTTAGTATCATTATTATCACCAATATATGAAGGAAAAATGTTAGGTTACTTTGAAAATTTTAATAAAGAAAATATAATTAAAACAGCAATCATTTTAATTATAATTAGAATAATAATTGAAATAATTACTAATGTTTGGTCAAGAATAGTTTTAAAATTAAATGGTAAAGTTAACTTTGATTTAAAACGTGATATGTTAGAAAGTTTAACAAATTTTGAAATAAGAAATTTTGATAATACAAATTCAGGAATATTTATATCAAGATTAAATAAAGATACCACAGAATTATCGCAATTATTTGATGACATTACTGATGATTTATCAGGAATAATTTTAAATATTAGTTTTATAGTATATGTATTATATTTAAATTTATATTTGGGTTTATTTATAATTTTAAATATTATTTTAGTATATATATTAACTTCTAAAAAACTATACTATTATAAAATTGCAAAAAATGATTATAAATCTAAGGATGAAAAAATAGTTGGTCTTTATACTGATGTTATAAGAGGAATTAGAGAAATAAAAAATCTTAATTTAAAAGAACAAACGTTATCTGTTGTAAATAAAAAAATTGATGAAACAATAGTAGCAGAAATTAAAAGCACACATACGAAAAGAACTTGGAATAGATATATAGCAGTATTTCAACATATTCTTGATTTCATATTTATTCTTATATCAATTTATTTTATATCTAATGGATATCTTCAATTAAGTTCATTTCTAATAATATTTTTATATAAAAATAAAGTTTTAGAACTAATTAATTATGTATCTGAATTAAGAGAAAAATTATCCGATGGAAAAGTTTCAGCTTCAAGAGTATTTGATATAATTAAATATAATTCATTTACTAAAGAAAAATATGGAACAAAAGAAATTTCTAATATTAAAGGATGTATTGAATTTAAAAATGTAAAATTTAAATATAATTCAAAAGAATTGTTTGATAATCTAAATTTTAAAATCAAACCAAATCAAATGGTAGCAATTGTAGGAAAAAGTGGGGCAGGAAAATCTACCATTTTAAAATTAATTGATAAAAATTATGAAATAGAAGAGGGAGAAATTTTAATTGATAATTTTAATATAAATGATTTATCTGAAAAAACAATTAAAAATAATATATCTATTGTTTCACAATCTCCATATATATTTAATTTATCTATAAAAGAAAATATAAGATTAGCAAACACTAAATCAACAGATGAAGAAATAATTAATGTATGTAAAAAAGCACAAATCCATGATTTAATTGTAGAAATGGTAAATGGTTATGATACTATAGTTGGAGAAAATGGTGTTATCTTAAGTGGTGGACAAAAACAAAGATTAGCAATAGCTAGAGCATTAATAAAAAAATCAAAAATAATTTTATTTGATGAAGCTACTAGTGCATTAGATAATAATAATCAAGAAAAAATTAAAAATATAATAAAGGATTTGACAAAAGATCATACAGTAATTATTGTTGCTCATAGATTAAGTACTATAGTAGATGCTGATAACATTTTAGTTTTAAATGATTATAAAATAGTTAATAGTGGTACACATAATGAACTTATGAAAAAATGTATAGAATATAAAAATCTTTATGAAATAGAAGATAATTAAAAAATCAATTCTAAATATAATTGATTTTTTGTTATAATTATAAAATTAATTTAATTATTCTTCTATACTAAAATTAATAGTAGAAAAATATTCTTCATTTACTTCTAATGCATCATTGGTAAGGTCTAATAGTGGACCTTTTTCTGTTGACCAATTTAGTTCTTTAAAACTTACAATTCCTACATTATTTTCTTCTGTATAAACTAATGTAGGATTACTATTTAAAGTGATAACTTCATTATTAAATTTCTTAAATACTAAAGCATTCTCCAGTATAAATCCATTAGAAGAAGTTAAAGGATTATCAATATATGCATATAATTTCCAATTTGAACTATTTAATCTACTATCAACTATTTTAGTTTTTAATTCACTAGTTTTTGGAAATATGTAAGTATCATTTATTGGAATATTTGAAAAATCTATTGATTGATTTACATCCAATAATGATAGTTCACCAGTAAATGGAGTAGTGATTGTTCTCGTACCATAAATAAAACTACCTGATACATTAGCTGTTAATTCGATAGTAGTATTATCTGTTATAGAAGATGTTATATTGTATTCAAATAGTCCATCATCATCAGCGTTTACTATTTCTGAACTTCCATTATATTTAATTAATACATCAGCAAAACTATCAGTATGGCCACTTATCGTATTTTTAGTCGAATTAATTGGATGGATATTCATATTTGTTGTTCCAATAGAAAGTTGTTTTCGACCTTGAAATGTAAAATTACCGATATCAGGTAGATTTGCTAATTCACTTGTAGTTATATTATGATGAGTTATTGCTGTCATTGATGAAGTCATAATTCCATCAATTTGAAGTAAACTATTACTTTTGTACCATGAATAATTTGGCAAATTATTTATATCACCAGCAGCTGATAATTGTGTAGAATCAGGCCACATATTGATTCTTGAACAATTTATATTAAAAGTTGGTGAGTTATCTGTATATATGACATTTGAGTTTTTAGTATACATTGTTAAATTTTTAGGATTATATAAATTTAGTTTACAATCAGTACCTTTAAAATGGATATTGTAGTTATCACTAGGAGTATTATCGTATGAATTTATTACTTGTAGTTCAGAATCTTCTTTCATAGTAAGATTTCCATATATAACCCACATTGGAACTCTTTGGTGACTTTTTTCAATAAATATAAATGATGCTCTTTCATCTATTAAAACATTATTAGCTCCATAACCTGGAAGAGGAGCAAATCCATTTCCTGTTGTTAAGTGTACTTTGGTGTCATGAAGAATTGTGAAGTTTAGTTTGTTTGTCCCAGTCATAAGTTCACGAGCATCAGTTGACATTATTATATTACTTTTACATAAAAATATAATAGAAGGGTTAGTTGAATCACTTTTAAATGAAAATAATGGATAACTAGTAGCGCTACTTGATATGTTAGTTTTTCCTCCAATTATAACACGTTCCGCATCACATACTTCTTGAGAACTTATTCCATTTGTATCTTCAATAGTTATTGTTGAGTTAGTTATTTTGACAGTACCATATGGATTAAATGATAATTGTGTTCCATTAAATATTATATTGTCATAAATAGTGGTTATCTCTTCATAACTATCATCAAGTGGCACATAAATAATACCATATATATTGGAATTTATTATTTTCATATTAATAATTTTAACTTCTTTTGTAAGGGCAGTAGTGGATATAATATCAGTTTCTAGAGAACTATCCATTCTTGTTAAAGTATGCATAGTATTTAGATATGTTCCATCAATTATTATTTTCTTTTTATTAGAATTTATAGAAATACCACTTTTTAAAGTAATATCAGATTCTAAATAAATATATTAATATCGTTATTATTTTCTAAAGCTTCTTTTAATTCATTGTTTGTAGATACTGAAACTGTTTTTCTATTTATTATGTTCATAAAATCACTTATTCTTTAATATAATATATGTTAGCTTGTTTATTAGAATAAGGATATTTAAATGAGTATATTTGAAAGTATTTTAAATTAATGTTAGTTTTAGAATAAAATATATTATTATGTTATTTGTAAATTTTAAGATATTTAAAAATCACCTTAAATTGATTTTTTAAAATTAAATAATTAGATTTCAGCATTATATTTTTTAATAATTAAATTAACATTAGCAAAGTCAATATTAGCTGTACTGCTATCTCCTATAACACCACAACGAACATATATAGTAGTTTGAGTATCTATTTTTGTCATTATCGTTTCTGAACAATCCATTCTAGATGTAGTTCCTGCTTTAACTTCAAATGAAAGATCTTGTATTACAGAACCGTTAGCATTTGATAAATAAAATATAGCTCCATGACTTTGATCAACTCCTGATATTTGACCACATAAAGTTATTTCATAAATACCGGGATGAATTAATGTAATATTGGTATTATCACTAAAGCTAAAGTAAGTCTCATCTCCTGGTATACCTAAATGTTCTTGAATTGTCATAACTTTTGAATAATGAGCTTGGGCAAAACTAACAAATAAAACAGCATCATAACTTGTAGGACTTAATGCAGGAGTTCCAGCAGGTCCAGTAGGGCCAACATCTCCTTTAGGTCCCTGTGGCCCAGTAGGTCCAATTTCTCCTTGTGGGCCAATATCACCTTTGTCTCCTTTTGGAATAGTAAATTCTAAAGTATGTTCTAAACCATTTTTAGTATCCGTTACTTGTGCTTTAGAGCCTTCATCTCCTGTTATAGTATTACCAATAGTAAATGTTTCTGTATCACCTTTAGGACCTTTTATATTGCCAACATCTACCCAGTCATTAGAATTTTCATCCCATATATATAATTCACCATTTACAATATAAGTATCACCATTTTTTCCTGTAGGGTGTTCTCTTTTTAAATCATCTAGTGAATTGTAATTTCCCATTATTTCTAATCCTTTACCTCTAGGTCCGGTAGGGCCAACAACATATGGAATAACCCCAGCTTTTTTTAATCTTGAACGTATTTTATTATTTTCTATAATTTCATTAATTTTATCATTATAATTCATAATATCACCTCGATAATAGTTATTATAATTTATGTAGTTATTAATTTTTTTGGTAGTAATAGTATCTATTTTTGAATAATTTTATTGTATAGATTTTATTAAATTTTTAATTTATTACAAAAATTTGCTATATTTTATATTTTATGTTATTATATATGGCAATTAATGGAGGACTGTATGGAAAACAAAAATTATGTAGTGTGTAGAGATAATATTTATGTTGGTGAAGTAGTAAGAACTGATCATATATATCGTTATAATGGAGAAGATTATTATTTTAAAATAAAAACAGGTGCTTTAAGTACAGGAATTTGGAGAAGCTATAGAAGTATGTTATTTGTTCCAAATGAAAATAAATTATCTAATGACTTATTATATAGAACACCAAATTATCCTATTCTTAATATTACTGATGATAAAACTTGTTTAAATTTAGGTAAAAATAGTATAGTAATAAAAGATGCCTGTAATTTATCGCAACTTCTTAAATACTTTAATTATGAAGAAGAGTTAACTTATGATGATATAATTAAAATTCGTAAAACATTCTTTACAGGTAGATTTGCTAAGGATAATTGTAAATTATTTGGTATGGAAGAAATAATGTCTAATGATTTAATATTTTATACTAATGGTGAAGAAATAAAAAATTCTAAAGAACTAGAACGTAGAAGAAGACAGTTTATGATTGATCAATATGCAGGTCATAGAATGTTTTTTAGTATAAGTGAAAGTCCACTTCCTAGAGAATATTTTGATGTAATAGATGCTAGAGGAGATAGTACTTTAATAGATGTTATTAAACATTTAGATGGAAAAATTAATGCTTTTCATCCTCCTATACAAGAAGGCCCAGTAAAAAAATTAAAAAAATTTTAAAATAAAAGATGATTGAAAATATCAATGTTTCTAATCATCTTTTTTATATATTCAAGTTTTTGATAATGTCTATGAATAGAGTTCATACAAAGCTATAAGATTGTAAGTTGATTTTATTATTTTTAATTGAAATATAGAAAATAATAAATGAAAATAGTATAATTAAAATGATACTTTTAATAAATTGAATTTAATTGCTAAATAGTAATTTATTGAAATGGGGTTTTTATGGGACTATTTAAGAGAAAAAATAAAATGACAATAGAAGAATATGCTAGTTATAACTTATATATTATTAGCAATGGGGAAGAGAAGTTTTTTGAAAACAATAAAGATTTTTTAAAGTTTGATATATATTCAGAAATAGCTTATTATACTTTTTTTGCTTATATTTCCGAAATGATTTTATTAAAAAAATATTCAAAACCGACAGTTACTAAAATAGTAGAAAAAATTATAGGTAAAATGATAGAAATTCAGTATGAAGATTGCACACCTAAAACAGAAAAAACTAAAATCTTATTACAAAATTTATATAGTAGTTGTTATAATGAATTAAAAATAAAAAATTTTGATTTCAGTGAAAAAGAAAATTTAAATGATATGGCAAAATTGTTTTTAGAAATATTAGGTATATCTACAGATATTATTTATATAATGTTGGTATGTATAGAATTTTCATCTTTTATTATGTTTCATACTACAGATATTTTAAATAATGATATAAAATTAATTGAAAAATAAATTGCAATTTAACAGTTTGTTAGAAATATGTAAAAGATTATGAAAAAAACAATGATAAAGGATGGTGATGATATGAGTAATTATACTGTTAAATATAATGAACTTAGTGCAAGAGATTTTATATATTTGTGGGAGTCTGTTTGGGGTGAAGCCCCATCAATCGAACAAGTCTCACTTGCAATGGATAATACATTGTTTAGAATTTCTATTTACGATAAAGATAAATTAATTGGTATGGCTAGATTAATTGGTGACAAAGGATTAGATTATTATATTAAAGATGTTGTTGTTATACCGGAATATCAACATAAAAAAATTGGAAGTATGTTAATTAAAGAATTGTTAAAATTTATTAATGATAATGGAATCCAAAATACAAAAATATTTGTAGAATTATGTGCTATGCCAGATGTAATTCCATTTTATGAAAAATTTGGATTTGATTATAATGAAGCACAAAGATTAAAAATGATGTATAACATAAAAAATAATTAATCAAAATACTTTTAAAAGATAAAAAAAGATGATTGCATTTCAATAATTGTATCATCTTTTTATTTGATAATTATTTTAAAATATTTTTAAAATTTTAATGTAAATATAGAGATTTTGAATATTTTATATTATAATAATATAAGTTATTATCTTATATGATAGGTGGTAGTATATGTATTTAAATAAAAAACCAATTATTGGTATCGTTTCAAAACATTTTTTAAAAGAAGAAATAAGACCTGATATGTTTATACGGGATGAAATAAAACAATCAATTTTCGATAATGGTGGTATAGCAATTGGAATAACTTAACCAAAAAATGAAAAAATTGATGTTGAAGATAAATGGGAAAATAATTTGTCTAAAGATGAATATAACAATTTAATTACTCAAATAAACTTATGTGATGGAATAATTATACAGGGTGGAGGAGCCTGTGATAATTATGAAATGATAGTTGCTAAATATTGTTATGATAACAATATACCAACACTTGGAATTTGTTGTGGTCAAAATGTTATGGTTAGGGCTTTAGGTGGAACAACTAAACTAGTATCAAATCCTGAAAAACATAAAACAAATGATTTATATGTTCATTCTGTAAGATTAATAGAAAACACTAAGTTTTTTAAAATTATGAGGAAAGAACAAATTGAAGTTAATTCTAGACATAAAAAACGATTGATAAGCATCCATTGTTAGTAGTAAATTGTTTATGTGAAGATGGATATATTGATGGTTTAGAGTCCCCAGATAAAGCATTTTACATGGCGTTTAGATTTCATCCGGAAAGTTTATATAAAATAGATAAAAATCACAATAGAATATTTGAAGAATTTATAAAAATATGTAATGAAGAAAAAAAGGATTTAATAAAATATTTATAATATATTTTTAAATGAGTATAGAAAAAAATTGCAACATAATGTATAATGAAATGGAACTTTATCTGAAAGGAAAATGAAAATGAAAGATAAACTAGATACTTCAGCAAAATCATTAATGATTTGTGAAATAATAAATTCAATAATTGATTTATTTTTAAGCACTTTTTTAGTTGCTTATCTATTAAATATAACTAATGAAAATATAGGTTCAGTTGCAATTTACTATATTATTGATTATGCCATAACTTGTATTTGTATGTATATAATTGGATATTTTTTAAAAAAATATAATCTTGCAAACATATATAGAACTGGGATATTGATAAAATGTCTATTTGTGATATTAATTGTTTCTTTAAGAGAACAAATACAATATTTTTTAATTCCTATTGCTATTGTTTTAGGAATTGCTGAAACCATTTACTGGGGTGCTTGTGACAATATGGTTGGTTTAGTAACAACTGAAAATAATAGAAAAAAATATACTACAAATAAAAAAATTATACGTAGTTTTACAAAAATAATAATGCCAATAGTTTTAGGTACTTCAATTGAATTATTGTCATTTTTTAAAGTATCAACATACGTGATGGTACTTGCACTTGTTCAAGTTATATTATCACTTTTCATTAAAATAAAAAATCAAAATTATAAAAAATTTAATTTAACAACATATTTTAAAAGTATAAATATAAAAAATAACAAAAGATTAAAAATTATTTATAAATCATCTATATTGTATGGAATATTGTTAAATTTAATTCCTACACTTATTACTATAATAATTGTTATGACATATAAAACAAATTTTCATTTAGGTTTTTTAAATACAATATTTGCCATATGTTCAATGTTAACAATATTTGTATTTAAAAAAATAAATAATAAAAAAATTCAAAAGAATATATTAATTGGTGGCAGTTTAATTTCTTTAATGAGTGTTATAATTTTAGTGATAAAACTGGGTAAAATAGAAGTTGCCATTTATAATATAATTAGTCATAGTTTTATTGTTATATTAGAAATACTTTTTAATATTGAAAGATTTAATAACAAAAAAAATGGTATTAATAGTGAATTTTATATTGAAAATCAAATATTTATAAATATGATAATGCAAATTGGAAGAATTATAGGTTATGGATTGTTATTTATAATTGGTTTAAGTAATAATATTATGTATTTTAAAGCATTATTATTAATAACAACAATAATTATACCAATTTATAGTTATTATATGTATCAACTACATTATAAATAGTTAAATAAAAATTCGGAGAGTTTTACAAACAGCTCTTTTTTTGCAATGATTTAACTATACCTATAGTATCTTATAATTTGATTTACAGTAAAGCTTAAGATTAAAATAAGGTAAATGCTTTCTAAATTTAGTGTAATTAAATTATAAAAATCTAATTTTAGCTCGTTAAATACATATAACAAATTATTTGAAATGCTTCAAGCAAAATTTGAATTTAATGATAATTTTATTGAATATATTGGTGATTTAGCTATTGCTGAAAAAAGTTATGCTAGAAGTTTGAAAACTATTTTTGAATAGTGTATAAGCAGTGCTTTATTTAGAATTCTTGTTGGTGAATATTCTAAAATATTATTAATAAAGCCAAATATTGAAAATGAAAACTATATGTTTTAACTAAAATAAAAAGGTTTATTTAAAAAATTAAGATTTTATATTATATTCTTTACTTAATAATTCAATAAGATTATAGAAAATACCAAAATATTATTGTATAATTAATATAGTATATGGTTAATTATACAATTAAAAGGAGTAACTATGAAGAGATTATTGAGAATTGGATTTGATATATTTATAACATCATTTACCCCAATTATTACATGGTTTTTAATTGGAATAATAATTAATAAAGATTTAATAAATGTTTTTTCTTTAACATATCCTCTACAATGTCTCATGGGAATAATTATTTCTATATTTGGCGTAGGAGCTAATGTAAGTGGTATTAGAGATAAAAATAAAAATAGCGCAAATAATGGAATATTATATGGAATTATAATAAGTATTATTTTGTTTGGATTAATTGCTTTAAATAGCAAACACTATATAAATTTTATGAATATGAATGAAGATATATATTTAATTTTTTGTACATATTCAATTTTACAAATATTATTACAAACTGTTCTTTATTTAATTCTAACAAAATTATATTATTTAGAATTAAATAAAAAAGCAAATAAAATTTCATTTTTATTTAATATTATTAACTTTATTACTTTGATAGGTATTGCATTTGTAACAAAAAATCAACTTCTTACTTCAATTATTACACTATTTATATTAGCAATATTTGATATTATATTATTTGTAAAAATTATAGATAAAATAGATTTTAAATTAAATTTAAAAAATTGTTTTAAATATGATTCAGTATCTTGTTCAATGAATTTTATGTATTTTATAATATATTTATTTGGATTAAGCAATTCATTTTCCTTTGGAGAAAAATATGTAGTTGCTATTACATTTGCCACTTTAATAACTGATATTCAATGGGATGTGTCTGCTGCAGTTAAGAATGTTGCTAAAATAGATATTGTTAAAGAAAAGTTTGATTATATTGAACATTTTAAAAATGCTATTAAATTTACATTATTATTGATTATATCAGTTATATTAATGGGACTTATAATATATCCAATATATAATCCAAATTTATTAATAGTTTGCATTTTTATATTTTTACATATTATCGATTTCGCTATGACACCATTTAAAAATATTAAAATGTGTTATTTAGAAATTGAATACTCACCAACTAAAACTACAATTAATACAATAATTGCCTATATTATAAGAACAGTAATTTCATTATTGCCAACGCCATTTTGCACTATAATGGGACAGATATGTTCTTCAGTATATGAACTTATATATGCAAAAGTCACTTATAAAAAATTTAAAAAAATAGCTAAAGTTACATAAATCTATAATTTACTTTTGTTTTTTAGCAATTTGATATATAAAATATCAATCATTTTATCTCTATTAACACATCTAAAACCAATTGATTTTTAATTAATCATTTTGAATTCAAATTATTAAGTATATCTCTAATTTTTTTAATAAATTCATTATATAAAATATTTCAATAATTTAATTGAATCATGACAAAAAAATATAGTACAATATAGATAAGAAATTTAAAGAAATTTCAAAAAATCTAAATTTATTTATAAGGAGTAGTTATGATAAATAATGAATTAATTGAATTGTTAGCTGATTATGAACATAAAAGATGGAGTAAGTGGCAAAGCTATTTATTTAGTAAGAGTATAAAAAACGAAGACGGAAGTGTTACTATACCAAAAGAATTAGTTGATAGATGGAATAGGCAAATAAAAACTGATTATTGTTGTTTATCTGAACTTGAAAAGAATTCAGATCGAAATTGTGCAAAAGAAATTATAAAAATTTTAAATTTAGGAGATAGAAATGGATAGATATAATTTATTAAAATTGTGTAATTGTAATGTTGGATTTGATATAGATTATACACTTACTAAGGATGAAGGATTTTATAAAAAATATATTGATAATTATTTAAAAAGAAACAATTTAAACTATAATTATATAAAAAATACAAAGCATATAGATAAAATGTATAACTGGTCTAAAGGCGAATATATAAAATTTAAACAAAATGAGTTTGTAAAATTATTGTCTGCTTTACCATTGAATGAAAAAACAAAAAAATTTATTAATCATTTAAAAAATAACAATTGTAATATTTATATTATTACAGGAAGAAATGAAAATAAAAGAGAAGTAACAGAAAATTGGTTAAAAAAACATAATATTTGTTATGACAATATTATTTTTGACGATAAATATAAACTGGAAACCTGTAAAAACTTGAAAATCAATTGCTTCTTTGATGATAGTTTAAAAGTTGTTAAATTATTAAATGTAAATAATATAAAAGCATATTTAATTGATGAGGTTGGGAAGTGATAAGATGAGTAAAGGTATTATTATTGCAGGTTTTGGCGTAATTGGAAAAACTACATTACAACAAAAATATAAAGATGTAATAGATATGGAATCAGGTATGTATCAATGGGATAATGTTGGATTTGAAGATATTCCTTATGAAAAAAGAAAGGAAACTACTGATAGAAAGAAAAATAAAGAATGGCCACAAAATTATTTTAAAGCCATATTAGAAGCACAAAAAAATATAAAATTGTGTTAACTTCTATGCATTGGGATTTGCTGGATTTTTTTGAAAATAATAAATATGAAATATGTTCCTAACCATAATTGTATTCCATTAAGATATTATTTTAAAAATGAATATAATTTAACTATACATAAAGACATAGAAATGGAATATACGAGAATACTTGAAGCATTAAAAATAATTATATGGGTTTAAAAATAGAAGAATTATATTCTTTAAAACACTTTTTCAAAGATATAGATGTTTTTAATGACAAATAAAGGAATTGAGTCATCTATTTTATAACTTTTTGATATTGAAGTATTAGAAGAAGATAATAAGAAATATTTAAATATAATTGTTGCTAGAGGATTAGAAAAAACATATCATCTAATATGTTGAAGATCATGCTTATAAAAAATAGAAAAGTAAACATAAAATTACAATTTAGTAATTAGTTAGAAAAGTAGTAATTTATGGAGGTAGTATATGAAAGGAGGTAGTGTATGAAAAAAAAAAAAGATAAAACTAATAGAAAGACATCTATATTATATTATTTTAGTTCAATATGTTTTTATATAGCATCAATATTTGATTTTGTAAATAAAAGTAGTAGTATGGCTGTTTTGCATTTATGTTTAGGTTCAATTTTTTTATGTTTAGGAAGCGATTATCTAAATAAAGATAAATAAAAAATAGTAATTTTTTATTTAGATAGGAGCTGTAATATATGTCTAATGAAAGTAAAAAAGATTTTAATGAAATGATGAAAAATGATAAAGATATGTTGTTCTTTCAGCAGCAAACAATAATATACCTCGTTCTATAATAGTAATGACAAGTAGAATTGAGAATAATAGAATAATATCATTAAATATTCAAATAAATAATTTGCTAGAAGAACTTAAAGTTAATTTAGAGATGTGAAAAAATATTGTTCTGATATTATTTATTATTATTCTGATAATAATCTAAAAATTGAAGTTGAAAAAGAATTTGTTGAAACCATAACAAAAAATCAAATTATAATTTCTGGTGGAGGTCATCTAAATTCTGAAAGTGACTATACAAAATTTACTGAGTTATTAAATTGGCAAAATTTACAATGATAAGCCATCGTCTTTTTCTTTGTCTTTTTAAGTTTTATAAAATTCTTCATCAGCCTAATCCATTCCATTATTTAAGTGTTTAATTACTTTTTCAATTCTATGTTTAGGGAATAGTAGTACTAGTTGAAGTTGATATTTAAATAACTACTTAATCTTTTTTATATAATCTTCTAAATCTTTTATCTCAATAGAGTTTGATAGATTAATTATATATATTTTAGAATAATTAAATACTAGAAGGTTATTCCTTTAATAATAACTCTATGTGGTTCAATATAGGATAGGATAGTATGTTCTATATTTCTAATAATTCCATTAATAATTTTTAGTTTAGTATTACAAAAATTACATATAAACTCAATTTTCTTTTTTAAATCAATTTCAAACTCTATTGGTTTACCTACAATATTAATCATAAAATCTGTTCTTTCTTAACAAAAAAATATCACCTTCATTTAGAAATTGATACTTTTCTATATTAGGTTCAAACATAAAAATTCGAACAGATTTCCCAATGTAGCATTTGATAGGAAGGTTTTAAGCCTAAAATTTAAAAAAATATCCGTCATTTGTTAAATAAACTATATGATAAATTCTAATATAAATCAATAGCCGTATAGGAATTTCTTGGTATTTATAGTATAATTGTATTAGGAAAAAATCTTATTAAGGAGGAATTTTATGTTAGAAAATAATGATAAATATTTTGAAGTGTTAAATGACATTAAGAAAACTTTAATTGTTACTAGAAATAAAATAGTAGAAAATGCAAATAAAGATTTAGTTTTAATGTATTATAATATCGGTTTAAAGTTAATTGAAAATAATAAATGGGGTTCATCATTCATTGATACATTAGCAAAGGATTTAAAAATTGAATTTCCTACATTAAAAGGTATGTCTGCAAGAAATTTGAGATATATGCAAAAGTTTGCAACAGAATTTGATAACGATGAATTTTTGCAACATCATGTTGCAAAATTACCTTGGTCTTCTATAACAACTATAATGGATCAAGTAAAAGATAAAGTGCAAAGAAAATGGTATATTAAGGAATCTATTCAAAATGGTTGGGCTAGACCTGTTATAGTTCATCAAATTGCAAGCAAATTATATGAAAGACAAGCATTATTAGAAAATAAAATTACTAATTTTGATGAAACATTACCATCTCCAAATAATGAGCAAGCAAAAGAGTTATTAAAAAATCCATATATATTTGATTTTATAACTGCTGATAAAGATTTAAAAGAATTAGATATTGAAAGAGAACTGACTGCTAATATAACTAAGTTATTATTAGAGTTAGGAAATGGTTTTGCATTTGTTGGAAGACAATATCATTTGGAAATAGAAAATGAAGATTACTATATTGATTTGTTGTTCTATAATTTAAAAGTAAGAAGTTATGTTGTAATAGAATTAAAGACAACTGAATTTAAACCGGAATATGCTGGTAAACTTAATTTCTATTTAAGCGCAGTAGATAAATATATAAAAGATGAAAATGATAATCCTACATTTGGAATATTGCTTTGCAAAGATAAAAAAAGGGTAACTGCTGAATTATCATTAAAAGATATTAATAAACCTATCGGTGTAAGTGAATATAAAATTTTATCAGAGATACCAGAGTTTTTAGAAAATACTCTTCCAAGTATCGAAGCTATAGAAAAGAGATTGGAGGAAGATTCTGAATGAATATAAATATTAATAGAGTAAAAATTATTGTTACTATACCATTAGAAAAAGTAGAAGAAGTTAGAAACACTATATGTGAAGCTAGTGCAGGTGTTATTGGTAATTATACTCATTGTTCAATATTTACTAAATGTGTAGGCACATAGAAACTAATTATTATAATCCACTTACTAATTTTGTTGTTCCTTTTGCAACACAAAAAAAATAGAAAAAAGTTTGAATGTAGAAACAACACAAATAACAGGTGGATTATCATCTGATTTAACAATAAAAATTGGAGACAAGGTTAGATTTATGAAAAATGAAAGTGAAAAATAATAATCACTAATGAGGAGAAATAATGATGAATTTTTATATAGGTTCAGGAATGAAAAATTGTGAATTAGTCAATTACTATGCAAAAGAGTTGAAAAGAAACGGTTGGAATCAAACATATAATTGGGTTGAAAATATTAATGATGATGTATCTATAGAAGATATGACATCATATGCTAAATTAGAATCACAAGGCATTATTGATTCTGATGTTGTAATTATATTGTTACCAGCAGGAAGAGGAGCACATATTGAACTTGGAATGGCGATAGCATTAAATAAAAAAATATTTTTGTGTTCTGAGACTAATGAAGAATTTAGTATTGAAAATACTGTTGCATTCTACGGTTTACCTAATATTGTCAAATTAATTGGTACAGCTGATGATAATATTAGCAAAATACTTAAATATTTATAATATACGCACTTGCAAATTAATATAGTCAAATTGCAAGTGCTTTTTATTATCATTTTCTTCTTTTGATTGCTCTAAAATTTTTTTCAATTTGTTCTTCTGATAAATCAATATTGCTAGAATTTTTTTTATTATATCTAAAGAATCTTTAGGTGATATGAAAACATCACTTTCATTTTGCATTATTCTATGATGGTTATTTTCATTTGTTAATCCTCCATATATGAAAAAATCCCATATCAACAAGTGATATAGAATATCCTATAAAAATAAAACTCACACAAAGTGTGAATAATTCTCTCAATGGAGTAAGTGTCGTAGATATCTACAACTTTTTTTGCTATGACGTGATAAATATCACTCACTACTAATAATATACCATAAAACGAGTATAATTCAATATTTTTTAGTTAATGTCTTTTAATAATAATTAAAAAATGATAAAATATATATTGGGTGGTAAAATGAAAATGCTAGTATTTGATATGGATGGGACATTACTTAATAACGATAGAAATATGCCATCCGAAAATATATATTATTTAAATAAATTAAAAAAAGAAGGTTATATAATTGTAATTGCAACTGGCAGAACTGTAACATCTGCTTGTTATAGATTAAATAACGCTAACTGTGTTAATTATATTATTTCAGATACTGGGGCTAAAATATATGATTTAGACAGTAAAAAATATATCTATAATAAATATATTCCAAGTAATATAGTTTCTGATTTATTAAATTTATATAATGATAATTTTAGATATATCGATATTTGTAGCGATGGTATATATAAAAAATTTTCACTGTTTTTAGAAGAAAATAATAAGGTTGTTAAGACATATAAAAACAAACAAGAATTATTAAATGAAATAGATAAAATAGATCATATAGGAATGAGTTTTAAAGATGATAAATATGTGATTGAAATATATGATTATATAAATAAAAATTTTAAGGATTTAGATTGTATTATTATGCAGGATTCTTTTGCTGATGGTAAATGGTTAGAAATATTACCAAAAGGAGCAAGTAAATATAATTCTATAAACGAGTTAGCAAATTATTTAAATATCTCAAATGATGAAATAATGGCGTTTGGCGATGGATTAAATGATATAGAAATGATAGAAAAGTGTGGAATTGGTGTTGCTTTAGCTAATGCATTAGATGAAGTTAAAAGCAAAGCCAATTATATTACAAAAAAGACTAATGAAGAATTAGGTGTAATAGATTTTTTAGAGGAGTATTTAAATGATTAAAAGAAATAATTATAATATTTTATATAGTTTAAAAATATTTAAAAGTATTTTATCAACTTTTCTAGATACTTTTTTGGTATTGTATTTTTTTCAATTATCTGATAGTAATATATTACCAATTGGTATTTATAAATTAGTATCAGTAATAACTATATGGCTAGTAATATTTTTAGTAAGAAATATTTGTAAAAGTAAGCAAAGAATCAATCTGCTTAGAATTGGTATAATATTAAACTTTATTTATTTTTTTACATTAATTATATTAAAAGAAAAAGTTGTAGATTATATATTTTTTGTTGGTTTTTTATATGGACTTGAAGAAGGATTTTATTATTCAGTTTATAATATGATAGAAAGCGATGGAATAACAAATGATTTAAGACAAAAATTTGTTGGAAGTACTCATGCTGTTAATAGCATACTATCAATATTATTACCTGTCGTATTTGGTTATATAGTTTTAAAAAGTGGATTTATCAATTCATTAATTATCTTTATAATATTAATTGTTATTCAAATTATATTATCTTATTTGTTTGATGATGTTAATATTCCTAAATATAAAAAAGTTGATTTTAAGAAGTTTAGAGAAATATGTAATGTTGATAAAAGACTAGGCTTGATATTTAAAATGAGATTTTGTGAAGGATTAGTATATTCTGAAGGTGCCCTAACTATGATAATATCACTATTTATTATTAGAGTATTTTATGATAGTTTTAGCTTAGGAATATTTACTTCAATATTTAGTATTATATCTGCAATATTAGGAATGTTATTTGTAAAAACAATTAAATCGAAAAACTATAATAATTGGATTATATATTCAACATTATTAACAGTAATAACTTTAATTTGGATGATTTTAGATTGCAATGTTGTATCAATAATTGTATTTAATTTCTTCCAAAGAATTTCCAAAGGAATTATTAATTTAGTTAATGGTAAAAACATACCTAACATTGCTAATGATGAAAAAATTAAAAATGAATATAAGGTTGAATACTTTTTACATATTGAAACAGCTTTAGTATTAGGAAGGATTGTAGGTAGTTTATTATTCATTTTAATGGCATTTACAAATAATAATATAATTCTATATATATTTATCATTTTCTTAATTATGTGGTCTTATACATCTATGAAAATTCAAACCGAATTAGAAAAAAGATGATTACATTTCAATCTCGTAATCATCTTTTTCTTTGTCTTTATTTTTATCATTTTTTTATTCCAAATATAATCATTGTTAATGGTAATTGTCAAATACTAAATAATCAATACCTTTAATTTTAACTATATGTGGTTTTATCATAGCAATATTTGTATTTTTAATACTTTTGATATTTCCATTTATAATGGTGTATTTTACATTAGCAAACCTACAAACCATTTCTACCTTTCTTTTTAATTCTTCATTTATTTTAAGTTCTTTAGTTTCTATTGTCATAACTCAATCACTTTCCTTTCTTAAATAACAAAAAAACTAACTATTTCTAGTTAGCATTTATTACTTAAACTCGAAAAGTTCGAGTTTCCTATTAATCTGGAGCAAGTGTCGTAGATATCTACAACCTTTTTTGCTATGACGTGATAAATATCACTCACTACTAATAATATATCATAAATTTAATTAAATTCAACGAAATTTTCTATTTTTGCAAAAAATAATATATTTTAGTGATATAATATTTACAATTATTTGGGAGGGTTTTGTATGATTAAAAAAATTGAAATTACTAAATTAATTGATGAAAAATTAA
Source organism: uncultured Bacilli bacterium (assembly GCA_934153945.1). Lineage (GTDB taxonomy): Bacteria > Bacillota_I > Bacilli_A > RF39 > UBA660 > UMGS1498. The sequence continues at coordinate 52,901 of CAKPFM010000007.1, forward strand.
CTGAACATCCAATTAGATATACTGATTTGATGAACAAGACATATTCGATAAATTCTTATGAGAAGTACATTCAAGAGTTTTCATTAATTAAAAGTTCATTTAAGGAAACTATTAAAGAATTTTTTGAAATTGCAGAAAATCAAATTAATAAAATAGAAAGTTTAATTAATGATTGTGATAAAACTAATATCGAAACTGCAAAACAATATATTGATAATAATTTTGATAATAAACTTGGAATATCAAGATATAATCATGATATTAGCCTAAAAACTTTGTTTGTACAAAGTTTAAGAAATGAAAATGCGTATTCAATAAATACTATAAAACAAATATATGAAGAACTTGGATATGATAATTTATTAATCTATATAGAACTATTAAAAAATCCTGGATTACTTAATTCATATTTTTCAGATTCTGCTAAACAAAATGTAGCTATGCATTATATTTTATTTAAGACAAATCATCATAGTTTAAGTAGATTTAAAAGAAATAATACTTCTTCAAACTTATATAATACTATGGAAAAAAACATTAATGAGTCTATAAATGAAATAATAAGTTCAAAAGATGATTATATTAATTTTATGAATGAGGAAAAAGATAATTATATTGCTTTCAAAAATGAAGAAAAAGAAAAATTTGATAATTGGTTTACTAAATCTGATGAAGAGTATAACGATTTCATGAATAATAGTAAGAAGAATTTATCTAATCTTGAAAAAACATATTCTGAAAAATTAAAGATTGAGGGGCCGTCCAAATTTATGTTAGAAAAATCTAATGAATATAAGAAGAAAGCAATTCATTGGGCAATTGCAATAGTTATAGTTTCAGCCATATTATTAGTCTTATTAGGGTTTATCTTAAGCCCAAAGATAGAGTTTGGCAAAAAGATTATTACAGTAAATCTATTTAGTACAGAAATGCCTGTATATAGTAGTATTATTATTTTATCTATGATTTGCTTAATAATATATGTAATAAGAATATTTATTAAAATTATGATGTCTTCAAAACATTTAAGTGAAGAATATAGGCAAAAATATGTGCTTACTTATTTTTATCTATCATTAGTAAACTCAGGAAATCTAGATGAAAAACTAGGAAATATAATTTTGTCATTATTATTTACAAAAGCTGATACTGGATTAATAAAAACTGATAACAGTAATGAATATGAATCTTTAATCAAAACATTAACATCAGTTGGAAAATAATTTAAAATATGTTATACTATTTGTAGTTTTTAGGGAGGTTTGCTTATTTATGAAAAAGTTTGATGAAATGGTTGCGAAAATGCATAGTCATTATGTTGCTGATGATTATATTCAAATTATGTTAGCATATCGTGATTACTTGTTATTGTTTGGAAATAATGATTTAATGTATTTTAGAAATTTTATAGAATCTCATCCATCAATTAGTGAAGGTTCAAGAAATGTTTATTTAGATGATGAAAGAAAAAATAATTTCCCATATTCTCAAATTCCTGAACATATAGAAAGAGTTTTATTATTTAGAAAATTAAACTTTGTAAATCAAATTTTAGATTTTGAAAAGCCATATATTAGAATAAATGATGGATTTATTACTAAAATTACAGCATTTAAAGATGGCGATGAAGCAATAGTTCATACTAAAATTTTAAATGGTAAATTATGTGATGAAAAAACTAAAACAATTACTAGAGAAGAACTAGAAACATATTTAAAGACAGGTTCATTAGAGCAACTTGATGAAAACGAGTATGAAGATACAAGTATTTTTGATATGAATGGTAAATTATATAATCCAAGATTAGAATTAGAACAAAAATGGATTGATGAAGAGAAAGAAAGACTCTCAAGAATAATAGATGAAAGTGATAGATATAAAGAAAGTACAAAAAATGAATTACAAAGAGCAATATCTACTTTAGATGATATTTCACCATTTGTTTTGACTCCAAAGATAATGATAAAATTTAAGCAAAATGGTGAAGTAAAAATAGATGCTTTTGTTGTTAAATATTTAGAAAGAGGAAAATATAAAATTGCATTGGCAGATTTGCCTGTAACTATGGAAAGTTTATCAATGATAAAGTCAAAAGCTGAATTACCTGTTATTAAAACAATGAAAGAACCAAAAATTAGTTTATCATTAAATCCTAACGTTACTAAAGAACAATTACAAGAGGAAAGAGCAAAAATATTAGTAAGGTCAAAATAAATACATAATAAGAAAGATGATTACATTTCAATTTCGTAATCATCTTTTCCTTTATCTTTATCATTTTCTTTATTCCAAATATAATCATCTTGAATTGATTCAATAGTTTTATTACTAAATATTTTATGGGTATATAAATCTTTTGAAAATCTCCAATAATCTTCACGTTCTTTTTCTTTCCCAAACATTTTATCTTTAATGAATTTAACTAATCTATCAAATAGATTTTCAAAAAAATTAATAGTGCTTTGTAGTTTAGAATTTTTCTCTTTCAGATCATCAATTTCATCTTCTTGTTTATCTATCTTTTTTTCAAGTGATTTAACTTTAATATTTAATGCTTCATTGTTTTCAGTTAGTATTTTAACTTTTTCTCTGTTTTCTTTTAATTCAGTTTCAACATCATTTAAGGTAATAGATAACTTTTGCATTTTCTTATATTCTTTATTAGTTGAATCTACTTGCTGAATAAATTTATCAATTTTATCTTTATCATCTTTGTTTAAAACATATTTATCTTTGTTAGTAAAAGTAGTTTTTAAATTACTAACTATATCTTTAACTTCATTAGAATTATTATCTAGTTCTTGTGATTTTTTATTAGCAATTTCTAATCGTTCTTTATTTTTAGATAATTCTTCTTGTATTTCAATATAGTTTCCCATATCTTTAACATTTATATCTTTATTTCTTCCTTTTTGTTTATCTTTTAATATTGCATTTAAACCATATTCTTTATTAAAACTAGCAATACATAAAGTTCTCATTTTATCTTGTAGTTCAATTAACTTTGTTTTCGTAAATACATCAGATTTACCAACTTGTTTGGACATACCATTTTTACTTTTATATTTAATAGGAACTCCAACAATATGCATATGTGGACTAGTTTCATCATAATGAATAATTGCACTTGCTACTTTAAAATTAGGAATTAAAGTTTCTAAATCTTTAACTTGTTCTTTATATACTTTAGACATTTTATGTTTGAAATTATCATCTTTTGCATCCCAATATTTCTTGTCGCCAAGTTCAATAATAATCTCACAAGCCAAATCATTTTTAGAATTATCGCTAATTTTTTTGAAGTAGTCATCTATTTTTCTATCATCTCTTGTTTGTTTAGAATTATATTCTAATCTTGCTTCTTCAAACTCATCTTTATATAACTTTTGAACGTCGCTATATAGAGAAGTTGTTCCTCTAACAATTTCAATTAAATGACCTTTATCATCATACTTACGATAATTATGCTTATCTACTCTTGATAATTGTCTAGCATTTTGAATTGCATTATTTGATAGAGAAGTAGTTCCACTAGCATTAGATTTTGCTCTTGCACGTGATACATTTTTTCTATTCTTATCACTACCCAAATGTAGTGAATAAGCAAGTTCTGACATATATAAATCACATCCTTTTTTTTCACTTATTTTGTTTATGACAAAATATTTAACCCCCTAGGTATTTTGACACAAGTATCAAAATAACCTCGTGGGCTAGGGATTCCCTAGAACCCTTTTGAAACTTATTTCGTAATGTTTTAAAACTTCGTAATAAAACAAAACTACATAAGTTTATAAAATGCTTTTCCCACTTTCACGAGTAAACTCGCAAAACGTGCCACGCATTTTATTCTTCTATAGAGAGCAATTCCTTTTTAACAGGTTTAACACCAATTTCAATAGGGATTGGCTCTCTCATATAGATAACACTATCGTTTGTTTCATCTGGTATATAATCAAATGCACTATCTATATCTTGCATCCCAAATTCATCATTTTCACGAATATAGATTATTCCATATCTATATTCTTTCATTTTTATATCAGGATCTATTTTACAATAATCTTCCATTGGGAATATTCTTACAATAGCACGATTATCTTGTAAAAAGTTGAAATAGAAAACTCTATCTTCAACATAATAAATTGCTTCTTCAAAACCTACATCATAGTATTGTCTTAATCTCATAATATGCTTTCCAACTTCTTCTTCAGGTAAATAATTACTAAATCTCAACTCTCCAACCAAATTACCAAATAAAGTAGGAGTTTTAATATCAATATAACCAGCTTGAACAAGTTCATTACAAGGACGACATATACTTTCTCTAAATCTAACTTCATCAACTATCATAACTTTATTTTTTTCTAACAAAGTTATATAATCGACATACTTCATAATTAAATTTGATTTTTCTTCTCTAGTATAATCTTTCCAAGTTTTAGTTCTTTCTTTATATTCATCTTTTAATTTAACTTTATTGATAAAGTCGATATCTCTTTTTAATAAAATGTCTTGTGGTGTAAATTTTAATTCTTCAGTAATATTAGTAGTATTAAGTTCACTTTGTATTTTAGAAATTGCCTCATCGACAATTTTCTTTTCAGCTTTATATTCTTCTAAATCAAATGCACCAGAAATATATGCTTTTCTAATTCTATCTAGTTTAGCATTTTGTTTATCAAGTTCTTTTTCTAATAGTTCTTTTGGTTCATCAAATTTTTGTTTAATCATAGGTAAGAAGAATTGATTAACAATACTATCATATTCTACTATTTCATTGATAAAGTTTTCAAAGTATTCTTCAATAATATTTTCTTTTAAATTAATTTTACAATCATTACAATAATAGTAATAATATACATTTCCATTTTTCTTTTTAGTTGCTTTACCACCCATTAAATTATTACATCTAGGGCAACGAATTTTTTGCAAGAATAAATAAGTTAAAGTTCTTTGATAAGCACGAGAGTTCTTTTTCTTTTGTGCTTGGCAATCTTCCCACATTTCTTTATTAACTATTGGCTCAACAACATTTTCATAATAAGTAGGATGTTTTGTTCTTTTTCCATGAACGAAATCTCCTTTATAAACTTCATTTTCTAATATTGCAGTAATAGTTGAATCTCGCCAATTAGTTTTACCTAATACTTGTTCTTCGTTTAATATATTACTTATTGTTTGATAAGAGTTTCCATTATAATATAATTCGAATATTCTAACTACAACATCTTTAGTAGAGTAATCTATTACAAGTTTTTTGTTTTCGTGTTTATAACCTAAAGGTGCTTGACTTGGTAAATGCCCTTGCTTAATTGCACCTGCTAAACCAACTTTTGTTCTTTCACTAGTTCTTTCAATTTCATTTTGAGATACTGACATAAGTAATCGAGATATCATTTTACCATTTGCATTAGTGGTATTAACTTCATCATTAGCACAATCTATATAAGCATCATTTTCATCAAGAAAAGTCATTAACTTTTCCCAATCAAATATACTTCTTGTTATTCTATCTAATTTAAGGGCTATTATCGTGTTAATTCTTTTAGATTTGATATCTTCCTTTAATCTTTCAAATTCAGGTCTATAATTGCCTGTTTTAGCACTTATTCCAGCATCTTCATAATAATCAACTATCTCATAACCTTTAAACTTACAAAATGTTTCTAATCGTTCTTTTTGTTCTGGTAAACTAAAACCCTCACGTGCTTGATCTTCAGTTGAAACTCTTAAATATAGACCACATAAATTTTTAACTTTGTTTTCCACACACAACACATCCTTTCTTCAAAAAAAGAAGAGATAAAAGCAATAGATATTCAAACTACTACCTTTATCTCTTTAACTTCCTATTATAAAAATATATTTTTTTATTTTTCTTCCCCTAATGCATAACCCCCATTAATACATTTAGGTATATCTTTTTCAGTTGCTATATATAATAGTATTTTTGTCTTAAAAAGTCAATAGTTAGCGAAATATCAGGTATTTAGTAGATTTTTAATATAATTTTCAAGTTCCACAAGTTGAATCTTTTTATTTAGACTACCAACATAAATATCAGTAGAATAATTAAATGCTAGAAAAGTAGTATCTTTAACAATAATCCTATGTGGCTCTATGTAAGATAAATTAGTCTTATCAATTTTTCTAATACTACCATTTATAATAGTAGGTTTGATATGACAAAACTCACATATAAATTCTAATCGTTGTTTAAGATTACTTTCTATTTCTAA
>CAKPFM010000008.1 GCA_934153945.1 uncultured Bacilli bacterium
ACAGAAACAGGATGTGAAGAAGTATATTTAAATAATATTAATACAGGATATTTAAATAGTACAGCAACCTTTACAGGACAGTGGCAATATAGTGGAAGTATAACAGGATGTAGTGCATCAAGTACTTCATCAAGTGTAAATAGTAATCAATCATCATGTTCAAGTGGCTATGCATATAATGAAGCAAATAATAAAGCAAGTACAACAGGGAACATAAGTGGAATCTATGATATGAGTGGAGGAAACTGGGAATATGTAATGGGAGTACTAAAAGATTTAAATGGATTACCAACGAGTGGAAGAAATAGTAAATATAATTCAGGATTTAATGGAACATATGGATGTCCAACATGTGATAGTGATACATCAGGATTAACAAGTTTAACAACAGGAATAAATTTTCCAACAGATACAAGATATTATGATATATATACAGCTAATTCAACAGAGTTAGGCGATGAAACATGGTATAAATATGAAAATGGACATTTAGGTGATGCAACAAAAGAAATAGCAGTATCCAAATCTAATGCATCAAGTGGAGATAGAGGACTATGGTATAGTGATGGTGCGCGCTTTCCTTCGTTGACTTCCTCTTGGTTCGCTCGTAGTGACGATTTCAACTGTGGTACTAGTGCTGGAATTCTTAACTTCAGTCGTAGCAATGGTCATGCCTTCAGTTACGATGCTTTCCGTGTTATTTTAGCATTTTAAAATGATTAATAAATCTCAAAAAGAGATAGTAGAAAATCTATCTTTTTTTTGATATAATTGAGTAGGTGGTAGTATGAGTAAAATAAAAATAATGGATGAATTACTAGCAAACAAAATAGCTGCTGGTGAAGTAGTTGAAAGATGTGTAAATGTAGTAAAAGAATTAGTAGAAAATAGTATTGATGCAGGCTCAACTGAAATAAAAATTGAATTAGTAGAAGCAGGGACAAAACAAATAAAGGTAACAGATAATGGATCTGGTATGGATGAACATGATGCTGTACTAGCATTTTCTAGACATGCTACTAGTAAGTTAAAAACAGAAGAAGATTTGTATCGTATTTCTACATTAGGTTTTAGAGGAGAAGCTTTAGCTAGTATTGCTTCAGTTTCAGAAGTTGTTTTAAAAACATGTAGTGATGATATAGGTACAACAGTAATTATAAATGGTGGAAAAATAATAAGTGTTGAAAAAAGTGATTCTAGAATAGGTACAGTTATTGAAATAAATAATTTATTTTATAACACACCAGCTCGTTTAAAACATTTAACTAGTTTATATGCAGAACTTGCTAATATAACTGATTATGTTAATAAAATAGCTTTATCAAATCCTCAAATTAAATTCACACTTATAAACAATAATAATACTTTATTACAAACAAGTGGTAATGGTGATTTATTAAAGGTAATTTACGCTATATATGGATTAGATATTACTAAAAAAATGTTAGAAATAAATAATGAAAATGAAGATTATAGAATAAGTGGATATATTTCTTTACCAGAAGTACATAGATCAAGTAGAAATGCTATTGTAACTTTAGTAGATGGTAGAGTAGTTAAAAATCAAGAATTAAATAGGGTTATTAATGATAGTTATCATTCTTATAAACCAGATAATAGATATCCAGTAGTAGTACTTAATATTGATGTTGATCCAAGTTTAATAGATGTTAATATTCATCCAACTAAAATGGATATTAAGTTTTCAAATTTTGAAGATTTAAAAGAGTTAGTTTCTAATACTATAAAAGATAGAATTAAAAAAATAAATTTGATTCCACATATAGAAGTAGAAGAAGAAAGTACTCAAGAATTAAGAGAAGAAAAACCTAAAAAAGTATATGAAGAAATTAAATTAGATTTTGATACAGCTGTCAGTGAAGATACAACTAATTATACTGTAAGTAGTGATTTCTTAGATGATGAACCAGTAACTAAAGAAGAAGTTATAGAGGAAAAAGAAAGAATGCCTATTATGTATCCAGTAGGGTCTGTACATGGTACATATATAATTTGTCAAAATGAAAAAGGCATGTATTTAATAGATCAACATGCTGCTAAAGAAAGAATTAATTACGAAATTTGTTTAGAAAAATTAACTAGTTTAGACAATAAAAATATTAAATTATTAATACCAATTACTTTAGAATATAGTACTAATGAATATATTGTTTTAAAAGAAAATTTAGAATTTTTAAGAAATATGAATTTTGAAATAGATGAATTTGGTATTAACTCAATTATTGTAAAAGCTCATCCTACTTGGATTCCAAAAGGTAATGAAGTTAATGCTATTAAAAAAGTTATTGAACTAGTTATATATAAAGAAAAAGATTTTAATATTAAAACATTTAATGATCATCTAGCAGCTACTATGGCTTGTAAAATGAGTATTAAAGCAAATGAAGCAATTACAATGGATGAAATGAAATATTTAATAGACGATTTAAGAAAATGTAAAAATCCATTTAATTGTCCTCATGGAAGACCTACAACTATATTTTATTCAACTTATGATTTAGAAAAATTATTTAAAAGAAGTGGTTTTTAATCACTTCTTTGTTGTATTATTTTTTAATTTCAATTATGTCAAGAAGATGACTATTTCCTTTTGTCAATATTTTAATTTTATTTTGAAAAATTAATCTTTCAATCAAATATTGGTATATTATGGAATTATCACCAATTACAAAATTTGTCATAAGTATTTCTACTAAATTTGAAAGTGTACAATTTCCTAAACTATCTAATGTATTTAAGATTATATCATCATAGTCATTATAGCTTTTATTTCTAATAATTCCATTTTCCATAACTCTTAAATCACTATTGATTTCAACTAAATTTTTCCACTTATTAGAATATTTATTTAAATCATTAAATGTTAAATTTTTCTCATACTTTATGATTGAATCTATTTTTTTATAGTCTAAACAATTAATATTTGATAAATTTTTATCATAGTCTGTTGTAAATATTACACTAATGTTGTTAACTTTATTTTTTAATATATTACATAAATAAAGTAATAATAAGTAATCTTCAGCATTATTTTTAGAAGACCAAATTATAATTTTTTTATTATTTTCAATATTGTGTAATAATTCTTTTATTGAATTATTATAATCAAAAAAGTTTTCTCCATATATATTTTTTATAATTGATATATGGTCATTTTTAATATCACCTATTGATAGATTTAAATTCATATATATTATTTTGTGATTTATAATTTTTTTGCTTATATAATATTGCTTTAAACATCCTGCTGCAGCACAATTATTACAAATATCTATTATCATATAATCTTCACCTCAGTAAATAAACTCTATGAAAATTATATCATCTATTTATCTTAAAATAAATTTAATTAATATTAATAAATAAATATTGTATATAATAAAAAAAGAATTAAAACTAATTCTTTTCAACATAATAAGCATAGTATTCTTCAAAAGTAATGTTTTCATTATATATTTTAGTAGCTACTTCTACACCAACATATCTATAATGCCATGGCTCATATTGATAACCAGTAATCCATTCTTTGCCTTGAGGATATCTTAAAATAAAACCATATTTGTATGAATTATCTTTTAACCATTTAAATTCATTTGTACTTCCAAAACCACCTAAATTACCACCACGTCTAGATATATCAATAGCTAAACCAGTTTGATGTTCTGAGTATCCTGCTCTAGCTGAATATGTATCAGCTAATGCTTTACCATCTTTACTAGCATATCTATTATATAAACTAACTTGTGTACTATAACTTCTATATGGTGATAAAATGGATAAATTTAATCCAACTTTCAAAGCATCGTTATACATATTTATAAATGCTTCATAAGTTGTTTTTTCAATTGGTAGGGCATAACCATATGTAGAACTAGCAGTTACCAAATTTTCAGGAACATAATCACTATCAAGATAATGATATTTATTTACAATTACTAAATATCCTTTTGATAAATCAGACTTAACTGTATTTTGATAAAATGGATTATCAAGCATACTATTAATACTTGTTATAACATAATTATTTAATTCTTCATCAGTATTAAAATTTTTATTTGCATTATTTTTATAATCTAAGTATTTGTTTAAATTATTATGTATGTAATATTTACTTTTCATTAGTGATAAAGTATTTTCATCATAAGTAATATTACTATCATAATAATTATTATTAACAACATATAAGACATCATCAATAGAATAATCAGAGTTATTCATTAAATTAATATAATTTTCAAAATTATTATCAACAAAGTTATTATTATTTAATAAAGTTATGTAATTAGAATTATATTCATTATTTTTAAAATATTCTATAGTATTAGTAGACATTGTTTCAATAATATTTATTTCATCATCATTATACCCAATTTCTTTTAATGGATTTGTTTTAATTTCTTCTTTTGTACATCCTGTTAATAATATTAATAATATTAAAATAAATTTTTTCATTGTTCACCTTCTATATAATAAGCATAATATTCATCAAATGTTATGTTTTCGTTATGAATCTTTGTAGCAGCTTCTATACCAACATATCTATAATGCCATGACTCGTATTCATATCCAGTGATATCAGTTTTATCTTTAGGATATCTTAAAATAAAACCGTATTTGTATGAATTTTCATTTAGCCATTTAAATTCATCTGATTCTTCAAAATTAGCTAAAGTAGCATTATAAGTTAAAATATCTATTACATAACCAGTTTGATGTTCTGAGTATCCAGCTCTAGCAGTAGATAAATCAGCAGCTTTTTTATCTATCATAGCTCTTGATTCCCATAATTTCTTTTGAGAATCATATGTCCTGTAACTAGAAGAAGCTATCAATGTTAAATTTTCTTTGTTAGCAGCATACCACATATTTTTATATGCATTTAAAGCTTCACTAGTTAATTCGTTATCATCATATGCATACATAACACTAATTTTACTTACTTCAGGTTCATAATTTTCAGTTAAATAGTTATATTTATTCACTAACATTAAAATTCCTTTTGATGTATCAGTTTCTTTTATAATATTTTTATCATACTGTTCATAATCAGCGTTAACATTTACTAAACTTACAACTTTATCTGGTCTACAATTACATTCACTATAAAGTTTTAAATATCTATCTAAATTTTTAAGTAAAAAATATTTTTCCTTAACAAAATTTAAAATATTTTCATTGTAATCCATTTCTAATATTTTGTTTTTCTTATTATCATCTAAACTAAGTATTTCTTTAATTTCTTCTTTAGAATATCCTTTTTCCTTCAATTTGTATTCATTACTATTTCTATAGTTTACAAATTTAACAAGAAATATTATTAGAAATATAAATAAGATGACCGCAATTAAACCATATTTAGCGCTTTTTTTTAATTTTCTTTTTTTCATATTACCACCACTTTAATTATAATTTAAATTTAAAAAAAATACAAATTATTTGTATATGTTTATTTGATTTTGAAATGATAATAATGTATACTTAATATACTAGGAGGTAAATAATGGAACTATTTATATTGTGTTTAAAAGTATTTTTTGTTAGAATTATTGATGTTTCAATGGGAACATGTAGAACAATAGTTACAATAAAAGGAAATAAGTTATTAGCAAGTCTTATAGGATTTGTAGAAGTATTTGTTTGGTTTGTTGTTGTTAAAGAAGCTTTAAATACTGAAAGTACAAGCTTATTTATAGCTTTATCATATGCTGGAGGATATGCTACCGGAACATATTTAGGAAGTGCTATATCAGAAAAATTTATTAAAGGTAATTTTGGAGTACAAGTTATCACAAGTAAAAGAGATGATGAATTAGTAGCATTTCTTAAAAAAAATGGTTTTGGTGTTTCCGTAATAGATGTTAGAAGTGAAAAAGAACAAAATGAAAAATATATGCTTTTTATTGAAATAGATAAAGTGAAATTTAATGATTTGAAAAAATTGATTAAGAAATACGATCCAAATGCTTTTGTAGTAGTTAATGAAACTAAAGAAGTATATAATGGATATTTTGGAAATTAACATGAAATAAATTTTCATGTTTTATTATTAAATAATGATTAAATATGATATTATAGTGTTGGTGATGTTATGAAAAAACCAGAGTTATTAGCGCCAGTAGGTAATCAAGAAAGTTTAGTAGCAGCTATAGAAGCTGGATGTGATGCTGTATACTTAAGTGGTACTATGTTTGGAGCTAGAAAATTTGCTAAAAACTTTAATAATGAAGAACTAAAACTAGCCATAGAATATGCTCATAAATATAAAGTAAAAGTATACGTAACAGTAAATACTTTAATATATGAAGATGAAGTAGAAGAATTTTTAAACTATATCGATTTTTTACACAAATCAAATGTTGATGCTCTAATAATGCAAGATATTGGTATGATGGATTTAGTTAGAAAAACATATCCAAATTTGAGTATTCATGCTTCAACTCAAATGCATATTCATAACTTGGAAGGAACTAAATTTATGGAAAATTTAGGACTAGAAAGAGTAGTACTAGCTAGAGAAACAAGTTATGAAGATATTAAAAAAATAAAGAAAAAAACTAATATAGAATTAGAAATATTTATTCATGGAGCACTTTGTATGTGTTATTCTGGACAATGTTTAATGTCAAGCTTAATAGGTGGAAGAAGTGGTAATAGAGGGTCATGTACTCAATGTTGTCGTTTACCATATGATTTAATAAGTGATAATAAAAAAATAAATAAAGATAAATATCTATTAAGTACTAAAGATTTAAATTCAATAGATAATTTATATAAATTATTAGAACTAAATATTGATAGTTTAAAAATAGAAGGAAGAATGAAAAGTCCAGAATATGTATATCAAGTTGTAAAAATATACCGAACTATAATAGATAATTATTATTTAAACAAAAAAACAAATATAGAAGAAGAAATAAAAAAATTACAAATAATATTTAATAGAAAATTTACTAAAGGATTTCTATTTAATGAAGAAAATAACAATTTCATAAATCCATACCGACCAAACCATATGGGTATAGAAATTGGTAAAGTAATAGACTATAAAAATGGATTTGCTAAAATATTATTAAGTGATAATTTAAGTCTATTAGATGGAATTAGAATAATAGATAAAAGTGACAATGGTTTTATAGTAACAAAAATGTTTAAAAATAGAAAAGAAATAAAAAAAGCTTACAAAAATGATGTAATAGAAATAAAAGTAGATAAAGTAAATATAAATAGTGTTGTAATAAAAACAAAAGATAATGAATTAATAAATGAAATAAATAAAGAAATAAATAGTAAAAAAAGAAAACTAATTTTAAATGGTAAAATAATAATTCATCAAAATAAACCAATTCATTTAATTGTCAATTTAGATGATGAATGTATCAAACTAGATGGTGATATAGCTGATACTTCAATAAATAATCCTACTACTAAAGAAGATGTATTAAAAAGATTAAAAAAATTAGGTGATACTAACTTTGTATTTGATAATTTAGATGTAGAAATAAGTGATAATACTTTTGTAAGGATATATTCATTAAATGAATTAAGAAGAAATATGGTAGAAAAACTATATGAAATACTCTTAAAAAAAAGTAACTATAAAAAACAAACATATAGTATTAAATTAAATGAATATAAAGAAGAACCAGGATATAGTGTTTTAGTAAATAATATTGAAGATTATAATAATATAAAAAATAAAAATATAAAATATATTTATTTAAATAAAGAACTATATAATAAAATAGATGATTCAAGAAAAGTATTAAAATTAGATAGAGTTATATTAAATCATGAACCAAATGATAAAGAATGTTTACTAGGAGAATTAGGTAGTGTTTACTACTATAAAAAAGGATTTACTGATTACTCTTTAAATGTAGTAAATTCATATTCAGTAGCTTTTCTAAATAGTATTGGTATAAAAAGAATAACTTTATCGTATGAATTAAATGATTATCAAATTGAAAATATAATAAATGAGTTTAAAAAGAGATATAATATGTTACCAAACCTAGAACTTATTGTATCATCATATCCAGAAGTAATGATAATAAAATTTAATCTAATAAAATATTTTAATTTAAATAGTAAAAATAATTATTTAAGAGATACTTATAATAATTTGTTTAAAATAATTGAAAATGATAATGGAATGACTATAAAATTTTATAAAAAAATAATATTAGATTCACATCAAAAATATTTCGATATGGGTATTAATACTTTAAGAATTCATATTGAAGATAAAGAAGATTATAAAAATATTTAGTTTAACTGAATATTTTTTTTGTTTAATCATATATTTTATTAGGTAAGTACTGGAGGAATAATTGATGATTAATAAAAAAAATATATGGTTTTTAACTTTATTTAGTTTGATTTTGGTATTAAGTGTTTATTATATAACAATGCCATCTGAATTATTATTAAATAATACTAATTTTACAACCCCAACAATTAACAATAATGAAGAAAATATTACTATAGAATCTAGTGGTGTAATAGGAGCTTTAAAAGCTGAAGACAATGATTCATTTTTAAAACAATTAGATTCATTAAAAATAATATTAATGGATAAAGAAAAAAGTACAGAAGAAAAAAATGATGCTTTTGATAAAATGAAAGAATTAAATATAAATAAATCTTTAGAAGAAAAAATTGAAAAATCTTTAAATGAAACTTTTAGTTTAAAAACATTTGTCAAAATAAAGGATGATCAAGTAAAAGTTGTAGTAGATAGTTCTGAACATGATGTGACTATAGCAAATAAAATTATGAATTTAGTACAAAGTAATTTTGAAAATAAAATGTATATTACTGTAGACTTTAAATAAAACAATTTTGTTTTATTTTTTAGTTTTTTAACCTCACATAAAATAAATTGTTACATAAAATAATATGAGTAAATATAAACCACCCAACTTAGAAAGTGAGGGGAATGCATGAAAAAAGGTATATTAACTAAGAGAGAAAAAGAAGTTTTTGATTTATTAATTTTAAATAATTCTACTAGTGAAATAGCTGAAAAATTAAATATTAGTGAAAAAACAGTTAGAAATCATATATCAAATGCTATGCAAAAACTTGGTGTAAAAGGAAGAGCAGGAGCAGTAGTAGAACTTTTAAAACTTGGAGAAATATCATTTTAGCCGTATTTTTTACGGTTTTTTTCATATATTTTAATAGGTGATATTGTGATAAAAAGATTTACTATGAAAAAAATTATTATGTCAAGTGCTGTTTTATTTGCTTTATTACTTTTATGCTTAATTCCAAATAAAGAATTAAAAATAGAAGAAAAAGTTAAATATATAGAAAATGATAATCTAAAGACAGTTGTTTATTTACTTGACAACCATAATTACTTAGCTAGAACTACTGTAGCTATTACTAGTACTGAAATTGAAAAAAAAGCTAGAGATTTATTAAATATTTTAATTAAAGATAGTAGTGGTGAAAGTAAAGTACCAAATGGATTTAAATCTATAATACCTAGTAATACAGAGATTAAAAGTTTAGAACTTGTTAATGATATTATAAAAGTTAATTTTTCTAAAGAATTATTAGATGTAAATGAAGAATATGAAGAAAAGGTAATAGAAGCAATAGTTTATACATTAACTAGCATAGAAGGCGTTAATAAAGTTATTATCTATGTTGATGGTGATGTATTATCAAAATTGCCTAAAACTAAAATTAATTTACCTAGTACTTTAGATAAAAGTTATGGTATTAATAAAGAGTATAATATATCTAGTTTTAAAAATATTAATTCTGTTACTGTTTATTATGTTAGCAAATTTAATGATGATACTTATTATGTACCTGTAACTAAATATATGAATGATGATAGAGAAAAGATTAAAATTATTATTGAAGAATTAGCAAGTACTCCATTATATAATACAGGTTTAATGAGTTATTTAAATAGTAATATTTCCCTTTTAGCCAGTGAACAAGATATTGATACTTTATCTTTAGTTTTTGATGATTATTTATTTAATGATGCAAACAGTAAGAATATTTTAGAAGAAGTAATTTATTCTATTAGTTTGTCAGTAGGTGATAATTATGATGTAAAAGAAGTTATTTTTGAAGTAAATAATGAAGAAATTTATAAAAGTGTTATTAAAACTATTGAATAATTTAAAAATTTGATATATAATTAATTTGTTCTCTAAAAAGAACAAATTGTCTCAGTAGCTCAGCTGGATAGAGCATCGCCCTTCTAAGGCGGGTGTCGGGGGTTCGAATCCCTCCTGGGACACCATTTTTAGTTGCGAGTGTGGCGAAATTGGCAGACGCGCTAGACTTAGGATCTAGTGTCTTACGACATGGGGGTTCAAGTCCCTTCACTCGCACCATTTATTGATTATAACGCAAAAAAACGCGATATAATGATAGATTTTAAATTGGACTTCCCGGAACATTTTAAAATCTTAATAGATTTAGAGTTTTAATAACTCTTTTTTCTTGTTTTAAATCATTATGTATATAGACATTTAATGTAGTATCTACATTAGAGTGCCCTAGACGTTTTGAAATAACCTTAATTTGTATTTTTTTATTTAATAGTAGTGTAGCATGACTATGTCTAAAATCATGTATACGAATACATTTTATTTTAGCTTTATCAGCTGCATTTTTTTTATATCGATTAATTGTAGTAGGTGCTAAAGGTTTTATACCACCAAATATATAATAATCATAGTTTTTCAAATTATATTTTGAATCATAGTAATTTTTAAGTTTGCATAAATCTTTATATAATTTTTTATCTATTGCTATATCTCTAATTGAACTTTTCGATTTAGGAGTACCTATTAATCTTTTTCCGTTTGTACTATGTTCGTCAATAGTTTTATTTATTGATATATAATTATTTTTTAAATCACTAAATTTAAGTGCCATAGCTTCTCCTGGACGAGTTCCAGTAAAGAACATAAGATTAAAAAATTGTTTATATACTTCATTATCAACATATTTAATAAATTTTTTAAATTCTTTTATAGTATAAAAGTCATTTTTAGTTATACTATCATTATTTTTAAAATTACCTACCTTACGAGCTATATTTTCTTTTAGATCTAAAAAGTTGATACAATAATCTAAAAAAGCAACTATTAAATAATGTGTATTACGTAAATAATTATATTTATAATTATTATTTTTTTGTAAATAATATTGAAAATCAATATAATTTTCTTCGGTTATTTCATATATATTATAATCCCTAAAAAATGGTAATATTAAATTATTAAATTTCTCTTTCAAAGTTCTAACACTTTGTTTTTTTTGCTTTATTTCAACATACTTTATATATTTGAAATAAGCATTTTCAAATGTAATTTTATTTGTATTCATATTATTCCCCCTTAAATACGAGGGGTTATTATGATACAAAGTTTTCATTTTGTCAAATTATTATCATTCCTCCTTTTTTCTAAAATATAATTTTTTAATAAAAAAGTCAATATAAAAAAACTAAAATACCATTGATTTTAGTTCTTCTTTTTCTTGATTGCTTATCATAAATCCTTTTAAAATATCGCTTTTATCCATTTTTAAACTTTCATATTGTCCTTGATTGTAAGCTGAAAGTCCTTTATTTAATTCTCCTAAGTAACGAGTAATATAACCATTATAAACTCTTTTATTAAAGAATCTAACAGTTTCATAAACTGCATTCATATCTTCGCTTAAATCATTTTCATTATTTTTAGAATACATTATATCAGTAGTGATCTTAAATGTTACTTTTGATAGAAAAGGTAATAAAAGATATTGTTTTAATTCAACTACATTCCAAAATTCTTCACTAACGCATAATACACGTTTAATAACTCTGCTTAGTGACTGTGAATTTGTATAAATCATGTTATACATTAAGTGCCTATGTATTTGAAAAAAATGTGCTATACAGTCAGGAAAGTCTTTATATTCCATAGAGTCGTAAATATATTGCAATTCATCAATAAAGAAACTCGCGTCTGGTCCAAAATTATACTTTAGTCGCATATCAGTAAATCTTACTTTATTTGAGAAAACTCCAAATTTTTCAGCTTCTTCTTTTGGACATTCAGCATAATAAGATTGTTGTAATTCTTCATCAAATATTTTTTTTAAAGGAATACTATCTTTTATTTCTCCGCCAAAAGAAAAATATTTAAAAGGATCCTTTTGATACCATAATAAAATAGGATAATTAGAATAGATAGGATTATAAAATATATAATCATTTTTAATTCTTTTTAATTTAGGATTTTCTTCTTTAAAAAGTTTAATAGCTATTCTAGTCATATTTAAAGTTTTTCCATGTCCTGGAGGAGCGCTTAATACTCTTACTGCCATATTTTCACTTCTTTCCTATCTTATTTTTTTCATAATTTCATTAATTTGTTTTTGACTAGGTGTTCTACCAACGGCCATAAGTAAGTTTTTGATCATATTTTCATTTATTATTAATTCGATATGATTTTTAATATAAGTTTTTAGACAAATAAAACCAAATAAAGAGCCAATAAGTAAACCTAATATAAATACTAATACATAAAACATTTTTTCATTTCTCCTTTTTTAATTGTTACTAACCATTTTATATTTTTTTATTTATTGTCAAGGGTACTTCGTATCATTTGAAAAATGACTTTGCCCTTGACATACTAAATAATAAAAATCATTATAATTTGGTAACCAAATAAAAAGCTAAATAATACTTCTTTTTCTTCTTCTTTTTGGTACGTTAAATATCATGACTAGAGGACTTAAAAGCATTCCAAAAAAGGAAATACATTCAACTATATAAATAATTCCATATACCCAATTTAAATTTTCAGGTAAATTAGGTAGTAGGGTGTGCGCTAATTCAATCATTTCTTTTCACTTCTTTCTATTTCATACTAACTAATAATTCAGTTAATATATAAACTATAATATTAAATATAAATAATCCTACAAAAATTAGATAAAAAGGTAATCCTTGTAAGCTAATTAAAAAGTTATTTATAGCATAAGCTAGATTATTAATAATCATTATGTACCTCCTCAATATCAAAATTTTCATCTAAATTTTGATTATAACTTTTTATAAATTCTTTTTCTATTTTAGAAGTCATTCCTTTTAATGAATATTTGTATATAAACAAGAACAATATTATAAATACTATATTTAAAGTAATTGATATACCTAAAATAAATACAATCATTTTTTCATCTCTTTCTATTTTTTATCTCCTAAAATTTTAAAAATTTTAAAGATAAATATTATTATTGTTACAGCTAATAAATAATCTATTAATTGAATTCCCATGAATTCAAAATTAAGAATTGTTTTAATAAAATTAATAAATAGATCTATCATTTTACAAATTTAAATACGGCAACAATAATTATGATAGCTAATACAGAGAGAAGTGGAATTGTTATTTCGCTAGGTAAAAAAGATAAAAATTGTTCTATAAAACTTGGTAAATTAAATATAAATTCAATAATATTTTTTAATGCACCAATCAAATTTTTAATAATGTCCCAAATAAATGTTGCATAATCAACAATTGTTCCCATATTTAATTCTCCTTTCTATTTTCTAAATGATTTAATTAAAAGTAGTGCAATACTGCTAAGTACAACCATTAATAAATAAGTATATATTCCTGTATCTTGTTTAAATTTATTCCATATTTCGCTAAAGTTCTGAAAAGCTTGTCCTGTTAAATATGATTTAGAACTAAATAGATCTAAACTATCTTTTAAACTATCATTATTTGAAAAATAAGTAATAGTATAAGTTGCTGCATTAACATACTCATTATTTTTATTTTCTATTTTTACATACACAGTTAAATCTTTATAAAACTTTAAAATAATATGTTTAATCGATGAATTAGTTGTAGCAAGCATATTATAACTACTTATTTCATTCCAGTTAATACCATCTTTAGAATAGTAATAATTATAAAGTGATGAATCATAATTATAAAAATATGTATCTATTTCGTAACTAAATGAATCTTTATTATAACTTCCTTTCATTTTTATATATGCCCCTATATCTCCTGGAATAGCATTTATTCCAGTAACAGTATAAGTAACATATTTTAATTCTTCATTATTAATTTTATCTAATAATTTAAAATAAATAGTTTTATTTTCACTAAATTCAACATTGAATTTATTAGTATAAATATTTAACCAATTTTCTCGATCAAAAGAATATTGCCATATGTATTTATCAATAGAATTATAATTAATTATTTCAATATCTAGATTTTTACATACTATTATTTCTTCAGTATTTTTTCTAATTTTACAATTATCAGAAACATTTAAATTAAATTTCAATTCAGGAATAACTTCATTTATATTTGAAAATGTATATGTGGCTGTAGCTAATGGATTATAAACAATATTTCCACTTTCAACACTTTCTATAAATTCCTGTTTATCTAATATCATTACATATAAAGTACCATTTATATAACTTGTATATTTATAATCATTTTCTAAAATATCAACCCAATTTTTTCTATCGGTAGAATAATAATAGATATATTTGTCAGTATTAAATGTACTAAAATTAATATTTATTTTCATAAAATTTTCTTGTTGTTCTAGTAAGCTCATTTTAATTTTAGGTTTATTTTCTTTTACAATATTCATATTATTTTTTTCTAATGTATTAAATAAAATATCTCCATTATGATAAACTTTGTTATCATAATAAAATATATCATAATACGCTGTACCTGTTCCTTTGTCAGGATTTAAACGTACATCAAATGAATAATTTGTTTCATAATAATTAGAAAGATATTTTAATGAACTAGAAGAAGAATTATTTAAAATAAGAACATTATTTTCGTAACTAGGACGTTCTGAAAATTTAGTACCATTTGAAGTATAAAAAAGTTTATACAAACTTGTATCTGAATTATCAAAACGAAAATGAATTGAATTGTAATTTAAATATCCTGTTCCATTCACGATATACGGTGCCTCAAGATAATAACTACTATAAGGAAATTCATTGAAAACAAATAGATAAATCCATGGACTTGATTGTGCCATATCTGCTGTAATAATATAATAGCTATATTTGTCAGAATAATAGTTATTATAATATTCTCGAGCTGCTAAAATACGTTTAATAGCTGTTTCTGTAGCTGAAGTGTTATATGAAACATATTGTTTACTATAAACATTTATTTCTTCTTGTGTCATATTTAACGTATTAATATAGACCCAATCATCACTAGTAGAATGATATGTAGCTGTTGTATATGCACTTACACTATTTATCCCAATAAAAATACTAAATAAAATTGTTAAAGATATTAATAACTTTTTCAAATGTTCCACCTCCAATCAAAAATCCAACTGCAAAAAATAGAAAATAAAATAATATATTAATAAATCTATGCATTTTATATTTTAATTTAAAAATATTATTCATAAATTTTCATCTCTTTTCTATTCAATGTTATTCTTATTTTTTTCTTTATTTTTACTAGATTCTTTTTTTCTAGTAAAAATATTTTTAATTAAATTAATTATTTCATCTATATTTTCTATTAAAAATAAGAAAATAATTATATATAAAATAGTAATAAATATATAATTATTCATTAATCCATTAAGTATATTTCCAAGTAGGCTAATAATTTTATTAATTGGGCTAAAAACAATATCTAAAAATTGTTCGTATGTCATTAATCTTTAAAATCTATAATTAAATTTATTAAAAAATAAAATAAAACTATAATTAAAATAAATATTGTTACTTGTCCAATAATTGTTGAAATATACCAATTCCAAAAAATTTTGATTCCCTCAAATAATTTAGTAAAAAATATTGAAAAATTATTCATAAATGTTTCCATAAAATCACCTAATTAAAGCATAAAACACATTTTTAAAATAGTCAAAAAAATGGGCAATTTTTTTTCTTCACAAAAAGAAAAAAAGGATTATTTTCCTCTTTTTCTAATTTTGCGTACTAATGTAAGTACAATACCAAAAATGATACCAAATAACACTATACCTAATGTTATTATAAATAAATTATTACTTAATAGACCTGTTGTAACAGTTCCCATTAAAGTTATTAAATTACTTATAACACTAGTAACACCTGTCCATAATGCTTCCATTCCAGTTGCTCCTTCCGTTACTTCTAATAGATTTAGCATATAATTGCTCCTTTCTAATCTATTTAAGATTAAAAATAAAAGTCCTAGTGAGTGTGCACACTAGGACTATTAATAAACTGAATTATTTTTTCGACTGTTTAAGGTTTTGTTTTAGTTCAAAGGAATAATAATTAATATCTAACAAATCAACTACTAAATGAATAAATAATTCAGTTCATAATCCCATTTTAAAATAGCATTTTAAGTATGTCAAATTTTTTGCCCAAAAATTTTTTATTTTTTTAATCTAACCACCAAGGCTTGCCATATTGTCTATTTCCTTTCTATGCACAAAATATTAAAAAAATTGTGCATTTTTAAATAAAAAAAGTGTGAAAAAATCATACTTTTAATAAATTAATAATTAAATAAGATATTTTTAACTCTAGTTTTACCAGTTAAAATATTTTCTTCAGTTGTATATTTAACAACTAAATCATCATCAATAGCTAATTTTAAATCTTTTTCAAATTCTTCGTTATAATCTAGATAAACTGGTACTGGAATTCTTCCGTAACTTTCGCTATTTTCTTCACTTTCAATAGTAATAATAATTCTTAACATTTTTTTACCTGTTAATTGTTTTAACTCATTTTTTTCATCATATGGTCTATAACCTAATATTTTACATTCTTTCATATTTTACCTCTTTTTCATTTTAACAATAATTCTTTTTTGAAACGTTTCTAAACAAAATTTAACACACTTTTTCAATTTTTACAAATTTTTTATCAAAAAATTTCTCTATAAAATAAATTTATATTATATATATAATTTATTTATATATATAGGGTACCATTTTTGGTACCACTTAAGGTATCATTTTTGGTACCATATAGTACCATTTTTGGTACCTTAATTGTGTAAAATTTTGTAAATAATAAAAATATACAAATTATATAACATTTAAATATGTTAAAATGTAAAAAAGGAGAGAGTTTTATGTTTTGCAATAAATGTGGAAATGAAAATGTTGTAGGTAGTATGTTTTGTAATAAATGTGGGAATAAATTAATAGATGCACCTGATGAAAGTAAAGATATTAATTTAAATGTTAATAATTCCCATAATAATATTTTTAAGGAAACATTGCAAAAAAATGTTGCTAATATGTTATCAAAAGCAATAGGAATAATAATTTCAATACTAATTGTTTTTATATTATTTGCATTGTTTAGATATAATTAAAATATTTAGCTAAAAGTGGGGCGAGTGGGGCGCCCCCACTTTTTAGCTAAAAAGTAACACAAAAAAACCGGACTTTTTACTTCAAGCCCGGATTTTTTATTTTTTTTTTAAATTCAATATCTTTCAAACGTTAACCAATAAACAAATCTATAAATCAAATACATAATGACTATAAATAAAACTATAAAGCCAATCGGTTGAGTTGTATATTCTTCTCTATTAATTATTTCTTTTGAAAATTTAACATTATAAAATGTTTTATTTTCTATTACACAATATGAACCATGTTCATAACAATAATCAGCTTTCATTACAGTTCCATCAAAAATTACATAATAATCATATTCATAACGATAACATTGACCAGTAAACAAACATTTTAAATTTTCTTCATTATTCATTTTTGTTTACCTTTCATTTTCTAATTTATTAATTCTATCCTCTAGTTCTTCTACTTTTTTAATACTAATAGATACTTTATATAACCAAAGACATATGTAAATTAATAAGTAACCAAGAATAAATATCACAAAAAATACTCCTGCTAATTCTAATAAATTCAAATCAGTAATTAATCTATCCATTGTAATTATTCTCCTTATATTTTAATAAAATTTTTTTCAATTTTATCATTTCTGGTGTCTTTTGTTCTTTCCTATCAATCACATTAATAGCTTCTCTTATGATATTTACTAATTCTTGTATCGTACCTATATTTTTTTCGTTATCTTCAATTAAATCAGCTAATATATTATGAACTATAAACCTTTTATCTTCAATATCAAAATTACATTTATAAAATTTAGACATTGAATTCATTAATTTTTCTTCTTCTTTAATTTTGTTATCTATACCTTCTATTAAATCTTCTAAAAAATCATTCATTGATTTTGTTACTTCTTCAATATTATTTTCTTTTAAATTTTTATTTTCTTTCATATTTAATTCTCCTCATCTTCTAGCCAGTTATAATCTTCTAGCTCAACCTTTTTATATTCTTTTTTTAGATCATCACTGAAAGCCATATCTTTATCAGTGAATAAGAAATATCTTCGTCTACCTTTATAGAGAATCCTAATTATATTTTCTTCTTCTAATTGTTTTAATAATCCTATAATTCTGTGTTTTCTAATTTTCATAAGATTTTCTAATTTTTTGTTAGGAATATAATAGTCCTCATAGTAATCTAGACGATTTAATATTAATAATAATTTAGTAAAATTATTTACATATTTAGAATTAAGTAGTATTTTAGTAATACTTCTATTATTTTTCTTCATGTAATTTCTTTGTAATTACTAAATTAATAATAGATATTTCTTCTATTTTTCTACTTATATCGTTTTTATCGTAGATATAAGTATTTTCTAAATAATGTCTAAGATTATCTATTTCTAATTTTTGTAGAGTAAATAATCTTTTAACATTTAGTTTTGATAGTTCAAATGTACTATCAAATTTTTTATTTTCTTTTGTTATTATACCTTTCATCTTTTTATTACCTCATATTTGGCGATTTTAAGCCATTTTAGAAAGATAATAATGTTAATAGAGTAAATCCCTTCACTCGCACCAAATTGATTGATACTCGAACTTTTTATTCGAGAGTAATAAATATTAACTAGAAGTACCATCTAGTTTTTTTGTTATCTTAAAATGGAAGTGAAGATTTTTTTATGAGGGTAAAAGTAAAAGAATTAGAAATTGATAAGAATAAAACTATAAATATTTTAAAAGAATGTTATGAAAAAGATTTATATAATTCTTATGATTTAATAAATATATCTAAAGATACTGATAAAGAAATAGAAGTAAATGATTTTATAAAAGAAGAAACATTAGAAAAAGAATACGACTATTTTGATTAGCCGTATTCGTTGTTTATACTAAATTTTTGATAATTTAGAAACACACTTGTAAATTGACATAATCAATTAGCATGTGGAATAGCCTTTTTCAACTCTTAACTTACCATATAACTCATAGAGAGATATATTTGGGTTTCTTCTAATATAATTTTTAATCCAATATAATTCTTCTTCAGTATGAGCATTAGGGTGAGGAGATAAAGGTTTATGAGATTTATCAATTAAAGATTCCTTAGTACCATCAAACTTTTTATTCCATCTCATAAGGAAAGCCTTAGAACATTTATACCTTCTACATACAAAAGATATATGGTTTCCATTTCTATATAAAGAAACAGCATAAAACTTGGTATTTAAACTATGTGGATAATGTGATATATTAGTCATAGCGATAGGTCCTTTCTTATTAAAATGTTGGATTGATAGTTACATTTTACTAGACTTATCACTATTTTTTATATAAAAGTCCTCACATCAATTGTAACTCTACAATTAGATACTATTTATTTTTAAGGATAATTATGATATATAAGAAAAAAATGTTATAATATTGAAAGAGGTGAATGTGAAATGAGAGAAGAAAGAGATTTATATAATAATCAACTTCAATTAACAGGTAAAACTTATTTTAAAGGTGATGAAATTCCAAGTGGCTATTTTCCTATGGTTGTTATGATAGCTATCCAAAATTCAAATGGTGAATTTTTAATGCAAAAGCGAGTTGAATCTAAAGGAGGAGATTGGGGAGTTACAGGTGGACATCCTAAACATGGCGAAACAGCTGAACAAGGTATAATAACTGAAGTAAAAGAAGAATTAGGAATAGATATTAGTAATCACCCAGTTATTGAATTTGAAAGAGGATGCGATGGTAAAGATTGTTACATAATGTATTATACAAAGTTGGATTTGGATATTGATAAACTAACAATACAATTGGATGAATTATCAGAAGTAAGATGGTTTAGTATAGAGAAATTACAACAAATGGTTGATACTGGTGAATTAAATAAAGATCAAGTAGAATTTTTTATTAAATGTGTTGAATTTTTAAAGAATTAAAAAAGTGAAGTGATGACATGGCTAATTTAAATTTATATAAAAGTTTTTATGATGTTGTTAGATATGATGGTTTTACAAATGCCTCAAAAGCCACGAATATATCTCAACCAGCTTTAAGTTATTCAATTAAAACACTAGAAAAAGAACTAAATACAATATTAATAAATAGAAGCAATAATCAATTTAGAATAACAGAAGAAGGTAAAATTTTATATGCAAATCTAATAACAGTTTTTGAAAAAATAGATAATTTTGAGAAAAATATTAAGTATAATAGTGAATCTTTTAGTGGTATTTTAAATATTGGCGTTAGAGGTAATGCATGCGAAATATTTTTGCCAAAAATATTACATGAATTTCATCTCTCATATCCTAAAGTTATAATTAATATTCTAATGAAAACATCCGATGAGTTATATCAAATGTTTGATACAAATGAAATAGATTGCATTATTGAGGAACTACCATTAGGTAAGAGTAGATATTCCTTGGATTTTATTAAGCTTTCTCATATGGATAATTGTTTTGTAACTAGAAATAAAGAAATATGCAATAAAGTAAATTGCTTGAAGGATTTAGAAGATTATCCAATAATACTGCCAACTAAGTCTAAAAGAAGAAATGAATTAGAAAAAATTTTACAAAAAAATAATGTTTCTCTTGAAAATACAATATGTTTACCTAATTCTCCTTTAACTATTCAACTTGTTAAAGAAGGTGTTGGTATAGGATATTTAATTAAGGGAACGATTGTTGATGAATTAAATAGTGAAGAACTATATGAATTAAAACTTGAAGAGAAATTTAATCAATTGGATTTTGCATTGATTTATTCTAAAGAAAAAATGAATAATATTATGAATTCATTTATTTTAATTGCTAAAAAGTATATGCTATAAAAAAAATTTATAGCTACATAAAAAAGATGTATGAAAAGTACATTCTTTTTTTTGCTATAATATCGATAGTAAAGGAGGATAGTATGGAAAAATTTCCAAAATATAGGTATGATTATATATTTAATCAGTATAATGGTAAAGAAATAAAAGAAACAAAAATATTAAAAGATGGTCTTATAGTTAAATATCCTTGTCGTCTTGATGCAATGGCCATAAATCCAGCAGCTGTTTGTTATAATGATTCGATGGTATTTACACCAGGTGAAGTTGTTATTTCAACAAAAAAATATATAGTTGTTACTATAAAGAAAATTGAAGGTAAAAATGAATTAACAATTTCAAAAACTACAAAAAGAAAAGTTTTAGTAAAACATGCATTTTACTTAATGAAAAGTGTTCTAAAGTTTAATGAATCTTTCTATATCGATGTTAACGACAACGGAATTCCAAAACATTGTGGCTTTGGATCTAGTAGTTCTACAATTGCAGCAGTTGCTAGCGCGATAAATGAGTTGTATGGTTGCCCAATTACAAATGATGATTTAATTAAATATTTGGCCTCTAATCATGGTGAAGAAATAAGTGATGATGACGAAAATAACTTAAAGATGGTTCAATGTATTGGCGGTGGAGCAACAAATGGATTGGTTAAATCAGGGATAATAATAATTGCTGGCAAGGCAACTGCAATAGCTAAAATGGACTATGATGGAAGAATAATTATTGGAGTTCCAAAAGATTTTGAATTAAAAGATGCAAGTTATTTGATGGAAAAAGAAGAAGAAAATTTATACAAATTTAAAAATACTGGTGAACTTTATTCTGAAAAAATAGCATATAATCTTTTACATAAAGCGTTACCTGGTATTATAAATGGAAATATAAAAGAATTGGCTGATATAGTGTTTGATTATAGATTTAATATGGGTAGTATTGAAAATTGTTCTTTTGTATATCCAAATATGGTCAATCAGGCAAATAAGATAAGGGAGTTATATGAAAATAATAAATGTGAATTTTTAGCTTTATCATCAGTAGGACCGGCATATTTTGCTATTGTTAAAGATGATAGACAATTAGAAGAATGTACTAAAATGTTCAGTAATTTAAATATGGATATAATGATTACTGAAGTAAACAATGATACATATATTGTAAATGGCATTGAAGATAATGCTTTTTGGAATAAGAATGAAACACGTAATCAGTTTCAAAATAGAAGTGTTTCAAAATATATAACTGATGAAATTGATAAGTTGGATTGTAATTTAAAAGTTGTAGATATCGGTTGTGGTGGTGGAAGATATTCAAGATATGTAAAACAAAAAGGAATATTTGTTATTGCGGTAGATAAATATTCTAATATGGCCACCTCCTTATTAGAAGATAATATAACATTTATACAAGGATGTATTGATAATCTTCCTATTCAAGATAGTATGTTTGACGTAATTTTATCAATTGGAGTTATTCATAATGCCGTTACTTTAGAAGAATATGAAAAAGCAATTTCTGAAATGCATAGAATTTTAAAGAAAAATGGAAAAGTTATTTTTTCAGTGTTTACAAATGATGTCATAACTGATGATTTAACTTTTGTTGGAAATTCAAGATATGAGATTAATGAAAGACAACCAATGATTTTACTATCAAAGGAAGAAATTAATAATCTGTTAAATAAATATGATTTTAAGATAATAAAAAATGTTGATGAACATATTACTGATGTAGGAAGTGGTAAAAGAAATGTGTACACAATACTACTTAAAAAATAATTATATAGAATCAAGTCGAAATTTTTCTGATGATTATGCAAATATAGATTCAAGAAAGATTGATATGACCTTATCAGGTATATATTTATATAAGTATCCATCATTTAATGTTGATTTAAAGCAATTATGTTTGTATCCGTCAAAATATGATGCAGATGACTTAATGGGAAAAATAAAAAGAAGATTTAATATACAAAATAGTGTTGTATTGGGACCTGGGTCTAATGGTATATTACAAAATATCATAAAGATAACACTAAAAATAGGTGACAACTTAGTTACACCATTTTATTCATTTAATCAAGCAGAATATGCTGCAACTTCATTAGGATGCACAACGAGAAGAGTAAAATGCAATAATTATCAAATAGATTTTGATGCTATAAAAAAATCTATAGATTCTAAAACTAAAATCGTTTATATCTGCAATCCTAATAATCCAACTGGAATATATGTATCTTCTAAAAAGATTATTGACTTTGCTAAAAATGTTACACCAATTATTATAGTTGATGAATCTGGTATAGAGTTTACAAATAAAGAAAGTATATTGGATTGTGAAGATATTCCAGATAATATAATTGTTTTGAGAAGCTTTTCAAAGGCATATGGATTGGCTAATATGAGAATTGGTTATATGTGTTGTTCTTCAGAATTTGAAAAGATGTATATTGACAATACAACCATTAATGAATATTCTGGATTATCTGTATCTTTTGCTGCAAAGATGTTAGATAATTATGATTATGTTACAAAAAATATAGATTTAATAAATAAAGAAAAAAATAAAATTATTAAACAATTAGAAAAAATTGGAGTTGAAACAATAAAATCTGATTCAAATACGATTATGTCAAAAACTATTATTGATGAACGATTGATAAATGAACTATTTAACAAAGATGTATCTTTAATAAAAGTATATGATGAAGATAATAAAATTCATTTTAGAATAGCAGTACAAGATATAGAGTCAAACAATTTATTTATAGAAAAAATAAAAGAAATAAAAATTGATATGGAGGGAAATGATGAAAATTTCATTAGCTACTAATTTTGATGATTCATTGATTGATAAAGTTAAAGATTATCCCATTTATGAAGTATATGGAAAGATGAAAAATGATTTTATTGGTGGAGGTAGACCGAACAACGAATTAAATGATATTGAAATTGAAAAATTTGAAAGGCATGTTAAAAAAGTTAGAAAAAATGGTATAAAATTTAATTATTTGCTAAATGGTAGTTGTTTATCTAATAGAGAACAAGATGAAGAATGGCAAAATAAATTTAAAGATTTTCTAATATATTTATCTAATGTTGGAGTTAATGCCTTAACGGTTTCAAATCCCTTTATTTTACAATTTATAAAAAAATATTTTAAAGGCAAATTTACTGTTCGTGTTTCTACTTTTGCATGTGTTGATTCTTATGCAAAAGCTAGATATTGGGAAGATATGGGAGCTGATTATATTTGCGCAGATTTTGTAAAAATAAATCGTGATTTTAATGAATTAAAATATATGGTTGAGCATTTGAAAAAAGCAAAAATTGAACTTTTAGTAACAAATAGTTGCTTGAAAAATTGCCCAATGATTTATACACATACAAATGGTTTATCACATGCATCTGGAAGTTCATCAGAAAAAAACAAATATGAAGATTGGGGACTATTTTTCTGCCAAAAAAAAGAATTGGAAGATTTATCCGAGTATATTAAATCACCATGGGTTAGACCTGAAGATTTAGAATATTATGAAAAAATTGGAATAGAAAATTTTAAAATTACGGAAAGAGATTTTCCTACAGATGAATTAGTAAAAAGAGTTAAGGCATATACTGAAAGAAATTATGATGGTAATTTATTGGATTTAGTACAGGGACATGGTGTTATTATAAAAAATGCTTTAGAATTGGAAAAACGAGATGTAAATACAAGAAGTGATATATATAACGAAATAAAAAGGGTAAGAGGCCTAGGGGTTCCAAGAGAGTGTGATAGGCATATTTATATAGATAATAAAAAATTAGGAGGCTTTATTAAGTTCTTTGTTTCAGGTAATTGTACTGGGAAGTGTGAACAATGTGGATATTGCAAGAAAATAGCAGAAAAAAGTATAATCATAAATGAAGAAGTTAGAAAATACTTATTAGATTTGTATAATAAGTATGATAATGTTAAAATATAGAGCCAAGGAGGTATATTATGAAAAAATTGATTTACTTAACTACAAATAAATTTAAAATGAAAGAAGCAAATTTATTTTTTAAGTCAAAATATGGTTTTGATTTAGAAATAATGGATCCATCTTTTGAAATACCAGAGATACAAGCTAAAAATTGTGCAGATGTTGTTAGATTCAGTGTTAAATATGCTGCTGAAAAATTAGGATATCCAGTATTAAAATCAGATAGTGGACTATATGTTGAGTGCTTAGGAGGATTGCCTGGACCATATAATGCATATTTTGATAAGCAAATTGGTGTTGAGAGATTTTTAAAATTAATTAAGAATGAAGAAAATAGAAATGCAAGATTGGAACACACATATGGATATTGTGCTCCAGGCGAAGAACCTATTGTTTTTTCAGGTGGATCACTTGGAACAATTTCATACGAATCAAAAGGAAATCCAGAGCTAGGAAGATGGCATGACATGTTTTTTATACCTGAAGGTGAAAATAGAACTTTATGTGAAATAAGAGAACAAGATCCAGAATATGAAGCAACTTTTTATGGAACGGCTGCTGATGATTTTGCTAAGTGGTATATTGAAAAAATTAACAATAGAACTCTTCAAATTGGTGGTAAAAAATGAAAATATTATTTTTAACAGGACCACATGCTGTTGGTAAAAGTTATTTTATGCAGCAATTAGCTACTACAAATAATTTTTTTCAGTTTGATACAGGACCAGAAATGAGAAGAATGCACAAAGAGAGCTTATCAGAAAAAAATATAGGTGAATGGGTTGATGAATTGGAAAAAGCTTATGGACCACTTGTTACTTGTGATATGCTTTGTAAAGTTTTAGAATCTAGAGAAAGAGACACTGATAATATAATAATTACAGGTTTTAGGCAAATTGAAGGTATTGAGTATATGATTAACTATTTTCAACCTGAAAATTATGAAATTCTTTATATTGATGGAATTTTTGAATTATTAAAAAGTAATTTTATATTACGTGAAAATAGAAATATATCTGATGAAGATTTTGAAAAGTATTTATTTTCTGAAGAAGAATGGGGATTAAGAAATCTTAAAGATTATGTTTTAAATAATCCATCAAATTGCAGGTACATAAAAAAACAAAGTAATGGTGATGAAATAACAACAGATATTTTCAAAGACAATAAAGTATTAAAGCTAAATTACAAAGGTGATCAAAATGATTAATTTAAACTCAATGGAAACAGATAAAATTGAATTGATGGATCAATATTTTGATTCACGTGTTGATGTATATGATGAAATTCATCAACAAACAGGTATATCTTGGGGGAAGCAAATAAGAGATATAGTATCAAAATATATATCTTCACAAAAATGTAAGATACTTGATTTAGGTTGTGGAACTGGATTAGAACTAGAAGAAATTTTGAAAAAAACTCCAGAATCTGAAATAGTTTGTATTGATCTTTCAAAGGAAATGTTGAAAAAATTGGAGATTAAATATAGAAATTATAATATAAAAACAATTAATCAAAATTTTTTTGATGTAGAATTAGGAAATGATGAATATGATTATGTTATATCAGTAATGGCTTTACATCATTTTTTTGAAAAAGAAAAAATATTATTATATAAAAGAATTTTTTCTTCACTAAAAGCAACTGGATTATTTATAAATAGTGATTATATAATTGATGATTCAAATTATGAATTGGAAAGATTTGAACAATTAAAAAAGATTCGAAAAGAATATCCTGGACAACTATTTCATTTTGATATTCCTTTTACTGAAGAAAGAGAACGTAAAGTAATAGTTGAAAGTGGATTTAGTACAATTGATAAAGTGTATGAAAATAAAAAAACTAAAATATTAATTAATAAAAAATAATCTATTAGGGAGACTTTGGATATGAGTGAAAAATATTTGATAATTAATGCAGAAAGTTCATCATTAAAATTTTCTTTATATGTAATGCCAGAACAAGTAGAAATGATAAATGGTTTAGTAGAAAAAATAGGAAATGATGATAGTTGCTATACTTTGAAATTTAATAAACAGAAAATAGAAAAAAATAGAATCATAAATAATCATACAGAGGCTGTTAAAGTTATGTTAGAAGAATTAATAGCATACAATATAATTGACAGTGTAGAAGATATTAAAGGAATTGGTCATCGTGTACTACATGGTGGTGAATTTTATTCAGATTCAGTAATAATAGATGATGATGTATTATCAAATATTAAATCTTTAACAAAATTAGGACCTTTACATCATCCTGGAGAGATAGCAGGTATTGAAAGTATGAACGAAGTATTACCAACTGTTCCACAAGTTGCTGTATTTGATACAGCATTCCATCAAACAATGCCAATTGACAATTATATGTATGCTGTACCATATGATTGGTACAAAGAAAACGGTGTTAGAAAGTATGGATTTCATGGAACTAGTCATAAATATATAACAGAAAAAATGCAATCTATTTTGAATAATGATGAAATAAATTTGATTATATGTCATATAGGCAGTGGAGCTAGTATTTCATGCATCCAAAATGGAATATGTATTGATACTACAATGGGCTTAACTCCTTTGGACGGATTAATTATGGGTACAAGATCAGGAGCCATTGATAGTTCAATAATAGAATATATAAGTAAAGAAAAAAATCTATCTATAGAACAAATTACATCTATACTAAATAAGAATAGTGGATTGATTGGTATTGCGGGAAAGAATGATTTTAGAGACTTAGAAGCTTTAGCAAACAATGGTGATAAGAAAGCACAATTAGCAATTCAAATGATGAAAAAGTCAATTATAAAGTGTATTGCACAATATTACTTTGAATTAGATGGTAATCTTGATGCTATTGTATTTACTGCTGGAATTGGAGAGAATGCTATTTTGCTAAGAGAAGATTTAGTAAATTCACTATCAAATATCATGGGTATAGAATTAGATCAAGAAGCTAATAATAATATTTCTAGATATAAATCAAGTCAATCAGGTTTTATATCAAAGCCAGGATCAAAAACTAAAGTTATTGTTTTGCCAACTAATGAAGAATATATAATATTAAAAGATACTTATAATTTAAGTAAACACTTAAAAGAAAAAAATTACCAAAAGGTAATAAAAAGATAGTTTTTGGAGTTTTAATGAATAAAATTGAAATAGATGAGCGAAATATAATTAACTTTATTTTTGATACTATGTATTCATCTAAAATTAGTTTAGAAAAATTAGAAAATGCAAGATTCCATCATAATACCAATTATAAAAATGCGCCATTAGTATGTAGATATGGAATTATGCCATTATTAAAATTAAATAAGATTGGGATAAGAAATGATTCAGAAGAATTACTAAAGAAAATGGATGATACGGAATCACATATAAATGGTAATGATGGAATATCGTTAGCTGTCATAGGATTAACAGATTTATATGATTATGAAGATGAGTATAATCCTTTAGAGCCGCATGTTGTTGACTTTATTATTTCAAGTAATATAAAAGCACATAGAAACACATTACATTATGGTAATGAATATATACATTATGGAAGCATAGAATCAAAAAATATTTTAAGCCTTGATTTTAGAATTTTGGAATATATTAGTTTAAAAGGGAATAAACAGGTATCAAGAAATAAATTAATAGAAATGTATAATTCTTTATTAGAATCAGCAATTATTATAAAACAATTGGAATTAGGATTATTATTAAGAGAAATGTCATTAAATAATTCATTTGGAATTGATATTGATAAATTTTCTAAATCAAATAGTTTGATTCTAAAAAAGTAGCATAAAATTATTGCTACCTTTTCTTTGGTAAAATGGATATAGTGATTGATATTAATCTATCATCTTTTGCTCTTAGAAGTTGTTCTACTTCTTCCGTTAGAGCACCAAATTGATTGATACTCGAACTTTTTATTCGATAGTAATAAATATTAACTAGAAGTACCATCTAGTTTTTTTGTTATCTTAAAATGAAAGTGAAGATTTTTTTATGAGGGTAAAAGTAAAAGAATTAAAAATTAGTAATAAATTACAAAAGAAAATTGATATGATATGTAGATTTGTAGGCGTGAATTCAACACTAATAGGTATATGTGTAAGAAATATCAAATGGAGAAATAATTTTGGAAATGAGATATGATAAACCCCATTTCTATAAAAATGGGGTTTATAAAAGAATAGTATATTTACTAAATAGAAGTTAGTTATTTCAGTTCAAATCTATAAATGATTGTTAATAGATAATATACGTTTTTTAATTTTTTTATTTGATTGTTCAAGTTCTTCCTTCTTTTGTTTTTGAATTTTCTCTAGCAATGAACATTTCTTTTTATTCCTTGCTTTATTTGTTCTATAATATTATCAATTTTTTGCATTTTACTCTCTATAATTAATGTTATTCTATCATATACTTTGTCAAACTTATTTTAATTATATATTTATTTTTTATTTAATTTATGTTATCATATACTATAAATTTTATTGAGGTGAAATATTTTATGGTAATTTCAGGCAGTAATCTAAATAAACTAAATGGGTTGTATAGATTTAATATGACAAATTATAATAATGAAAAGTTTAAAGCCTTAGGTTTAGAGCCTTCATATTTAATACTTTATCCAAGATATATTAATTTAGAAGGTAATATTTTTGGAACAACATCAACACTACATAAAGAATTTAATTTAACTAATGATATTAAAAATATACTTACAGTTATGAACAGCAATATATATGGTAGGTATGATAAACCCGCTAATGGTTTTTTATGTGATAATTACTCCTTTAGTTTTTCAATTTGTAATCATCAAATATTTTTTAATGATCTAATGTCGTTAAGTATTTATAAAAATAATTTAAATATTAGGAATGAAATTAATAAAAAATTCAATTTAAAGGATGAATTTTATGAACCCACAGAAAGAGAAATCTATCAGTGTTATGTTGAAGAGTATATTAGAAAATGGTGTATTGGTCATGAATATAGTTTAAAGTCTTATACTTTTAATCTAACACCTGAAGAATATTTTGAATTAATGATTTCTTCACAAAAACGAAATTTGAAACCCTATACAAATTCTAATGATTTAAGTGGTTATGATATAAGACATTTGTTAAATCATAATGCAAATATATTTTTAAATCATAAATGTTCTTGGGATACAACAGGTGTATATAATGAAGAAACTAAAAATTATATTAATTCTATCTTGCAAACAAAATTAGATATATATGACTTTTTTTATAAGTTTTCTAGACAAGCAAAGAATTGGCAACAAGCAATTAAAGAGTTATTAACAGCATTTAATATATATCATGAATTTGTAAAAGTAGAAAGAGATCCATTAAATCCATTTTGTGATGATTCGGATTATGCTGAAAGAAATTATTGGGACAAAATGTTTTATAAATCTTCTTTTGACATGTTAGTTCAATTTATTGGTTTTGATAAAATTGAAACACAACGTTACAAAACAATTACTACATCTAAATCTAATATTTATGAAGTGTTTTTTAATTTATTAATTATGGAATATAATATTGTTCAATTACCTAGATTAGTATTTGATGAAGAAACCCAACATTTTAGATGGATTTATCCTAATAAATTTACTAATTGTGGAATCAATAGAGAATGTGAAAATGAAATTAAATTAATTAAAAAATATATTCCATATGAAGAAAGATATAAGTTTTTCAGGGAATAAATGTTATTATTTGTAAAATGTCTATTTTTTCTTGACTACTTCATGATTAGTTCATTTTTTTCTTATATTTTTAATATAAATGTAATTATAGAAAATAAATTTTAGTTATATATCATAAAAATAATTTTAGTTGTAATTAAAATTATTCGTTAATAAATTTAATAATTCTTGAATAATCACGAAAAATTAGTTATAATTATTTATAGGTAGGGGATTAGTTATGAAAAAGATAATACAATTTTTAACAATTTTAGTGCTTACATTTTTAGGAATTAACAATGTTAAAGCAGAGGATAAATATGGTATATATTGTGAGTATGGAGAAAATAAATGGTTTTTGATTGAATCATCTTCATTAAATAGTGTTCCAACATTTGATTATTCAGATGAATATGGGTATATATTTAAGGGTTATTTTGAAAAAAGTAATTACCCATCTTCTACACTAAGTAGCAAAGAAGAAGTAGCTTGGTTAATAAGTAATGAACTATTAGTAGAAACAAGCGAAGGATTTCTTTGGAATTGTCCACAAGCAAAAGTTTTTAATAATAAGGCAGTTTCTGATTTATCCGCAAAAACATATTTAGGTAAAAATTTTCTAGAAGTTGATACTTCAATAATGGATAGTGCTAAAAAAAGCGCATCATGTGGTTCAACTTCAGACATTCCTTTAGCTCTTCCTATATTTATTCACAATATAATATCTATAATCAAAATATTAATACCCGTTTTACTAATAATATTGGGGATGTTAGATTTTGGTAAAGCTGTTGCAAGTAATGATGAAAAAACAATGAATGAATCAAAAAATAAATTTGTAAAAAGAATAATTGGTGCTGTTGCAATATTTCTTGTAGTTGCAGTAACTCAATTTATATTTAAAGCTATAAATATAAAAAATTCTAATGATATTATATCTTGCATCAATTGTTTCGTAAATAATGATTGTAAAACAGTATATACATTTGAAGAAAGTGATAGTAATAATAGTGGTAATAGTAGTAACTCAAAAAACTGTTCCAATTATACTTATTATAATTGCCCAACTACATCTCAAAGTGGAATGCAATGTAAACAAAACCCAGTAAAACATACTTGCCAATATGCAGAAATAAAATTTGAATGTTCTGACTATACTGCAGAGTCTTGTCCAGCTAGAGATGAATTAAACGATATATGTAAAGTAGAAAATAATAAGTGTGAAAGGGATACATCTTTTAAGAAATGCCCTGATTATTCTTATCAAGATTGTCCTATTAATGGAACAGCAGAAAATGGTGATGAGTGTAAAATTGAGTCAACAGGTGGTATAAGAATGTGTGTACAAAAATAGGTTAAAAATTAACCTATTTTTGCTAGATTAAACTGCTCATTTTGACAAATAAGAAGAAAAATGTTATAATCTTCTTCGTCTTGAAAAAAGGTGAAAAATATGAAAATAAATAAAGTAGAATTAGTGATAAGTGCAGTTAGAAGAAGTCAATATCCAACTGACAATAAACCTGAATTTTTACTTGTAGGTAGATCTAATGTGGGAAAAAGTAGCTTTATAAATACACTTATTAATCGTAAAAATTTAGCTCGTACATCATCAAATCCGGGAAAAACACAAACTATAAATTTTTATTTGGTAAATGACGAGTTCTATTTAGTAGATGCTCCAGGATATGGGTTTGCTAATATAAGTCAAACAAGAAAGAAAAAATTTGGACTTATGATGGAAGACTATTTAACAAATAGAGATGCTTTAAAACAAGTATTTATGTTAATAGATTTTAGACATAAACCAAGTAAAGATGATAAATTAATGTATGAATTTTTAAAACACTATCAAATTCCAGTAACTATAGTTGCTACAAAAGCAGATAAAGTAGGAATAACAAAACAACAAACACAAAGGAATTTAATACTAAATGATTTAGATTTAGTAGTAGGTGATGACTTTGTAATATTCTCAAATATTACAAAAGATGGAAAACATGATATACAAGAAAAAATTGAAAGAATTATTTAGTCAAATATAATATCATTACATATGATAATATAGGTGATGATATGAAATGTATCATTAATGATGATAAAATAATAATATTTTTAGAAAAATACAATAAAAAATATTTAAATGATATAGACTATTTAGAAGATTACTTTAGAAATATATTTTTAAAATTAAAAGAAAAATATGATATAAAAATACATGGATTTTGTAATGTAGATGCATATCTAGATGATAATGATATGGTACTTGAAATAGAAGAAGAAAAAGAATTAATTGATTATTATGAAGACATAATAGATATGAAAATATCAATTCATGAAACTTCTTTTCTATATGAAATATCAAATATATTTAATATTAACAAATATATAAAAAATGAAGTATATGTGTATAAAGATAAATTTTACATAGATAAAAAATCACTAAATTTAAATATACTAGAACATTCAAAATTAATATATAAAGATACAGAAAAAATAATAAATAAAAAATGGAGGTATTGATATGAAGAAACCAGTTGTCGCATTAGTTGGAACACCAAATGTAGGAAAATCTACACTATTTAATCGTTTAGTTGGTAAAAAAGTTTCTATTATAGAAGATACCCCAGGAGTTACTAGAGATAGAATATATGGAAATGTAAAATATAGAGACTATCAATTCCACTTGATTGATACAGGTGGTATTGATGCTGATAATCAGGAATTTAATCAAGAAATTAAATATCAAGTAGAACTAGCTATAGATGAAGCAGATGTAATAGTATTTATAGTAGATGGAAAAAATGGCTTAACAAGTAATGATTATGTAGTTAGAGATATGTTAAGAAAAACATCAAAAAAAGTAATAGTGGCTATAAATAAAATTGACCATAAAAGTTCAAAAGAAAATATCTATGACTTTTATGTATTAGGATTTGATAACTATATAGAAATAAGTGGAGAACAAAATATAGGTATAACAGATTTATTAGATGAAATAACAAAAGATTTTAATGAAATACCTGAAGAAGAATATGATGAAAATACAATTAAATTCTCAATAATAGGAAGACCAAATGTCGGAAAAAGTAGTCTAGCAAACGCTATCTTAAATGAAGATAAACTTATAGTATCAAATGTAGCAGGAACTACAAGAGATTCAGTTGATACTGAATTTACATACCATGGACAAAAATTTGTCGTAATAGATACAGCTGGTATGAGAAAAAAAGGTAAAGTATATGAACGTATTGAAAAATACAGTTTACTTAGATCAATGAAAGCAATAGATAGATCTGATGTTTGTTTAGTTGTAATAAATGCCGAAGAAGGAATAATAGAACATGATAAACATATAGCAGGTTATGCTTTAGAAGCAGGTAAACCTGTAGTAATTGTTGTAAATAAATGGGATACAATTGAAAATAAAGATGAACAAATGAAAAAATTTACACAATTAATAAGAAGTGATTTAGCTTTTATTAGTTATGCTCCAATTGTATATTTATCAGCTTTAACTAAAAAAAGAATTCATACTTTATTACCAGAAGTAATAAAAGTATATGAAAACTCAAAAATAGAAATAAAAACAAGTGTATTAAATGATGTAATAACTGATGCATATAATCTAAATTTACCACCATCATATAAGGGTAAACGTTTAAAAATATATTTTTCAAACCAAGAAGGAACTAAACCTCCAAAATTTGTAATAAGAGTAAATTCAAAAGGTTTAATTCATTTCTCATATGAAAGATATTTAGAAAATAAATTAAGAGAATCATTTAATTTAGAAGGAACACCAATAATATTGCAATTTAAAAATAAAGGCGAAGAATAGCCTTTTTTTGACAAATAATGAAATTTATGCTATATTAACGCACATTAAAAGGGAGATTAATATGTTTGGAGAAGAAGAAATATTTGGTAATTTTAAAGTATCTATAGATGAAAGAAATAGAATTGTTTTGTCATCTTTTACACATGCTGAAAAGGGTGATAAAATAGTCATTCAAAAAGATGAAGATGGACTATTAATATCAAATGAATTAAGAATAATCAAAATAATTGAAGAACTAGAAGAAGCTTTAAAATTTGTAAAAAATAGTTCTGAAGGTAAAATTATTAAAGAAAAAATAGATAAATTATGCATTTCAATTTTAGCTAAAAGAGAATGTGATAGACAAAAAAGAATTATTATGCCAGATAATTTAGTAAATACAAATGATTCAAATAAAATGATGGCAGTTGGATATGGAAAATACATAAAGTTATTTACATTAAAAAAATATAATCAATTGTCTAATTATTATATTAACAACTATAAGAAATAATATTGATGTGTTAAGAAACTGTATAAAATAAAAAGGAATACCTAATTTTGAAGATATAAGCACTGTTTTTATATAGATAAAAAGTATCAACTGTATAAGTTGGTACTATTTTTATATATTAAGAAAGGTTTTTCAACCAAAAAAGCAATTGCTTAAAGTACAATTGCAAATAAATTACCACTACCTTTATTAACTAACTTAGTAAGTGTTTGAGATAATTTAAATCTAACATTATCAGGCATTAAAGATAACTTAGCTTGAATACCTTCTTTAACAATAACATCCAAACTTCTACCAAATATTTCACTTTTCCAAATATTATCAGGGCAAGTATCATTATCTTTCATTAAATAATCAATTAATTCTTTACTTTGAAGTTCAGAACCTATTATTGGTTCAAATGTAGATTCAACATCAACTCTAATCATATGAATAGAAGGCGCTACAGCTTTTAATTTAATACCAAATCTACTACCTTGTCTAATGATTTCTGGCTTATCTAACTTCATATCCATAAGACTTGGAGAAGCAACACCATATCCAGTTTGTTTAACCATTTTTAAAGCAGATTTAATTTGATCATATTCTTCCTTAGCTTCACTATAATCTTGGAATAATTTTAAAAGTTCAGCTTTACTAGTAACATCAATACCAATAATTTCTTTCAAAACTTCATTGTATAAATTATCTTTGGCTTCTAAATTAACAGTAACGATACCAGTAGATGCATCTACATTAGAAAGATAAGCTTTTTTAATATATTCACAGTTACTGAAATGATTAGTTATAAAATCAATATCTTTTAACTTGTCTATTTCAATAACACTTTCTTTAATTTTATCGATAAATATTTTCTTAAGCCAATTACTTGGTGATAAAAGAGCTATCCATTCAGGCATATTAACTTTAACTTCTAATACTGGAAATTCATAAAGTGCTTCTTTTAATACTGCATAAATATCTCTATCAGTCATATTTTCAACATTCATTGGTAAAACAGGAACCCCATAATTTTCTTTTAATTTTTCAGCTAATCTTTCTGTTTCAGGAAGCATAGGATGTGAAGAGTTTAAAACAACTATAAATGGTTTACCTATTTCTTTTAATTCATTAACAACTCTTTCTTCAGCTTCAACATAATTATTTCTTTCAATTTCAGTAAAAGATCCATCAGTAGTTATAACAATACCAATAGAAGAGTGGTCTCTAATTACTTTTTCAGTACCAATTTCAGCAGCTTCTACAAAAGGTATTTCTTCATCATACCAAGGGCATTTAACCATTCTAGGACCATTTTCATCCTCATAACCTTTACATCCATCAATAACATAACCAACACAATCTACTAATCTAATACTAGATTCAAATTCTTCAATTTTGATTTTAGCAGCATTACTGGGAACAAATTTAGGTTCTGTTGTCATAATAGTTTTTCCTTGAGCACTTTGAGGTATTTCATCTAATGCTCTTTTTCTTTCATATTCATCTTCTATATTAGGAACTACTAAGTTTTCAATAACTTTTTTGATAAAAGTTGATTTACCTGTTCTAACAGCTCCAACAATACCTAAATAAATATCTCCACCAGTTCTTTCAGTAATGCTTTTAATAATATCTATTTTTTCCATCTAATCCCTACTTTCATTTCAATTAAATCTATGAATATAAATATTAAAATATAACAAAAAAATCTAAATATATAGATTTTATATCATTTTATCTAGATTTTTAGGTACTTTATCATTTTGAACTGCTTCAATTATTTTTTGTTCTTTTTCTTTAGAAACTTCTTTACCAGTTAATTTGCCAAGTTCTTGAATAACTTCCCTTAAAGTTCCTTCATTTTTTAAATCATTTTGTTGAAGCTTTTTAGCTAAATCTAAGATGTTTTCTTTACTAACATTTGTTTTTTTCTCAATCTTTTTAAAAAAACTATCTGAAAAATTCATGTTATACCCCCTAAAATAATATATGAATATGTAAAAAATAGGTTAATGTAATTATAAAAAAACTTAGATTTATAAATCTAAATTTTTAAACTTAATCAATACAATTTAAATCTTCTATTTCCCCATTTAATTTATTGTATTCTTCACTAATTTTACTTGTTTCAGCTTCTTCTAAAGAATACCATCCATATCTAAAAGCAATCTCATATAAATCTCTTTGTAAATCTTTAATAGTTTCAAACGAATCAAATAATCTTTCATATAAATTTTCATTACTTGCTTCATTCATAGCTATAGTTAGATTAACACTCATGTTTTTTTCAATTTCAAGTAAAGCTGTTAACATATCTTTATCATTAATTTCAATACCACTAGGTACTTCCATTTTAGGGTTTTCTATTTTAGCCATAATATCCTCCTATTCTAAAATATCAAGTACATCTTCACATATTTCTCTGTGAATCGCAAATACATCATGAAAAACATCTTTAAGTTCTTGGTTATTAGTAATACTAAAATAATTATGAGCTACTTTAGAAGCATTATAATTCCAAGAAAAAATATCAGTTAAAT
This sequence comes from uncultured Bacilli bacterium, assembly GCA_934153945.1. GTDB lineage: Bacteria > Bacillota_I > Bacilli_A > RF39 > UBA660 > UMGS1498. The sequence goes on from CAKPFM010000008.1 coordinate 37,752, forward strand.
AAGATAAATCTTTAGTAGAAATCATTACAGGTACTTGTTCCATAAAATTCTCCTTTCAAAATTATAATGTATAAATAATTAACTTTTATTCAAAAGAATAAAAAATTTTGATATAATTGTTAAGGTGATTCATATGTACGTAAAAGGAATATATACAAAACAAATATTTAAAACAGATAAAGGATATATAGTTGGATTATTTAAAATAAAAGAAACAGATCATGAAGAACTAAAAGATTATATAAATAAAACAATAACTTTTACGGGATATTTTGCTTCCTTAGTAGAAGATGATACCTATATTTTAAAAGGAGAATTAATAGAACATCCAAAATATGGATTACAATATAGTGTTTTAGAATATGAAAGAGTATTACCTGAAGATAAAGATGGGATAGTAGCATTCTTAAGTAGTGATTTATTTAAAGGAATAGGTGAAAATCTTGCTAAAAGTATAGTAGATACACTAGGTAATAATGCGCTAGACTTAATACTACAAAATAAAGAAAATTTACTATTAGTTCCAAAAATGACTATCAAAAAAGCTGATACAATATATGATACTTTAAATAAATATGAAGAAAGTCATAAAACAGTAATATATTTATCAGAACTAGGTTTTAATATGAAAGATGCATTAACAATCTATAACCTATATAAAGGAGATACAATATATAAAATCGAATATAATATATATAATTTACTAGATGAAATAGATATAGGTTTTTCTAAAATAGATATAATTAGACATAAATTAGATATAGAAGATGATGATGAAAGAAGAATAAAAGCAGGAATATATTACTCACTTAAAAATTTGACATATAAAACAGGAAATACATACTTTACTTTAGAGGAAATAGTTATAGAATCATCTAATTTGTTGCATATTAATATATATAGTGAAGATGTATCACTTTATTTAGATGAATTAAGATATCTTAATAAAATAAAATTGGATGAAGATAAATACTTTCTAAAAGAAATATATGATGCTGAAATATATGTAAAAGATAAAATAAAATACTTATTAGATAAAGAACAAAATAGTTATAAAAAACTAGATAAATATTTAGTAGAACTAGAAGAAGAAAATAGAATTGAATACAATATAGAACAAGTAAAAGCAATAAAAAAATCATTAGAAAATAATATAACAATTATAACAGGTGGCCCTGGTACAGGAAAAACTACTATTATAAAAGGAATTGTTGATTTATATTCAAGATTAAATAAATATAATTTTGAAGAAACAGTAAAACATCTAGCTTTATTATCTCCAACTGGAAGAGCAAGTAAAAAAATGAGTGAAGCAACATCATATCCATCTTCCACTATTCATAGATTTTTAAAATGGAGTAAAGATGATAATAAATTTATGGTAAATGAAAATAATCCTGATTTTAGTGATTTAATTATAATAGATGAAGTTAGTATGATTGATATAGAATTATTTGCTTCATTATTAAAAGGTTTAACACAAAATATAAAAATAATACTAGTAGGGGATTATAACCAATTACCAAGTGTTGGTCCAGGAAATTTATTAAAGGATTTAATAGATAGTGAAGTGATAGATACTATATCTTTAGAAATGATATATAGACAAAGTGAAGATTCATATATTCCAATATTAGCCCATGATATAAAAAATAATGAAGTAACAGAAGAATTTTTAGAAACAAAAGATGATTATACATTTTTAAAATGTTCTAAAGAAAGTATTGCTAAAAATCTTAAAGATTTATCACTTAAATTAGTTAATAAAGGATATGATTATAAATCTGTTCAAATACTAGCTCCTATGTATGCTGGTATAAATGGAATAGATAATCTAAATAAAGAATTACAAGATATATATAATCCTAGTGATATAACAAAAAAAGAAATAAAAATGGGAGATATAATATATAGAGAAAATGATAAAATATTACAACTTGTAAATAATCCAGATGAGAATGTATTTAATGGAGATATTGGAACAATTATAAAAATATTAAATGAAACTGAAAGTGAAAGTAAAAAAACAGAAATATATGTTCAATATGATTATGCTTGTGTCAAATATTTACCAAAAGATTTAGTAAAAATAAAGCATGGTTTTGCTATAAGTATTCATAAATCACAAGGTAGTGAATTTGATTTTGTAATTATGCCAATATGTATGAGTTATCATAGAATGCTTTATAAAAAATTAATATATACAGGAATTACTAGAGCTAAGAAAAAATTAATACTAATAGGTGAACCTAATGCATTTTTAATGAGTATTAATAATCAAAATGAAATAATAAGAAGAACAAATTTAAAAAACATACTTATTTCTATGTATAATTAATAAAAACAATACTATACTAATAGTGTATGTACATACACATTCATATTTTTTAGCAAGAGGGTGAAATTATGAAAGCAATGAAAGATTTAGCGCTTATGGGTTTAGGTGCAGGAGCCGTTTTGGCATATCAAAAGTATAGTAAACCAGTTATGAAAAAAATGAATAAACTCATGGATTCAAAGATGAAACAATTAGATAATGCGCTAGAAAATATGATGTAGTTAAATCTCCTTAATGGAGATTTTTCTCATTTTAAGGTAAAAATATAGAAATTATAAAATATTTATGTTAAAATTATAAAAGGGTGAGATAATGGTTAATAAAGAACAAATAAAAGAAGAAATTAAAAATAGTGTTGACTTTTATAAGAAAAGAATTAAAGAAAGTTTAAAAGATAATGTACAAGATGATTACATGTATTTTGCAACTTCAGAATTTGATTTAGATTTAAGAGTACAAGGTTTAACGGTAGAATTTTCAAATTTATTTGATGAAAGTATTGTTGATTATAAATATAATGGATTAACAAATGAAGTTATAATTAACAAAAAATACTTAAAGAGAGAGGATATTAATCTAAATAATTTATATATGGATATAGCTCTTGATGTAGCTTATTACAATCCAAAATTAAAATTTAGTGGTTTTGGTAGTGAAAATTATGAGGCATTAAATAAGGGATTTAGGGAAATTTTAGCCAATTGTTTAACAAAAACAAGTAGAAGTAGTGAATACTTTGAATCAGATGAATATGTATTTGCTAATTTATTAACTAGAATATTTGATTTATCAACATTTTGGCATGCATACCAAGAAAATGAACCAGATTATTTTAGAGACGAATTAAAGAAAAGAAGTATTGAATTTGGAGAAAAATTTAGTAAAATAAATGAATCTGCTAATAGAAACTATAAAGTAAGAAATAATAAAAAGGAACTTAGTTCATTAGATGAAATAGAATATAGAGCATTTGATTTACTATTGTTAGAAAATCCTCCAATAACTATGTTAGATGAATTTGTAACTAATATGGCATTTTCATCAAAAATATTTAAAGATGAGAAAAAATATCAAAGATTAGATAGATTAAAATTAGATACAGAATATAAAAACTATTTAGAAAGTTTAAATTCAAAACAACATACTATGTAAGAATCATTAATTGGTTCTTTTTTTTTATTAAGTACATATATTTAAATTGAAGAAAGGAATGATTTAATTATTATGGAAACACTTAAAGTTGGATCAAAATCAAATCCAAATTCAGTAGCTGGAGCTTTAGCAAATGTATTTAGAGAAAAAGGGTCTGTAGAAATACAAGCAATAGGAGCAGGAGCTTTAAATCAAGCAATAAAAGCAATAGCTATAGCTAGAGGTTTTGTAGCGCCTTCTGGTAAAAATTTGGTATGTATCCCAGCATTTACAGATATTGTAATTGAAGGGGACGAAAGAACTGCTATTAAATTAATTGTAGAGGCTAGATAGCCTTTTTATTTTAGTTAAATATTATGGATTAAAAGATTCTAAATTAACATAAAATTAATTAGAACAATTTTGTACTACATATGTTGAAAATGTAATAGATTTGCACTGCGAAAAAACTTATTAAATACCTATTTAGGTATTTTTCTTGTAATTTAATAAATAGAGTGTTAAACTATAAATGGTGATTTTATGGATCAAAATTTAAAAAGAGAAATTATTTTAGAACACTATCAAAATCCTGTTAATAAAGGATTAATAAATGATGATAGTTATATATTAGTAAATACAAATAATGAATCTTGTATAGATGAAATAAACTTAATGGTAAAAGTTGAAAATAATAAAATAGTAGATGCCAGATTCGATGGAGAAGCATGTGCTATATGTACAAGTTCAACATCAGTAATGATAAATACTATAATAGGTAAAACTTTAGATGAAGCAATAGAAATATATAAAAATTTTAATCAAATGTTAAATGAACAAGAATATAATAGTGAAATTCTAGAAGAAGCAAACGCATATGATGATATTTATAAACAGCCAAATAGGAAAAAATGTGCTTTACTTCCATGGTGGGGATTTGAAAAAGTAGTAAATCAAATAAAGAGGTGATGATATGGAATTTAAAAATCTTAATATAGATGTAGTAGAAAAAATATCAAAACTAAAAAATGAACCATCTTGGATGACAAAATTTAGAAAAAAATCATACTTAAAATTTAAAGAACTAGGTAATCCAACATTTGGACCTAAAATAAATTTAGACTTTGATTTAATAACATATTATAAAAGAATAACAGAAAAAGAAGAAAGTGATTGGAATAAAGTAAATAAAGAGGCAAAAGATACATTTGAAGATTTAGGTTTAATAGAATCTGAAAAAAAATACTTAGATGGTGTAGGAGCTCAATTTGAAAGTGAAGTTGTATATCATAACATGATAAAAGAATTAGAAGAAAAAAATGTAATATTTTGTTCAACTGATACAGCTTTACAAAAATATCCAGAACTATTTAAAGAATATTTTAATAATTTAGTAAAATATGATGAAAATAAATATACAGCTTTAAATGGTGCTGTATGGAGTGGTGGTACATTCATATATGTTCCTAAAAATACTACTATAGATAGACCTTTACAAAGTTATTTTAGAATTAATACTAAAAATATGGGACAATTTGAAAGAACAATTATAATAGTAGATGAAAATAGTTCACTTCATTATATGGAAGGATGTACTGCTCCTACTTATACAAGTGATTCACTACATGCTGCAGTAGTTGAAATATATGTAAAAAAGAATGCTAAATGTAGATATACAACAATACAAAACTGGTCAACAGATTTATATAATTTAGTTACTAAAAGAGCTATAGTAGAGGAAAATGGCTTGATGGAATGGATAGATGGAAATATAGGATCTGGTATTAATATGAAATATCCAGCCTGTATTTTAAATGGAAAAAGAGCTAAAGGTAATTGTATTAGTATAGCAGTTGCTACTACTAATCAAATACAAGATACAGGAGCTAAAATGATACATTTATATCCAGAAACAGAAAGTAATATTATAAGTAAATCTATTGCTTTAAAAGGTGGTAATGCTACATATAGAGGATTAGTTAAAATAACTAAAGATGCTACTAATTCAAAAAGTACTATTAAATGTGATACTATTTTATTAGATGAAATATCTAAAAGTGATACAATACCAACTAATATAATAGAAAACTCATCATCAACATTATTACATGAAGCTACAGTATCAAAAATAAGTGAAGAAAATTTATTCTATTTAATGACTAGAGGAATAAATGAAGAAAAGGCTAAAGAATTAATTATAATGGGATTCTTAGATAAATTTAAAGAGGAATTACCCATGGAATATGCTGTAGAATTAAATCATTTAATGAAAAATTATTTTTAAATTAATCTATTGCATAAATAATATAAATTGTATATAATAAAAAAGAACATACCTAATGGTTCTATGTTAGGTATATTCCTTTTATGGATAATTCCTAACGACCCCCTGTGGCGTTAGGATATTTTTTTATTTACTTAAAATATAAAATATTAAAAGTAATAGGAGTAAAATGATAACATAAAGTTTTTGTTCTCTATGTGTCATAACAACCACCTCACTTTCTAAAAAAAGTAAGGAATATACTAACGCATTAGATATGCTCTCATATATATCATAGCGTTATAAATAAAAACACCTAAAAAAATTATAATAAAATATTAAAAATTTAAATTTAAATCTATTGTATAAATAATATAAATTGTATATAATAAAAGAGAACATACCTAATGGTTCTATGTTAGGTATATTCCTTTATATAATGGATTCCTAACGACCCCCTGTGGCGTTAGGATATTTTTTATTTACTTAAAATATAAAATATTAAAAGTAATAGGAGTAAAATGATAACATAAAGTTTTTGTTCTCTATGTGTCATAACAACCACCTCACTTTCTAAAAAAAGTAAGGAATATACTAACGCATTAGATATGCTCTCATATATATAATAGCGTTATAAATAAAAATACCTAAAAAATTTATAATTTTAATTTAAATAAAATAATGATATAATAAATTAAATGTTTTGGAGGTACAGTATGAAATGGAATATTGGAAATGTTGAAATAAAAAATAATGTTGTTTTAGCTCCTATGGCAGGTATATCAAATAGTGCTTATAGAACAATCATAAAAGAAATGGGAGCAGGACTTATATATGCAGAAATGGTAAGTGATAAAGCAATATCATATGAATCAAAAAAAACAATAGATATGTTATACATGACAGACATGGAAAGACCAATAGCTCAACAGATATTTGGAAGTGATAAAGAATCATTTGTAAAAGCAGCAAAATATATAGAAAAAACTATGAAACCAGATATTATAGATATAAATATGGGTTGTCCTGTACCTAAAGTAGCAATTAAAAATCAAGCAGGTAGTGCATTACTTAAAAATCCAGAAAAAGTATACGAAATAGTATCAAGTGTAGTAAATGCTGTAAATGTACCTGTAACAGTAAAAATTAGAAGTGGTTGGGATAATAATAGTATAAATGCTGTAGAAATAGCTAAAATGATAGAACGTGCTGGAGCAAGTGCTATAACAGTACATCCTAGAACTAGAGCGCAAGGATATACTGGAAATGCTGATTGGAATATTATAAAAGCAGTAAAAGAAAATGTAACAATTCCAGTAATAGGAAATGGAGACATAAGATCTTGTTATGATGCTAAAAGAATGTTAGAAGAAACAAAATGTGATGCAGTAATGATAGGTAGAGGAGTACTAGGAAATCCTTGGCTAATAAAAGAATGTGTAGAATATTTAGGTACTGGAAAAGAACCAATAAAGGTATCGCTAAAAGAAAAAATGGACATGGTAAAAAGACACTATAAATTATTAGAGGAAACAAAGGGAGAAAAACTAGCTTTACTAGAAATGAGAACCCATGCTGCATGGTATTTAAAAGGATTAGAAAACAGTACAAAATTAAAAGAAGCAATATTTAAAACAAAAACAAAAGAAAAATTTTTAAAACTAATAGATGATTTTATAGAACAAAATGACTAAATTAACAAAAAATTGCTATATTTATAAGTAAATTTATGTTAATATATAAATAGTTCAGTATGAAGAGGTGAATGTATGAGAGAATTTACAGAACAAGAATTAGTAAGAAGAGGAAAATTAGATAAATTTAAAGAATTAGGAATAGATCCATTTGGACATAGATTTGATAGAACTATGTATTCTAATGAAGTAAAAGAAAAATATTCTAGTTTAACACATGATGAATTAGAAGAACAAAATAATATTGAAATAGTAGCAGGAAGAATAATGTTCATTAGAAAAATGGGTAAAGCTAGTTTCTTTTCAATTAAAGATAAATTTGGACCAATTCAAGTATATATATCAATAAATGATGTTGGAGAAGAAATATATAACTTATTTAAAACAGCAGACATTGGAGATATAGTTGGTGTAAAAGGAAAAGTAATGAAAACTGGTACAGGAGAAATAACAATTAAATGTTTAGAATATACACATTTAGTAAAAGCATTAAAACCTCTACCAGAAAAATTCCATGGTTTAACAGATAAAGAGGAAAGATATAGAAGAAGATATGTAGATTTAATCATGAATGATGAATCTAGAAGAATAGCTTTCACAAGACCTAAAATAATAAGATGTATTCAAAATTACTTAGATAATAAAGGATTTGTAGAAGTAGAAACACCTATTTTAACATCATTATTAACAGGTGCATCAGCTCGTCCATTTATAACACACCATAATGCACAAGACTTAGATATGTATTTAAGAATAGCGTTAGAATTAAATCTAAAGAGATTATTAGTTGGTGGTATGGAAAAAGTTTATGAAATAGGAAAAACATTCAGAAACGAAGGAATGGACTTAAATCATAATCCTGAGTTTACAATGATGGAAATATATGAAGCATATTCAGATTTAAATGGAATGATGGATTTAACAGAAGAAATGTATTTAGAAATAGCAAATAAAGTATTTGGCAAAACAACATTCAATTATAGAGGATATGAAATAGATTTAAAAGGTCCATGGAAGAGAATATCAATGGTAGATGCTATAAAAGAAGTAACAGGAATAGATTTCAGTAAAGAAATGACTGTAGAAGAAGCATTAAAACTAGCCGCTGACAATAAAATAGAAGTAAAAGATCATGAACATACTGTAGGACATATAATAAATTTATTCTTTGAAGAATTTGTTGAAAAAACTTTAATTCAACCTACTTTCCTATATGGTCATCCAGTAGAAATATCACCACTTACTAAGAAAAATCCAAATGATCCAAGATTTGTAGATCGTTTTGAATTATTTATAGCAGGTGGAGAATGCGCTAACGCATACACAGAATTAAATGATCCAATAGATCAATTAGAAAGATTTGAAGACCAAATCAAAGAAAGAGAATTAGGAAATGATGAAGCCACTGATATTGATATGGACTTTATAGAAGCACTAGAATATGGTATGCCTCCAGCAGGTGGAATTGGTTTTGGAATTGATAGATTAATTATGTTATTCACAGAACAAGACTCAATTAGAGATGTATTATTATTCCCACTAATGAAACCAGAAGATTAATGGATTTATATGTAATTAGACATGGTGAAACTAACGAAAACAAAACAGGTATAATGCAAGGTAATATGGAAACATTATTAAATGAAAATGGAAAAAAACAAGCTATTTCATTAAGAGAAAAAGTTAAAGAAGCTAAAATAGATTTAGTAATTTGTTCACCAAAATTAAGAACAAAAGAAACAGCTTCTTTAGCCGCTCCAAATATACCTATTATATATGATGATAGATTAGTTAGTAGAAATCATGGTGAATTTGAAGGATTAGAAAGACATAAAATAAATCTAAATGATTATTGGAATATAAAGAAAAATATTCAATACGAAAAAGCAGAAAGTATAGGGGAATTATTTAATAGAATATCATCATTATTAAATGATATATCGATTAATTATTCAGATAAGAGAGTATTACTTGTAACACATAGTGGTATAGCTCGTGTATTATATTACTATTTTAATGGATTTCCAGAAGATGGAGATTTAATGGAATATGAATCAACAAATGCATCATTTGAACATTATAAATTATAGGGGGAAAAATGAAAACATTTAATTGTTTTTTATCATTATTAAGTAGTAAAAAAATTTTAAAATTAAAGAAAAAAATGGGTTTTCCAATTACTTTAGCAGATATAGATAACATACATATTAAAGTAAAAAAAAGAAAGAGGTTATTATGAAAGTATTATCAGTAAATGCAGGAAGTTCTACTTTAAAATTTCGTTTATATGATATGCCAGAAGAAAAAGTATTAATGAAAGGTACTTTTGATAGAATTGGTTTAGAAGGTAGTAACTATAGTATCCGTATTGGAGAAGAAAAAATTGGTAAAGATGTTGAAATAAAAAATCATGAAGAAGCAGTAAAAATTTTATTAAATGAATTAATAGAACAAAAAATGATTAAAAATTTAAATGAAATAGAAGCTGTAGGTCATAGAATAGTACATGGTGGAAATAAATACTCAAGAAGTGTCGTAATTGATGATAGAGTAATACAAGAAATAGAATCAATTTCAGAATTAGCTCCACTTCATAATCCAGCAAACTTAATGGGTGTAAAAGTATTTATGAAAGCTATTCCAAATGCTTTAGAAGTAGCATGCTTTGATACAGCATTTCATCAAACTATGAAAGAAAAAACATATCTTTATCCAGTACCATATGAATGGTATGTAAAATATCATGTTCGTAAATACGGGTTCCATGGACTAAGTCATAGATTTATAACAGAACAAATGAAAAAAACACTAAATAAAGAAAATCCAAATTTAATAATATGTCATATAGGTAATGGAGCAAGTATATCAGCTGTAGAAGAAGGCAAATGTATAGATACTTCTATGGGATTTACTCCAAATGCTGGAATTATGATGGGAACTCGTAGTGGAGACATTGACTATACAATGTTAAACTATGTTATGAAAAAAACAGGATTTAATTTAGAAAAAATCGATAGTATGTTAAATAAAGAAAGTGGTTTAGAAGGAATTGCTGGTATGAGTGATTTAAGAGATCTAGATAGAGCTTTCTATGCTAATGAAGAAAAGGTTATTTTAGCATTTGATATGTATACAGATAAAATAGTAGATTATATAGCTAAATATTATGTTAAATTAAATGGATTTGTAGATGCTATATGCTTTACAGCCGGAGGAGGAGAAAATGACTCTATAATAAGAGGAGAAACTCTTAAAAAATTAACTTCTCTAGGTATTATTTTAGATGAAAAGAAAAATGATGAAACAATAGTAAGAAAAGGTATAGAAGGAATTATTACAACTAGTGATTCTAAAGTACCAGCATATGTAGTTGCTACAGACGAAGAACTTATGATAGCACGCGATACATATGTACTAAGAGAGAACTAGAAATAGTTCTTTTTTGAAAATGTTAGAAGAATTACAAAAATCAAAATTTAGAAATAGTTTTCATCTAAAAGAAAAAGATAAAATTTATGTAAAAGAAAAAGGATTAGAACTAATAGAAAAACATGCTTATGATTTTATAAAAACAAGATTAATAAAAAACAATCCAAAAGATGGCAAACAAACACCTATGAAAGGACATCCTGTTTTTATAGCAGAACATGCTACAGCTACTTGTTGTAGAGGATGTCTTTATAAATGGCATCATATTGATCCATATCATGATTTAACAGAAGAAGAAATAAAATACATTGTAAATATAATAATGCTATGGATAAAAAAAGAAATGGATGATTAATATGGTATTAAATGTAAGTGGAAGAACTGATGTAGTAGCATTCTATATAGAATGGTTTATGAATAGATATAAAGAAGGATTTGTTGACGTAAGAAATCCATTTAATCCTAAATTAGTAAGTAGAATATATTTTAGTGATGTAGATGCTATAGTATTTTGTACTAAAAATCCCATTCCAATTTTAAAATATATAGATAAAATAAAACAACCAATATTGTTTCATATTACATTAACGCCATATAAAAAAGATATTGAACCAAATGTACTACCAAAAGGAACTATAATAGAAAGTATAAAAAAGTTATCTAAATTAATAGATAAAGACAATATATATGTTAGATATGACCCAATATTTATAAGTGATAAATATAATTTAGATTACCATATAAAATCATTTGATAGTTTATGTTCTAAATTAAATGGTTATGTAAAACATATAATTATATCATTTATGGATGATTATAAAAATGTAAGAAAGAATGATTATATTATAAAAAGTAAGCAAATAACCGATTTAGATTATGAAATAATAGGTAAGAATTTTAGTAAAATTGCAGAGTGTTACAATATGGCAATTCAAACATGTTCCGAAGAAAGAAATTTAATAGAATATGGATTTCAAAAAAAAGACTGTATCTCTCATGAATTAGCATTCAAATTAACAAAAAAAACTAATTTTAAATCATGGAAAGCAAGAAATAATAAAAACTGTAAATGTATAGAAATGGTAGACATAGGTATGTATAATACATGTAAACATTACTGTAAATATTGTTATGCTAATTATGATGAAAAAAATATAGAAAATAATTTTAAATTACATGATAAAAATTCTAGTTTATTAATAGGATATTTAAAAGAAGACGATATTATTAAAATAAGAAAATAAACCTTTAAATATCTTTTTTTTTATAGTATAATGATTTTGGTAGAAAGAAGGTAACTTATGAAAATAATGTCAATAAATGCTGGTAGTAGCTCTTTAAAATTCAGTTTATTTGATATGACTAGTAAAACTTGTATAGCAAGTGGATACTTTGAAAGAGTAACTTTACCAAATAGTTTTTATACAATAAAATATAATGGAGAAAAAATAAAAGAAGAAGTAGAAATGCCTAATCATACAGTAGCAGTAGAGGTATTATTAGATAGATTAATTTCATTAAATATAATATCATCATTAGATGAAATAGATGGAATAGGCCATAGATTAGTACATGGAGCAGATAAATATAATAAATCTGTAATAATTACTGATGAAGTAATAGAAGATTTAAAAAAATATATTCCACTTGCTCCTTTACATAATCCAGCTAATATACTAGGAATTGAAGCAGTAAAAAAAGCTTTACCAAATGTAAAAATGGTAGGAGTATTTGATACAGCATTCCATCAAACAATGGAAGAAGTAAACTATATATATCCAGTACCATATGAATGGTATACAAATTATAAAGTTCGTAAATATGGTTTCCACGGAACAAGTCATTGCTATATAAGTAAACAAATTCCAAGAATACTAGGAAAAGATAATTATAAAGCAATTATATGTCACTTAGGTAGTGGAGGATCTTTATCACTTGTAGAAAATGGAAAATGTTTAGATACTACTATGGGATTTACACCACTAGCAGGTATAATGATGGGAACTCGTAGTGGAGATGTTGATCCATCAATTATTCCTTATGTAATGGAAAATACTAATAAATCATTAGATGAAGTAATGAATGATTTAAATAAAAAATCAGGTTTCTTGGGATTAAGTGGAGAATATAGTGATTTTAGAGATATATATGCTGGAGTAAAAGAAGGAAATGAAAGATGTACTTTAGCTTTTAATAAATATGTTGATACAGTAGTAAAATATATTGCTGAGTACTATGTAGAAGCTAATGGAGTAGATATGATAGTGTTTACTGCAGGTTTAGGAGAAAATGCTAGTGAAGCAAGAGAAGCCATAGTAAATAAATTAAATTGTTTAGGAATTTATTTAGATAATGAAGCAAATAAAGTAAGAGGAGAAGAAATAAAGATAAGTAGTGATGATTCAAAAGTATTATTATATGTTATTCCAACTAATGAGGAATTAATGATAGCAGAAGATACTTTAGAATTAATTGGAGAATAAGATGAACAGCTTGTTTAAAAAGATATATAATCAAATAAAAAAATATGATACTATCGTAATAGCTAGACATGTAGGACCAGATCCTGATGCATTAGGTAGTTCTATAGGGTTAAGAAATTCTATTAGAGAAACTTTTCCAGAAAAAAAAGTTTATGCTATTGGATATCCAACTAGTAAATTTAAATATATTGGTGATTTAGATAGATTTACTGAAGATATGTATCAAAATTCTTTACTTATAGTAACTGATACACCAGATAGAAAAAGGGTAGATGGTGTAGAAGTAGAAAAATTTGATTATTCAATTAAAATAGATCATCATCCTTTTATAGAAAAATTTTGTGATTTAGAACTTATAGATGATAGTTCTTCAAGTGCATCACAACTAATAATGGAATTAATATTTAATACTAAATTAAAAATTAATAAAGAAATAGCAGAAAAATTATTTATAGGTTTAGTAGCTGATACTGATAGATTTTTATTCTATTATACAACTTCTAAAACTTTTGATTTAGTTTCCAAATTAATAAAAGAAACTAATTTAGATTTTTCTAAATCTTATGATAATTTATATTTGAGACCATTTAAAGAAATAAGATTTGAGGGTTATTTATTTCATGAATTAAAAATAACTGAAAATGGTTTTGGATATGTAAAAATTACAGAAGAAGAACTAACTAAATATGAAGTAGATGCTGCTACTGCTGGTAATATGGTTAATAATTTTAATTATATTAATGAAGTTTATGCATGGGGAGTATTTACTTATGATAAAAATAATAACAATGTAAGAGGTTCTATTAGATCAAGAGGACCAATTATAAATGAAGTTGCTAGTAAATATAATGGTGGAGGACACATGTTTGCTAGTGGAGTAAGAGTAGATAATTTTGATGTAGTTGATTCACTTATAAAAGATTTAGATAAAGTATGTGAAGAATATCAAAATGAAAATTAATTTCATATAAAGGTACTTGAAAAAAGTATCTTTTTTTGATAGACTAATAATGTAAATAAAAAATAGTAATATAGTTTCAAAAAGCAAACAAAAAAATAAATAATTTGTGTTTGCATATTGCAACGGGGGGGGGTAATTTTACTAACCCTTTTTATTGCTACAAAAGGAAGGAGAAAAAATATGAAAAGAAAAGGATTTACGCTA
>CAKPFM010000009.1 GCA_934153945.1 uncultured Bacilli bacterium
TCCTGGCCGGGTGGGCTCTTTTATTGTATCAAAAAACCACACCTTTGTGGTGCGGTTCAAATTTCAATTTAGGAAATTGCAAATTATGCAATTTTATATCTTTATTGGTAATATTAATTGAATTAAATCATCACTATCTTTATTTTTTATTATAATAGGATGAATTTCATCATTGAATAATAATTCTATTTCATCACATTCAAATGATTTAATAGCATCCATCATATATTTAGAACTAAATGCTATATGAATATCTTCATCAGATTCTCTTTTTATATAAACTTTTTCTTCTACATTACCAATTTCTGGAATACTTGATGATACAATAGCTAAATCATTTTTAGATTCTAATTTAATAGTATTTTTATCTGTTTCATTTGTAAGTAAACTTGCTCTATCTATTGCTTCTAAATAGTCATTTAAATTTACTATAAATTTAACTTTAAATTCTTCTGGAATTAATTTTGATGTATCTGGATATGTTCCGTTTATAAGTCTTGTCATCATTATAATAGTATTAAATTTAAATATTACTTTATTGTTAAAAATGTGAATTTCTATATCATTATCTTCTTCATTAAGTAATTTTAATAATTCATTTAAGTTTCTATTTGGTACAACTATGTTAATATCATTTTCAAGTGATGAATTGATTTCCACTTTTTTACGAGCTAATCTATATGAGTCAGTAGCAGTACATTCTAAAGTGTTTCCACTAATTTTGAAATTAATACCTGTTAATACTGGTCTTGATTCTTGTAAAGAAGTAGCAAATGCTGTTTGTCTTATAATATTTTTAAATACTTTCTTATTTATATATACTGGTGTTTTAGTATCTGATAAATCTATTTCAGGAAATTCATCTTTTTCATTACAATTAAGTGTAAATTCAGAATTTTCAGTAGTTATATATATCTTATTATCTATAACTTCTTCTATTTTAACATTTGTATTAGGAAGTTTTTTAATAATATCATATATATATCTACCAGATACTACTATTTTTCCACATTTTTCAATATTTTCTATATCATCAGCTTTTATAAAAGTTTTAATCGCTATTTCATTATCAGTACTTGTTAAGTATAATCCTTCATCATTTAATTCAAATTTTATACAATTTAATACTGGTATTATATTTTTACTTGATATTCCTTTTATAACATAATTTAAATGTTCAATAAGTGTTGCTTGTTTAATTTCTAATTTCATAATTAATTCTCCTTTATTATTATTTTATTATATTTATTATTATTAATAGTGTAGAAAGTGTGGAAAAGTGTAAAGTTTCTTTATTTATAAGGTATTTTTTCATGTTTACAATTAACATTTTATGTTTACATTTTTCAACTTATCCACTACTCTATTTAATTTCATTTACAATTTTAGTAATTTGTAAATTTAAGTCTTGATTAGTTTTCAACTGTTTTTTAATTTTATCCACAGAGTGCATTACTGTTGTATGGTCTTTTCCACCAAATTCTATTCCAATTTTTGGAAGTGATTCTTCTAAATGTACTCTACATATATACATGGCAACTTGTCTTGGAAATGCTATATTTGCCATCCTTCGTTTACTTTTTAAGTCTTCTACCGATATATTATAAGTTCTAGCAACTAATTGTTGTACTTGGTCAATTTTATTTTTTGATATAATACTTTTTACAAAATAATCTTTTAATGCTTCAACAGCAAGATCTAAAGTTATATCTTGACCATTCATCATGGTAGCATATGCTGTAACTCTAGTTATTGCCCCCTCTAACCTTCTTATATCAGAAGTACAATTACTAGCAATATATTCTTTTACTTCTTTTGGAAAATCTCCTGCAATAACGTAATTTTCAAGTTTTTTATCTATAATATTCATTCTTAAATCGAAATCAGGTGTATCTATACTTATTGTTAAGCCCCAATTGAATCTTGTTTTTAAACGATCTTCTAACAGTTTTAAATCATCAGGTGATCTATCCGAAGATATTATTATTTGCTTATTATTCCCATACAGGTCATTAAATGTGTGGAAAAATTCTTGTTGTGTTTTTGTCATAGAGCCTAAATATTGGATGTCATCTATTATTAATACATCAACATCACGATATTTTTTTCTAAATAATTCCATATTGTCAAAATTAGTTCCATCTTCACTCTTTTTATGTATCCCTGTAAAATCTTCGGTAAATTTATCACATGTAACATATAGTACTCTTTTTTTAGAATTTTTAACAATATAGTTACCTATAGCATACATTAGATGAGTTTTTCCAAGTCCACTATTTCCATATATAAATAATGGATTGTACATATTTCCCGGATATTCTGCAACCGCAAAGGCACTTGTTTTAGCAAATTTATTGCTTGCTCCTACTATAAAATTATCAAATGTATAGTGAGGATTTAAGTTACTTTCAAAATTTACAACTGAAGGAACCCCTATTACATCAGTATCAATTTCAATGTTGTTATCTATTTCTTCTTTAGTATAATATTCAAATTTAAAATTAGTTCCAGATACTTCAGTGAATATCTCCTCTACTAAATCATTATAGTTTTCTTTTATAGTCTTCTTTTGTATTGACATTGGAACACTTACTTTTGCTGTACCGTCTTTTAATTCATATAACTCTGTTTCTGAAAACCATGCTTCATAAGAAGCTGGTGAAATTTCATTTTTTATTTTTTCTAAAAAAGAATTCCACAAAAGTTTTATATTCATTAAAAATCACCCCCATTTTTAAAGAATCAACTAAGTACATTTTACCTTATTTTTCTTAAAAAAAAAAGCATTTTTGTGGAAAAAGTTTGGGAAATAATTAATAAAAAATTTTCCACAAAGTTATACATTAATTATTTATTGTAAAATAAGTGTTAATTGACTTTTTAACAGGTTGTGGAAAAAAGTTATTAAATTTTTTTAACAATGTGATTAAATATCAAGCATTTTTTGCACATATCAAGTGGATAAACTAATTAATTCCTTATATTTAAATGTTTTAATTTGTTGAAAAATATTGTGAATTAGTGTTAATTGACGAAATTTGTCATAATTTGTAACTTTATACTGTGGAAAATAAAAAATTATCGAAAAAATATGTTAATAAGTATAAAATTATTTGACAAACATAAGATTTATCTATATAATGTTAAGAGCGATGAGATATTTTAGTTCGGGAGGTGTTATAAATTATGAAGAGAACATATCAACCAAATAATAGAAAAAGAAGTAAAAAACAAGGTTTCTTTGCTCGTATGAAAACTAATATTATTAATAATAGAAGAAGAAAAGGACGTAAAGTTTTATCTCATTAATAATATAACCACTTAATAATAGGTGGTTTTTTGCTTATCAAGAGGTGAAATATATTGAAAAAAATTAATATAATTAAAGAAAATGAAGAATATAATAGAATAATTAAGAATAATAAACCATTTAGATATAAAGAATACTTGATTTTTTTAGAGAAAAAAGAAGAAAGTATTTATAAATTTGGCTTTTCTGTAAGTAAACATATATGCAAAGCTGTATATAGAAATAGAATTAAAAGACAATTAAAAAACATAATTGATAAAAAAGACTACAAAAATAATTTTAATTGTATTATAATGGTGAATAGAAGCATACTTGAAAAATCATATAATGACATGGAAAATGATTTATTATATTGCTTCAATAAATTAAATATAATAAAAGGAGAATCAGATGAAAAATAAAATAAAAGTATTAATTTTGTTATTAGTTATAACATCTACTACTGGATGTACAAAAATGTTAAAAGATAATGAAAACAAAAGTGTAGTAAATCCAAGTACAAATCAAGCTTTAGTTGAAAACATATTATGTAAACCTACAGATGAAGAAACAGTAAAAATCTATGAAGAAAAGGCAAGTAATGTTGATATAAATTCATTGCCAAGTTGTAGTGACTTTAATGTAACTACAGGTGGTTATGAAGGAATATGGACAACAATATTTGTAAAACCACTTGCATGGTTTATTATAAAACTAGGAGGGTTAGTTAAAAGTTATGGATTTGCTCTTATTATAGCAACTATAATTATTAGATTAATTATGTATCCATTTACAAAAAAACAATTGATGCAATCAGAAAATATGAAAAAAGCTCAACCTGAATTAAATAAATTAGAAAAAAAATATGCCAATAAAAATGATCAGCAATCAATGATGGCTAAATCACAAGAAATGATGATGATTTATAAAAAATATCAAATTAATCCATTAACAGGTTGTTTATTTTCATTCCTTCAAATTCCATTATTCTTTGCATTTTTAGAAGCAATAAATAGAATACCAGTAATATTTGAAGAAACATTCTTAGGTTTATTCCAATTAGGAACAAGTCCAGCAATGGCTGTATTTAGTCAAGGAAAATTCTATTATGCAATATTTATTGTATTGATAGCTGCTGCAACATATTATTCATTCAAAATAAATAGTGCAACTTCGTTATCATCAGAACAAGAAAAACAAATGAAAAGTATGACTAACATGATGGTAATATTTATGACAATAGCAGCATTCTCAATTTCAACAGGTATAGCTATATATTGGACAACATCTAACTTATTTACAATCGTTCAAAATTTATTAGTTAAAAGAGGTAAAAAAAATGTTAGAAGTAATTAAAGAAGAAGCAAAAACAAAAGAAGAAGCATTAGAAATAATCTTATCAAAAACTAATTTACAAGAAAATGATTTTTTCTTAAAATCAGAATATATTGAAGGAAAATTATTTAAACCTTCAAAATATATAGTTACAGCTTTAAAAAAAGATGATGTAAAAAAATATATAGAAGATTACATTAAAAATTTATCAAAATTATTAAATATTGATATAGATTCAGAAATTTTATATAAAGATGATGTATATAATGTAACACTTGTATCTGATAATAATTCAATATTAATAGGAAAAGAAGGTAAAACTTTAAATGCAATTCAAACTTTATTAAAACAATCTTTAAAAGAAGCAGCACAAATATCATTAAAAATTAGTGTCGATGTTGGTAATTATAAACTTAAAAAGATGAAAAACATTGAAAGAGAAGTAAAAGAATTAGCAAAAGAAGTAGAAAAATCACATCTAGAAGTTTCTTTAGATCCAATGAATTCATATGAAAGAAGATTAGTACATAATATAATTAATGAATATCCTAATTTAGAAACAGAAAGTTTTGGAGATGGAAAAGATAGACATGTTGTAATAAGATACGTAGAAAAATAAAACGTATCTTTTTTTCAACTTGACTATAACTAATATTTAATGTAAACTATTTTTGGAAAAAGGACGTGATTTTATGTCAGTATCAGATAAAGTAGAATATTATAATATTGTTAAAGATATATTAAAAAATGAAGAATTTCAAAGAAGAAAAACTTATAAACATCATGGAGATATAACTGTATATGATCATTCACTAGCTGTATCTAAATTAGCATATAAATGGGCTAAAAAACTAAATAAAGATTATAGAGCAGCAGCAATAGGTGGATTATTACATGATTTTTATTTTGAACCATGGCAAGATAATCAAGAAAAAAAACCTTTATTACAAAAGCATGGATTTGTTCATGCAAAGGAAGCAGTAGTAAATTCATATCAATATTTCCCAGAATTAATGAATAAAAAAGTAGAAAATATTATATTAAGACATATGTTTCCACTAAATAAAATTCCTCCTAGATATATAGAAGGATGGCTAGTAACATTAGCAGATAAACAAGTGTCATTAGAAGTAATTAAAGAACCAACTGCTTTATTTCAATTTTTTGGTTACAAAAGAAAAAAACATGTAGAGGCAAAATAATGGAAAATACGATAGCAGCAATAGCAACCCCACTAGGAGTTGGAGCAATAGCTATAATTAGAGTAAGTGGAGTAGATGCTATAACAATAGTAAATAAAATATTTAAGGGAAAAGATTTAACAAAAGTAGCATCTCATACTATAAATTATGGTCATATAATAGAAAATGATAAAATTATAGATGAAGTATTAGTTAGTATTATGAGAACTCCAAGAACATATACAAAAGAAGATATAGTAGAAATTAATACTCATGGTGGTATAGCAACTACAAATAAAGTACTTGAATTATTAATTCAAAACGGATGTGTTCCAGCAGAACCAGGAGAATTTACTAAAAGAGCTTTTTTAAATGGTAGAATTGATTTAGAAGAAGCAGAGGGAATAATGAATTTAATAGAAGCAAAAACCGAAACTGCTTTAAATTTGTCAATAAATCAATTATCTGGTAAAGTATCACAAAAAATTAAAGATTTAAGAGATGATATAGTAAAGATACTAGCAAATATAGAAGTAAATATTGATTATCCTGAATATGAAGATATAGAACAAATGACATATGACATGCTAATACCAAAAATAAAGGAAATAAAAGAAAAAATAAATAAGATACTAGATGATAGTAAAAGTGGAAAAATAATTACAGAAGGTATTAAAACATCTATAATAGGAAGACCAAATGTTGGAAAAAGTAGTATTTTAAATGCCATGTTGGAAGAAGATAAAGCAATTGTAACCGATATTGAGGGAACAACAAGAGATATAGTTGAGGGAAAAATTAACATTGGTGGATTTATTTTAAATATGGTAGATACAGCAGGTATTAGAAAAACTGATGATATAGTGGAAAAAATAGGGGTAAATAAAAGTTTAGAATTAATAGATAAATCCGATTTAGTGTTATATGTATTAAATAATAATGAACAATTAACACAAGAAGATTTAGAATTAATTAAAAAATTAGAAAATAAAAATTATATTGTTATAATAAATAAAATAGATTTAGAAAATAAATTGGATACTTCTTTACTAAATTCAAAATATATATTAAAAATGAGTATCAAAGAAAATAAAGGTATAGAAGAATTAAAACAAATGATAAAAGAAATATTCAACTTAGAAAAAATTGAATTAAGTGATATGACTTATATTACAAGTGCTAGAAGTATAGCAATTTTAAAACAAATAAAAGAAAGTATCAATGATATTGAAACTTCCATAGAAAATAATTTACCAATAGATATTATAGAAATAGATATTAAGAATATCTGGGATAAATTAGGGGAAATAATAGGAATTTCATATGAAAATGAACTTATAGATACTTTATTTAGTCAATTTTGCTTAGGTAAATAAATCTCTTTTAATTGAATAAGTTTTATTTTTAATGGAGTAGATATTATTATCTACTTTTTTTAATTCAACATAATAATTTTGATATCGTTGTTGATTATACATAGACAATTCATCAAAATCATAACATATTTCAGTAATTATTTTGTTTATATATCCATTATAAACTATAGGAAAATCATTAACTATAAAATTATCATTATCTTTTTTTACAATGTACTTAAAATTTTCACCATCTAAAAAATTACCGATATTTTTCAAAAATAATATTCTAATTACATCTTTCAAATAGTATCACCTAATTAATTATATAAATAAATTATTTAAATATGTTATTGTTTTCTAAGATTTTTGATAGTATAATATGTAAAGTTAAAGGGAAGTGATCTTTATGGATTATAAAATAATAGTAGTAGGTGGAGGACATGCTGGTTGTGAAGCTTCTTTAGCAGCTTCTCGTATGGGTGAAAAAACTTTATTGATTACGGGAAATATTAACAATATAGCAGACATGCCATGTAATCCATCAATAGGTGGTTCAGCAAAAGGTATAGTAGTTAGGGAAATAGATGCTTTAGGTGGCGAGATGGGAATTAATGCTGACAAATCTCATATTCAAATAAAAATGTTAAATAATAAAAAAGGTCCAGCTATTAAAGCATTAAGAGCACAAGGCGATAAAATAATTTACCCTAGAAATATGTTAAATACTATGAAAAATACAGAAAACTTAGAGATAAGAGAAGGATTAGTAGAGGATTTAATAGTAGAAAATAACAAGGTAAAAGGCATTATATTAGAAAATGGTGAAAAAATAACTTCTGAAGCAGTTGTATTAACAACAGGTACATACTTAAAAGCAGACATTTTAGTAGGAGATACAAGAACTAGACAAGGTCCACATGGAGAAAGACCAAGTAATCATTTAAGTGATAATTTAGCTAAATTAGGTTTTGTTATCAAAAGACTTAAAACAGGAACTCCTCAAAGAATTGATAAAAATACAATAGATTATAGTGAAATGCAAATAGAAGAAGGAGATAAGGAACATTTATCATTTAGTTTTGATATCACACCAACATATGATATAGATGCACAAGTACCATGTCATTTAATATATACAACTCCAGAAACTCATAGAATAATTAGAGAAAATCTACACAAGTCAAGTATGTATGGTGGATTAGATGATATAAAAGGAATCGGTCCAAGATATTGTCCATCAATAGAGGATAAAGTTGTAAGATTTGCTGATAAAGAAAGACATCAATTATTTTTAGAGCCTGAAAGTATGATAGAAAGTGATCCAACATATGGAAATACAATATATTTACAAGGTTTTTCAACAAGTATGCCACGTGATATACAAGAACAAATGGTACATAGTCTAAAAGGATTAGAGCATGCTAAAATATTAAAGTATGCTTATGCAATAGAATATGATTCAATATATCCAACACAATTAAAAGCATCTCTAGAAACAAAATTAATAGAAAATTTATTTACTGGAGGTCAAATAAATGGAACAAGTGGTTATGAAGAAGCTGCATGTCAAGGATTAATGGCAGGTATAAATGCTGCTTTAAAAGTAAAAAATAAAGACCCATTTGTCTTAAAAAGAAGTGATGCTTATATTGGTGTATTAATAGATGATCTAATTACAAAAGGAATAAGAGATCCATATAGATTATTAACTTCAAGAGCTGAATATAGATTGTTACTTAGACATGATAATGCTGATTTAAGACTTAGAGAATATGGATATAAATTAGGATTAATAAATGAAGAAAAATATAATAGATTATTAAAGAAAAAAGAAGATATTCAAAAATTAACAGAATTATTAAAAAATAATAAAGCAACACCAAAAGAAGAAACAAATAATTATTTAATTTCGTTAAATTCTACTCCTCTAAAAGATGGAATCAGTTTGTATAATTTACTAAAAAGACCAGAAATAACTATCGAAAATTTGAAATATTTTATAGATATTGATTTTGACAAAGAAGTAATAGAACAAGTTGAAATAAATACTAAATATGAGGGATATTTACTAAAAGCTGAAAAAGAAGCAGAAAAAATGAAAAAATTAGAAAATAAACTTATACCTGATAATATTGATTATGATAAAGTTAAAAATATTGCTAGTGAAGCAAGACAAAAATTAAAAGAAGTAAGACCAACTTCAATAGGTCAGGCAATAAGAATTAGTGGTGTAAACCCAGCTGATATTTCAGTATTAATGGTATATTTAAAAAAGGAATTTAATAGATGAATAAAGAATTTTTTATAGAAGAATTAAAAAAAATAAATATAACACTAACAAATAATCAATTAGAACAATTAGAAAAATACTATGAAATGTTAGTTGAATATAATAAAGTGATGAATTTAACTGGTATAACAGATCATGATCAAGTATTTTTAAAACATTTTTATGATTCTTTAACTTTATCGAAAATAATAGATTTAACACAGGAAGAAACCTTATGTGATATAGGTACAGGAGCAGGATTTCCTGGATTAGTAATTAAGATATGTTTTCCTAATTTAAAGGTAGTATTATTAGATTCATTAAATAAAAGAACAAAATTTTTAAGTAATGTTATTAATGAATTGAAATTAGATAATATTGAAGTAGTACATACTAGAGCTGAAGAATATGCATTAAAAAATAGAAATAAATTTGATGTAACAACAGCAAGAGCTGTTGCTCATCTTTCTACTTTACTGGAATATTCCATTCCAATGACTAAACAAAATAAATACTTTATAGCATTAAAAGCAAATGTTGATGAAGAAATAAAAGAAATAGACAATGCTCTTAAGTGTCTAAATACAAAAATAGAAGAAAAAATAGAATTTAATTTACCAGTAGAAAATAGTAATAGAACAATAATTAAATTCAAAAAGTTAAAAGATAATGGGAAATATCCTAGAAAATATAGTGAAATAAAGAAAAATAGACTATAAAAGGTGAATTTATTCACTTTTTATTTTTGAAAATAATTTTAAATATTTCCTGGAAAATAATTGAAATATTTCCCAAAGTATAGTATGATATAAAAGAAGAATAAGGAGGAGTGTTAAAATGAACATGGAAAAGGAAATAAAAATATTAAATATAGATGATATTTTACCAAATAGATTTCAACCTAGAATTCAATTTAGTGATAAAAATATCAATGAATTGGCTGATTCAATTAAAGAACACGGAGTAATTCAACCAATAGTTGTAAGAAAAATAAGTGATAAATATGAAATAATAGCTGGAGAAAGAAGATATAAAGCTTCAATTTTAGCAGGAAAAACAACGATACCAGCTATAGTTACAGATTTAGATGACAAAAATAGCGCTGAAATAGCTTTAATTGAAAATGTTCAAAGACAAGATTTAACTCCTATAGAAGAGGCAGTTTCATATAAAAAAATATTAGATATGGGCTATATTAATCAAACAGAATTAGCGGAAAAATTAGGTAAAACACAATCTACTATAGCAAACAAATTAAGATTGTTAAATCTAGATGATGAGGTACAAGAAGCTTTATTAGATGGAAAAATTTCTGAAAGACATGCAAGATCACTTCTTAGATTGAATAATAAAGATCAAGTAAATATGTTAAGTAGAATAATTAATGAAAGATTAACAGTAAGAAAAACAGACGAAGAAGTAGAAAAAATGTTAAATAATGAATCAGATGTTCAAGGTGAACAAAAAGAAATAAGTAATGAAAGTGTAGGAATGCAAATGAATGATGAAATAAAAAATGAATTTAATATTCCAAATAATCCAATATATCAAGAAGAAAGACCAAATGTTGATCCTATTGAATCAATAAATCCAGGTTTTATGGATATAAATAAAATTGAAAATAATGCGGAAGATATATTTAAACCAGTTGAAACGGCTGATATGAATACTTTATTAGAAAATAAAACTGAAGAAGTAGAAGTACCATCAGCAATGGCACCAGTTCCAGACGTAATGCCAGAAAACAACATTCAAGAAGAAAAACCAACAGGTAGATTTTTCAATATGTTTAATTTTGCTCCAAAGGAAGAAAATCCTAATTATGTAAGTAATATAGAAGAAAAAGAAACAAATATGGATTTTGGATTACCAAAGAAAGATGAAAATACATTTAATCCATTTACAATCCCTACAGAACCAGTTAATAATTTTTCAGTAAATAATGAAGAGCCAGTTCAACCATTAGATAGTGAACCAACACCTTTAAATACAAATATAATTCAACCTAATGTACAAAATACACAAAGTATATTTAATCCATTTAATATTGATAATAATC
The DNA here is from genome assembly GCA_934153945.1 of uncultured Bacilli bacterium. GTDB lineage: Bacteria > Bacillota_I > Bacilli_A > RF39 > UBA660 > UMGS1498. Next base: position 11,492 of record CAKPFM010000009.1, read on the forward strand.
AACCTGAAATTAATAATGAACCAACACAAGAAACAACAAATATTCAAACTCCACAAATGGATGAACAACCAAATGAAGTTACATTAGAACCAGTACAAAATGAAGAAGAATTATTTAGTTCTATAAACATGAATCCATACCATCTAAATGATGATTCAGAGTTTACTACAAAAATACCAGTAGATGAAATAAATAATCAATTAAATAACAATTCATATGAATCAATTTCTAATGATTATCAAGAATTTACTCCAAATCAGGTATCAGAACAAAAATATGTAACAGCTGATTTTAAAACAGTAATTAATACAATAAGAGAATGTGCTGCAACTATAGAAAAATATGGATATAAAGTAGAAACTGAAGAATTAGATTTTGAAGATAGTTATCAAGTTAACTTTAAAATTGAAAAATAGATAAAAAAATCTATTTTTTTTCTTTTTCTACAAATTAATTAACTTTTCCACAATATAATTATTTTAGGTGATTATAATGTTCCAAATTATTAACAAATTAATATGGTCAGTGGCAACATCTTTAATAGTTATATCAAGTATTTATTTAACAATATATTTAGGTTTTCCACAGTTTAAATTAAAAAAAATATTTAAAAGTCTTAAAAATGATAATAAAAAGTTATCAAATTTTAAAGTTTTAATGATGTCTTTAGCAGGAAAAATTGGTGTAGGAAGTATAGCAGGTATAGCACTTTCAATTTATATAGGTGGTCCCGGTAGTATTTTTTGGATTTGGGTAATGACTATTTTATCAGCAGTTTTGTGTTACAGTGAAACAATATTAGGAAATATATATAAAGAAAAAGATGGCGAATTTTATAAAGGGGGACCTAGTTATTATATAAGAAAAGGGTTAGGTTATAATACTTTAGGTACAATATACGCAATAGTTATAATTATCAGTTATATTGGTGGATTTATAAGCATTCAAACAAATACAATAACAACATCAATAAGAGAAATAATAGATATATCACCTATTATAATAGGTATTATCTTAGTAATATTATCATTTTTAATGATTATAAAAGGAGTAAAAGAAATTATAAATGTTTCTTCAAAGATAGTTCCATTTATGATAATATTCTATTTAGTGGCAGGAATATTTATATTGATAAAAAATATAACTTTAATACCAAGTACTTTTAAATTGATAATTACTTCAGCTTTTTCTTTAAAACCATTTATAACGGGATTTTTAACAAGTATAATTGTTGGTTTACAAAGAGGTATATTTGCTACAGAAGCAGGACTTGGAACTAGTAGTATTGCTTCATCAGTATCAAATACAGATGATAGTGTAAACTTAGCTAGAATGCAAATATTTGGAATTTATTTAACAACTTTTTTAGTTTGTACTCTAACTGCCTTTATAATTTTAACAAGTAATTATATTGATATTGATTTTGAAGCTATTAATGGTATAGAAATAACAGAATCTTCATTTTTATACCATATTCCTAAAATAGGAAATTATATAGTAATTATTTCTATCTTCTTCTTTGCTTTTTCAACTATTTTAACAGGTTATTACTATGGTGAATCGTCATATAAATATCTGGATAAAAATACTAATAAAATAAAAATAATTATTTTAAAAATTTTTACACTTTTAATGGTTTTTATAGGATGTATATCATCTCCTACTATTATTTGGAATTTTGTAGATATTTTAGTAGCAATCTTAATAATTATAAATACATATTCAATATTGAAATTAAAAAAAGATATTTTAGATATAACTATTGTTGAAAATAAAAAAAAATAGTAAAATGAAAATGGTGGTAGTATGATAAATAAGAAATGGGATGTTATTTTAAAAGAAGATTTTGAAAGTCCATATTTTGAAAAATTAGGTATTTTTGTAAAAAATGAATATAAACATAAAATAATTTATCCAGAGTATAAAGATATATTTAATGCTTTGAGATATACTGATTATGATGATGTAAAAGTAGTAATTTTAGGTCAAGATCCATATCATGGAGAACATGAAGCACATGGATTATCATTTTCCGTAAAAGAAGGAGTTCCAATGCCTCCTAGCTTAAGAAATATATTTAAAGAATTAAAAGATGATATTGGTGTAGATAGAACACAAACTGATTTAACTGATTGGGCAAAGCAAGGAGTATTATTATTAAACTCAATAATGACTGTTGTTAAAGATACACCATTATCACATAAAGATAAAGGATGGGAAATATTTACTGATAGTATTATAACTAAATTAGGGGAAAGAGAAAAACCATTAGTATTTATATTATGGGGAAACTATGCTAGAAGTAAAAAAGTATTAATTAAAAATAAAAATCATTTAATAATAGAAAATGTTCATCCATCACCTTTATCAGCTTCAAGGGGATTTTTTGGAAGTAAACCATTTTCAAAAACAAATGAATTTTTAGAAAAAAACGGAATTTCAAAAATAAATTGGTAGATTATATAAAAAGAACTTAAAAACAAGTTCTTTTAATTTATAAATTCTTTATTGTCGATTAAATTTTCATGTATTAATTCTTCTTTGTTGTTTAAAAATATTTCTTCTATTCTATCTACTCTACATTTTTCTGCTAATAAAATAGATTCAACTTTTTTAACAGCTTTATTTAAATCATCATTAACAACAACATAATTATATTTAGTTACTTCATTTATTTCTTGATAAGCTGTTTTAAATCTAGAAATTATTTTTTCTTCATTTTCAGTACCTCTAGCAACTAGTCTATTTTTTAATTCATCCATTGAAGGAGGCATAATAAAAATAAATAATGCTTCAGGTATTAAATTTTTAATTTGTAATGCCCCTTTTATTTCGATAATTAAAATAACATCAATTCCTTTATTTAAGTATTCTTCAATTTTGCTTTTAGGTGTTCCATAATAATTATCATTATATGTTGCATATTCTAGAAAATCATTGTTTTTAATATGTTCTTCAAATTCTTCTTTAGAAACAAAAAAATAATCTTTTCCATTTTCTTCTTTACCTCTAGGACTTCTAGAAGTCATTGATATTGAAACCCATACATTAACATTATTTCTCTTGACAATTTCATTTACAATACTATCTTTACCAGCTCCACTTGGACCGCTAATAACAGTCAAAATTCCTTTTTCCTTTTGTTTAATTATACTCATAATATCCCTCTTTGATATATATATTAACATGAAATAAAACTAATAACAATAATAATTTCTTGCTTAATAATATATAATGTTATAAAATATATACTAGAGGTGTAAATATGGATAAAGCATATGAATTTTTAATGAATGAAATACATATAAAATATGGTGATTCAGTAGTATTAGGAGTAAGTGGTGGACCAGATTCAATGGCACTATTACATCTAATGATTAGAATTAAAAAGGCAATAGATATTGAAGTAATATGTGTACATGTAAACCACAATACAGGTCGTCCGGGTCAAGCAGAAGAACAAGAATTTGTAAAAAAATATTGTAAAAATAATAATGTAATATTTGAAGGAATGACAATTGAGGATTACGGTGATGATAATTTTCACAATGAAGCTAGAAGTAAAAGATATCATTACTTTGAAAAAATAGTTAGAAAATATAATGCTAAATATTTATTAACTGCTCATCATGGTGACGATTTAATTGAAACAATATTGATGCGTATAGTAAGAGGTTCAACATTAAGAGGATATAGTGGTTTTTCAAAAATAGTAAATATGGATGGATATACAATATTAAGACCATTAATAAATACTACAAAAGCAGAAATAATAGAATATGATAAAAAAAATAAAATACCATATGCTGAAGACTCTTCAAATTCAAAAGATGTATATACAAGAAATAGATTTAGAAAATACATAGTACCAGAATTTAAAAAGGAAGATAAAAATGTTCATAATAAATTTTATAAATTTAGCAAAACATTATTAGAATATAATAATTATATTGATAAACAAGTAGAAAAAATAATTCCAAAAGTTCTTCCACAGAATATACTAAATATTGAAGAATTTAATAAATTAGAAAAAGTAATTCAAATGAAAGTAATATACTATTTTCTAGAAAAAACATATCAAGATGATTTAATGCTAATAACAGATCATCATGCGGAACTTTTATATGCATTGATAGTTTCTAAAAAACCAAATGCATATATATATTTACCAAATAATTTAAAAGCTGTTAAAAGTTATAATAATTTAACATTTATTCAAGAAGAAATAAGCAATAAAGAATATGAAATAGAAATAATTAAATATGTAAATTTACCAAATGGTAAAAATATTGAAGTTGTTTCATCTAGTAAAGAAAATAGTAATAATATATGTCGTCTATCAAGCGAAGATGTAAGTTTTCCATTACGCGTTAGAACTAGATTAGATGGAGATAAAATAAGTATAAAAGGAATGTTAGGAAGTAAAAAAATAAGTGATATATTTATAGATGAAAAAATTCCATCAAATGAAAGAGATATGTGGCCTATAGTAGTAGATTCAAATAATGTAGTTGTTTGGATACCTGGTTTAAAAAAATCAAAATTTGACAAAACAAATGAAGAAAAGTATGATATAATACTAAGGTATTATTAAGGAGGAAAAAAATCTATGAATAAAAAAGTAGTAAAAAAAGGAATATTTCCATATTTAGCAATGTTCATATTTATGGCAATAATATTATTTACTTTAAATTTAGGTGGAACTAAAGTCAATGAATTAAGTTATGATGAATTTTTAAATTCAATGAATAATTCTAACATTGAAGAAATAAATATAACACCATATACAAATGCTAATGTATATCAAATTAAAGGTAAAATGAAAGATTATAGTAAAAACGAAATATTTACTGTAACAGCACCTTTAGCAGAAGAAGTAATGTCACAAATATTAAATGGTCAAAGTACTTATAATTTTAAAGTTAATGCATCGACAGATCCAGCATCTTCAACTTTCTTATTATTTGTAATAAATGTATTACCATTAGTAATATTAGTAGGATTAGGTTTCTTCTTCATATCTAGACAAATGGGTAGTGCTAATAAATCTATGGATTTTGGAAAAAGTAGAGCACGTTTAAACGAAGATACAAAAAAAGTTACATTTAAAGATGTAGCTGGATTAACAGAAGAAAAAGAAGAAGTACAAGAATTAATTGATTTCTTAAAAAATCCTAAAAAATTTACAAAATTAGGAGCTCGTATTCCAAAGGGTGTATTATTACAAGGCCCTCCAGGAACAGGAAAAACTTTATTAGCAAGAGCAGTAGCAGGAGAAGCAAATGTACCTTTCTATTATATAAGTGGTTCTGATTTCGTAGAACTATTTGTAGGAGTTGGAGCAAGTCGTGTTAGAGATATGTTTAAACAAGCAAAACATAATGCACCTTGTTTAATATTCATTGATGAAATCGATGCTGTTGGACGTCAACGTGGAGCCGGATTAGGTGGAGGACACGATGAAAGAGAACAAACATTAAATCAATTATTAACTGAAATGGATGGATTTGGAGCAAATGAAGGTATTATTATAATAGCTGCAACAAATAGACCAGACGTGTTAGACCCAGCTCTTTTAAGACCAGGAAGATTTGATAGACAAGTAACAGTAGATCTTCCAGATGTTAAAGGAAGAGAAGAAATTTTAGCAGTACATGCTAGAAATAAAATATTTTCTAAAGGTGTAAATTTAGAAAATATAGCTAAAAGAACAGTAGGTTTATCAGGAGCTGATCTTGAAAACTTATTAAATGAAGCAGCTTTACTTGCAGTAAGACGTGGTAAAAATATGATTACAATGTCAGAAATTGATGAAGCACACGATAGAGTATTAATGGGTCCAGCTAAAGTTAGTCATAAATATACTGAACATGAAAAGAAAGTTGTAGCTTTCCATGAAGCAGGTCACGCTGTAATGGGACTTAAATTAGATGGTGCAAATGAAGTACAAAAAATTACTATCATTCCACGTGGATCAGCTGGTGGATACAATTTAATGCTTCCAAAAGAAGAAAATTATTTAGCAACTAAGAAAGAACTATTACAAAGAATTAGTGGATTACTTGGTGGTCGTGTAGCTGAAGAAGAAGTTTTTAAAGAAATTACTACAGGAGCTCACAATGACTTTGAAAAAGCAACTAAAATAGCACGTGCTATGGTAACAGAATATGGTATGAGTGATTTAGGACCAATGCAATATGAACAACAAGAAGGAAGTGTCTTCTTAGGTAGAGATTATAACAAAAGTCGTAATTTCTCAGGTCAAGTAGCTTTTGAAATCGATCAAGAACAAAGAAAAATTATAAATGAATGTTACGAAATAACTAAGAAAACTATTCATGAAAATAGAGATTTATTAAATTTAATTGCTAATGCACTATTAGAACATGAAACAATTACTAAAGAACAAATTGAATATTTAGTAGAACATGGTGTAATGCCAGATGAAGATAATGAAATTGATAATAGTGATTTTAAAGAAGCTAGTTTATCTGATTTAACTTCAGCAGAATTAAAAGATTTAGCAAAAGAAAAAGGAATAAAAAATTATTCAAAAAAGAATAAAGAAGAATTAATAAAAGAATTAGAAGACAAAATCTAATTCTTTTTTCTTGTAAAAGTTATATCTTTTTGTTATACTCATTTTGGAAGTGATTAAATGGAATACTCACCAAAAAAAATGAATGATATATTAGAACAAAATAATTTTAATTTCAAAAAAAAATTTGGACAAAATTTTATAGTAGATGAAAATATAATCAATAGTATAGTAACAAAATCAGCAATTGATAAAGAAACACTAGTAATAGAAATAGGACCTGGAGCAGGTTCTCTAACAGCTAAATTAGCAGAATCTTCAAAGCAAGTATTATGTTATGAAATAGACACTACTTTAAAAGAAATACTAAATGAAAATTTAAAACAATATAATAATGTAGATATAATATACCAAGATTTCTTAGAAGCAGACGTTATAAATGATATAAAAAAATACAACTACACTAAATTATATATAGTTGCTAATTTACCATACTATATAACAACACCTATTATAATAAATGTAATAGAAAAAAATTTAAGTGTTGATAAAATGGTAGTAATGGTTCAAAAAGAAGTTGGAGATCGTTTTAAAGCTAATGTTGGTACAAAGGATTATAATTCTCTATCAATATATTTAAATTATTACTTTAATGTAAGAAAATTAATGGATATCAGTAGAAATATATTTATACCAAAGCCAAATGTAGACAGTATAGTGGTAGAATTTACAAAAAAAGAAAACAATTATAATTTAAAAAACGAAGAAATATTTTTTAAACTAATTAGAGATAGTTTTACACAAAAAAGAAAAACAATAAGAAATAACCTAAAAAATTATGATTTAAATAAAATTGAAGAAGTTTTAAAAAAACATAATCAAGATTTAAGTACTAGGGCAGAACAAATAACAATAGAAACATTTGTTGAAATAGCAAACAATTTGATAACTACTTAAAGTTACTATATAATATCAAACAATCAAGGGGGAAAAATATGAAACCAATTATAGGTATAGTAGAATGGCCATATTTAGATAAAGATAATGATTACATATATGAGGTACTAACTCCAATAATAGAATGGGTTATTAGAAGTGGTGGAAGACCATTAGGAATATTTCCAAGTAATATAGAAGCATTTGTTGATAAAAGATTAAGTGAAATAACACCAATATCAGAAATAGAACATCAAGATTTAATAGAGTCTATTAAATTATGTGATGCCATAATAAAACCTGGAGCTACAAAAATATATGAACATGAAAGAAAAATATATGAATATTGCTATAAAGGAAATATACCGTATTTAGGAATATGTGCTGGAATGCAAATGATGGCAGCATATCAAAATGATATTAAAAATGAAAAAAATAATAGTACTGTGATACATAATTCAAAGGAATTATATAGTCATAAAGTATTAATCCAAGAATTAACTTTATTAAAAAAATTATTAAATAAAGAAGAAATAATGGTTAATAGTCATCATAACTATCATATTAATAGTAGTGGATGCCACAATATAAGTGCACTTGCAGTAGATAATGTTATAGAAGCGATAGAATCTCCATCACATGATTTTCATATAGGAGTACAATGGCACCCAGAATTATTACCAAAAGAAGATGAAAATAGCCAAATAATTTTTAGTGAACTAATAGAAAGTGCAAAAATTTATAATAAAAGGAAATAGGAAGAAAAACTTTCTATTTTATTTTTGAAGAAAAAAATAAAAAAAAGTCTAAAAAAGTGTTGCTTTTCATATGATTTTTATGTATAATGTTGAATGTGTGGCATGCGAGGATGTGTGAGGTTGCTGATACTCCAGGTTAAGTTGATAAATAACTTAAAATGAAATATCAGGTTTTTACACGGAGCAAGTCTATACTCGATATAGGCGAAGGGAGGACAATATGGCAAAAACTAAAGTTAGTATCAGATTAAAATCTTTTGAACACAAAAGTTTGGATAATGCTTGTGCTAAAATAGTTGAAATTGTTAAAAGAACTGGTGGAGTTGTAAGTGGACCAATCCCACTACCAACTGAAATCGAAAAAATAACAATTTTAAGAGCAGTACACAAATACAAAGATTCAAGAGAACAATTTGAAAAAAGAACACACAAAAGACTTATTGTTATCAATGACCCAAGTAAGGAAACAATCGACGCGTTAACACGTTTAGAAATTCCAAGTGGTGTTGATATTCAAATTAAGTTATAAAAATAAGGAGGAAATAATATGAAAGGAATCTTAGGTCGTAAATTAGGAATGACTCAAGTATTTACAAAATCTGGTAAATTAATTCCTGTAACTGTTATTGAAGTAGAACCAAATGTTGTAACACAAATTAAAACTATGAAAAATGATGGTTACGAAGCAATTCAATTAGGTTTTGATACTAAAAGAGAAAAGTTAGCGACAAAAGCAAGCGTAGGAATTACGAAAAAAGCAAACACTACACCTAAGCGCTTCTTTAAAGAAATTAGAGGGGTAGACATCAATGCATATACATTAGGTCAAGAAATCTCTGCAGATATCTTTACTGAAGGTGAAGTTGTTGATGTTACAGGAACTAGTAAAGGTAAAGGGTTCCAAGGGGTTATCAAACGTCATAACCAATCAAGAGGACCTATGGGACATGGTTCACATTATCATAGAGGACCAGGTTCAATGGGAACTATGAGACCAATGCGTGTTTTCAAAGGTAAAAAATTACCAGGACATATGGGAACTTTAACAGTAACAATTCAAAATCTTGAAATTGTTTCAGTTGATGTTGAAAATAATATAATTTTAGTAAAAGGTAATGTACCAGGAGCTAAAAATTCATTAGTTACAATTAAAACAGCTGTTAAAAATCCAGGAAAAGTAAACGAATCAGAAGAATTAAATAGCTATGTAGAAGAAACACCAGTAGAAACTGCAAATGAAACTACTGAAGAAGTAGAAGAAACAGTTTCAGAATAGGAGGTACAATATGAAAAAATTAAATATTGTTAATCTTAAAGGCGAAAAAGTAAAAGATATCGCTTTAAATGAAGAAGTATTTGGAATAGTTCCAAATGATGCAGTTTTATACGATGCTATCAAATTAGCTAGAAATTCTGAAAGACAAGGTACTCATGAAACAAAAACACGTAGCGAAGTAAGTGGTGGAGGAAGAAAACCATGGAGACAAAAAGGAACAGGACGTGCTAGACAAGGATCTATTCGTGCTGCTCAATGGTATCACGGTGGAGTAGTATTCGGACCACATATGAGAAGTTATGCTAAAAAGATGAATAGAAAAGAAAGACGTTTAGCTTTAAAATCTGCATTAGCATACAAAGCAATTAATAGTGAATTAATCGTTGTAGATTCATTCAAATTAGAAAGTTCAAAAACAAAAGAACTAAAAAATATTTTAAAATCATTTGAAGCAACTAAAAATGTATTAATAGTTGTAAATGAATTAGATGAAAACATTATATTAGCAACACGTAATTTAGAATATGTAAATTTATTACAAGCTAATGAAGTTAATGTTTTAGACATAATTGCAGCAGATAAAATGATTATTGAAGAATCAGCTGTAAAAACTATCGAGGAGGTGCTTAAATAATGAATAATTATAGAGATATAATCAAAGCGCCAATTATTACAGAAAAAAGTTCAGCATTAGCTGCTAACAATGTTATAACATTTAGCGTTGATGTTAAAGCAAACAAAACACAAATCAAACAAGCTATTGAATCAATATTCAATGTAAAAGTTGAAAGTGTTAACACAGTAAATGTAAGACCTAAGAAAAAAAGAGTTGGACGTTATACTGGAAAAACTAATAAAGTAAAAAAAGCAATTGTTAAATTAAAAGAAGGAAGTTCAATAGAACTTAACTAATCCTAAAGGAGGTATATAATGGCTATTAAAAATTATAAACCAATGACTAATGGTACTCGTGGAATGTCAAAATTAGTAAATGAAGAAATTACAACAAGTACTCCAGAAAAATCATTAGTAGTAACATTAAAGAAAAATGGTGGTCGTAATAATCAAGGTCGTGTAACTGTTAGACACCAAGGTGGTGGAGCTAAAAGAAAATATCGTGTAATTGATTTTAAAAGAGATAAATACGATGTTGTTGGAACAGTAGCAACTATTGAATACGATCCAAATAGAAGTGCAAACATTGCTTTAATTAATTATATGGATGGTGAAAAAAGATACATCATCGCTCCAAAAGGATTAAAAGTTGGAGATAAAATAGTAAGTGGAGAAAATTCAGATATTAAAGTTGGTAATGCATTACCAATTGGAAATATTCCAGAAGGTACTTTAGTACATAATATTGAATTAAATCCAGGAAAAGGTGCTAGTCTAGTACGTAGTGCTGGATCAAGTGCTCAAATACTAGGACGCGAAGGAAAATATACATTAATTCGTTTAACTAGTGGAGAAGTTAGAAAAGTACTTAACGTATGTTATGCTACTATCGGTGAAGTAGGAAATGCTGATCATGAATTAGTTCATATTGGTAAAGCAGGACGTAAAAGACATATGGGTATTCGCCCAACAGTTCGTGGTTCTGTTATGAACCCTAACGATCACCCACACGGTGGTGGTGAAGGTAGAGCTCCAATCGGACGTAAAGGACCAGTTACTCCATGGGGTAAACCAGCATTAGGATACAAAACACGTAAAAATAAAAAATCAACTGACAAATTAATTGTTCGTCGTCGTAAAAAATAGTGAAAGGATGGTATAGATGGCTAGAAGTTTAAAAAAAGGACCTTTTGTTGACAAAAGTCTTATGAAAAAGGTTGAAAAATTAAATGAATCTGGAAAAAAAGAAGTAATTAAAACTTGGTCTCGCCGTTCAACAATATTCCCAGAATTTATTGGTCATACATTCGGAGTTCATAATGGAAAAGAATTTATTCCAGTATATGTAACAGAAGATATGGTTGGACATAAATTAGGTGAATTTGCACTAACACGTAAATGTGGTGGACATGGCGAAAACAAAGATAAGAAATAGTGATCAGGAAGGAGGACTAAAATGGAAGTAAAAGCGATAGCAAAAGGTGTAAGAATTGCTCCTCGTAAATGCCGTTTAGTTATAGATTTAGTACGTGGAAAAAGCGTAGTAGAAGCTGATATTATATTAGGTAATATAAATAAAGAATCTGCAAGATTAAGTAGAAAAGTACTTACATCTGCAGTAGCAAATGCTTGCAATAACTTTGGTTTAGATAAAGAAAAATTATATGTTAAAGAAGCATATGTTAATGAAGGTCAAACAATGAAAAGAATGAAATTTGGTTCACGTGGACACGTAGATCCAATTAAGAAAAGAACAAGTCATATAACAATCATTGTTAGTGACAATAGATAGGAGGTAAACTGATGGGTCAAAAAGTTAGTCCAATAGGACTTAGAGTTGGAATCAATAAAACTTGGGAATCAAAATGGTACGCAGGTAATAAAGATTTTGCAAAATTTTTAAATAATGATGTTAAAATTCGTAGATTTTTAGAGAAAAAACTAAAAGACGCAGCAGTTTCATGTATTCTTATTGAAAGAAATGCTAATAAAACAGATGTTATTATTAGTACAGCAAAACCAGGTGTTATAATTGGACACAATGGTGAAGACATTGAAAAACTTAAAAACGAAGTTGCAAAATTAGTTAATGAAAATATACAAATTTCAATTAAAGAAGTTAAAAATCCAGATATTGATGCAGCATTAGTTGCAGAAAATATTGCTCACCAAATAGAAAATAGAGTATCATTCAGAATTGCACAAAAAAGAGCAATCAGAAATGCTATGAAGGCTGGAGCAAAAGGAATTAAAACTTCAGTATCAGGTCGTTTAGGTGGCGCTGATATGGCTAGAACAGAAGGATATACAGAAGGAAATATTCCTTTACATACTTTAAGAGCAGATATAGATTATGCTAATAAAGAAGCTGATACTACTTATGGTAAAATCGGTGTAAAAGTATGGATTTATAAAGGTGAAATCCTTGCCTCAAAAGAAAAGGGAGGTAATACTAATGGCGTTAATACCAAAAAGAACTAAATATAGAAGACCTCATAGATTAAGATATGATGGTGTAGCAAAAGGTAATACTGAATTACATTTTGGTGAATATGGATTAATGGCAATGGAAGGTGCTTGGATAACTCAACAACAAATCGAAGCAGCTCGTGTTGCAATGACAAGATATATGAAACGTGGTGGTAAAGTATGGATAAATATATTCCCACACTTATCACTAACTAAAATACCTTTAGAAACTCGTATGGGTAAAGGTAAAGGACAACCAGAAGTATGGGTAGCAGTAGTTAAAAAAGGAAAAATTATGTTTGAAATAGGAGAAGTTAGTGAAGATGTAGCACGTGAAGCATTAAGACTTGCTATGCACAAACTTCCAATCAAATGCAAATTTGTAAAGAAAGATGGTGAAACTAATGAAGAATAGTGAAATCAGAGCTTTAACAAACGAAGAAATCGTTAAAAAAATTGCTGAATGTAAAGAAGAACTATTCAATTTACGTTTCAGTCAAGCCACAGGTAATTTAGAAAAACCAGCACGTATTAATGAGCTTAGAAAATTAGTTGCCCGTATGAAAACAATTTTACGTGAACGTGAATTAGAAGTTAAGGAGGGTTAATTAATGGAAAATAAAAGAGAATTAGTTGGAAAAGTTGTAAGTGATAAAACAGATAAAACTATTACAGTTTTAGTAGAAACTTACAAAAATGATCCACTTTATAAAAAACGTGTAAAATATTCTAAAAAATTTGCTGCTCATGATGAAAAGAACGAAGCAAAAGTTGGCGATATAGTACGTATCGTAGAAACTAGACCATTATCTAGAACAAAACGTTTTCGTTTAGTAGAAATTGTAGAAAAAGCAATTATTTTATAATTGAAACTGGAAGGAGGATCAATATATGATTCAACAAGAAAGCCGTTTAAAAGTAGCTGACAACTCAGGTGCACGTGAAGTTAGTGTTATTCGTGTACTTGGTGGAAGTAAAGTAAAAACTGGTAATATTGGTGATATAGTTGTTGCAACTGTAAAAAAAGCAACTCCTAACGGTACAGTAAAAAAAGGAAAAGTTGTAAAAGCTGTAGTTGTTAGAAGCAAATTTGGTCTAAGAAGAGAAGACGGATCTTATATTAAGTTCGATGATAATGCATGTGTAATTATTAAAGATGATAAGAGTCCAGTTGGAACTCGTGTATTTGGACCAGTAGCACGTGAATTACGTGACCATGATTTTATGAAAATTGTATCACTTGCTAAAGAAGTATTATAATTTTCAGGAAGGAGAGACAGTATGAACTTTAAGACTGGAGATAAAGTTGTTGTTATTACTGGTAAAGATAAAGGAAAAGAAGGAACAATTACAAAAACTTTAAGAGCTGAAAATAAAGTTATCGTTGAAGGTGTAAATATAGTTAAAAAACATGTAAAACCTCAAGGTAATCAACCTGGAAGCATCGTAGAAGTAGAAGCTCCAATTCATGCTTCAAATGTAATGATAATCGATCCTAAAACAAAAAAAGGTACCAGAATAGGACATGAAATAGATAAAAAAGGTAAAAAAATTAGAGTAAGTAAAAAATCTAATTCAAACCTTGATTAATTGGAAGGAGGGTATTGTTTATGAACCGCCTAAAAGAAAAATATATAAATGAAATCGTACCAAGTTTAAAAGAAGAATTTAAATATGCTAATGTCAATCAAGTTCCAGCATTATCTAAAATCGTAGTTAACATTGGTTGTGGAGATGCTACTACAAATAGTAAGTTATTAGAAGCAGCTATGAAAGATTTAGAGTTAATTACTGGACAAAAACCAGTTGCTACTAAAGCAAAAAAAGCAATTGCCGGATTTAAAATAAGAGAAGGTCAAGCAATTGGTTGTAAAGTAACATTACGTGGAGAAAATATGTATAACTTCTTAGATAAATTAATAAGTATTACATTACCACGTGTAAGAGATTTTAGAGGAATATCTCCAAAAGCTTTTGATGGAAGAGGAAACTATACTTTAGGACTTACAGAACAACTAATATTCTCAGAAATAGAATATGATAATGTTGTAAAAGTTAGAGGTATGGATATTGTATTCGTTACTACAGCTAAAACAAATGATGAAGCATTATCTCTTTTAAAAGGATTCGGTATGCCATTTAAAAAATAATGGATATTAGGAGGATATTATGGCTAAAAAAAGTATGATTGTAAAACAATCAAGAAAACCAAAATTTAAAGTACGTGAATATACTCGTTGCGAAAGATGTGGTAGACCTCACGCAGTACTTAAAAAATATGGAATTTGTCGTATATGCTTTAGAGAATTAGCATACCAAGGACAAATACCAGGTGTAAAAAAATCTAGTTGGTAATTAGAGAAGGAGGGATTGTATGACAGATCCAATTGCAGACATGTTAACACGTATTCGTAACGCTAACGTAATGCGATATAAAGAAGTTGAAGTACCCGCTTCAAAAATTAAAGTAGAAATCGCTAGAATCTTAAAAGAAGAAGGATTCATTAGTGACTACAAAATTAAGAAAAATAATGTACAAAATATTATTTCACTTAATTTAAAATATGGACAAAATAAAGAACGTGTAATTACTGGATTAAAAAGAATTTCAAAACCAGGATTACGTGTATATGTATCAGTAGATAAACTTCCAAGAGTTTTAAATGGACTTGGAATCGCTATCATTTCAACATCTAAGGGATTAATGACTGATAAAGAAGCAAGAAAAGAATCTCTTGGTGGAGAAGTATTAGCATATATTTGGTAGAAAGAGAGGACATTTTATGAGTCGTATTGGTAATAGAGTATTAGTTTTACCAGCAAACGTAACATTAACTGTTGATGGTAATGTTGTTACAGTAAAAGGTCCAAAAGGAGAACTTTCTACTGAAATAAACAAAAACATTACAGTAACTGTAAAAGAAAATGAAGTAATCGTTGAAAGAAAAAGCGATGATTTCAAAAACTTTCATGGTACAGCAAACGCTAATATCAAAAATATGATTATTGGTGTAACTGAAGGATATTCAAAAAATCTTGAAGCAGTTGGTGTTGGTTATCGTTTCAACGTTAGTGGAAATAAAATAACTGTAAACACTGGTAAATCTCATTCAGATATAGTTGAAATACCTGCAGGAATCACTGTAGAAGGTATTAGTAATACTGAAATAGTAATCAAAGGTATTGATAAATGCCAAGTTGGAGAATTTGCTGCTAATATAAGAAAACTTAGAAAACCAGAACCTTACAAAGGAAAAGGTATTCGTTATAAAGATGAATACATTCAACGTAAGGAAGGTAAAAAAGCAGCTTAATTAAATTTAAGTAAAGGAGAGTAATACTATGGTTAATAAAGTAGCTCGTAATGAAGTACGTTTAGCTAGACATGCTCGTGTAAGAAATAAAATTTCTGGAACAGCTGCAACACCTAGATTAAATGTATTCAAATCAAATAGTAATATTTTTGCTCAAATAATCGATGATGAAAAAGGTGTTACTTTAGTAAGTGCTTCTTCAATCGATAAAGAATTAAAATTAGCTAACGGTGGCAATATTGAAGCAGCTACAAAAGTTGGAGAATTATTAGCAAAAAGAGCTAAAAAAGCAAAAATAGAAAAAGTAATCTTTGATAGAGGTGGATACCTATATCATGGACGTGTTAAAGCTTTAGCTGAATCAGCACGTGAAAATGGATTAGAATTCTAAAAGGAGGGTAACCAATGGAAAAAACAAAAAGAGAACCACGCCCAAAACAATATGAAGAACAAGTAATCAATATTGGAAGAGTAACAAAAGTTACAAAAGGTGGTCGTCATTTCCGTTTCTCAGCAACTGTTGTTGTAGGTGACAGAAAAGGTAAAGTTGGATTAGGTACAGGAAAAGCAAATGAAGTACCAGATGCAATTAAAAAAGCTTCACAAGCAGCAACTAAAAATGTTGTAAAAATTTCATTAGTTGATGAAAGAACAATTCCACATGAAGCAATTGGTGTAAGAGGAGCAAGTAAAGTTATGTTAAGACCTGCTACTGAAGGTACTGGAGTTAAAGCTGGAGGACCTGTAAGAGCAGTACTAGAACTTGCTGGTGTTAAAGATATATTATCTAAATCATTAGGATCAAATACAAAAATTAATATGGCATATGCAACACTTGAAGCATTAAAATCTCAAAGAACAATCGAAGAAGTTGCAAAACTTCGTGGTAAGAAAGTTGAGGAAATAAGATAATGAAATTACATACTATGTATGCACAAGACGGTGCTACTAAAACTCGTAAAAGAGTTGGACGTGGAACTGGTAGTGGACTAGGAAAAACAAGTGGAAAAGGACATAAAGGACAAAATGCAAGAAGTGGTGGAGGAGTAAGACCTGGATTCGAAGGTGGACAACTTCCATTATTTAGAAGACTTCCAAAAAGAGGTTTCTCAAATGCAATGTTCAAAACTACATATGCAGTATTAAACTTAGATGATTTAAATAAATTTGAAGAAAATACAGAAATTACACCAGAATTATTAAAAGAAATGGGAATTTTAAAAAATCAATTAAATGGAGTAAAAATTTTAGGAAATGGAACTTTAGAAAAGAAATTAACTGTAAAAGCAAATCAATTTTCTAAAAAAGCAAAAGAAGAAATAGAAAAACTAGGTGGAAAAGCAGAGGTGATTTAAAATGTTTGCAGAATTCAAGCAAATATTTAGTCCCAATAATAAAGATTTAAGAAAGAGAATATTATTCACATTTCTTGCTTTATTTATATTTAAGCTTGGAACAACTATAATAGTACCAGGAATTGATGCTGATAGTTTAGGAACAAATAGTTTAGGATTTTTAGATTTAATGAATGTAATGGGTGGAGGAGCACTAGAAAAATTTTCAATATTTGCTCTAGGTGTTGCACCATACATTACTGCATCAATAATTATGCAATTATTACAAGCAGATATAATTCCATACTTCTCAGAACTATCTAAACAAGGTGGAACTGGAAGAGCAAAATTAAATAAAATAACAAGATATTTAGGTATAGCTTTAGCATTTATACAAGGTTATATATTCTCATTTGCATTTGTACCAAATGGTACACCAGTAGAATATTTAACTTTTGCCCTTATTCTAACAGCTGGAACATCATTACTATTATGGATTGGTGATCAAATAACAGCTAAAGGAATAGGTAATGGTATATCATTATTAATTATGGCAGGTATAATAGCAACATTACCTAATATGTTTTATCAAGCATGGACTGGATTAGTAGACTTTACTACTACACAAACTATGTTATTTGGAATTACTAAATTTGCATTATTTATAATTGTATATATATTAATTATTGTTGGTGTTGTATATATCGAATGTTCTGAAAGAAGAATACCAATTCAATATGCTAATAAATCAACAACAGTACAATCTAAAAATTATATTCCTTTTAAATTAAATTCAGCAGGAGTAATGCCAGTTATATTTGCATCGATAATAGTATCAATACCAAATATAGTTGCAGCAGTATCCAAAAATGAACAAATAAAATTATTTATTGATAAATATTTATCTTATTATTCATCAGTAACTGGATTTATATTATATGTTGTTTGTATATTTGTATTTGCTTACTTTTATACATTTTTCCAATTAAAACCTAAAGAACTTGCTGAAGATATAAACAAAAATGGTGGATTTATTCCAGGTGTTAGACCAGGAGAAGAAACTGTAGAATATATCAATAAAGTATTAAAAAGAATAACTACAATAGGAGCATTAAGTTTATCAGTATTAGCTGCTATCCCAATATTATGTGGATTTATACCAAATTTACCAACAAGCATTAGACTTGGAGGAACAAGCTTACTAATAGTAGTAGGTGTAGCACTTGAAACATATAAACAATTATCAAGTGAACTTGTAACACGTAATTATACAAGGGGTAGAAGAAGATAATGAAAATAATATTTATAGCTCCACCGGCAGCTGGTAAGGGAACACAATCAAACTTATTAAGTAATGAATTTAATATAGAACATATTTCAACTGGAGATCTTCTTAGAGAAGAAATTAAAAGTGGAAATAAAGAATTACAATCAATCATTGAATCAGGAAAATTAGTAAATGATGAACTTATATTAGCAATTTTAGCAAAAAAAATTGATAGTTTAGATAGTTATATTTTAGATGGATTTCCTAGAACTATAAATCAAGCTATTTCATTGGATGAATTATTAAAATCAAAAAATGAAAAAATTGATTATGTTATCTATTTATCAGTAGATAAAGAAATAGCAAAAAAACGTATTTTAGGTAGAGTTTCTTGTCCAAAATGTGGTAGTGTGTATAACACTATGATTGAAGGCATGAATTCTAAAGTAGATATGATATGTGACAATTGTAATTCAGAATTAACAAAAAGAATTGATGATACTGAAGAAACTTTAAGTACAAGATATGACACTTATATAAGTGAAACAGAACCATTAATTGAATATTATAAAAATAAAGGAGTTTTATATCAAATAGATAGCTCTAGGGATACTATGTCTGTATATAATGATATAAAAAATATATTAAATGATTAGTATTAAATCTGAACGTGAAATAAATCTTATGCGTGAGGCAGGTAGAATTGTAGGAGATACACATCATTATTTAGAAAAATTTTTAAAACCAGGAATAACTACTATAGAATTAGATAAGTTAGCCAATGATTTTATCCTAAGTCAAGGAGCAACTCCTTCTTTCAAAAACCTATATGGATTTCCAGGAACAATATGTATATCAATAAATGATGAAGTTGTTCATGGAATTCCAGGTAAAAGAAAGTTAAAAGATGGAGATATTATCAAATTAGATATTGGTGCTTGTTACAAGGGATATCATGGAGATTCAGCTTGGAGTTATGTAGTAGGAAAACCAAGTAAAGAAATTGAATATTTAATGAAACATACTGAAGAAGCGTTATTTGCTGGATTAAATACAATAAAAGCTGGAGTACATTTAGGTGATGTAGGAAATGCTATAGAAGAAGTAGCACACAGATATAATTTAGGAGTAGTCCAAGAATTAGTTGGACATGGAATTGGTACTAAGGTTCATGAAGAACCAGATGTTCCAAATTATGGTAAAAAAAATACTGGACCTATCTTAAAAGAAGGAATGACTATTGCAGTTGAACCAATGTTAAATCTTGGTACAAGAGATGTATCAATGTTAGATGATGATTGGACAATTGTAACAGATGATGGACTTCCTTCAGCGCATTTTGAACATACAGTTCTAGTTACTAAAGATGGGTATGAAATTTTAACAAGGAGGTAATTATATGCCAAAGAAAAATGTTAATAAAAAACCAATTGATAATGAAACTGTAAGTAAAAAATCAGCAATTGAAGTAGAAGGAAAAGTATTAGATGTTTTACCTGGAGGGCAATTCAGGGTAGAATTAGCAAATAAACATACTGTAGTAGCTCACGTTTCTGGTAAAATCCGAATGAACTATATTCGCATTTTACCGGGTGATACAGTAGTTTTAGAATTATCAGAATATGATTTAACACGTGGGCGTATAACCTATAGAAAATAGGAGGGTAGAATATGAAAGTTAAACCATCAGTAAAACCAATCTGTCCAGATTGTAAAATAATAAAAAGAAAAGGATCTTTAAGAGTTATCTGTAAAAATCCAAAACATAAACAAAGACAAGGTTAATATAGGAGGTGTTTTATGGCACGTATTAAAGGTGTAGATATACCAGATAATAAAAGAATCGAAATCGCATTAACTTATATTTATGGAATTGGTAGAAGTTTATCAAACAAAATATTAAAAGATGCTGGTGTAGATATCAATAAAAGAGCAAAAAATTTATCAAATGATGAATTAAATCAAATTCGTAATGAAATTGATAAATACACAATCGAAGGTGATTTAAGACGTGAAGTAAATATGAATATTAAAACTAAAATGGAAATTAATTCATATGAAGGAACTCGTCATAAAAAAGGATTACCAGTAAGAGGTCAAAGAACAAATAGAAACGCAAGAACTCGTAAAGGTAAAGGTAAAACAGTAGCTAATAAGAAAAAATAATAAACTGTAAAAGGAGGTTATATATATGGCTTATAAACCAAGAAAACGTAAAGTTAAGAAAAATGTACCAGAAGGTAGAGCATATATTCGTTCAACTTTCAATAACACTATAGTAACACTTAGTGATAAAGAAGGTAATGCACTTAGTTGGGCATCTGCTGGAACATTAGGTTTTAAAGGAAGTAAGAAATCAACTCCATTTGCTGCAGGTATGTCAGCTGAAGCTGCAGGACGTGCTGCATATGATATGGGAATGAGAAAAGTTGAAGTTTTCGTTAACGGATTAGGTTCTGGACGTGAAACAGCAATTCGTTCATTACAAACAGCTGGTCTAGAAATTTTATCAATCACTGATGTAACACCTGTACCACATAATGGATGTCGTCCACCAAAACGTCCACGTGGATAATAGAAAAGGAGTGATTAAATTGTTAAACTTTGAAAAACCAATATATAAAATAACAGATTATATAGAAAATAATAATTATGGAAAATTTGAAATAGAACCTTTAGAAAGAGGTTTTGGTATAACTTTAGGTAATGCACTTAGAAGAGTAATGTTATCAAGTATGCCAGGTAGTGCAATAGTAGCTGTAAAAATTGAAGGAGTAATGCATGAATTCCAAACTATGGAAGGTGTAGTAGAAGATGTAACATCTATCATCCTTAATTTAAAAAATGTTGTTGTTAAAAAGAATTCTGAAGGCATTTCACGTGCTCATATTTCAGTTTCAGAAGAAAGAACAGTAACAGCAGCAGATATTGAATCAGATGATGATATTGAAATCATTAATCCAGATCAAGTTATTGCAACTTTATCTAAAGGTGGAAATTTAGAAATGGAATTACTAATTTCTAACGGAAGAGGATATGTGCCTTCTCCTGAAAATAAATCATTTATAGAAGAAGAAAAAATTGGATTTATTCCAATAGATGCATTATATTCTCCAATAGAAAGAGTTAGTTATGACATTGAAAGTGCTCGTGTAGGTCAAGATGCAAATTATGATAAATTAATTATGTGTGTAACTACAAATGGATCACTTCGTCCAGAAGAAGCAATGGCACTAGGAGCAAAAATATTAATAGAACATTTAAATATTTTAACTGATTTAAGTGAAATTGCTGATACTACTGGAGTTATGAATGCAAAACAAGAAGATTCTAAACTTAAAAAATTAGAAACATCAATCGATGATTTAGATTTCTCTGTAAGAGCTTATAACTGTTTAAAAAGAGCAGGAATTAATACTTTAGGTGATTTAACAGAAAAAACTGAATTAGAAATGATGAAAATACGTAATTTAGGTAAAAAATCTTTAAAAGAAGTAATAGATAAAATTAAAGATATGGGACTTAAATTCCGTGAAGAAGATTAGAACGGAGGATTAATATGGCTTATAGAAAATTAGGTAGAACTTGTAAACATAGAAGAAGTATGTTAGCAAATTTAACTAAAGACTTAATTATGAATGAACGTATTGAAACTACTGAAACAAGAGCAAAAGAAGTAAGAAAATTTGTTGATAAAATGATTACTTATGGAAAAGATGGTTCACTAGTTTCAAGAAGAAAAGCTTTAGCGTTTATGCAAAATGATACAGAAGCTACTAAAAAAGTTTTTGATGATTTAGCAAAACGTTATGCTAATCGTAATGGTGGATATACAAGAATAATTAAACTATCTGAAAGAAGAGGAGACGACGCTTTAATGGTAGTTTTAGAATTAGTTGAAGGAGATGCTGAATAAGCATCTTTTTAATTTGACAAAATTTTTATCATGTGATAGAATAAGCGACATATAAAGAAAAGGGGAAGTTTTATGGAAGAAGAATTAAATGTAAATTATTTATTTGATGTATTAAAAAAATGGTTTTTACTAATTTTATTATGTACTTTAATAGGCCTAGGTGGTGCTATATTCTATGGATATTCATCTCCAATTATATATGAAAGTTCAACTACTTTATATGTAGAACCACAAGTTAACTCAAGTATAGTAGACTATGAAGGAATTCTTACTAACAGTAAGATGATAAAAACATATAAGCAAATATTAAAAAGTAGAAAAATAACTGAAAAAGTAATAAATAATTTAAAATTAAATATTTCATATGAAAATCTTTTAAACATGACAACAATTAATACAGTATCAGATACAGAAATGTTATCTATATCAGTAAGAAGTGAATATTATCAACAAGCACCAATAATTGCTAACGAAATAGCAGCTGTATTTATTGAACAAATGAAAGAAGATATGGGAATAGAAAATATAGTAGTAGTAGATGAAGCAATCGAAAACTTAACTCCTGTAGAACCAAATATGATAAAATTATCTATTCTAGGGTTAGCTGCTGGTATATTAGTTGGATGTGCATTTACTTTTCTATTAGATTCAATGGATAACAAAATAAAAAATCATGATGATGTAAAAAAATACTTAAAAATTAAAACAATTGGTATGATTCCAAATTATAATGTTATAACTGAACAAAAAAAGAAATTAAATAGTATTAATTCAGCAACAAATATAAAAATATTAGATGAACCTAACAATATAGCATCAGAATCAATTAGAATGTTAAGAACAAATTTAAATTTCATGGATTTAAAAGTAATTAATGCAGTATCAACAGTTCCAAGTGAAGGAAAAACAGAAGTACTAACAAATTTAGCTTTATCATTTGCTTTGCTTGAAAAAAAAGTTATTTTAATAGATTGTGATTTAAGAAAACCAAAAGTTCACAAAAATTTCGGACTATGTCGTGGTATTGGTGTAAGTGATATAGTATTATCAAAAAATACTATTGACTATAGGGAAGCAATTCAAACATTTAAAAAGAATAATGTTTCAATTGATATTTTAGCTGCTGGATCAAAAGTATCAAATCCTTCAGAATTAATAAATTCGAAAAGTTTTGCTAATTTAGTTGATAAACTAAAACAAGACTATGATTTAGTACTAATAGATTGTCCACCAATATCATCAATGACTGATGGTATGCTAGTATCATATTTAAGTGATGGTACAATATATGTTATAGAATCTGAAAGAACAGACTATCAAGTTATAAGAAGTTGTATAGATGAATTAAAAGCAAACAAAGCATTTATTTTAGGAGCTGTTTTAACTAAAGTAAATATTAAAAGTCAAAAAAAATTATATGGTTATAAATACGATTACTATTATGCAAGCTATGACAAATAATATAGTTGATATTCATTCTCATCTAATATATGGAGTAGATGATGGAGCAAAAACATTAGAAGATAGTATTAAAACTTTAGAATTACTAGAAAAATTAGGAATAAAAAAAGTAATTTGTACTCCACATATATGTCATGGAGAAACAAACCATATAATTAAAATTAAAGAAAATTATTTAAAAATAAGGGAACTGGCTAAACAAAAAAAAATAGAATTATATTTAGGAACAGAAATTTTAATTACTTCAGAAACAACTCAATTATTATTAAGAAAAAGATTACGTTCTTTAAATGGCTCAAAATATGTACTTGTAGAATTTAAAAGAAGTGAACATATGGAAGAAGAAAAAGCAATATCATTATTAGAAGATATAATTGATATTGGATTTAAGCCAATACTAGCTCATCCAGAACTATATGTAAACTATAGAAATATAAAATTTATAAAAAAATTGAAAGAAATTGGTGTATTACTACAATTAGATGCTAGTAGTATATTAAGAAATAAAACAAAATTAAAAATATATAATTATAGCAAAAAACTATTAAAACATCACTATATAGATATAGTTGCTAGTGATAATCATTCAAATAAAAATAGAAATTATAATGTTTTACCTCAAGCATACAAATATATAAGTAAAAAATATGGTAAAGAATATACCGAATTACTATTTTGTATCAATCCAAAAGAAGTGTTAGACTAACCACTTCTTTTATTGATTTTATTTAATTATTATTATATAATCAATATAGATAAGGTGATAATATGAAAAAAGGATTTACTTTGGTAGAATTAATAGCTACTTTAATAATATTGGCATTAGTATCTTTAATAGTTGTCCCAAATATAGATAAAAATTTAAGGAAAATAAAGGCTGGAATTACAGAAGTACAAAAAGATGCAATTATAGAAGCTGCTAAGTATTGGATGCAAGATAATGAGAATTTAATGCAAACTTGTGGTACTAACTATGTAGCACTAAAAGATTTTAAGGATAAATATTTAGAAGAAAAAGTGTTTAAAAATACTGAAGAAGCAACTTATTATGAAAATTTATTTGTTGAAATAAAATGTGAATTAATAGAAGCAGATGAAAATAATAATTCAAATTATAAATATTCATATACTTTGTATGATAAAGATGAAAAATTATTATATCTTTTAGCCGAAATATATGTCAAAAATAACTCTATGACAACTACTAAAACTTTATCAACATCAGATTTAGTTTCTTATTTACCAAGTGATTTAATGTATTTAAAGGAAAGTAATACTATTAAAAGTATTGAATCAAATAAAACAATTACATCAAAAGTAATAGCAACATATGAAAATGGTGGATATACTTTTAGTATTGAAAAATAAAAGATATAGCTAACCAAGAGCTACATCTAAAATCATCATTATAGAAAAACCAATTAATGTAAAAAGGGCCATAACTTCCTTTTTTTTATTTGTTTGACTTTCTGGTATCAATTCTTGTACAACTACATATATCATTGCACCAGCAGCAAAAGCTAATAAAAATGGTAAAAGTAATCTAATTTTTGTTACTAATATAGCACCTATAACAGCAGATATTGGTTCAACTATACCACTCAATTGTCCAAAGAAAAATGCTTTCTTCATACTCATGCCTTCTCTTCTTAATGGTACACTAACAGCAGTACCTTCAGGAAAATTTTGAAGTCCGATTCCAAGTGCTAATATAGCAGCGCTTGCCGTAGTAGCACCTTCAAGACCATATGCAAGTGAACCAAAAGCAACTCCAATAGCTAATCCTTCAGGAATATTATGCAATGTTATGGAGAAAATTAACATTAAACATCTTTTAAAACTATCTTTTCTTTTAGAAAGAGTTTTATCAAAATGATCAAATAATTTGTCACCAATAAACAATAGTATACCACCACTTAAAAAACCAGTAGCAGCAATAATCCATGCACACATATTCAAATTATTAGACATTTCAATACTAGGTTCTAAAAGTGACCAAAATGAAGCAGCAATCATTACACCAGCAGCAAATCCTAACATAGAATCCATAATTGTTTTATTTGGCTTTTTAAATATAAATACAATAGCAGCTCCTAATGCGGTAATACTCCAAGTAAAAATAGTGGCAATTAAAGCTTGAGTAATATGATTTAAACTGTAAAAAAATTCCATCCAATCCCTCCAGCACTATCATAATATGTAATTGATAAAATACTGTATAGGCATATATGTAATTATTAAATAAATATAGTATAATATAATAGGTGATAAAATGAAAAAAGTAGTAGTACTAGGTGGAGGAACAGGAATGTCTACCTTGCTAAAGGGATTAAAATTATTTCCACTTGATATAACAGCTGTAGTTTCAGTATGTGATGATGGAAGAAGTACTGGAAGATTACGTGAAGAATTTAATATTCCTGCAGTAGGTGATATTAGAAAAGTAATTGTTTCCTTATCAGAAACAGAACCATTATTTGAAAAACTGTTAAATTATCGTTTTAAAACTACTAGTGATTTAAATGGACATACAGTAGGGAATTTACTATTAACGGCGCTAATAAATATTAATGGCAATATGAGTGACGGAATAAAAACAATAGAAAAGGTTTTAAAATTAAAGGGAAATGTCTTACCACTTACAGAAGATTCTCCAATACTAGTAGCTGATATGAAAGATGGAACTAAGATAATTGGTGAACACAATATAACGGAAACTAAAAAAGAAATAAAAAAAGTATATTATAAAGATGTACCATCAGTAAATCCAGAAGTAATTAAGAAAATTAATGAAGCAGATTTAATTATTTTGAGTATGGGAAGTTTATATACAAGTATTATTCCAAATTTATTAATAAAAGAAGTAATCAATTCAATAGATAAAAGCAATGCAAAATTAATGTATATTTGTAATATGATGACACAACCAGGAGAAACTGATAGATTTAAAGTTAGTGACCATATTAATACTATTAATAGTTATTTAGGAAAAAAGAAAATAGAAATTGTTATAGCAAATAAAGGTATTATTTCAAAAGAAATATTAAAAAAATATGAAACAGAAGAACAAAAAGAACAAGTAATATTAGATAGAAAAAATATCAAAAATATTAAATTAATTTCAGAAAATTATGTTACAATAGAAGATAATGTTATTAGACATAAAGTAGATCAATTATCTTTAGATATATATGGATATTTGATTAGATAAGGAGGTAACTATGTCATTTACTAGTATAGTTAAAAATGAAGTAAGTAAATTACAATTACAAGATATTGAAAATATATCAGAATTATCAGCTTTAATTAGAAATATAGGTACAATAAATGAAACAATAAAAATAACAAGTGAAAATGCTAGTGTGACAAGAAGGGCATTTAATTTAATAAAAGATAAATACAATGTTACATCTAATATAATAGTAAGACGAGGTTTTAATTTTAATAAAAATTATATTTATATATTGGAAATTACTCATAAAATTGAGCAAATAATAGAAGATTTATCATTAGAAAGTAATATTCCAAAACAATATATATATGATGATCAAGACTTAACAGCATCATATTTAAGGGGAGTATTTTTAGGTGTTGGTTCAATTAATGATCCTAAAAAATCAAGATACCATTTAGAATTTTTAGTAAATAATTTAGAATACGCTAAATTTATATCAAACCTTTTAAATAAATTTGATTTAAATAGTAAAGTAATTAAAAGAGAAACAAAATATATGATATATATAAAAGAAGCTGAAAAAATAGGAGATTTTTTAAAACTTATCCAAGCTACAGAAGCACTATTTTATTATGAAGATATAAGAATATATCGCGATCATAAAAATATGACAAATAGACTAAATAATTGTGAACAAGCAAATGTAGATAAAACTATAATAACAGCTGCAAATCAAGTAAAGGAAATCGAAAAAATAATGGATTCAGGTGGTCTTGATTTATTAGATTTAAAAACAAAAGAAGCAGCAATCTATCGTTTAAAATATAAAGAAGCATCATTATTAGAATTAAGTGAAATTATTAGTATAGAAACTGGCAATAAAATAACTAAATCAGGATTACATCATAGATTTAAAAAAATAAGTGATTTAGCAAGTAAAATGAAATAGGTGATTATATGTATGAAGAATTGCAACAACAATATAATTTGTTATCATTAGAAGATAAAAATGCACTATTAATTTATAAATCACGCTTATTTGATTTTATAAATAGAATTGATTTAATATTATATAATGAAAAATTAAAAGAACAATATAGAGATAAATACGAAAAATTTAAAAAAATAATAAGTATTCCAGAAAATAATTTTATAAGATATAGTATATTTAATAGTATAAATTTTAATACATATAACTTATTTTTAGAATCTATAAAAACAATAGAACAAAGAATATTAAATATCCAAAAAATAAAATTGACAACAGATACAAAAGTATATAGAGCTGTGACAGTAAAAGATGAAAGTGATATACAAAAAATATCAACTAGTAATCTGATATCTACAAGTTTAGATATTGAAATAACTGATTCTTTTTATACATACAATGGAAAAGATATTTTATATCAAATAAATTTATCTAAAGGGACATATTGTTTAATAGTTCCATATTCTATAAAAATATATGAAAAAGACAATAAACAAATATTAAAAATAGAAAATAATGATTCACAAAAGGAAATAATATTATTTAAAAATTTATTAAATTATACAATAATATCTAATCAATATTTAAAAGATGAAAATCTTATAATTGCTAAAATAGAAACGTCATACAATAAAAATATTACAAAATGAAAAGACATAATAAAAAAAATATAGTATAATAGTAAATACAGGTGATAATATGAAAGTAATTTTTATAAAAGATTTAAAAGGTCAAGGAAAAAAAGACGAAATAAAAGAAGTAAAAGATGGATATGCACAAAATTATTTAATAAAAAATGGTTATGCAATAAAAGCATCTGATAGTAATATGATAAAATTTCAAAAACAAAAAACAATAGAACAACTAGAAGAAAATCTTTTAGTGAGAGAAATGGAAGATTTAAAGAAAAAATTAGAAAAAGAAAATTTTGAAATAAAGGTAAAAACTGGCAAACAAGATATGATGTTTGGAGCAGTATCAATTAAACAAATAAAAGAATTATTAAATGAAAAGGGTTATAAAATAGATAAAACTAAAATAAGTGTAGATCATCAAATAACAAGTTTAGGAATACACAATGTAAATATAGAACTACATAAAAATGTAATAGCAACAATAAAAATAAAAGTAACGAAGTAGGTGATGAAAATGGCAGAAAAAATAATACCACATAATATAGAAGCAGAGCAATCTGTAATTGGAGCAATGTTTTTAACAAAATATGCTCAAGAAAGAGCAATGGAAACTTTAACAAGTGATCAATTTTATTTGGATGCCCATGGTAAAATTTTTAATGCCATTAAATCCTTATCCGAAAATGGTAAACCAATAGATATTACAACTATATCGAATGAATTAGAAACAAGAAAAGAATTAAAACAAGTAGGGGGTATGGACTATTTACTTAAAATAGCAGATATTGTACCTCTCGCAACTAATATAGATGAATATATAAAAATAGTAGAAGAAAAAGCAATCCTAAGACGATTAATAGATGCAAATATCAAAATAGAAACTGATTGTTATGAATCAACAGATTCTGTTAGTGATATTCTAGATAAAGCAGAAAGTACAATTTTAAATGTTGTAAAAACAAGAAAAGGATCTGAATTTAGAACTATTCAAGACGTATTATTTAAAACACAAGCAAATTTAGAAGAACTATCAAAAAATAGAGGGGAAATAACTGGCCTTAGAACAGGATTTAGTGAATTAGATAGAATAACTTCAGGTCTCCATGAAAATGAACTAATAATTATAGCAGCTCGTCCAGGTATGGGTAAAACTGCCTTTGCTTTAAATTTAGCCGTAAATGCAGCTACATTAAATGGATCTACAGTAGCTTTATTTAATATGGAAATGGGTGCTGAACAACTAGCAACACGTATGTTATCAAGTGTAGGTCAAATAGATAACAATAAATTAAGAAGTGGTAATCTAGAACATAATGATTGGAAAAGAGTAAATGAAGCAATAAGTCGTTTAGCTGATACTAATATTTTTATGGATGATACACCAGGAATGACAATAGGTGAAATAAGAGCTAAATGTAGAAGATTAGCTAGTAGTGAAAAAGGATTAGGAATAATTATAATTGACTACTTACAATTAATTACTGGTTCTACAAAAGGAACAAATAGACAACAGGAAATAGCAGAAATATCACGTTCATTAAAAACAATGGCAATGGAATTAAATGTTCCAGTAATTGCTTTAGCGCAATTATCACGTAGTGTAGAACAAAGAGATGATAAAAGACCAATCCTAAGTGATTTAAGGGAATCAGGATCTATAGAACAAGATGCCGATATTGTAGGATTTTTATATAGGGAAGATTACTATACAAAACAAATATCTATAGATGAACATACAAGTAAAAGTACACTTATACTAGCAAAACATCGTAATGGTATAACAAAAGACATTGATTTAGTATTTAAACTAAATACAAGTACATTCTTAGATTATCAAAATGAGGAAACAGTAGGTGAGTAATTTGAAAAAGAAATCAATAATAATACTTATAATTAGTATTATATTAATAGTTTTTTTTGGATTTCAATATCATAGAGGTATAAAGGCCATATCTTTATATAAAGTATATTTAGATGGTGAAGTAATTGGTATTATAGAATCTCAAGAAGCTTTAGAAGACTATATAGATAATCAAAATACTAAGTATAAAGAAGAATATAAGGCAGATAAAATATATTCACCAAATGGACTAGAAATAAAAACTGTTTCAACTTATTCAAAAAGTATAGATACAATAGAGGATGTATATAAAAAAATACTACAAAAAGAACCATTCACAATAAATGGCTATGAATTTAATATAAAAAAAGATGATAAAACAATAACTATATATACACTAAAAGAAGAAACATTTAAAAATGCTGTTAACAATATAATTGAAACTTTAGTTGGAAAAGAAGATTATGAAAAATATTTACAAAAAACACAAGCACAAATAACAACTACAGGAAGTATTATAGAAGATATATATGTTGAAGAAAATATAACTGTAAAACAAACAAATATATCAGTAGCTGAAACTATATATTTAGATGAATCTGAACTATCAAAATATCTTTTATTTGGTACTACAGAAGCCCAAAAAACATACACAGTAAAAGAGGGAGATACAATCGAAGAAGTTGTATTTAACAATAAAATAAGTGTAGAAGAATTTTTAATATCTAATCCACTTTTTACAAGTAGTGAAAATTTATTATATCCAGGACAAGTAGTAACAATAGGAATAACTGATCCACAAATATCAGTAGCTGTAGAAGAATACGTAGTAGAAGACAAAACGGTAAAATATCAAACAGAATATCAATATGATCCAGATAAAAATAAATATTATGAACAAAAACTACAATCTGGTGTTAATGGTTTAGAACGTGTAAGCCAAAGAACAAAAACTGTAAATGGAATAATAGAAGCAGTAGAATCTATATCAAAAGATGAGTTACAACCTGCAATAAATGAAATTGTTTTAAAAGGTCAAAAAGAAGTAACTGGGGTAGGTGATACTAAAAATTGGTTATGGCCAACAAATAGTGGATGGACAATTACATCTGGATGGACATATCGTATTAATCCAATATCTGGACAACGTGAAATTCACCAAGCTATTGATATAGCTGGTACAGGATATGGATCACCAATATATGCAGTAACAAATGGTGTGGTATCTGAAGTAGCAACAAGAACACAAGATGGTAACTATGTATGTATAAATCATAATAATGGATATTATACATGTTATGCACATATGTCAAAACAAAATGTAAAAGTTGGCGAAATAGTAGAACGTGGTGATATAATTGGATTTATGGGACACTCTGGTTGGGCAACTGGTACACACGTACACTTTGAAGTATGGATTGGAGGAAAACCTTGGATGGGTGGACATAGAATAAATCCATGGACGATGTATCGATGAAAGCTTGTATTCTAGCTACTGGAAGTAAAGGCAATAGTACATATATTGCCTCTTCTAGTACACATATACTAATAGATTTAGGAACAACTAGTTTATACGTTGAAAAACAACTTAAAAGTGCCAATATAGATCCAAAGTTAATAGAAGCCATAGTTTTAACTCACACTCATATAGATCATGTTAATGGAATAAGAGTATTTATGAAAAAATATCACCCAACATTATATTTAACTGAAAAAATGTATAGAGAGTTAAAAAATGAATTTGAAATAGAAAAATACAAAATAATTGATAGTGATTTTGATATTAATGATATTCATTTTCGAGTATTTAAAACCTCTCATGATGCACCAGATTCAAATGGATATGTGATAGAAAATAATAATAGAAGTATTGTTTATATAACTGATACAGGTTATATTAATCAAAAAAATCATTCATTATTAAAAAATAAAAATTTATATATAATGGAAAGTAATCATGATATAAAAATGTTAATGGATGGAAAATATCCTTATCAATTAAAACAAAGAATACTAGGAGATAAAGGACATTTATCAAATAAAGATTCAGCTTTTTATCTATCAAAATTTATTGGAAAAGATACAAAAACAGTAGTATTAATTCACTTAAGTCATGACAATAATGATCCAAATATTGCTTTAAATACCTTAAAAGAAGAATTAAAAAATAATGAAATAGATTTCTCTAATATATTAATATCAAGTCAAGTAGAAAGAACAGATGTTATAGAAGTATGATAAAGATAATATGTATTGGTAAAATAAAAGAAGATTATTTAAAAAAAGGTATAGAGGAATATAAAAAAAGAATAACTAAATATTCTAAAATAGAAATAATTGAGTTAGATGATGAATCAAATGGAAATATTTTAGAAAAAGAAAGAGATAAAATATTAAAATATATAAATGAAAGAGATTATATTATTACTTTAGAAATAAATGGTAATAATATAGATTCAATAGAATTATCAAAAAAAATAGAAAGTATATATTTAAATTATTCAAATATTACTTTTATAATTGGTGGATCATATGGATTACATAACGATATTAAAAATAAAAGTAATTATGCGTTATCCTTTTCAAAGTTAACTTTTCCACATCAACTATTTAGAATGATGTTATTAGAACAAATATATAGATCATTTAAAATAAGTCATAATGAGACATATCATAAATAGTGCACAACAATTGCGCATTATTGACATAAATTAATAAAAAATGCACAAAAAATATAAAATATTGTGCAAAAAAAGTAAAAAAATATAAAAAATGCACAAAAAAGGGTTCTTTGTCAAATAGTGTTGGTGGACAAAAAATTTGATAAATGAATTGTGAATATGGAGGATGATGAAAATCATCCTTTTATAATGCCTTTAACTAAGAAAATACGAGAAATAAAATGATCATATTTTCTATAGCCAAAAGCAATTCTTTTAATACATTTAATTAAATTATTAGTACCTTCTATAATTCCATTATTAATATCATATTTAAATGAATTTTCAATATATTTAATATTTTCTTTATATAATTTTAAAGCTTGTTTCATTTTTAAAGATAAATTTTTATTTTGGTTTAATGTTATTGCTTTAAACTTGTTAAAATTTTTTTCTTTTAATGAATTAATTAAGCCTTGATAACATTCGTAAGTAGCTTTCAAAGTCTGATTTGTATTAATCAAATATTGAACAATTTCTTTTTGAGACATATCTTTATGAAAATGTTTAGAATATTGTTTTTTTTCAGATAAATCCAATTCATTTTTAACAATTAATTTCCAATAATCTTTTAATTTATTATAATTAGGATTATCTTTTTTACACAAGCTAACTCTAGTAGAATTTAATGCATTATAAGCTTGAATAACAATATGAAATCTATCAATAGATATATCAGCATTTTTAAATAATTTTTTAGCTAAGTGAATGTAACCAGAATAAAAATCAATAGAAATATGTTTAACGTTATCACGTTGTCGTTTAGAATATCTTCTAAAATATTTTTCTAAATCTCTAGATTTTCTAGAATCATTTATATCAAATAAGTTATTATTATCGTTATCAGTAATAATAAAAGCCATTTTACCTTTAGTATCATTAGTAGCTTTAAATTCGTCCCAATTCATTGATTTTGGTAAAGTAGGGTGTCTTAAAACGGTATGAGAAGAAATATCATTTAATATACGATCAACAACAGAAACAGAAACATCCATTCTTTTGGCAATATCTTTTTCAGATTGTTTTTCCATAAGTTCCAATTTTATTTGAAGATTAGTATTATTAGAAATATTTTTATTTTTATCAACTAAATTAGTTTCAGCAATAAAAGTATTATTACAATGTTTACAAAAGAAACGCTGTTTATGAAGAATTAATCTAGTTAAACAATTACCTTGTTTAGGAATTTTAACAATACAATTTTTTCTAAACCCCCATTTTATAATATCATTAGTGGATTGGTTAATAGTTTTACAGCAAGGACAAAATTGAGGATTATAAGTTAAAACACCCTCAATTATTTTATAATTCCTTTCTTTTATCATTTTTTCTTTACATTCTGTAATAATATGAATGTTTTCATCTTTAATATTTAATAAATTTAGTATATAATTATTAGTAGACATAAGTTTATTCCTTTCAATGTTTTGTATCAATTACATTGTATCAAACTTATGTCTTTTTATTAAATAAAAATAGTGTAGTGATTTTACATTCACCAACACTATTTATAATACAACCCAAAAAATAGAAAATATTGTGCATTTTATTTACTTTTAAATAAAAAAATGATAATATTCTTATAGGTGATATTTATGGAACCAATGGAAGTAAAAAAATTACCAATTGAATATGATATTGATAAAGAGTTGCTAAAATTAATTTCTGAAGCAAGTCAAAAATATGGTGAATATAAGTCATATTTAAAGAATATGGGATTTGATTCAAAATATTTTTTGGATTCTATTATTTTAAATGAAAGTTTAAAATCTACTCAGATAGAAGGAACACAAATATCGCAAGATGAAATGTATTATTTAAAATATATGCCAAATAATGATGAAAAAAGTGAAATTAATAATTTAAAAGAAGTAATAAAATATGCAAAAGAATATATGAAAACAAATAATAGCATTAATTTATTATTTGTAAATAAAATTCACAAAATATTATTAGACAGTGTAAGAGGTAATGAAAAAGAACCTGGAAAAATAAGAAATATTCAAAATTGGATTGGACCTAAAGGTTGTAGTATAAATGAAGCAATTTTCGTGCCTCCTATCCCAGAAGAAGTTCCAATACTTTTGGATAATTTATTCAAGTATATGAATGATGAATTTATTGATCCAATATTTGTTAATATGGCAATTTCTCATTCACAATTTGAAACAATACATGCATATAGAGATGGTAATGGAAGGGTAGGTAGGGCTTTAATTCCAATACAACTGGCAATTTTAACAAATGATAATCCAATATTATTTTTATCAGAAGTAATTGAATTATATAAACCTAGTTATCATAAATTTTTAAATGAAAGCAGAAAAGGAAATATGCTTGGCTTTATTAAATTTTTTTTACAATGTATTATTGAACAATGTAATAATTATATTGCTAAAATAAATAGAATTGAACAAATATATAGTGAGGATAAACAAAAAATTAAAACATTAAAAAGTAATGCAATATTTAGAATGATGCCAGCAATAATGCATCAAATAGTATTTACCAAAAAAGAAATAGCTGATGAATCTGGTGTTTCAAGAAATACTGTTTCTAAATTAATCGATAAATTAGTTACGATGGGAATATTAGAAACAGATGATTCTTATACTAAATTAGCTTATAAATACAAAAATATTTATAATGTATTTGTCGGTAAAGAAGTATAACAATGCACAATAATTGTGCATTGTTGACATAAATTAATAAAAAATGCACAAAAAATATAAAATATTGTGCATTTTTATATAATTATTAAAATTTGAATAAAAAAAATAAAAATCATCACTATTAATATAGGAGATGATTCAAATGAAAAAAATCATTATAATATTGATACCAATTCTATTATTTATAGTAAAAGTAAATGCTAATAAAATACCAGAAGATGCAATTAGAATAAGAGTAATTGCCAATTCAGATTCAGAATATGATCAACAAATAAAATATAAAGTAAGTGACTATTTAAAATCAGAAATGTATTTATTATTAAAAGATACAAAAACAAAAGAAGAAGCAGATCAAATAATAGAAAAAAATATAGAAAAAATTGATAATAATATTTATTCTATTTTAAAAAAAGAGAATTATAATTTAGGCTATACAATTAACTATGGAAAAAACTACTTTCCAGAAAAAGAATACAAAGGACATACTTACGAAGAAGGATACTATGATTCATTACTTGTTACATTAGGTAAAGGGGAAGGTGAAAACTGGTGGTGTGTTTTATTTCCACCACTATGCTTAGTAGAAGCAGAAGAAAGTGAAGAAATAGAATATAACTTTTTCTTATTTGATATTGTAAAAAATTTATTTAATTAGTAATAAAATATAAACCTCTTAATAATATAGATTAGGAGGTTTTTTATGTCAATATTAGTAATATTTATAATAGCAGTAAGCCTTAGTATGGATGCCTTCTCATTATCACTAGCATATGGCACTTTAAATGTGGAAAAAAATAAAAGAATAACTTTATCAACAATAGTTGGTATATATCATTTTTTGATGCCAATAATTGGTATGTATGTAGGAAAAACTATACTATTTTTACTACCTGTAAAACCTACAACAGTGGTATTTATTGTACTACTTATAATAGGAATTCAAATGATTGTTGAAACAAAAAAAGAAAGTAGAATAAATGTATTAAATATAGGAGAATTACTTTTATTTGGACTAGCCGTGTCAATAGATAGTTTTTCAGTAGGAATAGGATTAAATGCCATATATGATAAACCTTTAATAGCAGCTTTAGTATTTTCTATAACAAGTTATATATTTACATACTTAGGTTTATTTCTAGGTACAAAAATAAATGATAAGATAGGTAAATATTCAACAATAATAGGTGGAATAGTACTAATTATAATAGGAATAATATATTTATTTTAATACATTTGCCTTTTCCAAAAAAAAATAATATAATTATATTATGACATCAATGTAAATAAAACATATACTAAAGTAGGAGGAATCATGAAACAACTAAAAATAGAAGGAAATAAAACCTTATCGGGAACAATAGAAATAAGTGGAGCAAAAAATAGTGCAGTTGCATTGATTCCAGCTTCAATATTATCAGATGGAATAGTAAAAATAGACAATGTCCCAAATATTTCTGATATAGATGCTTTAAATGAAATATTAGAATATTTAGGAGCAAAGGTAAAAAGAACTGATAAA
The DNA here is from genome assembly GCA_934153945.1 of uncultured Bacilli bacterium. Lineage (GTDB taxonomy): Bacteria > Bacillota_I > Bacilli_A > RF39 > UBA660 > UMGS1498. The sequence continues at coordinate 48,925 of CAKPFM010000009.1, forward strand.
GAAATAGAAATAAATTCTAAAGAAATAAAAAATAAAGAAATACCAGAAGAAATATCAAAAAAATTAAGAGCATCATACTACTTTATGTCAGCTCTATTAGGTAAATATAAAAAAGTTGAAATGTACTTTCCAGGAGGATGTTCAATAGGAGCTAGACCAATAGATCAAACTTTAAAGGCTTTTGAAGCTTTGGGAGCAAAAGTAATAGAAGAAAATAATAAATATACAATAACAGCTGAAGAACTGATAGGGACTGATATATCACTTGATATGCCAAGTGTAGGAGCAACAGTAAATGCTATGTTAGTATCTACAAAAGCAAAAGGTATAACAAAGATATATAATGCTGCAAAAGAACCAGAAATAGTAAGTGTAGCAACTTTCTTAAATAATATGGGAGCTAAAATAAAAGGTGCAGGAACAAGTACTATAACTATAGAAGGAGTAAATAATTTATCAGGTGCATTTACAGAAGTAATTCCTGATAGAATAGAAGCTGGTACATATATAATAGCAGGAGCTCTATTAGGAAATAATTTAAAAATAACAAATATTATTCCAAAACATGTAGAATCACTAACTGAAAAACTAAAGGAAATGGGTGTACCACTTACTATAAAAGAAGATTCAATTATAGTAAGTAAAGCAAATAATTTAAAACCAGTAAAAGTAAAAACACTAGGTTATCCAGGATTTCCAACTGATTTACAACAACCGTTAACTACTTTATTAACACAAGTTAATGGAACATCTACATTAGAAGAAACTATATATGAAAATAGATTTAAGAATGTAGAATACTTAAATAAAATGGGCGCAAATATAGAAATTATTGGTCAAAAAATAAAAATAAAAGGGCCAACTAAATTAACTGGAACTAATGTAGAAGCAACCGATTTAAGAGCAGGTGCTTGTATGGTACTAGCAGCCCTTATAGCAGATAATACTACTACTATTAATTCTATAGAACATGTTCTTAGAGGATATGAAAATATAATAGAAAAATTATCAAATGTTGGTGCTAAAATAGAATTAATTGATAACTAATAAATATAATTAAAGTAGAATAAAATCTACTTTTTTTGAGGTGAAAAATGAAAAAAATTATATTTATAATTATTTGTTTTATATTAGTATTAGTTATTTTTAAACTACAAAATAACGATATATATTACTTAAATTTAAATTCAATATCAAATGATGACTATAGTATTTACTATAAAGATAATATAAAAAATTTAAAATACTATAATAACAATTTTAATATAGAAGAATATAGAATAACTGATTTAATAAGAGATATAAAAGAAAATAAAGAAATAACTATAAATAATAAAAAACAAACAATAGAAAATTCAATAATAAAAGCAGATATAATTACTATATGGATTGGTATGAATGAAATAAAATATAAAATAAATTCTAGTCCTGATGAATTATATAACTATTCAGATCAACTACTAACAGATATGGAAGAACTATTTATATTACTTAGAAAATATTCAAAAGAAGAAATAATCTTTTTAAATTTTTATAATTCAACTAATAACAATAATGAAGTAATAACTTATTTAAATAAAAAATTAGAAATAATAGCTAGTGAATATAATATTAAAATATTAGATATATCAAAAATAATAAAAAATAATCCAACAGATAATGATTATAAAACAATATCAAATATGTTAAAAAATAATTTCTAAAATTATAACTTGTACATATATTTTAATATAGGTGATAATGTGAAAAATGGATTAACAAAAGAAGAAGTAATAAAAAGTAGAGAAGAACATGGTAGTAATGCATTAGAAAATATAGATAAAATTAGTTTTTTCAAAAAATTATTAGAATCACTTGGAGATCCAATAATTAGAATATTAATAATAGCTTTAGGAATTAAAATGGTATTTTTAATAAAAGATTTTGATTGGTATGAAACAGTAGGTATCGTAATAGCAATTTTTATAGCTTCCTTTATATCAACAATATCAGAATATGGAAGTGAGCAAGCTTTTCAAAAATTACAAATGGAAGCTTCTAAAATAAAATGCAAAGTTAAAAGAGATAAAATAGTAGAAGAAATATCAATAAAAGATGTAGTAGTTAATGATATTGTAGTATTAGAAACAGGAGATAAAATACCCGCAGATGGATATTTAATTGAAGGAGAAATAACAGTAGATGAATCATCACTAACTGGTGAAACAAAAGAAGTAAAAAAATTATCATCAAATACTAGATTAGAAAAAAATAGATTATATAGAGGTAGCGTTGTATATTCAAAATCAGGTTTAATGTTAGTAACTGAAGTAGGTAATAATACTCTATATGGTAAATTAGCTAAAGAGGTATCGGAAAAATCACCTGATAGTCCACTTAAAATAAGACTAAGACATTTAGCTAAAATAATAAGTAATGTAGGATATGTTGGAGCATTTTTAGTTTCAGTTTCTTATCTTTTTTCTGCAATAGTTTTAAAAAATAATTTTGATATAAATTTAATAAAAGAAACAGTAACTAATATTCCATTAATGATAGGATATATTTTATATGCTTTAACTTTATCGGTAACAATAATAGTAGTAGCAGTACCAGAAGATTGTAGTTTAAAAGGATTACGAAAAAAAATAAAGGTTAATAAGTTGTCATTAAAAGAACAGTAAATTACCAATGTTATTAACTTAAGATATAAGTTAGAGATATCAAACGATATTTTCTAACTTTTTCTTTTTCATTTTTTAAAAT
>CAKPFM010000010.1 GCA_934153945.1 uncultured Bacilli bacterium
GTGATAGTAATGTTAAAGATTAAAGATAACGTAGATTTGGAAGAGTTGAAAAAATTTGGATTTATAAATAAAAATCAATATTACATGATAAAAGAATTTACCACAGATTTTAACGAAAGTGGGAATAAAAATGCTTTATTAGTTTATTTTTCAAATAGAGGTATTTCTTTAGATATTATGAATAATGATTATACATACCATGTATTTGATGATGAATTAGGAGGAATTGAAGATACAATCTATGACTTAATAAAAGCCAATTTAGTAGAGAAAGTAGAGAGTGATGAGTAAATGAATGATAAAGAATATACTTACGACATTGATAAATACACGATAGGTGTAGATGAAAATGGTGAAGATGGAATTGGTATGACTGTTGCAAAAATAGAAAATGGAGAAATTAATTTTTTAGGTAATTGCTACGGTGAAAATGCTAGATGTATTGATTTATTAATAAAAGAAAATCAAGAATTAAAGAAACAACTTGAAGTAAGTAATGAGTTAGTTGCACAAGGCACATTAACAGAAATGAAACTTCGCAATGAAGTTAATAGTTTGAGAAAAGAATATCAAGATACTTACAAAGATGTTCGTATAGAAATTAAAGAATTAAAAGAAAAAATAGAAAAAATTAGAGAAATAGTTGAAAATAGTGACTGGAGATTAGATGATGTTCACGATTTAATAGATGGATATGATGAAATAGCAAAAATCATTATTTAGGAAAGAGGTGGAATAATGAAACAAAAAGATTTAAAAATAGATTTTAGATATTTAACTGGAAACATAGCTTGTTTGAGCGTAGATAGTATAAGTGGTGAATCAGTTCATAATGATATCAATAATGAAGAAGCAATAATAATTTTTAATTCATTAGTAGGTGAAAAAGAAAATTGCCAAAATGTAAAAACTTTATTAAAAGATAATGTAGAATTAAAAAAACAACTTGAAGAATTAAACAAGTTTAAGTTTAGTTGTAAAAAAGACGAAACACAGATACCTACTACAATATATAATAAAAAAAACGTTGAAGATATATCTAAAATAAAGTTTCAACAAAAAGAGTTTATAAAGTATTTAGAAGATGTGATAAAAGAATTACAAAAAATTAAAGAAACAGAATTAGATTATGACATTCTAAAAGATGTAATTCCTCAACTTTTAGCTTATAAAGAAATTTTACAAAAATACAAATCAATAATAGGAGAAGATATAAATGGCACCAACTAAAAGAGATATTATTTATATTAAAGTTTTAAACAAATTTAAAGACTTATTAAAAGGTAAGATAAAGGAAGTTGAAATTACACTATATGAGATGAGTAGATTAGATTTTATGAATTTTGACCGTGATATTGATGGTAAATTTATTAAATATAATAACTATGCTGATATATTGAGAAAATTTTGTAAAAGACACAATATTATACAAAATGAAGATTTAGTTAATAGTAGTTATATTTTTAGATTAGGAGATGATAAATAATGAAAAAAGTATTATATATATTAACAATAACAATTTTATTACTAGCAATGACTGGATGCAATAGTGCAGATACAGTTAGTTATAATTTAAGCAGAGAAGCAGATGAGTTTAAAGTAAAAAGAAGAATAACATTCTTAAATTTAAGAACTGGTGAATATTTATTTCAAGCTACTGGAAATTGTTCTGTAAAAGGCGGTTTAGAAACTGATAATAATGAATTAGAATTAATTTGTAAAGTAGGAGAAGATAAGTATCAAAAACATTTCTTGTATATAGCAAATGAAACAACTTATGTAGTAGAACAATTAGAATACAATGATGTATCAAGATATGACTACGAATTTATATTTAGACCAAAAGCAATAATACCTGTAGAAATAAAAACACAAGTTGAGGGACATTAGAAAAGTAGGAAAATAAAATGATATTTATAATTATTTTAATAACATTCTTGTTTTTATGGGCTATTTGTTATGGTGGCAATAGAAATTAGGTGATTCAATGAAATTATATAAAATATATGGACAAGTTCCTACATGGGAATTATTAGATATAAAATATAGCATAGAAGATATGTATAAATTTGTATGTAGTAGTTATGAATCTAATCCTACAAGATACTTAATAATTGAAAGAGATAATGAACTGGATTGTGAATATCCTTTAGCAAGTATTTCAAATGAAGAAAAATACTTAAAATTTAAGGAAGAATATAAGCCTTATGTCAAAGTTAAAAAAATATAATTGTTGTATATGCCACAAAGAATTAATAGATTTCAAACCCATTAGATTAGTGAAACAGGTACATGATGAAAAAGTTCCTTATGGAAAATATCATAATATTAGAAATTATGATTTTTGTAAAGAATGTTATGCAAGATTTAATCACTGGATCAAAAAACATAATGAAGGAAAAATAAATGTCTAAATCATATTTAGTTGATGAAGATGGTGTAGTATTACAAGAATTTGAGCATGATAATGTTATTGTTTCTTTAAATGCAGGTGATAAAGTTCTTCGCAAAGGAACGATAGATTATTTACAAGATACTACCGATATAAAATATCATTTTATCAAAATCAATCCTAAAATATTTGATAAATATTGCAAAAAATATTCAATACTTCCTTATCTAACTTGCCATATTGGTTATATGGACAATATATGTTGTTATGACAATGGCAAAATTATTCGATTGAAAGATTTATCAAAAGTATGTGAAGTGAGTGAAACTACTATAAAGAGACAATTAAAAGGGCTAATAGCAGATGATGTCATTCATAAAGTACCATATAAGAAAAATCAAAAATGTTTAATGATAAATCCATATCTTGCTATGAGAGGTAAAAGAATATATTTATCAACTTATAATGAATTTAAACTATCGGCTTTGAGAAGTGAGGTGGAAGAGTGAATAATATTAGAACAATAGAAGAATTCAAAAAAGATGTATTCGATGAATTAGATGATAATAAAAAATTAAAATATATGTATCAAATGGGTAAACAATTATGTGAAATTAGTGATTGTATTAAATACTCAAAAGGAATGGATTTTCAAAAAATAGAGAAAATAAAAAAAATACTAGGTGATGTTGATGAACAAAGATAATATAAAAGACAATATGTATGCCTTATATGAAGTATACAATCAATATAGATTGCTATATAACTTTTATCAAAAATATAAATCAATTAAAAATGAAGAAGATATTCGTGAAAGAATAGAATATTTAAAGAAAAACCCTAAATGTTCAATGAGAACAGAACTGGAGACATTATTATGGTTGTTAAATGAGGTGGAATAATGAATAGGGAAATAAAATTTAGAGGAAAACATTTAAATAAATGGATATATGGTTATCTATTGAAGAATATTGATGATAATAAATACTATATTTCAGTAAGTTTAGACCAATTTTATCAAGTCAAAGAAGAAACGATAGGTCAATACACAGGGTTAAAAGATAAAAATGGTGTAGAAATTTATGAGGGTGATATTGTTAAATATGAGGGCGAAGATACTTCTTATGTTGTAATGTTCGACCCAACTGGGTACTGGTGTTTGGATGGCAATGGTGCTAGAAATAGTGAAATGTTATATTACGAAGATATTTTTAAGCATTTAGAAATAATAGGAAATATTTATGAAAATGAGGTTGATTAAATGAAAGACTTAAAAATATTTACCGATGATATTGAACAAGAAGCAATAAATCAAATAAATGAATTATTAGACCAAGAAGCATTTAAAGATAGTAAAATTCGTATAATGCCAGATGTTCATGCTGGTAAAGGGTGTGTAATTGGTTTTACTGGTAATTTAGGCGATAAAGTAATCCCTAATATTGTCGGAGTAGACATTGGTTGTGGAATGTTATGTGTAGAATTAGGCAATATTGATTTAGATTTAAAGAAATTAGATGAAATTATACATAATAGTATTCCTAGTGGCATGAATGTAAATGATGAAGTATATGAATATTTTGATATTAGCAAATTATTATGTCATAAAGAATTAAAAAATAAAGATGAATGGCTAGAAAAAAGTTTATGTTCACTAGGTGGTGGTAATCATTTCATAGAAGTTGATATAGATGAAGATAATAATAAATATCTAGTTATTCATACTGGTAGTAGAAATCTTGGAAAACAAGTAGCCGAGATATATCAAAATAAAGCAATTGAATATTGTTCTTATAAAGAAGAAATGAAACAAGAAATACAAGATACCATTAAAGAATATAAAGAACAAGGTAGACAGCAAGAAATACAACAAAAGTTAATTGAAATTCATAAAAAATATGAAGGTAAAACAAAATTACCTAAAGATTTATGTTATTTAGAAGGACAATTAAGAAAAGATTATTTACATGATATGAAGATATGTCAAGAATTTGCTTGTAAGAATAGAGAATTAATAGCAACTAAAATAATAAACAAATTAGGACTATATTTATTTATAGAAGAACATTTTGAAACAATTCATAACTATATAGATTTTGAGGATAACATAATTCGTAAAGGCTCTATTAAAGCAAATAAAGGTAAAAAAGTTATTATACCAATGAATATGAGGGATGGTTGTATTATTGGAATTGGGAAAGGCAATGATGACTGGAATTGCTCAGCACCACATGGAGCAGGCAGAATAATGTCAAGAATACAAGCAAAAGAAACTTTTAATTTAGATGAATATAAAGAAAGTATGAAAGATATTTATACGACATCAGTAAATGAAGATACCATTGATGAAGCACCATTTGTATATAAACCAATGCAAGAAATAATTGATAATATAAGCGATACAGTAGATATTATTAAAATAATTAAACCAATATATAACTTTAAGGCTAGTGATTAGATGTTAACAATTAAACAAAAAATGTTATTGGAAGCAATAGAGTGGTTTATTAATGAATATGGATATAGTCCTACAAATCGTGAGCTAGCCAATATATTAAAGTGTGATGTTAACACAGTATTTAAGAAATTGCTTATTTTAGAAGATAAAGGATATATAAAAACTCAAAATGGACGAGCTAGGACAATTCAAATAATAAAGAAGGTGGAAGAATGAATGCAAATTTAAGACAATTAGATACAAAAGGTAAATGTATTTGTTGTGGTGATGAAATAAAAAGAAAAGATAAGAAAGTATTTGTAATCAAAGCACATAAATCTCAAGTATATCAAATAACAATATGTCAAGATTGTGTTAGTAGATTGAATTCAATAGCAAAATATGGTGATTAATAATGACTAATGAATATATACCGCCAACAAATGCAGGAATATTAAAAAATTATTATTATGGACAATTATATATAAGTAAAAAATGGTATGTAAGACCGATTGATTGGGCAGGCTGTTGGAAACGTGATAATGATAAGGAATATTTAATGGCAGGTAATATTGAAAAACAATTTGATTCCGAACAAGAGTGTATTGATTATATAAATGAGGTGGCAAATGGAAATAATAACTAACAAAATAAAATGTAATTATTGTGGCGACATTATAGAAAGTAAGACAGTACATGATTACAAAAAATGTAAATGTGGGAAGGTATCAGTAGATGGTGGACATTACTATTTAAGCAGAAACTTTCCAGGCGAAGTACCATTTAATCCTGATAAACATTTTACTGATTTGAGTCATTATATTACAGATGAAGGTGAAGAAATAAATAATGATAAATGTATCTGATTATATACAAATGATTCTTCATAAGAAAAAATGGACTAATGCTAAATTATGCCAAGAATTAAACAAAATAGAAGAACAACTAGGTGAAAGTAGGACAACCCCTCAAAATATATCAAATTATTTTCATGGGCAATGGTCTTTTAGACCTAAAGTTCTTGTTAAATATGAAAAAGCATTAGGACTACAACCAAATACACTTGTATCAATGGTTGCACCACCAACAACAAAAGAAGGTCAAAAAGAATTAAAAGAAATAATAAAAAAAGTAGGTGAAATTAAATGAATATATGGTTTTTAATAATGATTATAACTCATGCATTAGGTGTAGGAATGCATTTGTCTAGGCACGGAGAAGAAATAAAAGGTAGAAAATATAATTTTTTTACTCAACTATTTGCTTCTGCAATAAGTCTAACTCTTATTTATATAGCAATAAAAACAGGATTTTAAGGAAGTGATTAAATGATAAAAAAAGAAATTTATCCCAAGACAAAAAGAGTTAGTTGCAAAGGCGATAAAGTTTATCTTACTGAAAAGATAGATGGTAGTAATTTAGTATTTTTTAAGAAAGATGACAAATTATACTTTGCACAAAGGAATAATATTATTTGCATTGATGAAATTGAAGAACAAAAAGGAATGTTATATAAAGGATTGTATCAATGGCTATTAGACAATAAAGATATATTAGAAGCTGAGTTGCATAATAATAGTGCAATTTGTGGTGAATGGATAGGAATGGGTTGCCTAAAATATAATGTTGATGAATTTGATAAAAGATGGTATATGTTTGCAAAAGCAAATATAGATGATGATTATAATTTATATAATTTAATTTATGACCATGAATTATTTATATATCCATTTGTAAGTCAAGAAATACCTAATTTCATTGGAATAGTACCAGAAGTTACTGAATTGATTAATTTGCCAAATAAAGAACAATTAGATAGTATTTATGAGAAATATACAAACAAAGTAAATAGAAATGTTGAAGGTTTTGTAATTAATTATAAAAATATAATAAGCAAATATGTAAGAATGAAAAATGGTCAATTAAAAGAACATTTTGATAGAGGTGAATAGATGAAATATTTATTAATTGGATTAGGAGCGATATTAACGATTGCCTTTGTATTAAGTTTATCAGCCCTTATATTTTGGGGATTAGGTAATCTAATAATATGGGTATTAAAAATTAATTATATATGGACGTTTTGGCATGGATTAGTATGTGCATTAGTGTTCGGATTATTGAAAGAAATATTTGGTGGTAAATAATGTTGAACAGATTATGTGATGCTATTTTTAGATTAAGACAGCTAGCTTATAGCGATCGTTTTTTCAATACTGATGATATGAAGATCATTGCTATTGTATCTCCACATGCAATGAACACATTACGTGCTGAGTTAAAATCTACACAATGCATTTATTATAAAGAAGTTGATAATTATACGAGTGTAACATTTTTTGAGCTTTTTGGTCAAAAAATACCTTTTATATTAGATAATACATTGTCAAAAGATGTTGAGTTTCAAGTTATGTTTAGAAAAGATTATGAAAGAATTGAAAAAGAAAAATTAATGGAAAAATTTTATAAAATATTTGATTAGTGAAGAAAGAAGGAATAGAAAGTGAAAACATATCAATTTACAAGAGAAGCAAAATACATCGAATATGGTGTTGTTACTGCAAATTCAAAAGAAGAAGCAATAGAACTTATAAAAAATAATGATTATGATGATATTTATGACACTTCATTAGAAGAAGAATATAATGAAACAATTAAAATAGAAAAGGAAGAAGGAATAGAAAATGAATAATATGTTAATTATAAGTCAAGATGAAAAATTTACAGGAATGGTAAAATTTTTAGGAATTGGTCAAAGAAATCCTAAAACAGTTATAGGTGATGAATTAAAATCACTATTAGAAGAAAAGAAAATGACAAGTGATGAACTTATCACTTTAGTAGGTAACAGTTATAGAGATAATATTAAAAGAGTATTAGAGAATCAAGAACAGCCTAAACCAAAATTAGTAGAATTAATTACAACTAAATTAGGTGTTGATAAGGACTATTTTGAGGATAAAGAACTAGAAAATGTAATTGTTACTGATAATAATATTGTAGTAGCAAAATATCCTACAAACAAAAGAACATTAGAAGTTAAAAAAGAATTAGATAAGCACATTCTTGAATGTTTAGAAAATGGTGCTAATGTATTTATAGAAATGCCAAAGGAATAGAGGTGTAAAAATGAGTAATGACAAATTTTTAGAACTATGTAAAAAAACAATTGTTGATTATTTTAATAATAGAGTTGAAATAACTGATAACATGAAAATAACTGAAAATAATGTATTTATTGTTTGGAGTTGTAAAACGCTTCAAAATAATAAAGCATTAGTAAGCACTAATATAAGCGATGGCATGTATTATGAATTAACTTATAATGGTGATAAAAAAGAATTATATTTAGATGCATATAAAAAATGGGAAAACAAATGCATTGAAATAAAAGATTAGTATAAAATAGTGTAGCACTCTCTATGGGAAAATACAAAGAGAGAGTGATTAGATGATAAAAGTTGGAGATAAAATCCAAATAAAAAAACAAGAAACAACACTTGAAAGCACTTTTACAGACATATTAAATGTTCTTAAATCATCAAAAATGAAAGAGCATGATAAATTAGACTGGTGTAATAGTGCTTTGAGTATTCTTGAAGAAATGTATAAACAAGATGAATTAGGTAGTGTTAAAGTAGCAAAGACTAAACTAATTCCAATATTACATAAATTAATTGAAGGGAGCAAAATTGAAAATATGGCTCTCTTTTTTGATTATTATAAAAGAGCCTATTGTTTTTGTGCAAGAAGAGATTTTGAATGCTTTGTTGATTATATTGAATGGAATATGCCACGAAAGGTATTAGCAAATCGTAGAAATGTATTAAAGCCATATGTAGATGCCTTAAATAGAATAGCATTTGATGAAAGATTGCAATATCTAGTAGTATCTTATCCACCATCAATGGGTAAATCTTATTTAGCAACATTATTTACTGCTTGGGGCTATGGTATAAGTATTAATAATTCTGTAATAAGAATGTCTTATTCTGATGAATTGGTTTTAGGTTTTAGTAGAACTGTTAAGGGAATAATATCTAGCCCTGAGTTTGCTGAAATATTTCCTTTGTTCAAATTATATAATGGAAAGCCATTTGAGGTAGAAAGAGAATCAGACTGGAAGATAAAAAATGCTAATGTTCCTAAATCAAATCATATAGCAAGAACTCGTAACGGTTCAACTACTGGAGAAAGAGCTTCATTTGCAATTATATTTGATGATATGACAAAGGGAGCAGAAGAAGCAAATAGTGAAAGTGTTCATAGAGGAATATATGATAAGTGGAATACTGAATGGTGGAATAGACGTGATGGTGTAAGATGTAAATTTATATTTGTTGGTACTCAGTGGACACCGGAAGACATTTTAAATAGAATAATTGAAGATAGAAATAAAATATCGACATTACAACCAACTGACAATCCTTATGTTATGGAAAGTGAAGATAAATCAACGATAGTTATTCGTGTACCAATGCTTGATGAAAATCATAAAACAACTTGTAGTGAAGTGTATCCACAACAAATAGCAGAACAAATTGAACAAAATACAGATCCATTTTTATTTAGTTGCGTATATCAACAAAATCCTATTGCACCTACAGGAAGAGAATTTGCATGGGAATGTATTAGAACATATACAAATGAAGAATTATTAAATGTTCATTTAACACCAAATTCAATGGCAACATTAGATACGGCTCGTAAAGGAAAAGACAATGTATCTATGCCGATATTTAAGAATGACAATAATGGTAATCATTATTTAATTGATGCAATTTATAAACAAAAACCAATGGATGATTTATATGATGAAATAATTGAAAAAATAATTGAACATAGAATTACAACATTAGTAATTGAAAATAACATTGATACTTCATTAAAAAGACTATTAGAAGATAGATTACATGCTAGAGGTATATATTGGTGTACTATTATTGAAAAATATAACACTGTTAAAAAAGAAGAAAGAATAAAGAATAATCGTGGTATTGTTCAAAAACAAATTGTATTTCCTGATAAATCAATTGTTAGACCAAATACTGATATTGGCAGAATGATGGATAATATAACTAAATATTCTTTTGATAAACCAAATGTGCATGATGATGGTATTGATTCCGTATGTATGTATGCAAGTGAAATTATTTTTGGTAAAGGAACTTTATCTAAACCGGTTGCTATAAGACGACCTTTTTGACAAATAAGTCCAATTTATGTTGGACTTTTATACTTCATAACTAACAATTTTTTTATTAATAATGTATAAATGTAGCGAACGGTCTAGTTTTTCCCTTCATTGACCGTTTAGTGCTACACGGGAGCATAACCGTAAGAATTTATTTTTTATTGTTGTGTTCCCTTATTTTATATTTTGGGAATACCAAAGTATGAAAGATGGTGAATTAATGGAAAACGAAGAAGTAAAAACAACTGAAACACCAGTTGATGATAATACAAATGCACAAATACCTACCGATAAACCAGTAATGCCGGTTCAAGATGAAGTAAGACTATTTGGTAGACATATTATTTATGCAGATTATGAACCAGAAGAAATGAACGAACAAACAATTACACAAATATTAAATGACGTATTTAGTGTTCATTTACAAAATTCAAGGGAAATTAATTATTTAGAAAACTATTATAAAGGTTTTCAACCAATTTTAGATAAAGTTAAAGAAGTAAGACCAACTATAAATAACAAAGTAGTAGAAAATAATGCTTATTTTATGGTTGAATTTAAAAAGTCATTTGTTTTTGGTAAACCAATACAGTATGTACAACGTGGTGATGTTGCTAATGAAGAAGTAGGAGCTTTAAATAGTTATATGTTAGCAGAAGATAAATATCCAAAAGATACTGAATTAGCAGAAGACCTATATATATCAGGAATAGGGCACAGATTAGTTCTTCCAGATATAAATGAAGATAGCCCTTTTATGATAGAAAATCTTGATAGTAAAACAACATTTTGTGTTTATTCTAGTAGATTACCTCATAAGAAACTATTTGGTTGTACTTATACGAGAGGTGTTAAGGATTACACGATAAAAGGTAGTGTATATACGAAAAATGCTTATTATGAAATGATTAGTCCAAGCGTTGCATCAGCATTTGAGGTTAAACTTATAAAACCTACTATATTAAATGAAATTCCTATATTTGAATATTACTTAAATAAATCAAGAATAGGAATTATCGAAATAGTTATGGATATATTAAATAACTTAAATAGAATTACATCTGATGAAATGGACGGATTAGAGCAATTTATACAAAGCTTGCTTGTATTTGTTAACCAAGACATTGATAGAGAGGATTATGAAGGATTACTTGATTTAGGAGCAATTAAAATCGCAACTTCAGACCCAAGTAGACCAGCAGATTTAAAATTAATATCAAATGAAATAAAACATGACAATACAAAAGTATTACATGATAGATTATTCAATACTGCTTTAAATATTGTAGGTATTCCTAAAAATAGTGATAAAGCAAGTGGTGGAGATACTGGACAAGCTAGGTATTTAGGTGAAGGTTGGACAATGGCTGACGCAAGGGCAGATGGCGATGAAATGGAATTTAAAAGATGCTCTAAACCAGAACTTAAATTAATTTTAAGAATATGTAGACTTGCTCCAAATAGTCAAATTAAAACATTAACATTAAAAGATATAGACCAAAAATTTACAAGAAATAAATCAGACAATTTCTTAGTTAAATCACAAGGTATGATGAATCAAATTCAAAGTGGTATATCACCAGATGTTGCTATGACAACAAGTGGATTATATAGTGATCCAAATGAAACATTTAATAAATCAATGGAATTCTATGGTGGTATAGAAAATTGGATTAAATTATTTGTTGGACAAGCAAACAAACAAATAAAACAAAATAACGAGAATAGCGATGGAAGTCTTAATAAGACGACATCTGCCTCAAAGGATGAGTCTGGAGAGGTTAATAAATAGTTAGAGGTTGGAAAATCAGCGACCAATACGGACAAAAGTCTTAAGTGTAGGAAATATTTCTGATGTGATGTGTGAGTGCTGACACACCTAACTAAAAAAAAATAAATTAGCATAGCATTGTGAAGAAAAATCGATGGACATATTAGTCTATGTATAGGCATTATAAGAAACTTTGAAGGAAGTACAACTTCTATAAAGCCTTATAAGTAAGTCCAAGCCAAAGAAACTTTAGAAGCCTTTGGAATTTTGCCGAAATAGCTCAATTGGTAGAGCAACTGTTTTGTAAGCAGTAGGTTGTGAGTTCAAGTCTTACTTTCGGCACCATATTGGGAAGTAATTCAATTTGGTAGAAGCCTTGATTTGGATTCAAGAGGTTGCAGGTTCGAATCCTGTCTTCCCAACCATTTAGTATACGAACTGATTTATCAGTTTATATAAATTTGCTTATTGTAGAGAGCATAAATCTACAACACTCCATTGATGAGACGAGACATCCATAAAAACGTAAGAGTGGGAAAGGTATAGAAATGAAAGAAGAAATCGAGAAAGTATTAAGTGATGAAACACTTACAACTAATGAAGAAAGAGTTGATGCTATTGCGAAGGGTTTAGCAACATTAATGATTCCAAAAGATAAATATAATGATTTAAATGCTAAATATAGAACGGTAGAAAGTAACTATACTACATTATCAAATGAATATGATGATTTCAAAAAATCAAAAATGACTGACGATGAAAAAAGAGAAGCAGAGTTAAAACAATTAGAAGTAGATAAGAAAGCAAATGCACTTAAAACAAGTGAATTAGCAGTAAAAGGTTTATTCTTAGATAATGGAATTAAAATTACTGATGAAGATACTGAATTAAAAGAAACTTTACAAAATATCATAAGTGAAGATTGTGATAAATCAGTAAAATTAGCAAATAATTTTATTACATTATTAAATAAAACAAAAGAACAAACAAAAAACGAAACTACTACTGAATTGTTAAATGGTACACCAAAACCAGTAGGTGGTACTCAAAGTGCTAATCCTGTTGATAAGGTTGCAGAGTTACAAAAAGAACTTGAACAAGCAATAAAGGATAAGGACTTTTTGAAGCAAACTGAATTAACTACTCAAATTTTCAAAGCAGAACAAGAAAAAAAACTAAATAAGTAAAGTGTGGCACTCGTTTAGAAAAAGGGATAGAAATTTTAAACGAGGTGAAGAAAAATGACAGGTGCTGAAACAGTACAAAGCTTTAGTTGTCCTAACTATTCAGGATTATTATACAATAAAGCAAATACAAAAACTCCATTTTTAAATATGATAAGTGGAAGAGTTAAATATACAAATTCAGTAGAATTCGTATGTGGACAATATTATACAAGTGAAGAAGGAGCAATACCAGAAATTAGTGAAACAGCTTCATTAACAGCTCCAACTGCAACATTTGTAACAAGAAGCCCAATGAGTAATGTTACTCAAATATTTATGGAATCAGTTGCTATTTCATACGCTAAACAATCAAATATGGCAACATTAAGTGGTGTTAACTTAGCAGGTCAACAAGCTAATCCACAAGATGAATTATCTTTCCAAGTTGCAAGAAAGATGGAAAAAATCAAGAGAAGTATTGAAAAAACATTTATTCAAGGAACTTATAATAAAGCAACAACTGACGCAACAATTAATAAAACAAGAGGTATGGTAGCTGCAATTACTACTAACGTAATTAGTGCTGAAAGTGGAAAAGGCGATAGTAAAGTTAATGCTCCATTAGATATGTGGTTAGTTAATGATTTAGTTCAAAAAATCAATGACAATGGCGGAGATATTTCTAATATTGTATTATTAATGAATTCAGTTAACTTATTACAATTACATGGTGATGCTATAGAAATGAAAATGCCAATTGGAGAAGCTTATATGAGTGCTTATGGAATTCAAATAAGAGATTTAATATTACCAGTTGGTACAACAGTTCATTTAGCAATAGGTGAATTTATCCCAGCAGGAACAGTATTAGCAATTAATCCATCAGTAATAGGACCAGTTGAACAACCAGTTCCAAGTAAAGGTAACTTCTTCTTAGAAGAATTAGCAAAAACAGGAGCAGGAACTAAATATCAAATCTTTGGTCAAATTGGATTAGATCACGGTCCAGAATGGTTCCACGGAAAAATTACTGGATTAAATACAGCATTTACTAAACCATCTAAGGAAGTAAACGTTAATGTAACTAATTCAACAACAAACCCAGTTAACACAAAAGCAGTTACTGCTTAATATAACTTTTTTAAGTAAGGAAGTGTATTTATGAGTCAAGAAGAACAATTAAAGAAAATGCGACTAGAAATCTTAGGTGATGTAACCGATAACACAGAAGATGAAGTGTTTAAATTAAAACTAGATGACGCAGAAATTGTGGCTCTAAATACACTTTATCCTTATGATTTAACAAAAACAACAATAGATGTTGAAAACAACAAACGATTAGCAAATTGGCAAACAAGATGTGCTATTGAGCTATATAACAAAATGGATTCTACTAATGTTCAATCTTATAGTGAAAATGGTTTCTCAGTTACATATTTAACTGGTTTAATATCATCTGAACTATTGAATGAATTAGTACCAAAGGCAGGTATTCCTAAATGATAAGTGTGAAAGCTAATCCTAAAAATTGGGTTAAAGATGTTTATATAGCAAGTAAAATAGGCACACAATTAGATATTGATGGTAATGAAATTAATGTATATGATAAACCAAATAGCAAATCATATAAATTTAATTACCAACCAGTCAATACTGATGCTGATATTGCAGAGTTTGGAGAAAAAGCAAGTATTATGAAAAAAGCAGTTATTCCCATATCATATCAAGGTCAATTTAAAGAATTTGATGTGGCTTATCTTGATGGTGCAACACCAGAAGGAGAAGAAAATCATGGAGATAATGCTAACTATAGATTATTACCACCAAGAGATGGTAATTCAGTTATAATTATATATTTTGAAAAACTTACAGGAAAGTAGGTGTAATTATGTACAAATTTACAAATGGAATAGTAGTTTTTGATGAAAAAACAAGAGATGACTTTATTAAAGCAGGTTATAGACTTATTGAAAAAGAAAAAATAAAAGAGGTCAAATTAGAAGATGAAAACACTTCTAACGATGGAACTATCGAAGAAAAGCCTAGAGGAAGCAAAAAAGTTTCTAAATAAATATCAAGAAGCCTATTCAAAAGGCATTGATAATGCCGTTAAATATGCCACAGAAATGATGTATAACAAAGTATTAGAGTATTGCTATGCGAATGGTATTTCTAATCATACAAGCCAAATACAGTGGCAATATGACGATAATACAAAGACTGGTAGAGTATGGACTAATGATATGGTAATTATCTTTAACGAAATGGGTACAGGTATTGTAGGCTCTAATAATCCACATCCTAATCCAGATGGCCCATTTAAGTCATGGAAATATGATGTTAATGAGCATGGTGAAAAAGGCTGGAAGTATCCTAAGAAAGATGGCACTTATGGTTGGACTAGAGGTTTACCAAGTAGGCATATGTTCTATAGTGCATTTCAAGATATTAAAAATGAAATAGGAAACATAGTTGACATTGAAATAAGAAAGACAGTAGGTGATTTATATTGATAGTTGAAAATATATTTGAAGATAAAATCTTCCCAGAATTAAAAAAATATGTTGAAGAAAAGTCAATATATAAACCAACAGTTACAAAAGCAATGCCGCAACAAAGCAAAGTATTTCCTATAGTACCAGTTAAATTACTTTCAGTAACTAATAAATATAATAATTTAAGTTACGGAGAAGAAACTTATACATTTGGTATTGAAATAAATGTTTATTCAATGGTAAGTGGAAAAACATCAAAACGAACTATTTGTAATGAAGTTACTGAACAAGTAGTTGATTATTTTAAAAACAATTATCATGTAACCATTAAAACAGAATTAGATGCATTAAATACTGATTCTAATGTACATAGAAATATTATAAAAATAACTGGAAAATTAGATACAAAATACGGATTAGATAATTTAGTTATTTATCCTAATTAAAATGATTGTAGGGTGTAAATTTTCTTCTTGCACCACACTTATTTTAAATAAGTCCGAGTAGGTTTATCCGAAAGTGTATATGTAGGACTGGGAGACTACACAATCATAAATAAATGTAGCACTTCAATTTGTAAGGGAAATTACAATGAGAGGTGAATAAATAATGTTAGATTTAGGTATTGAAATCAGAATAAAAGAAACAGCTGAAGTAAAATTCCCAAAAGAAAAATTAGTAGCAGTTAAAGGTGCTCCAGCAACTGGACAAGCAGGTGGAAAAGTTGAAATAACAACTTCAAGTGATCCATCAAAAGTATATATTCCAGATAGACCTGATACTGGAGATATGGACTTTACTTATAACTATAGTGAAGCAAATTTAACAGCTGTAAAAACAGTATGTGATAATACAGCAAAAGATATTTTAATTAAATATCCAGATGGAACAGGTGCTTTATATACAGGTATTTGTCAAACTTGGAAGAATGAGGTATCAGTTGGTGGTGTAATTGAATGTACATTACATACAGTTCCAAGTACACAAATTGCTGATAAAACATCAGTAGAAGTTACTGCATTAATAGCAACTGAATAATTAAAGGAAGTGGGGAAAAACAATGAGAAAGTTAAAATTAAAAATAAATGATAAAGATTATACTTTAGAAATGACTAGAGATAGTATTAAATGGCTAGAAGCTATGGGATTTAGCATTGAAGAATTTGATAAAAAACCAATTACTTATTATGATTTAATTTGGACAAGTTTATTTTTAGCAAATCATAAAGATGTTAATCCTAGCTTAGCAATGAAATTGATGGAAACTTATCAAAAAAGTGGTAAAAATCCAGCTAAAATAGTTAAGTTTGCTATTGAAGAATATCAATCTTTTATGAATGCCCTAGCCGATATAGACTCGAAGGAGAACGACGAGGAACTAGAGATAATCGAGGCGTAGATAACGATATAGAAGAAGAAAAAGGCAAAAAATATAAGAACTTGACAGATTGGTTTTATGATTTGTTGCCTATGGCGATAACATACGGTATGTCTGTGAAAGAGTTTTGGGAAGATGACCCTAACTTATTCTGGGCATACCGTTTTTCTTATTTTACTAAGTTAAGAACGGAGCAAGAAATATTTAACAATAATGCATGGCTACAAGGAGCATATTTTCATGAAGCAGTAACAGTTGCCTTATGTAATGCTTTTAGTAAACAAAAAGTTAAATATTCTGAAAAACCATACGGCTTTGAAGAAAGGGCAGAAATTACAGAAGAACAAAAGAAAAAACAAATAGAAATGAATGTTGCAGATATTAAAGCAAGAATAGCTCAAGTAAATGCAATAAGAAAAAATAGCACTACCATAAAGGGAATAACCGAAAAGGTAGGTGAAAATAATGAATGAACAAACATTAGAATTACAAATAAAATCTAGTGCAAGTGATGCTAAAAGTGCAGTTGATAAATTAGTTAAAAGTTTGACTAATGTTGAAAATGTTGTAACTAATATGTATCTAGAGTTAGGTAGAATTGAAAGTAAATCTAATTCTACAATAAATAAAACAACAAAAGATGTGGAAAATTTAAGAAAAACAACAGATAAAGCAACAACTAGTACAAATAAATTAGGAAGTGCTTTAAAAGGCGCATTTACATTTGCTGGTGCTAAAAGATTAACTATGGCTGCATTAGGATGGGTAAATGAGGCAATAGATTATACTGAACAATTAAACTTATTTAATGTTGTATTTGATAATACCGAAAAGAATGGTAAACAAATGTTTTCTGAACTTGGTAAATCGGCATTAAATTTCCAATACAAATTAAATGAAGCATTTGGAACTAATAAAACACAAACATTATATATGCAAGGTATATTTCAATCAATGGGTGAAACTGTTGGAATAGATGATAATTATTCAGCAATAATGTCTGAAACAATGACTAAATTAACTTATGATTTAGCATCATTATATAATAAAACAGAAAGTGCAACAGCAGAAGCAATTAGAGCAGGTGTATATGCTGGTCAAACAAAGCCTTTGAGAAGTTACGGAATTGATGTAACTCAAATGAGTATGCAACCTATACTTGATTCATTAGGAATAGATGAACAAGTTAAAAATATGTCTCAAGCAGAAAAAGAGATATTAAGATATTTAGCAACAATGAAACAAGCACAAATAGCAATGGGGGACCTTGCTAATACAATCGAGAGCCCTAGCAATCAACTAAAAGTATTTAGACAACAATTAGTAGAAGCAAAAGTAGCATTATCAAGTCTATTTATAGGTGGTTTATCAAGTATATTACCATATGCTAATGCTCTCTTGATGGTAGTAAAAGAAGTATCAAATGCAATAGCAACGATGTTTGGTATAGAATTAAAAGACTATAATAGTGGTATTGCAAGTCAAGAAGGAATATATGATTGTATTGCTGATAGTGCTGATGATGCAAGTAAAGCAGTAAAAGAACTAAAAAGACAAACATTAGGATTTGATGAAATCCATAACATAAATGAAAATAAAGATAGTAGTAGTGGTACATCTGTAAATGGTGGAATAGACCAACGACTATTAGATGCTATTACTGGTTATGACAATGGTATGGATAAAGTAAGAATGAAAGCTACAGAAATTAGAGATAGAATAATGGAATGGTTAGGATTTACTAAAAAAATAGATCCATTAACTGGGAAAGTATCATTTAAATATGGTGGTATAAATAAAACACTAAAAAATATATGGCAAAGTTTTAAAGGCCTAAATACTCAAAGTAAAATATTAGTTGGTATCGGGTTATATGCTTTAGTGAATAAACTATTTAGTGGAACAAAAAAACTCGGAACGGTATTAAGTGGTAATGATGGCTTATTAGGGATCGCAAAAAAATTGTTGTCACCTATGAAAAATTTATATAATTCGTTAGATAATGTAAATTATGCTAATAAAACATTAACACAAGGATTAAGTGAAGGTATTACAAATTGGTCGAAATCTTTAACAATGGCTGATAAATTTAAAGTATCATTAGTCGGAATTTTAGGTTTATCAACAAGTATGTCTGGAATGGCTAGTGCAATGAAAAGTGTATCAGACGAAGGCTGGAATTTGGGTAATTCATTACAAGCTGTTGCTAGTGGAGTTGGTGGAATAGCAAGTGGAGCATATATAGGTTCAATATTTGGTCCGTGGGGAACTGTAATAGGTGGTGCAACTGGTGCAGTATTGGAATTAGTTAGTGCATTGAATGGATATCAAACAGAAACCGACAAGACAATTTCTAAATTTCAAGATTCATCTAAAGCATTAAATGAGTATTTAGAATTGATAAATGATGAAAGAAACGCAATTCAAGAAAGCGTAAATGCTAATTTAGCTTTAACAGAATCACATAATAAATTAATAACAGAATTAGAAAATTTAGTAGATGAAAATGGTAATGTAAAAAAAGGATATGAAGAAAGAGTACAATATATTCTTGGAACGTTAAAATCTGCATATGGAATAGAATATGAAATGGTCGGTAATCAAATATCAAATTATTCAACATTAATAGATAAAATTAAAAAAACAATTCAAGTTAAACAAGCAGAAATTTTAGCAAATGCAAATGAAGAGCAATATGCAAAAGATTTAAAGAACGAAACAGAGTTATGGTCAAAAAAAGAAACAGCTATTAAAAAGTATAATGAGTTACAAGTAAAATATAACAAATTAAGAGAGGAATCATTAGAATATTATAAAAAAAATAAAAGTTTTATTGAAACGGCATATGGGCGTTCAATAACTTTTGAAGAGTATTTCGAAAATAAGATATCAAGCAATATAGATGGTTTAAAAGATTTATCGAAAAATATAGAAATTGCAAAAACTGACATGACAAATGCTACTAATGAGTATACCGCCAATATTACGCGTCAAACACAATATAGTGATTTACAAGAAGCAATAATTACTGGAAATTATGACAAAATAAATGAAGCTGTTGAAAAATATACTAATAGTTATATAGAAAATGGAGAGATAGTTCAATTATCACTTGCTGACAGACTGAAAAAGGAACAAGAATCATCTGACATAATATCAAATTTATATAAGCAAAAATATGGAGAAGAAATACCAGAAACATTAAAGAATTCTGCAGAAACAGCTTTAAACGAAATCATTAATCAACTTGTTGAACAAACAAATGAAGTTAAAAATGGAGAAATTTCAAATGAATTAACTGATGCATGGTTTACTTTGGGCGAAAATAATAAAGAAAAATTCCTAGAAAAATTTAAAGAACTTCCTCAGGATATTCAGCAAGAAATAGTTGATAAAATGTATGAAAAAGGATTGAATATAAGTGAAGAATTACAAAAAGGAATTAGCCAAATAAATCCAGAAATTAAGATAAAAGCAAATACAACAAATGCAGAAAATAGTATTGATGATTTAATAACTAATATTAAAAGCAAATTAAATGGTGGACTTTTTGGATTCGGTGGGGGAGGAGGAGGTTCAAGAGCCAATGGTGGAGTATATTCAAATGGTTCTTGGAAAAATATACCTCAATATGCAAATGGAGGAAGTCCATCTCATGGAACAATGTTTGTGGCTGGTGAAGCAGGAGCAGAAATTGTTGGACATATTAATGGTAAAACAGAAGTTTTAAATCGATCACAAATTGCAAGTGCTATATATAGTGCTGTATATAGTGCTATGAGTCAATTTAGTGGAAAATCTAGCGAAATAGATGTTCATGTTCATACAGACGAAGGTACAGTTATAGATAGGATAGAACAAAGAACGAAACAAACAGGCGTGTTTCCATTTACAATACCAACATATTAAAAAGAAAGATTAACTAATCTTCCTTACATTTGAAACCATTATTTTCTAAAGATTTTATTTCATTATAATAGTTGCATTCATCAGTATTAGATATAGAGGCTTTGCCACAATTATATGAAATATAATAAGTAATTATATTGTCATTTCTTGAAACATTACAATAATAGTCTGTGTTTTCACAATTTTCTTTAGCTCTTTCTTCTTCTTTTATTGCTTCAGATAAATTTTTATACTCATAACTACGCATCCAAGATTTTTTATTGATTGTATTGTTATTGTGATAAAATGTCCAAGTATAATAATTCATTCTACCATCACTTAATTCTGCATTGCTTGTGCAAGTTGTTTCCAAATTAGAATTTGTTTTATTTCCACATCCGCATAACATCAAACAACATACAGCAATAAATAATAATTTTTTCATAAATTCTCTCCTATGAGTAAATTATAACACGTGTAGCACTTTCTTTCAAAGGGAAATTGAAAGATGGTGAAATTATGATTAAAGAATTTACCGCAAACGGCTATAAATATGTACTAGCGGGTCCAGTATTAGTAGTATCCAAAGTTAAATTAAATGGTGTAGATATATCTAAATATTTATCAAATGAAACTGTAATATCATGGTATGATGTGTCTAAAAATAGTGGACGTGATGTTACAAATGCAGATGGTACTATGGTACTTAATGTAATAAACACTAAATGGAGGATTGATTTAGTAAGTAGACCACTTACAGAAGATGAAGTTGTAGATTTCTATGCTGAAATAATTAAAGCACCAACATTAAGTGTAGATTTTTTAAATCCATTTACTAAACAATGGCAAAATATAACTTGTTACCGTGGAGATAGAGCAGCACAAGCAATGCTTCCATATATAACACCAGATGGAATTGTAGAATTATATAATCCTGCCTCACAAGCAGTAATAGAACTGTAGGTGGATTATGGTAAGTACAAATTTTATAAATGAATGTAAAAATAGAGCAAATGCTAATCGTTTAGGTCAAATAGTAGTAAATGGTGTAGATACACCAATATCACAATCAAATAATTTACAAAGTTTTGAAATAAATAGTGGTTGTTATGTAGATGGCAATATTATTGGTTCAGTATATGCAAAATGCCTGAAAGCTAATTTTATAGCAGACCAAAATAATTTATCGGATAAATCTATTCAAACTCAAATTGGTGTGAAATACGCTGATTTAAGCAGTGAATATATAAATATGGGTAAATATATTGTCGAACATCCAAATAACGAAATAACAACACAATATAGTCAAATAACAGCATATGATAGTCTTTATACTAATTTAGATAACAAATATGTATGTAATATTGATTATTCTAGCGGTAATATGACTGTATCGGACCTTTATATAGATGTATGTAATCAATTAGGATTAATACCTGTAACAACAACATTTATTAACAGTACAATTCCTGTTACTGCTAATCCATTTACAAATGGAGAGAAAAATAGAACAGTATTACAAACTATTGCTAAAATATCTTGTTCTTTTATTGACATAGATGTTGATACGGATGAAATTGATTTATGTTGGTTAAGTCAAAATGAAGAACCTGATTATATTTTCTATAAAAGTGATTATAGCAGTGTTGAAGGTGGACAAGTTGTATGTGGTCCTATCAATTGCTTAATAATTAAAAATAGTCAAGTAGATGATGAAAATGTAGCTATCAAAGATGATGAAAGTATTGAGAAAAATGGTGAACATTCAATAATTATTAGTGAAGATTACATATTGCATAATGCTGAATTAAGACAACAAGCAATTACATCAATATGGAATAGGGTTAATGGTATGAAATATGTAGATTGTAAATTAACTACATATTATGGGAAACCTTTTCTAAAACTTGGAAACAGAATAAGAATTTATATAAGTGATACGGAATATTTTGATACTTATGTATTGAAACATAATTTTACTTATGATGGTTCTTTTACAAGTGTTATTGAAAGCCCAGCTTTAACAAAACAAGAAATTAAAACAAAGCAGGATATTTCACTAGGACAAAAATTATCAAATACTCAAATAGATTTAGACAAACAAAAAAAGAAAATAACTGCTTTAGTAGAGGAAACGTCAGAAAATAGTCAACAAATTTCTCAAACAATACAAACATTAACACAAATTCAAAATCTCTTTCAAATAACAGGTGGAATAAATTTAATAAAAAATAGTGTTGGTTTTTTCGGGAAAAACTATTGGGAAGAATCAGAAAATGGTACATTTTCATACGGCGAAGATAGAACTCTATTAGGAACAACAATAAGTTCATCTAAAATAACAATTCAAAATGGTACTTTAAAAACAGCAGAAACAAATATAACAGCTTTAACAATAAATACAATAAAATCATTAAGTTTCAAAATAAAACAAGATGAAGATGTTACAACAACTATTACATTATATGGACTAACTGAAGAACAGCCTTTATATCAAAAAACGTTTACAGGAAAATACAATTGGCAAGAAATATATGATGAAAATGAGAATAAATTTTATGCTGATAACTCAGTACTTATCTTAAAAATTACATCTACATCAACTTATAATGGAACTTTTAGTATTAGTGATTTAATGCTGAATGAAGGTGAGAAACAAGCATGGCAACCTGCAAATGGAGAAGTTTGGGGAACTGTTATAAAAATGTCTCAACAAGGTATTAGTTGTTACTCTGTTGAAGGTGGTTATGTAACCATGATGACTACTCAAGGAGTTCAAGTTAGAGAATTACATGGTGATTCTATTGGCAAAATAATAACGGATTTTACTAATTTAGGAATAAATACAAATGAAATTACACAAACGGGAAAATATACTCAAAGAAAATTGGTTCATGATTATATAAATTATAACAATTATGAAACCTATGTTGAGTACATAAAGGAGTGATATAAATGGAATTAACAACAAGTTATCAAAGAGTTGGAAATTCATATATTGGTAATAATTATGGAGCTAATTATTATGTAAATTTATATGCTAAATATAGTAGAACAACAGCACAGCAAACTAGTAATAAATCTACAATATCAGTGAAAACTACAATAACTTGTAGTCAAACTTCAAGTGCTTATTCAGTTTGGGGTACATGGATTGGAACTTATACAGGATTATTTAATAATTCTTATAGTGTTTCAGCAACAGCACAAGGTGGTAGCGAATTAACATTAGATGAACGAAGTATAGAAGTATCACATAATGATAATGGAAAATATTCAACAACAATAGGACTAACAAATGCAGATGGTCCATTAAGTAATACTGGTGCTACAAGTATTGCCTCAACAAGTATTTCATTACCACAAATTCCTAGATATGCAACTTGTAATCAATCATTAAATAGTAAAACTGAAACTACGATAAAAATGAATTGGTCGTCTGATAATACTATAGATTATGTGTGGTATTCAAAAAATAATGGCTCTAGTTGGACAGCTATAGGTAGTGTAAATGCTACAAGTGGTTCATATAGCATAACAGGATTATCACCAAATACTGCTTATAATATAAAAACAAGAGTTAGAAGAAAAGATAGTCAGTTAACAACTGACTCAAGTGCTTTGAGTGTTACAACATATAAAGCACCAACACATTCTTTAAAATCTAAAACCGAAACAAGTATAGTTATGAATTGGAGTGCAGATTCTACAATAGATTATATCTGGTATAGTAAAGATAACGGAACAAATTGGACAGGTGTTGATGTTACAGATGGAACAAGTGGAACATATACAATATCTGGGTTATCTGCAAATACTACATATAATGTTAAAACTAGATTAAGAAGAAAAGCAACACAAACAACATATGATTGTTCAGCAATTAGTATTACAACATATAATTATCCATATGTAACAGCCGTAACAACTAGTAATTTAATAATAGGAAATAGTCAAAAGTTAACTTTATATAATCCACTTTCAAGAACTGTAACAGTAAAGATGAATAAAGATTCTGCAAGTGGAACTCAATTATATTCAGGAACTACAAATAGTACAAGTATAACATTTACACCAACAACAAGCACATTATATGCTAGTATACCAAGCTCTAAAAGTGCTAAATGCGTATATTCTGTAGTTTATTCGACTTCTACAAAAACAACAAGTCAATATACATATTCAATAAATGAAGCTAATTGTATTCCAACTTTTAATAATTTTACATATGCTGACGTTGATACAACTATTACATCATTAACTGGTAACAATCAATTATTAGTAAATAATAATTCTAATTGTCAATTTACTATATCTACATCTAATAAAGCTACAGCAAAAAATAGTGCATCAATAGTTAAATATAAATGTGAATGGGGAAGCAAATCAACAGAAGTTAGCTATTCTTCAACTGCAAATGTAACAGCAAGAGTTGATGATTCTACAGGTAATACATTAAAAGTAACAGCTATAGATAGTAGAGGTTTATCTGCTTCTGTAACTAAAACTATAACAAATATTGCTTATGTAAATGCTATAGTTAATGAAGCAACACCAGAAAGAAAAGATGGAATTGATGTAGAAACATATTTAAAATTAAAATTAACTTTATGGAATGGTAATTGGAAAAATGGAAGCGATACAGCATACAATAACCAATTAAAATATGTAGGATATAGAGTTTATGATGGTTCTAGTTGGACAAGTTATTTTGATATAACTAGTACTGTAAAAACTGATATGAGTTCTTATACTAGTGGTAATTCATTAATAATAAATGTTCCTATTAGTAAGAAAATGACTATCCATGCTAATGGTACAAGTGGTGGATTTGAAATTGGAAAAGAATATAAAATTCAAGTGCTTATTAAAGATGGAACATCAACAACAACATTTACACCAGCAAGTTATCAAGCTACTTTACAAGGAACTGTAACAGATGGTAAAGTAGGCTTTTCAAGATATAAAGATAGTAGTGGTAATTATCATTATGGAATTAATGGTATGCCTAATAGTTCTTATAATTTTAATGTTAATGGAACAGGCAATTTTACAGATGTAAAAATATCAACATCACGAGCAACATTTGATAATAGTGTTCCATGTAGTGGTGCAATAGAACTTAGTGATATTTATAATTTAAAAAATTATAAAACATATTTAGGAAGTACAAAAATTAATAATACATGGTATAACATAATAAGTACAAGACACCGTAATGGAGCTGGTGATGGGAAAGGTTACGGATTATTATTTTATTCTACTTTATTAACTAATGGTAATTTAATTTGGAATAAACAGACAGGACCAGATAAATGGCAAGGAGAAAGAACGATATTAGATTCTTCTAACTATTCAGATTATGCTTTACCTAAAACAGGTGGCACATCAAGTGGAGATATAAAAGTTTCAAAATCATCTGGAGATACGTACTTTAGGGCTATAAGAAGTGATACAGGAACAGAAGTTTATTTTGGAGTAGGTTCAGGTGGAGCAAATCACGGAGTTTGGAGTAGTAAAATGAATAAATGGTTAGTTTATTCAGATGGAACAAATGGTTATTTAAATGGTAATGCAACATCAGCAACCCAAGCTAGTCAAGTTAAAAATACCTTAACTAATCCAACAACTATGACAAGATATTATCCCATTTTCTTTAGTGGGATTGCTAACGAAACTCCTTATGTACCAAGAACAAACGATGGGCTTCAATATTCTACTCTACAAGGAACAACAAGTGCTATTGGAAGAAGTTTATTAACATTAGGAAATGAAACTTCTACAGGAAAAGCAGGTAATAAAAGAGGTGAGTTAAGACTTTATTCAGAAAAACAAGGAAATAATACATTAATTCCATTTACCAATATTACTTCATCTCTTACAAATTATTTACCTCAACATAGTGGTTATATGACTTGTAGTACATCTTTATATCAAAATGATTCAGGTAGTAACGGAACAATAACTTTAAGTGAAACATCTGCAAACTTTGCTTTTTTGGAAATATATTATGGTAAAAATGGACAATGTTGTCAAAAAGTATATAATCCAAACGGAAAAAGAAGTATTTTATTAGAAACTTCTTATAGTGCTTCGGCATTCCAAACGATTAGTAAAAGAATTCAAATTAATGGTAATTCAATAACCACTGTTAATGGTACTAGTGGTTATGGAAACATATATAGTGATAAAACTTGTGATATAGCAAGTGAAAACACCATTGAAATATATAAAGTTTTAGGTTATAAATAGGAGGAGTTAAATATGGCTTTATTAAAAAATATAGAATTAGAAAATGGAATAGCAACTAACTATCATAGAATTGTTAGTTTAAATTCAATAGTAAACAATCAAAATATTATAGAAGTAGCGTCTTATATTAATCAAAATAAAAGAAATGAAGAAAAAGAATATTATGATTCTGATGATGAAAATAAATCAATGAATGTGTTTATAAACACTATATATTACAACACAGATTATGATGAAAATATGAGCGTCAAAACAGCTTATAATTATTTGAAATCATTAGATGAATTTAAAGATGCGGAGGATGTGTGATATGGAACAATTTATTAATTTAATACCCCAATTAGCAACATTAATAACTTCATGCAGTGTTATATTAGTAGCAGTTAAAAAGTGGTTAGTAGAACCAACAAATAAAAAAATAGAAGAATTTGAGTTATCCAGCATAAAAACCGATTTAGTAAATTTTATAAATGAAGCTGAAAATGGAATAGAAAAATCCGATATTCAAAGATTAAATGCACATGAATTATATGATAGATATAAAAAATTAGGTGGGAATAGTTATGTGCATGATCATTTTGAAAAATTATTGAAAGAAGGTAAGATATAATGATTAATGATTTAATGACAGTATTATATATGCTAATCTTATTAGCTATAGTATTTATAACAAATACTACGCTTGGTGTAATAATAGCAAACAAGAAAGCAGAATTTAATTTAAAGAAATTTTTAAGTGGTATAGGTAAAGGTATTGTAATAGCAATTTGTATGCTACTATTTTGTATCACTTTAGAGCTTATACCAAGCGTTTTAGGACAAGTAGGTATAACAATACAAGATGAACTAATAACAGTTGTAGAAGTTGTTTTAATGACTTTTACAGCATATAAAAAATATGCACTAGATTGCATAGATAAATTTAAAACTATTTTAGGTGTAGAGGAGAGTGAATAATATGAGATTTAATAGTGCTCATGAGTTCTTGCTTTATGTTGATGGTAAATCAATGTGGGGTGGAGAATGTGTACAATTATTTAATGGATTTATGAAAGAAATGTACGGAAGTGAAAATCAAATTTTTTGTACTGCTTCAGGATATGCTAAAGATATTTGGAATCAAAGAAAAACAAATGGTGTATTGAAATTCTTTGACGAAGTGCCAGTTAATAAAATGGTAGATGGCGACTGGGTAATTTATGATAATTGTAAATATGCCCAACATTCACATATTGGAATGTTTAGAAAAGATAATGGTGATGGTACTTTTGTATGCTTACAACAAAATGATTATAGACATCCAAAATCAACAGCTCAAGATAACAATACTTACGATGGAATAATGGGAGCATTAAGATTAAAGGACTGGCATAAAGAAGAAAAAGAAAACAACATTAAATATCTTAATTTAAATCCAGAGGCAGACACTTGGAGAGTATATGCTATGAATGTTGCTCCTGTTAAAGGTAATGAATGTAAAATATTATACCCATCAAGATTTAATGGATTGTCTTACACAATTAAAGGCTATACTCAACCTAATGTAGCAATTATAGAAACAAGAGATTTTGGACAAGTTCAAATCTACATTGGACAAGATGTAGCTAATATGTTTAGTATAACTGATAGTCCTATTTATGGATTAGTAAAATAAAAAATGTTTATTACACTATTTTTCGACAAATATCTACAATAATTAATGTTAATATATGACCTCAACAGGGGGAATTAAAAAATGAAAAAAAAGAAAATAGTTGTAGAATTTGTAATTGTAACTATATTGTATATAATAATTAGTATAATAATATAAAAAAAGTAGCTCTTCAAAGCTACCTTTTTAGTTACTAATTAATGGACTTAATTTTTGGCCTTATTTTGGTCTTATTTTGGTCTTGTTTTATGTCAATATTAATTAATTTTAATTGATTTTATATTGACAATTTCAAAACAAATTATTGACATTTTTATTTATAAAATAAGGCTTTTCTTTAAATTTAAAGCATTTTTAATAAATTAATGGTGGACCCTGTAGGACTCGAACCTACGACCGCCCGGTTATGAGCCGGATGCTCTAACCAACTGAGCTAAGGGTCCGTTTTTCCATTACTTCTATATATTAACATAATAAAAATAAAAATTCAACAAAAAAATAAAAAAATATTTAAATTTTGATAATTATTACAATAGTGTTCAATTTAAAACAATTGTATAAAATAATTAAGGGGGTATATATGATAAATAATTTAATAGGTAATACACCTTTAATAAAAATTAAATATGAATATAATGGACAAATAAAAAATATATATACTAAATTAGAATTTTATAATTTATCAGGAAGTATTAAAGATAGAGTAGCATACTACATGATCAATAAAGCAAAAGAAAAAGGAATATTAAAAGAAAATATGCCAATTATAGAAGCAACAAGTGGTAATACCGGAATTGCTCTATCAGCTTTAGCGGCATACTATAAACATCCTATATATATTTTTATGCCAGACTGGGTAAGTACTGAAAGAGTAAAAATAATGGAAATGTATGGGGCACACGTTATATTAATTTCTAAAGAACAAGGTGGATTTAAAGAATGCATTAAAAAGGCAAAAGAACTTTCAAAAGAAATAAACGGTTTTTATATAAATCAATTTTCAAATAATGATAATGTTTTAGCTCACTATGAAACAACTGGAAAAGAAATAGTAAATAAAATAAAGGTAGATGGATTTATTACTGGAATAGGAACGGGTGGAACACTAGTAGGAATATCAAAGAAACTAAAAGAAATAAATAATGCTAAAATATATGCTATCGAACCTAAAAATATGTCTTTAATAAAAACAGGAACACTTGGAACACATAAAATAGAAGGTATTGGAGATGAATTTATACCAGATATAGTTGATTTAAATATAATTGATGATATTATTCTAATTAGTGATGAAGATGCTATTAAAATGTCTCAAAAACTAGCTCAAAACTTAGGAATAGGAGTAGGAATATCAAGTGGTGCTAATATGATAGGAGCAGTTTTAATGCATGAAAAAATACCTGGAAATATCGTAACAGTATTTCCTGATGATTTAAAAAAATATATTACAACGGATTTATCAAAAGAAATAAAAGAAAATAATTTAATAGCAGATAAAATCACATTACTAGATTTTGAAATTATATGATATAATATTTAAGAAGGTGATTCGATGAAAATATATAATACATTAACAAGAAAAGTAGACGAATTTATTCCAAACAATCAAAATGAAATAACAATGTATACATGCGGACCAACTGTATATCACTATGCCCATATTGGAAATTTAAGAACATATATTTTTGAAGATATATTAGAAAAAACACTAAATTATATTGGTTATAATGTTAAAAGATGTATGAATATAACAGATGTAGGACATTTAAGTAGTGATTCTGATAGTGGGGAAGATAAAATGTTAAAAGGAGCTAAGAGAGAACATAAATCAGTTCTTGAAATAGCCGATTTTTATACAGAATCTTTCAAAAATGATTGTTCTAAACTAAATATAACATGGCCTAAAATTGTATCAAAAGCAACAGATAACATAGATATGTATTTTAAAATAATAGAAAATTTATTAGAAAAAGATTATGCATATATTAGTGGTGGAAATGTATATTTTGATACATCAAAATTAAATGACTATTATGTTTTAACAAATCATAAAATAGATGATATGGTTGTTGGTGTAAGAGATGGAGTAGAAGAAGATCAAAATAAAAAAAATCAAGCTGACTTTGTATTATGGTTTACTAAATCAAAATTTGATGATCAAGAACTAAAATGGGATAGCCCTTGGGGATATGGATATCCAGGATGGCATATAGAATGTTCTGGAATTTCATTAAAATATTTAGGTGAAAATTTAGATATTCACTGTGGTGGTGTAGATAATATTTTTCCACATCATACCAATGAAATAGCTCAAAGTGAAGCATACTTAGGTCATAAATGGTGTAATTACTGGGTACATGGAGAACACTTAAATGATAAAAGTGGAAAAATGAGTAAATCAAAGGGTGAATTTTTAACAGTATCACTACTTGAAGAAAAAGGATATGATCCAATAGTTTATCGTTTTATGTGCTTAAATTCACATTATAGAAAAGTATTAGTATTTAGTTATGATGCTTTAGATAATGCTCAAAATGCTTATCAAAAATTAATAAATAAAATAAAAAATATTAAAGATAATTTATCAGGTAGTATAGATAATGATAGTATTTTAGAATATGATAAAAAATTTAAAAATGCTTTAGAAGATGATTTAAATACTTCTTTAGCAATCACTATTTTATATGATGTATTAAAAGATGAAAATTTATCTAATCATACTAAATTAGAACTTGTAAAAAAATTTGACAATGCTTTATCATTATCTTTAATAAAAGAAAATAAAATAGATTCTGATTTAGAAAAATATATATTAGAAAAAATAGAAGAAAGAAAACAAGCTAAAATAAATAAAAACTATGAATTAGCTGATAATATAAGAAAAGAATTAGAAGAAAAAAATATCTTAATTAAAGATACAAGAGAAGGAACTACATTTGAAATATTATAAAAGGGTGACTTAATTGTCATCCTTTACTATATTACTTGGAATTTCTACTATATTTTTAACATGTTTTTTAGGTAATATAATTTTATTTTTACCAACATTTTTATATGTATATAATATATTATCATCTTTGTCTAATAAATAAATATCTAATGGAAAATAACAAAAAAATGTATGTACTCCGTTACAATTTTTAAAATAAATTCCGTAATCAGCACTTTTTTTAAACATAAATCCAATTAATTTATTAAAAAAACTATTGTATTTTTTGATTGATATATTATTGTTATTTATAATAGTATGCATATAATCACCAAATACATTATAACCTATAAAAAAACATTTGACAAATATATAAAAAAAGTATAATATGTATATAGGTAGAGTATATGAAAATCCATTTAGGAGGTAGTTATGATGCATAATAATAAAGGACAAGCATTAGTAGAATATTTGTTGATTATTGCAGTTATTAGTGTTGTTGTAGTAAGCGTAGTTAAATTATTGGGTGGCTACTTACAAGATGCAATGACTAAATCATCATGTTCTTTAGTTGATAAAGTTTATGTAGAAGGTGCTAAACCTGGTGAAGGTACATGTGTTGACAAATAAAGACTATTAATATAATGTTAATAGTTTTTATTTTGTATATTTTTTAATATAAAAAATGTGATGAAATGTAACATATAAAATATTTATTGAAGATGCAAATATTATAGACCATATTCCAATATGAAGAAATGATAATATAAATAAACTGATAGTTCTTAATGCAACACCTACTATAGTTCCTCCCATTGCACATTTAGCCTTATTCATAGCTTGTAATGTGGAAGTTAAAGGTGTTTGAACATATGAGAATAAAAATATAGGTGCAAAAATTTTTAGATAATTACTTCCTTCATTAGCGTTATAAATGAAATGTAATAAGAAATCAGGAAATAATTCAACTATAATAGTAAATGGTATGCCAACTATTAAAGAAAATATTATAGATTGCTTTATAACCTTTTTAACACCATTCATATTTTTATTCGAATAATACTTAGAAATGCTAGGAATTATAGATTGAGATATTGCCATTGTAAAAAATGATGGTAAAAGTAATAGAGGTAAAACATATCCATTTAAAACCCCATATTCATGAATTATAAAACTATTATTATATCCTATTTTAAGCAAAACAAAAGTTAAAATAATAGGTTCTAAAAAAGCTCCAATATTACCTATTAAACGACTACCTGTAGATGGTAGAGAAATATTAAATATATTTTTTAAATATTTTTTATTAGGAATGAAATCATTTTTACTTAAATTACTCTTAGGTAAACAAATACCTAATATAATAATAGATGATAATTCACTTACAATATTAGATATAATTAAGAAAAAAATAGTTACTTCAATTCCTTTTAATAGAAAAATGGGAATACCAATTACTAATATAATTATTCTTAAAATATCTTCCATTATGTTAGAAAATATATGTGGTAAAAATCTTTCCTTACCTAAAAAATATCCCCTTAAAATAGATGAAATACTAATAAATGGTAAAACTAAACCAGTAGCTATAATTCCATAATAAGTTCTTGGCTCATGAAGTAGATTATTAGATATAAATGGTGCAATTAATATTAAAATTAAAATTATTATTATATTAAGTAATAACGATATTGGAATAATGCCTAATATCATATTTTTATTATTGCTTTTTCCTTCAGCCACCAATGTTGATATAGCAATTGGGAATCCTAATTGCGCTAAAGCTATTAATAGACCAAATGTAGGCATAATTAAGGTATATAAACTAAGACCTTCAATACCAATCATTCTTGTTACTATTATTTTAATGGTCATACCAAGAACTTTAGTAATAATACCACCAATTAATAATATAAATGTTGATTTAATTAATTTATTTTTCATATTAAATTATATGAATCAAAAAAAAAGAAATACATTAAATTAAACGTATTTCATCTTCTCTAAAAAATCTTTTTTTCTTATTAATTCTATCATAAAATAATATTCCGTTTAGATGATCTATTTCGTGTTGAAAAGCAATTGAAAGTTCTTCTCTTGCTCTAATTCTTATTTTATTACCATCTTCATCATAACCTTCAATAGTACAACGTGCATATCTAGGTACATGTCCTTCTACTTCTCGATTAACACTTAAGCATCCTTCTCCAACATCCGCAGCAATCATCTCTTCAGAATGACTAACAATTACTGGATTAATTACAACATAATTATCAAATTTACCTTCACTAACTTCATCAACAATTACAATTATTCTTTTTAAAATCCCAAGTTGTACAAAGGCAAGCCCTGTACCAGGTCTTAAATTATATTTTATTTCTAATTCTTCAATTTGACTAAAAGTTAAATGATCAATTATATGTTGGATAGTTTTTTTATCTTCTTTAGATAGTGGAAAAGTTACTTCTTTACTTATCATTCTAAGTCTTTTATCTTTCTCATCTAAAATATCTAATTTTTTAAACATATAACCACCTCACTCGACATATTTTAACACATTTTTTATAAAATAACAAATTTCATTGATTAAACTAATCAAATATATTATAATTTATTTAAGGAAAGTGGTAGAATGAAAGAAATTATTACGTTTTTTATAGTGTTTATTATAATATATTTATTATATTTATTTTTAGTAATTTTAAATAAGAAAAAAATGAAAAAATATAAAGATAATACATATGTAACATTCTTAGTTAAGACATATGGTTTAGATAAAGATAAATTACCTATTAAAACATTAGCGCATATAATAAGTTTATCTAACTCATTTATTATTTCATTCGTCTTTGTAATAGTTACTTTAATAGATAATTTTATTTTAAAAATGTTGTTAGCTTTTGCTATAATAATTCCATTAATGCTAATTCTATATCATATAATAGGTAAAAGTTTACAAAAGAAATATAGTAAAAAATAAAAATTTTACTATTTTTTTTGATTTTTTTTAAAATATACTAATTTAATATTTTAGTTATATTAAATATATCTAATATAGTAAAATAGCTATAACTAAAATAAAAAAATAGTAAAGAAAATAAATCTAAAATATGAAAATCCTCATTTGAAATACAAAAATAAATTTGATAAATTAAATCACCAAGAGGTGAACATCATGAAAAAGAAATTCTATACTTGTAAATATGATAAAGCATTTAAAGAAATAATGATGAAAAAAGAAAACTTTAATATATTAAAAAAAGTATTAGAAACAATACTAAATATAGAAATAACAAATATAGAAATACAACCATTAAACTTAAATACAAATAATATATATGTAAGAGGAAAAGAAGCAGATTTGCTAGTAACAACGAAACAAGGAAAAATAGAAGTAGAAGTAAATACTTATTATCAAGACTATGTAAAAGTAAGAAACTTTTGTTTAATAACAAATATATATCAAAATGAAACAGTAGTTGGTGAAGATTATAATGAAGATAAAAATATAATCCA
Source organism: uncultured Bacilli bacterium (assembly GCA_934153945.1). Taxonomy (GTDB): domain Bacteria; phylum Bacillota_I; class Bacilli_A; order RF39; family UBA660; genus UMGS1498. The sequence goes on from CAKPFM010000010.1 coordinate 35,070, forward strand.
AATAAATTTAAACTATGGAGTAAAAGATAATGAATATAAAAGAATATATAAAGTAAGAGATGAGAGTGGTGTTAATGTCAATATAAAAATGTACAAAAAGTGGAATATAAGCGTGTACAAAAAGTGGAAAATAAAAATGTACAAAAATGTACATAAAATTCACTTAAAATACATTCTTTTTTTGTTATAATTTACTCCAGAAATGGAGGTGAAAAAAGAATGATAAATTTGAAAGGAGCTAAGACATGTTTGGAAACATTAGATATGAAACCTAATTATTCTGAGTTGGGTAGAATATATAAAGTTGATAGAAGAACAGCTAAAAAAAGATATAATGGAATTACGAATAAAAAGCAACGAGAAAAACACTCTTGTCTAGATCAATATATAGAAATTATAAAAGAAAAATGTAATATTCCAGGTACAAATAAAAAATCAGTTTATAAATATATTCAAATGAACATTGATGATAAAATTGGTAGTTATTCGAATTTTAATAAATATGTTAATAAAAATTACAATGTTATATTTGAAAACAATAAGAAAGCTCATGTATTATTTGAAACTGATTATGGCGTTCAACTTCAATTCGATTGGAAAGGACCTATTCATTTACATACTAAAGATAGAACTTTAATTGAATTTTATATATTTTCTACCACTTTAGGATCTTCTAGATTTCATACATTTATTTATAGTAAATTTATGACTTTAGAGTCAGTAGAGCGTTGCCTAATAAAATCTTTTCAAATATTTGGAGGTATTACTAAAGAATGTTTAACTGATAATATGTCATCAATTATAAATTATTCTCAAAAAAGTTTTACTCAAGAATTTAAATCTTTTTCAAAAGATATGGGATTTATTCCAAAACACTGTAAAATAAATTCACCAGAAACAAAAGGCAAAGATGAATCTTGTAATAGATTTATGAATTGGCTTCTACCTTATGATAATGAATTTAAAAACGAAGATGAATTAATAAAAATAGTTGAAAGATTAAATAAAGAAATAAACAAAGAAGTTAACCAAACAACTAATATGCCGCCAGTTTCATTGTTTGAAAAAGAAAAAGAATACCTACAACCCTTACCCAATGATGTAATAATTGACAAATATTTAGATTCATTAATTCCAGTTAAAGTTCAAAATACTATGTTATTTTATTACAAAGGTTGTAGATATTCAGTACCAAAAAAGTATATTAACAAAACTTTAAAAATTAAAGAAAATGATAATAAACTTTATGTGTATTATAACAAAGATTTAATAAAAATTCACGATATTAGTAATAAAAAAATAAATTATGATAATGAAGATTATATTCAGGGGTTATCTTCAAATATATATAATAAGAGTCAAGAAGAAATAGAAAAATTAGCTGAATATAATCTTAAACTATTAGATAAAATAACTAAATAAAATATTTAAAGGAGAAAAAATATGAACAATTATAATAAATTATTAAATAACTTAGAAACATTAAAATTATTAAGAATAAAAGACAATTTAGATAATTATATAGATTTAATAAATGAAAAAAAGAAAAATTTTATAGATACATTATATGAATTAACAAATTTAGAAATAGAAACAATGGAAGAAAAAAGAATACTACATTCTATACAATTTGCCGGATTTCCATTTTTAAAAAAATTAGAAGATTTTGATTTTTCATATCAACCAACAATTAATAAAGAACAAATTTTAGATTTTAAGAATTTAAGGTTTATTGAAAAATGTGAAAATATACTATTCGTTGGTAGTCCAGGTGTAGGTAAAACACATCTGGCAACTGCTATAGGGATTGAAAATGCAATAAGTAACCATAGTACATATTTTATTAATTGTAACGACTTAATATTATCATTAAAAAAGGCCCATCTTCAAAATAGGCTTAATGATAAACTTAGAACATTATGTAAATATAGATTATTAATAATAGATGAAGTTGGTTATTTACCTATTGATATAGAAGCTGCCAATATGTTGTTTCAATTAATAAATAAAAGATATGAAAAGAACTCAACAATAATTACTACAAATAAGCCATTTTCTAAGTGGGGAGAATTATTTGGTGACAATATGATAGCTAATGCTATATTGGATAGATTGTTACACCATTCTCATGTAATCAATATTTCAGGAAAATCTTATAGAACTAGAGGCATAATTTCCGATAATCAAGATAACGAAAATTCATAATCTATATTCCACTTTTTGTACACGCTTATATTCCACTTTTTGTACATTTTTATATTGACATTAACAAGTGGATTAGAATATATAAAAAATTTGACAATCTATGAAATAAATATGGATAAATATAAAGAAATATTATATAATGGAGATGAAGAACAACTAGAAGAAAATAAATATCTAATAATGTTAGATATGGATAAAGAAGAACTAAAGAAACTAAAAAAAGATAAGGTGGTAGAAGAATATATGGAAAAAATAGAAAGACTAAATCAAAATCCAATGTTTATAAATTGGATAACAAAAGAAAAAGATGAAGAAATGATAAAAAACACCCAAATAAGAAGAGCAAAAGATACAGGAAAAAGAGAACTAGTAAATACAATGTTAAAAAATGGGGCATCAATAGAACAAATATCTAAATTAACAGATTTATCAATAGATGAAATCACACAAATAAAAGGAGTTTAACTCCTTTTAAAAATCACAAGCTTTTGGATGTTTAGGTAATCCTGGTAATGTTAATATATTTCCACTATATACGACGATATACCCAGCACCATTATTAACTTTTATATCAGTAATTTTAATATAATCTAAACTAGAATCTTTATTACCATTTAAAGTTAATGGTGATTTAGCAATACAAATAGGTAAATTATTTAAACCTATTTTTTTTAAATTATTTATTTTTTCTAATACTTCTTCACTATAAATAACATTGCTAACATGATACATTTTAGTACATACTTTATTAATTTTATCTTGAATATCTTCATTTAAATCATATAGATAGTTAATATTACAATCTTTAACTAAATCAATAATTTTAAGACCTAAATTGATAGAACCTTCACTACCTTTTAAATAAGATTCACATATTTCAAAAGGTATATTTAATTTATTAACAAAATTTTTTAATATATTAATATCTTCTATTTTATCATCTTCAAATTTATTTAAAACAACTAATATATTATTAGTAAAACAACTAATATTTTGAATATGTTTTTCTAAATTATTTAATCCATTAACTAAGTTATTATTTCCATGATAAGTAAGCGCTCTAATAGTTACATTTAAAATGACTAAATTGGGATTTAAATTACCAACTCTACATTTAATATCAAAAAACTTCTCACAACCTAAATCACTACCAAAACCAGCTTCAACTATTGTATAATCAGCTAAATTCATAGCTAAATTAGTAGAAATTAAAGAATTACATCCGATAGAAACATTCGCAAAAGGTCCCATATGAACTATAACTGGATTATTTTCTAAACTTCTAACTAAATTAGGATATAATGCATTTTTAAGTAATGTATATATAGCTCCAGTAGCTTTTAATTCTTTAAAATAAATAGGTAAATTGTTTTCATTATAACCAATTAAAATATTATCGATTCTTCTCTTTAAATCACTTTCATCTTTAGCTAATGTCATAATTCCCATTATTTCACTAGCTGCTGTAATATCAAAATGATAAGTTTTATCATTTATGTTAATATTTCTTAAACTTCTATCACATATATCAATTGCTCTATTAAAAACTATTTTTTTAATATTAAGTTCATTGCCTTGAAATATATGATTATCGATTAAAGCACATATCAAGTTGTTAGCATTTGTAATGGCATTAAAATCTCCTGTAAAAGCCAAATTAATATCATTTTCAGGAATAACACTAGCGCGCCCCCCTCCAGTAGCGCCACCTTTAAGTCCAAAAGTAGGTCCCATAGATGGTTCCCTTATAACAGCAACACTGTTTTTACCTAATTTTCTTAAAACATCATTAATACCAATTACTAATGTAGTTTTTCCTTCACCATATGGAGTAGGAGTAATAGATGTAACTAAAATTAAATTACCTTTTTTTTCACTATTTACACCCCTTACAATTTTTGCCATATCACTTCCATAAGTAATAATATTATCACTATTTAAATTCAATTTTTTAGCTATTTCATTAATCATATAAATCACCTAATTAATTATACCATGGAAATTAAATAAAAGACTTATAAAATCTTTTAAACTATTAAAATTTATGATAAACTATATCTAGAAAGAGGTGTGGTTTTATGAAAGACAATTTACTTCCTGCAGATGTTTTTATTGTTATGAATAAAACTATACTAAACGAGTACGATAGAAAAATTATTACAATGCTATATCAACCTATTATTGGTATGAATGCAACAGGATTATATTTTACTTTATGGTCATATATAGAAAAAAATGAAATTTTATCAAGAGAATGGAATCATCACCATTTAATGACTAGTATGAGAATTAGTTTAAAAGAAATAAAAGAAGCAAGAGAAAAGCTAGAAGGAATAGGTTTAATAAAAACTTATTTACGTAAAGGTAATGTCAATAATTATGTATATGAAGTATATTCACCAGTAAGTCCAAGTGAATTTGTAAATAATCCAATACTAGGTGTAACTTTATATAACAATGTAGGTGATACTGAATACGAAAAAATCATTAACTATTTTAAAATACCAAGAGTAAGTTTAAAAGATTATGAAGATATAACACTAAAATTTACTGATGTATTTGAAACAACTAATTTATCTAACTATGAAACAATAGATAAAGATATTAAAAGAGTAAATAGTAATAAACTAGAACTTGCTACTAAAAATGATTTAAGTACAATATTTTCATTTATTCCAGAAGAAATGTTAAATATAAAAACTATAACAAAAGATACAAAAGAATTAATATATAAACTAGGTTTTATTTATGATTTTGATGATGAAAGAATGAGTGAATTAATAAGAAATTCTTTAAATGAAAAAAGAGCTATAGATAAGACTCTACTAAAAATGAATGCTAGAAAATACTATGAATTTGAACATAGTGGAAAATTACCAAGCTTAATATATCGTAATCAACCAGAATATTTAAGAAAAGCTGCTGGTGAAAATACTAAAAAAGCTAAAATTATTTATCAATTTGAAAGTACAAGTCCATATGACTTTTTGATGAATAAAAATAATGGTGCTAAACCAAGTAAAAAAGATATAGAACTATTAGAAATACTATTAATTGATATGAATTTAAAACCTGGAGTAGTAAATGTACTCATTGATTATGTACTTAAAATAAATAATAATAAATTAACTAGAAATTTTGTTGAAGTAATAGCTTCACAATGGGCAAGAAATAAAGTAGAAACTGTAGAAGCAGCTATGAAACTAGCTGAAAAAGAATACAAAAGTCGAAAATTAAGTAAACCATCAATAGAAGAAAAACCAGAATGGCTTGATAAAGAAATAAAATCAAATAAAGCAAGTGAAGAAGAAATGAAAGAAATGGAAGAATTATTAAAAGAATTTAGGTGATAAAATGAAAAATTCAACTGAATTATTAGATAAATATCAAAGATCTAATTTAGAAACAAAATTATTAATAGATTTAGAAAAATCATTAGAAAATGAAAAATTTTTAGAATTTGTTTCAAAATTAAATTTATCAAAAGAAAAGTTATGTAAATATACATCAATACTAGAAGAAAGTTTTGAAGAATACAGTCATTGTAAAAATTGTAAATGTTTGGAATCATGTAAAAATAAAGTTACGGGATATGCATATTTACCTAAAAAAATTGATGACAAATTAGAATTTTATTATAAAGCTTGTAAATATCAAAATAAATATTTAAAAGAAAAGAAAATAACTGATAATGTATATTCATATGAAGTACCAGATGCTATAAAAAAAGCTAGTATGAAAGATATATATATAGACAATAAAGATAGATTTGAAGTAATAAAATGGATAAAAAACTTTATTAATACTTATGAAAAAAATAAAAAACAAAAAGGTTTATATTTAAATGGAAACTTTGGCTGTGGAAAAACATACCTTGTATCAGCAATGTTTAATGACTTAGCTACTAAAGGTTATAAATCAGCTATAGTATTTTGGCCAGAATACTTAAATAGTTTAAAATGTAGTTTTAATGAATATCAAGAATTTAAAAATAAAATAGAAACAATAAAAAGAGTACCACTATTATTAATTGATGATATAGGTGCTGAGGCAAATACATCTTGGAGTAGAGATGAGATATTGATGCCAATTCTTCAATACCGTATGGATAGTTCATTACCAACATTTTTTACATCAAATTGTACTTTAAAGGAATTAGGTACTCATTTCAGTAATTCTAAAACAGGAATAGAAGAGGTTAAATCAAGAAGAATAATAGAAAGAATAAAACAATTAACAGAAGATATTAAACTAGTTAGTGATAATTTGAGGAAATAATATGGAAGAAATTTTAGAATATTTAGAAAAATTAAAATCATCAGAAAAAAACGAAGTAATAAAAAATTTAATATCAGAAAGAAGAAAAGAGATAATTGGCTTAATTTCACAAAATAATATCAATACAAAAAAGAATGATATAGAAAATATTGATTTGAATCGAACAAAAATAAAAAAATTAAAAGAGGAAATACTATTATTACAAAATTTAAAAAAAGAACCAACTTATTCACAAGAGAAAAATAAAAATCCTAAAAAAAATACAACAGAAAAAAATTTATTAAATAAAAAAGACCTAGAATATCTAAGTAAATATATAAGTGGTAATCATATGAAAATTTTGACTGAGTTTGATGATATAGAAGTATCTCTATTAGAACATTTATTACAGTTAAAACAAAATTATATGACTAATAAAAAAACAATTAATAAAAAGGTTAAAAATATAAAGAAAAGTATTAAGATACTATCAGATTTTAGTAGTGAACAAAATACTAAATTAAATGAAATGCTAGATAATAATTTATATTTGAGAAAAATACTTTCAAAAGTTATTAAATATTTAGATAAATTAATTAGAATAGAATTTAAAAAGAGAAATAGTTTAACAAGAAAAGAAAGAAGATTAATTGAAACCTTATTTGCTGATAAATTAGGAGAAAAAGAAAAAATACCATTGAAAGATTATACAACAGAAGAATTATATTCAACATATTATGAATTAATATTTAAAGATAGAAATTTAACTGAAATAACTGATTTATTAGAAAAATATCCAGATTTGTATTTGTTAAAAAATAAGAAAAAGATATTTTATGAATTAATTTTAGATAAATATGCTAATGTATTATTAAATAAAAATTATATAGAAAATACTGAAAAATGTAAGAAAAATAAAGAAGAATTAGAATATTATAAAAAGTTAATTGTTAATTATCTAGCATACAGTTTTGAAAATGATAAACCAATAATAAGAGATTTAACAATAAAAAAAATCGAAAGAATAACTACTATATTTAATAATAACGATATTTATATTGAAAAAGGTAATGAAATATTGAATCAAATAAAATATTTTCAAGAAATAATTCATTTGGGAAGTATTCAAAGTAACGATTTAGTAAAAGAAATAAATAATGAATATATTTTTTCAATAGATAGTGATGGAACTCAAATTATAGAAGATGCTTTATCATTAAGGAAAGATCAAAATCATTATTATGTAAATTTTTATATTCCTGATTTAATATCTTTTATACCAGAAAATTCTATTCTAGAAAAGAAAGCTTTAGAAAGATATAAAAGTAGTAAATATGCTTTTCCACATGATATAATCAAATTTTTCAAATTTAATCAGGGTAGAAAGAAAAGAGTAATAGGATATCATTTCATATTTGATAAAGATGGAAAAATTTTAGATATGAAAATAGAAAAAAATTTAGTAAAATTATATAATTCTTATACTTTTGAACAATTTAATAAATTATTCCTTTCAGAAGAAAAAATTCCTAATGATATGAAAGAAATATATGAAAAATTATCTAATAAAAAATTAGAAGATAATAATTCTGGAATAATTTTATCTTTCTTAATCCAATATTGTGGAATTAATTTAGGTAAATACTTAGGTTCTAAAAATATAATGTGTATTTATAAAGATATTAGTAGTGGTGAAGTTCATTCTACTTGGAATGAAAATGATTATGTTGAATTTACTTCTCCAATTAGAAGTTATATATCATTTTATAATCAAAGAGCGATGTTTGGTCAAAACAAGGAATTATTAAATGAACAATGTGAAATTGTAAATCAAAAAATAAAAAAAATTTAATATTATGTATTTAACTTAATAATTAATATGTAAAAAATGTGTAATTCAATATATAATAAATATATAAATAAAGATTGACAAACAATTAATAAGTGATAAAATATAAATATAAAGATTTAGATTAGGACACGACTTATTAGATTTTTTAAAGAGAGTTATCGGTTGGTGTAAGATAATAAAATGAAAATATAGTTACTACCTATGAATTGGACTTGAAAAAGTACCCGGAGAATTCCGTTATCAAAAAGAGTAAATAAAGGATGGTACCGTGCGCAATGCACTCCTTAGGTATTGTCCTTTTTTTGTACAGGGAGGTTTAGCAGTATGTCAGATTTTATAAGTAAAAAACAAATTGTTTCAATAAGGGAATTTTTAGATAATTATTGTCGTCTAAGATGTAATTGGAAAGGAAAATTAACTCATAAGAGAATGGACGAATATCTTTCATTAAAAGGTAAACATATTAGTAGAGGTAAAATAGGTGTTATAACTAAAGAAGAAAAATTGACTGGTGATTATATTTATGTACGTGATGAAACAGGTAAGGTTATACCATATAAAAATCCAAATATAGATTTAAAAAGATTAGAAGTAAGTTTATTATTATTAAATAAACAACAATTAGAAAAAATACGTTCAAATTACTTAAAAGAAGAAAACTTAATGTATGATGAATATGGTAGAGTAATTACAGTAGAAGAATATAATGAAAGATGTCGTATAAATAAAGAATTAGAAGATGAGTTAATTCAAAACAAAAAATTAGATGAAGAATATTCTTATTATGAAAAAATGTCACAAAGAAACAGAAAAATTAAAATGAAAAAATATTATATTTCAAGGAGAGGATAATATGATAAATATAAAAGAAAATGAATATTTAAGTAAATTAAACCATAGTTGTGCCCACTTATTAGCGCAAGCTGTAAAGCATTTATATCCACATGCAATGTTTTGGGTAGGACCAGTAATAGAAGATGGATTCTATTATGATATTGATTTAGGTGAAGATGTAATAAAAGAAGAAGATTTAGAAAAAATCGAAAAAGAAATGAAAAAAATAGCTAAAGATGGTAAAAGAATAGTAAGACATGAACTTACTAAAGACGAGGCTTTAGAAATGTTTAAAAATGATCCATATAAAATTGATTTAATAACTAGAATGGATGAAAATGATACAGTAATAACATGTTATACACAAGGTGATTTTACTGACCTTTGTAGAGGACCACATGTTGATACTGTAAAAGAATTAAAACATTTTAAATTATTAAAAGTAAGTGGAGCATATTGGAAAGGCGACTCTAAAAATAAAATGTTACAACGTATTTATGGAGTTTGCTATGAAAATGCAGAAGATTTAGAAGAACATTTAAGACTAATTCAAGAAGCAAAAGAAAGGGATCATAGAAAACTAGGTAAAGACTTAGAAATATTTATGACTAATGAACTAGTAGGAGCAGGTATGCCACTATGGTTACCAAATGGAGCTTTAATTAGAAAACAATTAGAAAATTACATATATGAAAAAGAACAAAAATTAGGTTATCAACATGTATATACACCATGTGTAGGAACGGTTAATTTATATAAAACTTCAGGACATTGGGATCATTACAAAGAAAATATGTTTCCATCTATGAAGGTTGATGATGAAGAATTTGTTTTAAGACCAATGAATTGTCCACATCATATGTTAGTTTATAAAAATAAGCTACATTCATATAGAGATTTACCAATTAGAATAGGTGAATTTGCAACAGATTTTAGATATGAAGCATCTGGAGCTGTAAAAGGACTAGAACGTGTAAGATGTATGTGTCAAAATGATGCCCATCTATTTGTAACACCAGAACAAATAAAAGATGAATTTAAAAAAGTTGTTAGCTTAATTTTAGATGTTTATAAGGATTTTGGAATAAAAGAATATAAATTTAGATTATCTTTAAGAGATAAAGAAGATAAAGAAAAATACTTCGATGATGATGAAATGTGGAATACTGCAGAAGATAAATTAAGAGAAGTATTAAATGAATTAAATGTTGAATATTTTGAAGCAATCGGAGAAGCAGCTTTCTATGGACCTAAACTAGATGTTGAAGTAAAACCAGCGGTTGGACCAGAAGTAACTTTATCAACATGTCAATTAGATTTCTTACTTCCAAGAAGATTTGATTTATCATATATTGATAGTAATGGTGAAAGAAAAATACCAGTAGTATTACATAGAGCAATATTTGGTACATTTGATAGATTTACTGCCTTCTTAATAGAAGAAACAAAAGGAGCTTTCCCAACTTGGTTATGCCCAGTACAAGTAAATATTATTCCTGTTAAAAATGAATATCATTTAGAATATTCAAGAAAAATAGAAGAAATATTGAAAGCTAAAAATATAAGGGTTGAATTAGATTCTAGAGAAGAAAAATTATCATACAAATTAAGAGAAAGCAGTATTAATAAAATACCTTATACACTAATAATTGGTGATAAAGAAATAGAAAATAATACTATAAGTTATAGATGTTTAGGATCAAACGAAACTATAAACATGAAAGTAGAAGAATTCGTTGAATACATTCTAGATGTTATAAATAATAAGAAATAACAATATAAATTGAATTAAAAAAATATTCAAAAAATTTATGAACTTGTCATTGTACAAGTTTTTTTGTATAATTAAATAGGTGATGATATGAATAGAGCAGAAGCATCAGTAAAAAATTCAAGTTTTTCAATTATAACACAAGTATTAACAGTTATAATCAATTTTGTAGTAAAAACAGTTTTTATATATACATTAGGTAATGAATATTTGGGAATAAATGGTTTATTTTCAAATATAATAACTATGTTATCTTTAGCTGATTTAGGAATAGGAATAGCAATTCCATATAGTTTGTATAAACCTTTATCAGAAAAAAATAGTGAAAAAATAAAAACGTTAATGAATTTTTATAAAAAAATATATAATATAATAGGTATTGTAGTTTTATTAATAGGTTTATTATTAACGCCATTTTTACCATTAATAATAAAAGATATGCCAAATATACAACATATTTATTTAATATATGACTTATTTGTAATCCATTCAGCATCTAGTTATTTCTTTATTTATAAGAAATTTCTAATTGATTCAGATCAAAAAAGTTACATAACAAGTAAAATAACTTTTATTTTTTCCACAGGTTTATCAATAATTCAAATATTTATTTTGATTTTTACACATAATTTCATTTTATTCTTATTATCTAGTATAATAATGGTAATAACTCAAAATATTTATATATCAAAAAAAGCAGAACAATTATATCCATATTTAAAAGAAAAAAATATTGATGAATTAGATAAAAAAGAATATAAAGAGATTAAAAAAAATATATCATCTTTATTCATATATAAAGTTGGAAATGTAATTATGAATGGAACTGATAATATTGTAATATCTAAAATAATTGGTATTATTGAAGTAGGTATATATTCAAATTACTTACTTATTATCAATTCAATATATAATATTTTAAATCAAATATTTAATGCTATAACATCAAGTATTGGAAATTTAGTAGTTACAACAAATGAAAAAAGAAGTTTAAATGTTTATGAAAACTTAAATTTCTTTACTTTTACTTTATATGGCACTGTATGTATTTGTTTAATGGTATTAATTAATCCATTTATAAATATATGGATTGGTAAAAATTATTTATTAAGTGATTTTGTATCATTTTTAATTGCATTTAACTTATTTTTAACTGGAATGCAAAGTGTAACATCTTCATTTAGAAATGCATATGGATTATTTTATAAAGCAAAATATAGACCAATATTAATGTGTATTTTAAATATTGTTATTTCCATTATTTTAGCTAAATATATGGGTGTAGCAGGAGTAATAATTGGAACAATAATAAGTAAGTTAGTTACTGTTATTTGGTTAGATCCATATATTATATATCATTATGGATTTAAAGAAAATGTAAGTAAATTTTATAAACAATATTTAATATATTTGATATGCTATTTAACAATCAATTTTGTAATATATACATTGTATAAATATATAGTTATAAATAATATATTTATGTTTGCTATTTATGGAATATTGACATTTACTATAATTGCTTTAATAATTTGTCTATTATTTCATAAAACAAAAGAATTTAAATATTTTTATAATTACTTTATGACAAAATTAAACAAAATTTTAAAGAAAAAAAGATTATCATAGTATTGGTGATAATATGAAAGTAAAATTATTTGATGAAGCACATGAATTAGATTTAGAAAGAGCTATTAATGATTTTTTAAGTAATGAAATAGAAGTTATTGATATAAAATATCAAGTAGCAATCAGTGTTTTTTCAGAAGAACAAGTATATTGTTTTTCAGCAATGATAATATATACATAATAAAAATATAGAAAGGTCGAAAGATAACTAAAATTCTTTTGACCTTTAATGTTGTTTTTTGTTATAATAAATGTGGTGATTTTATGGATCAAAAACATATTAGAAATTTTTCCATCATAGCTCATATAGATCATGGTAAAAGTACACTAGCTGATCGAATTCTAGAAATAACAGGTGCTGTTAGCAAAAGAGAATTGCAAGATCAAATGTTAGATAACATGGATATTGAAAGAGAAAGAGGAATAACAATCAAATTAAATGCTGTTAGTTTAAATTATAAATATAAGGGAGAAGAATATTTACTTAATTTAATAGATACTCCAGGACACGTAGATTTTTCCTATGAAGTATCTAGAAGTTTAGCTGCATGTGAAGGAGCAATACTTGTTGTAGATGCTGCTCAAGGTATAGAAGCTCAAACACTAGCTAATTTGTACTTAGCTTTAGATAATAATTTAACAATTATACCAGTTATTAATAAGATTGATTTACCGAATGCTGATGTTGAAAAAGTAAAAAGAGAATTAATGGATACATTAGGATTTGAAGAGGATGAAATCATATTAACAAGTGCTAAAAATGGTATTGGAATTAAAGAATTAGTAGAAAAAGTTATTGAAAAAGTTCCATCTCCTAAAGGTAATGAAACTGAATCCTTAAAAGCATTAATATTTGATAGCTATTTTGATTCATATAGAGGAATTATTACATCTATTAGAGTAGTAAATGGTAGTGTTAAAGTAAAAGATAAAATAAAAATGCTTGCTACAAATAAGGTTTATGAAGTAGTAGAACTTGGAATTCATAATCCTCGTGAAGTAGAAAAGAAAAAATTAACTACTGGTGAAGTAGGATATTTATGTGGTAGTATCAAAAATATAGAAGATGTAAAGGTAGGAGACACTATATGTCTAGAAAGTGATACAAATGCTACTCATTTGCCTGGATATAAACCTATGAAACCAATGGTGTTTTGTGGATTATATCCAACAACTTCTAGTGAATTTGATAATTTAAAAGAAGCATTAGAAAAATTAAAACTAAATGATGCATCTTTAGAATTTACTCCTGAAACAAGTGAAGCTTTAGGATTTGGATTTAGATGTGGATTTTTAGGACTTTTACACATGGAAATTATTGAAGAAAGAATTGAAAGAGAATTTAATATCGAGTTAATAGCAACTTCACCTTCAGTAGTTTATGATGTAGAATTAACAGATCATACTCATGTTTTAATAGATAGTCCAGTTAAACTTCCTGATAGAGCTAAAATTGCCGATATAAGAGAACCTTACATTAGGACTAATATATTTGTTCCAAGCAGTTATATAGGTTCAATTATGGAATTGTGTCAAAATAAAAGAGGAAATTATGTTTCTCTTGAATATTTAGATGCTACTAGAGTAAATATTCACTATGAAATACCTTTATCTGAAATTGTATATGATTTTTTTGATAAGTTAAAGTCATATACAAAAGGTTATGCATCATTTGATTATGAATTAATAGGATATAAAAGTAGCAATTTGGTTAAAATGGATATTTTATTAAATGGTAAAGCAGTAGATGCATTAAGTACAATAGTACACAAAGATTTCGCATATGCAAGAGGAAAAGTAGTAGTAGAAAATTTAAAAAAATTAATACCAAGACAACAGTTTGAAGTGCCTATTCAAGCTTCTATAGGTTCAAAAGTAATAGCTCGTGAAACTATAAAAGCTGTAAGAAAAAATGTACTTGCTAAATGTTATGGTGGGGACGTAAGCCGTAAAAGAAAGCTATTAGAAAAGCAAAAAGAAGGTAAAAAAAGAATGAAAATGGTTGGTAATGTAGAAATACCACAAGAAGCATTCTTATCAGTACTTAGTATGGATGAACATAATCAATAGTTTTCAGCATATAATATATAGGAGGTAAAATGAAGAATTTATATATATATGAAAGGGCCGTAAGTATTGGGAATTATGTAGTAGAAAAAGAAGCAACTGTAAGACAAGCTGCTATGGAATTTAATGTAAGTAAATCGACAGTTCATAAAGATATAACAGAAAGATTATTAGTTGAATCTCCTGAACTTCAAAAAGATGTACAAAAAGTATTAACTAAAAATAAGGAAGAAAGACATATTCGCGGCGGAGAAGCAACAAAAAGAAAATATAAACATTAATAGGTACTTGAAAAAAGTATCTTTTTTTGATAGACTAATAATGTAAATAAAAAATAGTAATATAGTTTCAAAAAGCGAACAAAAAAATAAATAATTTGTGTTTGCATATTGCAACGGGGGGTAATTTTACTAACCCTTTTTATTGCTACAAAAGGAAGGAGAAAAAATATGAAAAGAAAAGGATTTACGCTA
>CAKPFM010000011.1 GCA_934153945.1 uncultured Bacilli bacterium
AGAAGAACTATAGAAGAACAAATCCGATTAATGAAAGAATTAAAAGAGTGTGAATATGAAGATAATGCTTTAGAGATTGCAACAAATGAAGCAGTATTAGAAAGAAGAACTGTAGAAGAACAAATCCGATTAATGAAAGAACTAAAAGATTGTAAATATAAATATAAATATAAGGAAAGTGCATTAAAAAGTGTATTAAATATAGCAATAAGTGGAGCTGTATTAGAAAGAAGAACTATAGAAGAACAAATCCGATTAATGGAAGCATTAAAATATTATGAATTAAATTACAATGCTTCAATTTTAGCAGGAAATCGAAATGTATTAGAAAGAAGAACTATAGAAGAACAAATTCGATTAATGAAAGAATTAAAAGAGTGTGAATATGAAGATAATGCTTTAAAGATAGCAATAAATGATGATGTATTAAAAAGAAGAACTGTAAAAGAACAAATCCGATTAATGAAAGCATTAAAAGATTATAAATTTAATTACAGTGCTTTAAAGATAGCAACAAATGAAGATGTATTAAAAAGAAGAACTATAGAAGAACAAATCCGATTAATGGAAGCATTAAAAGATTATAAATTTAATTACAGTGCTTTAAAGATAGCAACAAGTAAAGCTGTATTAGAAAGAAGAACTATAGAAGAACAAATCCGATTAATGAAAGAATTAAAAGATTGTGAATATGATTACAAAGCATTAGAAATAGCAACAAATCGAAATATATTAGAAACAAAAAGTGTAGAAGAACAAATCCAATTAATAAAAGCATTAAAAGATTGTGAATATGATTACAAAGCATTAGAAATAGCAACAAATCGAAATATATTAGAAACAAAAAGTGTAGAAGAACAAATCCAATTAATGAGAATACAAAGAGTACAAAATGATGAAGTAGAACAATCTAAAACACATTCAAAAAAATTAGATGAAATAAATAATTTAGAAAAACTAAAAGAATATATTAATAGTTTACAAAAAGAATATGGCAGTGAAACAGATATAAAATTAAATGATAATGTCAAAACATATAAGTAAAGACACTTAACATAACTAATAATAAATGAAAAAGAAGACTAAAAATTAAATTGAAAATAAAATAGTCTTCTTTTATTGTGCAATAAATAAATCACAAATACTTTAATAAACATAATTTTAGCTTTCAATGAAATAAGCAATATGAGTCATTTTTTTCTTTTAAAAGAATATATTTTTCTTGTAAATTCATAATAATTTTGATATACTATGGTTGGCTTTTCAATTGTCACATTATGGATTCTTATATCGTGTGCTTAATTTTAAGTGGTGTAAGTTCGAAATAATGGAAGTTAATAACAAAAGGAGGAATAAAAATGGCAGTAGTGTCAATGAGTTATTTACTTGAAACTGGTGTTCACTTTGGTCATCAAACTAAAAGATGGAACCCAAAAATGAAAGAATATATTTATACATCAAGAGATGAAATTTATATTATCGATTTAAAGAAAACAGCTGATAAAATAGAAGAAGCATATGCAGCTTTAAAAAATATAGCAGCTAATGGTGGAAAAGTTATTTTCGTTGGAACTAGAAAACAAGCTAGTGAAGCTATTAAAGAAGAAGCAATTCGTTCAAACTCTTATTATGTTTCAGAAAGATGGTTAGGTGGAACTTTAACAAACTTCAAAACAATTAGAAGAAGAGTTAAAAGATTAGAAGAAATCGAAAAAATGGAAAAAGATGGTACTTTTGATAAATTACCTAAAAAAGAAGTAATTGGAATCAAAAAAGAATACGAAAAATTAAATAAAATTTTATGTGGTATTAGAGATATGTACAAATTACCACAAGCTATGTTTATCGTAGATCCATCTAAAGAATACATTGCAATCCGTGAAGCTAGAAGATTAGGAATTCCAGTATTTGGTATCGTAGATACTAACTGTGATCCAGATATGGTAGATTATGTAATTCCAGGTAATGATGATGCAATTCGTGCAGTTAAATTAATTACTGGTGTTATGGCAAATGCTATCGTAGAAGCTAATGGTGGAAAATTAGTAGATTATACTAAAGAAGATGAAAAAGATGTTAATATTATGGAAAAAGCTTTAGAAACAGTTAAAAAAAGAGAAGATAGAAGAAAAGAAAATAAAAACTTTAAACCAAATAAATTTGAAAATAAAGAAAAAAGTTTCAAGAAAAATGAAAAAAAAGAAGTAAAAACTGAAGAAGTTAAAAAAGAAGAAAAAAAAGAAGAAGTATCTTTAGATAAAATGACTGTAGCTGAATTAAGAGAATTAGCTAAAGAAAAAGATATCAAAGGATATTCTACTATGAAAAAAGCCGAATTATTAGACGCTTTAAAATAATTTAAAATTTATATATAAGAAAGAATATGTTTAGTCATATTCTTTCCATTAATTTTGTTGAAAAGCCTATTTAAGTTAATTACATATATTATGTTAATATAAAAGGAGGATATAACATGATTAGTGCTAGTTTAGTAAAAGAACTAAGAGAAAAAAGTGGAGCTGGTATGTTAGATTGCAAAAAAGCTCTAGAAGCAACTAATGGTAATATTGATGAAGCAATAGATTGGTTAAGAGAAAAAGGTATTTCAAAAGCTGCTAAAAAAGCTGATAGAATTGCTGCTGAAGGATTAGCTTCTATATTAGTAGAAGGAAATAAAGCAGCTATCGTTGAAGTAAATTCAGAAACAGACTTTGTTGCTAAAAATGAAGAATTTAAATCATTAGTACAAACTATTTTAAAAACAATTTTAAATAGTAATGCTACAACTACTGAAGAATTATTAAATGAAAAAGCAGTAGACTCAGAAGAAACTGTAAGTGAATTAATAATTTCTAAAACAGCAACTATTGGTGAAAAATTATCATTAAGAAGATTTGCTAAAATAGAAAAAACTGATTCAGAATCATTCGGTGAATATATTCATATGGGTGGTAGAATTGCAGTTTTAACTTTAGTAGATAATGCATCTAGTGAAGTAGCAAAAGATGTAGCTATGCATGCTGCAGCTATGAGACCACTTTATGTTAAATCAACTAATGTACCAACAGATGTATTAGAAAAAGAAAAAGCAATTATAAGAGAACAACTAATTAATGAAGGAAAACCTGAAGAAAGAATAGAATCTATATTAGTTGGAAAAGTAAAAAAATACTATGAAGAAGTATGCTTAGAAAATCAAATTTTCGTTAAAGCAGAAAATAAAGAAACAGTAGGACAATTTGTACAAAATAATGGTGGAACAATTGTTAACATGATCCGTTTCGAAGTTGGTGAAGGAATGGAAAAGAAAGAAGAAAATTTTGCTGAAGAAGTAGCAAAACAAATTAATGGATAAAAGGTACTTGCAAAAAGTATCTTTTTTTCATAAATTAATAATATAAAATAGTAATATAGTTTCATACGTGTCAAACAAATTACTTATTTTCTTTTTATGTTGAAAAAACTTTACAAAATGTGATACAATTATATTGCAAAATTTGAAAGGAAAAAAATATATGGATGAAATTTTATTAGAAACAGAAACTCGCATGGAAAGTGCAATTGATAATTTACAAAAAAGATTACTAAATATAAGAGCAGGTAGAGCTAATCCTGCAATGTTAGATGGTATAATGGTATCATACTATGGAGTTGATACACCACTTAAATCATTGGCTACTATATCAGTTCCAGAAGCTAGAATGTTACAAGTAAAACCATTTGATAGATCAAGTATTGGATTAATAGAAAAAGCAATATTAGCTGCTAATATTGGTATAACACCAAATAACAATGGTGAAGTTGTAATATTAAATATTCCTGCTATGACAGAAGAAACAAGAAGAGAATATGTAAAGCAATCAAAAGCTATTGGTGAAGAAGCTAAAATAGCTTTAAGAAATGTAAGACAAGATGCAAATAATGATATTAAAAAACTAGAAATAACAGAAGATGAAATAAAATCAGGACAAGATGAAGTACAAGAATTAATTCAAAAATTCAATAAAAAAGTAGAAGAAATTATCTCTGAAAAAGAAAAAGAATTAATGAGCATATAATATGGATTTAAGAAATATAACAGAATTCATAAGAGATACTTCTAAATATATTTTTGTAATAGTAGTAGTTCTTTTACTTTTGATTTTTGTTGTAGGTTTACAACAAGTAGTAGGGCCATCAATGAATTCAACCTTAGAAGAAGGAAACATAATTATTGTAAATAAGCTTATATATAGATTAAAAGATGTAGCCCGTAATGATATTATTGTTCTATCAAAAAACGAAAAATACATGATTAAAAGAGTTGTAGGACTTCCTGGTGAAGTAGTAGAGTACAAAGATAATTATGTTGTCATAAATGGTGTAACTTATAAAGAACCTTTTATAGATTCAAATATAAAAACTAATGATTTTAGTATAAAAGATTTAGGATATGACATAATACCTAATGACATGTATTTAGTATTAGGAGATAATAGAGAAAATTCACAAGATAGTAGAGATTATGGATTAATTTCCAAATCAGAAATAATAGGTAAAGCTTGGATTAGAATTTGGCCATTTAATAAAATTAAAATTATTAAATAAAATTTGTTAAATTTACTAGACAAATTGAATAAAATAATATAGAATGGTGTAAGAAAAGCATTTATTATATATTTTTGGCAAAGTTATTGAAAGATAATGACGCAAAGCTTTAGAGCCTAAGATTTTCGAATTATGGTTGTCAGCTGCATTTATACATTTGTATAAATGCTTTTTATTTGAGGGGAGAAAATATATGAATAAGAAAAGAATATTTGGTATCGCGCTTTTTATCATAATTGGTTTATTCACATTCACATTTGCCAATCCAAATGAAAAAGTTGAAGGAAATGATGGAGGTTCACCACAACAAGAGGTAAAACAACCGATAGTAGAAGAAACAAAAAATACAGAAGAAATTAAAGATAACAATGATACAACACCACAACCTGTTGTGAATCCAAATCCAGTTGTAGTTAATGCACCACAACAAGATAATTTAAACCAAAATGATAATCAAAATAATTTAGAACAAATAAAAACAAAAGCGATAGAAGAAATTAAAAACTATCAAGAGGCTAAAAATTTACAAGAAGATGAAAAATCTAAAAACTTAGTAAATGAAGCAATAAACAATATAAATAATGCTACAAGTGAAGAAGAAATAAATAATATAGTAGAAAATACTAAAAAAGAATTAGACAAAATAAAAGATGAATTAGATTTAGAACAAATAAAAACAAAAGCAATAGAAGAAATTAAAAACTATCAAGAGGCTAAAAATTTACAAGAAGATGAAAAATCTAAAAACTTAGTAAATGAAGCAATAAACAATATAAATAATGCTACAAGTGAAGAAGAAATAAATAATATAGTAGAAAATACTAAAAAAGAATTAGACAAAATAAAAGATGAATTAGATTTAGATGAATATAAAAAATTAGCTAAACAAGAATTAAAAAAATACAGTGATTCTAAAAACTTTAATGAATCATATAGTAAGCTAGCTGAAAAATTATTAAATGAAGCATATAACATGATAGATTCAGTTATTTCTAAAGAAAATATCGATATAATTGTAACTATAACAAAAAAAACTTTAGATAATTTAAAAAATCAAGAAGAATTAGAAGACTTAAAAAATAAAGCAATAGAAGAAATAAAAAACTATAAAAAAGATGAATCATATTCAGAAGAAAATCAAAATAAAGTTGATGAAATAAAAAAAGAAACAATAAATAAAATCAATGAAGAAAAAAATGATATAGAAAAAATATTAGAAGAAGGAAAATCAAAAATAGATTCTATCCTAACTTTAAAGGAAACAAAATATACTGTAAAATTCATCGATTTAAATGGTGAATTACTAAAAGAAGAAAAAGTATTATATGGAGAAACTGCTAATGCTCCAGTAGTAGAAAATATCGTTAAAAATGGAATAACATATTCATTTACAACTTGGGATAAAGAATATACAAATGTTACTAGTAATTTAGAAATAAAAGCAAACTATAACATAACAAGAGTTCAAGCTAATGTTTATAATGAAACTTTAATAAGTACTGTAGAATTAAATATTAATGATGAAATAATAGATACAATAACAAATAATATTGATACAGTTTTAACAACAGAAGAAAACAAAATAATATCTTTATCAAAAGATAAATTACCAACTTTAGATAAATTAAATTATAAATATAATTATTCTAAATTAACATATTCTAAAAATGAAGGTTTCCGTATTGATGTAAAAGAAATAATAGATGAAGAAGCTTTAAATAAAAATACAGTAACTATTACATACAACATTAATTCAGAAAATGCCACATTTATAGATGGTACAAAAGAACAAATATCAACAACATACAATGGCAAAAATAATGTTGAATTAAAAGATGTATATATTAATGGAACAAAAGTTGCTGTAATTTGGACAGATGAAGATGGTAATGTTATATCAACAATTTCAGAAAATGAAGTAAATTTAAAAGAAGAGTTAACTTATAATAAATCAATGATTTTAACAGCTAACTTAGATACAACAGCTCCAGTTATAACTTTAAATGGAGAAACTACTATAAATGTAGATTTAACTTATACTAGTGAATATGAAGAAGCAGGATATAGTGCAATGGATAACTTCAATGGAGATATTACATCAAAAGTAGTAACTTCTATTACATTAAATAATATCCCAACTAATCAAGTTGATTATAGTAAAGCAGGACAATATGCAATTACTTATACAGTAACAGATACTGAAGGTAATACATCTTCTGTAACTCGTACTATTAATGTAGTAGATAAAATTACAGAAATAAAAGCAACAGTATTCGCATTAAACGATGGTGTAACTAGACCTAATGAAAAAACAAATTTGAAAACTAATAATTATCATAAAATAGGTGAAGTAAACCTAATAGTAGAAAAAGTAAGACAATATGTAGAAGCACAAAGAGTAATTATAGCTACTGAAAATATAGCTTCATATATAATTGGCGGTGAATCATCTTTACCACAATTAAATGAAAAATATTATTCATATGAATGTTATATATTAAAACATGAAAAAGATGGATTCCATATAGATTGTGAAAAAGTATTTGATAGTGAAGCTTATCTAAATGATAAAAAAAGAGAATTAAATGAACTATTAGATAGAGATTATACAATTTACGAAGATACAAAAACAAATGATACATATCAAGATTTAATTAATACAGTATCAGAAATAAAAAATTCTATGCCAACTACTATAGAAGGAATAGAAGAAGCTATAGAAAAAATAAACAATGCTTTAAATGCATTACAAGATGTTGTTTTAGTTAATCTTACTATATCATCAAATAATGATGTATATACTGTAAATTCAAATATGAAAGCATTAACTATAACAGCCGTATATAATGATACAACAAAAAATAAAGTATTAACTAAAAATGATTATACAGTAAATAAAAACTTTGATTCAAAAACAGTAGGAAATAAATCTATTACTTATAGTTATAAAAATAAACAAGTAACTTATAACTATGTAGTAGAATATTCAAAAGAACAATTACAATCAAAAGTAAATTCTGTTGAAGCTACTTTAAAAGAAAAAATAAGTTTAAAGAAAACTGAATATAAAATTATTTTCAGTAATTTAGCAAATGATGTAAATATTAAAAGTATTAAGGTAACAAAAAATAATAAAGTGTTAAATACAATTAATTTAAATAAAAATTCACATGATACTTATTCAATGAGTAGAAGTGATTACTTTACTTTAGTAAACAATAATACAACAATTGCTAATAAAAAAATTAATATTACATATGCTATTGGAAATCAAGAAATAACAGTAGCTTACTATGAATCATTCAATAAATTACATAAATGTAAATAATTGTAAAATATCAAGTTAAATCTTGATATTTTTTTATTAATTCCTTAAAATTATATATAGGTGATAATATGGCTTATATTAAATATAAGGAATTAACAAAATATTTTAATTTTAATAAAGAAATTGATAAAACAGCCCTTCCTACATATGTAACAGATTATTTAAAAGAAAATGAAAAAATATATAAAGCATATAAAACAGCTAGAGATAAAGGTATATTTACTGATGAGAGAATGATACTATTTGATGTTAATCCAATATGGAATAATAAAAAAATTCATATAATACCATATAGTTCTATATCAAGTGGTGCTATACTGTTTAATCTAACATCAGGTTCAATATTGTTATCATTTGATAGTGGATATCAACTAAAACTAAATTTTGTACATATGAATCCAAAAGAAAAAACAGAATTAAGAAAATTATTTACATATATGTTAGAAAAAGCAAAAAAATAAAATATTTAATTAAAATGATATTTATGTATATCATTTTTTTTGATATAATTAAATAGGTGAAAGTATGAAAAATATATATGGAATGACATTACAAAAATTAGAAGAATATTTTACCAATATTGGATATCAAAAATTTAAAGCTGTCCAAGTTTTTGAATGGTTGTATAAAAAAAGAGTACAATCATTTGAAGAAATGACTAATATAAAAAAGGAACAAATTGAATTATTAAATAAAGACTTTAATTTTAATAATATTAAATTAGTAGATAAAAAAGAGGGAAAAGATGTAATTAAATTCCTATTTGAACTAAATGATAAAAGATATGTAGAAGCAGTACTTATGAAACATGATTATGGTAATAGTGTATGTGTATCTAGTCAAGTAGGATGTAATATGAGTTGTGCTTTTTGTGAAAGTGGAAGACTAAAAAAAGTTAGAAACCTAGAAACATATGAAATGGTATTACAACTTTTAAATATAGAAAAAATATGTAATATTAAAATATCTCATGTAGTATTAATGGGAATAGGAGAACCTTTTGATAACTATGATAATGTAATGGATTTTATAGATATAATAAATTCAGGAAAAGGAATGGATATAGGAGCTAGACATATAACTGTATCAACTTGTGGAGTAGTACCAAAAATAAAAGAATTTATGAATTTTGGAAAACAAATAAATTTAGCTATATCTTTACATGCTCCAAATAATGAAATAAGAAATAAATTAATGCCAATAAATAAAGCATATCCATTAGAAATATTGATACCAACTTTAAAAGAATATATAAAAAAAACAAATAGAAGATTAACTTTTGAATATATATTACTAAGTGGTATAAATGATACAGAAAAGTGTGCTTTAGAATTAGCTAAATTAATTAAAGGTATGAATGCCTATGTAAACTTAATTCCATATAATGAGACAAGTCATATAGAATTTAAAAGAAGTAGTGAAGATGATATAATGAAATTTTATGATATTCTTAAAAAGAATAATATAAGTGTAACAATAAGAAGAGAATTTGGTGGTACAGTAGATGCTGCTTGTGGTCAACTTAGAAGTAAGTATGAAGGAGGATTATAATGGATTATTATTATTTAACAGATGTTGGAAAAGTAAGAGATCATAATGAAGACAGTGTTGTAATTGTAGAAAATTATAATAAAGAAATACTACTTGCTGTAGCAGATGGTATGGGAGGACACAATGCTGGAGAAGTTGCTTCATCAATTGCTATAACACATCTAGGAAAAAGATTTAAAGAAGTAGCTTCAGTAGGTAATAAGGAAGATGCTATAAACTGGTTACAAGAAACAGTAAGTGAAATAAATGTTTTAATATATAAATATACCGATGAACATCCAGAAAGTACAGGTATGGGAACAACTTTAGTAACAGCAATCCTAACAAATAATTTTTTACTAATTGGTAATATTGGAGATTCAAGTGGATTTGTTATAAAAAACAAAAAGTTACATAAGATTACAACCGATCATACTTTAGTAAATTTATTAGTAAAATCAGGTGAATTAACTGAAGAAGAAGCAAAAGATCATCCAAAGAAAAATGTTTTAATGAAAGCATTAGGGGCTATAACAAATGTAGAAATGGATATATTTGATGTAGAAAAGGATGTTGATGGAATATTTTTATGTAGTGATGGTGTAACTAATATGTTAGATCAAGCAATAATTGAGAAAGTAATAAATGATAAAGCTGATGTAGAAGAAAAGGTAAAAAAAATAATATTTAAATGCAATAATCGTGGTGGTAATGATAATATATCAGTTGCGTATTTAGAATTGAAAGGTTAGTGGGAAAATGATAGTTAGAGGTCAAAAAATAAATGATAGATATCAAATAATAAGAACTATCGGTGAAGGTGGAATGGCTAATGTTTATTTAGCTTATGACACAATATTAGATAGAAATGTAGCAGTAAAAATATTAAGAGGAGATCTAGCTGAAGATGAAAAATTTGTAAGAAAATTTCAAAGAGAAGCTATATCTGCTAGTTCTTTAAGTCATCCAAACATTGTAGAAATGTATGATGTAGGTGAAGATGATGGAAGATATTTTATTGTAATGGAATATGTTGAGGGTGTAACTTTAAAAAATTTAATAAAAAGAAGAGGAGCACTTACTTTATCAGAAGTAATTGATATAATGTTACAATTAACAAGCGCAATAGCATGTGCTCATGATAGTTATATTATTCATAGGGATATTAAACCTCAAAATGTGTTAATATTAGATGATGGAAGAGTAAAAATAACTGATTTTGGTATAGCTATGGCTTTAAACAGCAATGAATTAACTCAAACAAATTCAGTAATGGGTTCAGTTCACTATTTACCTCCTGAACAAGCAAATGGAACAGGGGCAACTATTAAAAGTGATATATATTCATTAGGTATATTGATGTATGAATTAATAACAGGTAATTTACCATTCAAAGGTGATTCAGCTGTAGAAATAGCTATAAAACAAATGAAAGAACCAATTCCTTCAATAGTTGAACAAAATCCAAATATACCACAAAGTGTCGAAAATATAATACTAAAAGCAAGCGCTAAAAATCCAAAAAATAGATATGAAAGTGCTAGACAAATGTATGAAGATTTAACAACATGTTTAGATGAATCAAGATTAAAAGAACCTAAATATGTATATCCATATCCTGAATTTGAAGAAGAAAAAAAGGTAACAAGAGAAAAGAAAAATGAAAAAAAGCAAGAAGAAGTAGAAAAGAAAGAAAACAAAAAAGGTATAATTGCTTTAATAGTTTCAGCAGTAGTTTTATTTGTAGGAATAATTGTAACATGTATACTATTATTAGTATTACCTAAATCTACTAAAGATCCAGATATTACAGTTCCAAATGTATCAGGAATGACTATAGTAAATGCTGAAGAAACTCTAAAAAATGCTGGTTTTGAAGTAGCTACTGATGTTATATATGAATATAGTAATTCAATTCCAGAAGATATGGTTATAAGTACTAATCCTACAGTTGGAAGAAGTGTTAAAAAAGGTACTTTAGTAACACTTACTGTATCTAGTGGAATAGATGGTATAGAAATCCAAGATTACAAAGATAAAAATATAGAAGAAATAAAACCTTCATTAGAAGCATCAGGTATAAATGTAATTGTTAATTATGAAGAACATTCAAAAGATGACGAGGTAGAAGATGGAATAATTATTTCACAAGATAAGGGGGCTGGAACAATATTAAAAAAAGGCCATACAATAATTTTTAAAGTTGTAAAAATTATAACTACTTATCCTGATTTTGTTAAAGAAGACTATTCAGTAGATGGTGTTAGAAAGTTTTGTGAAGATAATGGAATATCATTAAATATAACATATAAAGAAACAAATGAAAAAGCAGAAGGAACAATTCTTTCACAAAGTAGAGCAGCAGGTACTAAAGTAAT
This sequence comes from uncultured Bacilli bacterium, assembly GCA_934153945.1. Classification (GTDB taxonomy): domain Bacteria; phylum Bacillota_I; class Bacilli_A; order RF39; family UBA660; genus UMGS1498. The sequence continues at coordinate 11,824 of CAKPFM010000011.1, forward strand.
GAGTGGTGTAACACTTAGAATAGAAGTAGCTAAAAAAGTAACTATTGTAGAACCACCAAAAGATGATACAAAAACAGATGATAAAAATGAAACTGATACTAAGACAGATACAAAAACAGATGATAAAGCAGATACTAAAGTAGATGATACTACTAAAGAAGATACTAAAGAAACAGAAAGTAAAACGGATAAAGAATAATGCAAGGAAAAATAATAAAAAATATTAGTAATGATTATACTGTACTAACAAATAACAAACTTTATGTTTGTAAAAGTAGAGGTAAATTTAGAAATTTAAATATAACACCGTTAGTTGGTGATATTGTAGAATTTGATGAAATAAATAATTATATTTTAGATATTAAACCTAGGAAAAATGAATTATTAAGACCACCTGTTTCTAATATAGATCAAGCAGTAATAATAACTAGCGTTAAGGATCCAAATTTAGATTTAAATTTATTAGATAAATTGATAGCTATAATAGAATTTCATAATATTAAACCTATTATATGTTTTACTAAATTAGATTTATTAGAAAAGGTAGAAGAAATAAATAATATAATTGATTATTATAAAAAAATAGGATATCAAGTATTTATAAATACAGATTTAGAAAATATTAGAAAAATATTTAAAGATAAAATAACGGTATTTACAGGTCAAAGTGGAGCTGGTAAATCAACATTAATGAATAATATTGATACTTCATTAAATATTAAAACAAATCAAATATCTTATGCATTAGGTAGAGGTAAACACACAACTAGACATGTAGAATTAATACCTTTATATGATGGATTAGTAGCTGATACTCCAGGCTTTTCAAGTTTAAATTTTTATGATATGAAAGCATCTGATATAAGGGATAATTTTATTGAATTTGAAAATTATAAAGAAAATTGTAAATATAGGGATTGTATGCATAATAAAGAAGATGAATGTGCTGTAAAAGATGCTATTAAAAATAATGAAATATTAAAAAGTCGTTATGAAAATTACATTCATTTTATAGAGGGGTGACAATATGAAACTATCAACATCTATTTTAAATATGAAAAAAGATAAAGAAAATTTAGATAAATTAAATAATACAACAACAAATTATATACACTTAGATATAATGGATGGTAAATTTGTAAATAATGAAAGTGATATGTTTGACTTTATAAATGATAATGAAACTAATAAATCATTAGATATTCATTTAATGGTAGAAGATACAATATCTTATATTGAAAAATATAGTAAATTAAATCCAAATAATATAACAATTCATTATGAAATTAAAAACAATTTATTAGAATCAATTAATTTAATAAAATCAAAGAATATTAAAGTAGGATTAGCTATAAATCCAGATACTGATATTGATGAAATAATAAAATATTTAGATAAAATTGATTTATTATTAATAATGAGTGTAGTTCCTGGATTAGGTGGTCAATTTTATATAGATGTGTCAAACAAATTAAAACAAGCTAGATTATTACAACAAAAATATAATTTTGTAATAGAGGTAGATGGTGGTATTAAAGATAATAATATATCAACTATTGATACTGATATAGCTGTAGTAGGTAGTTTTATAACTTCATCAGATAATTTTCAAGAACAAATTAATAAATTAAATATTAAGTAACAAAAAATGTTACTTTTTATTTAGTTCTTTGTCAAATAGTGTTGGTGAACAATAAATTTGATAAATGAACTGATATTATATAATAATTAATAAATTTACTATTTACATAGTGTGTGATATAATATTAGTCAAAATTAATCAAAAAATGTAAGGAGATATATATGCAAACAAAATTAAACACAGAAGTTCAAAATTTTTTTAAGCTTCCAATAGAATCAATTACTGTTGAAGAAATAAAAAAGTTATATTCTAAAGGAGATACAAATGAATATGGCAATCTATTACATGCTGCTATAGAAAATAAGTTTGAGGAAGAAAAGGTTTTAAAATTTATAGAATTGATTTTAAAACTAGGTTACAATGTAAATTATAAAGGTAAATCTACAGGATATAATTTTATTCAGTTAGCTTTATATGGCTATACAGATGAAATAAATAATAATGATTATTCTTATTCAACCGATTTTATTGTAAAATTAATAAATATTGCAAAACAATATAATTTAGATGTTAATACAAAAGATGCCGATGGTGATAGCATTATTCATACTGCTATAGCAAGCGAAATATATGAAGGGGAAATAGTTCCTATATTAAATGCTTTAGGTCCGAATTTTGATATAGAATGCAAAGATAATAATGGTAATGATTTATTAAAAGCATTTGATTTATATCAAAAAGAAGCTGAAATTATATCGAAAGATGGTTTTTGGTATAAAAGATTAAAAAAAGAAGAACAAGTTTTTAAAAATGAAATAGAAAAAATTAGATTAAAAAATACACCAAAAAAAGAAATACAAAAAACCCAAGAAAATAAACCAAAAGAAGAAATACAAAAACCCCAAGAAAATATACCAAAAAAAGAAATACAAAAACCCCAAGAAAATATACCAAAAAAAGAAATACAAAAACCCCAAGAAAATATACCAAAAGAAGAAATACAAAAACCCCAAGAAAATATACTAAAAAAAGAAATACAAAAACCCCAAGAAAATACACCAAAAGAAGAAATACAAAAACCCCAAGAAAATACACCAAAAGAAGAAATACAAAAACCCCAAGAAAATACACCAAAAGAAAAAATCCAAGTAAAACCACAGATGCAAATAGAGGAATTAATTTATAAAATAAAAAATGAATACACTCTTTCAAATAGAGATGAAATATTGCGTGAAATAGCAAAATTTAAAGGTCATGAATTTAGTGATTTACAAGGGAAAGAGGTACTTAGTAATATTGATCTAGTGAATACAATAATTGAAATTAGAAGAATTATTAAAAGTGAAATTTTCAACAAAATAAATTTGAATTATTCGAAGTACAATTTACATGAATTATATGAAATAAGATCAACGTTGGAGACAATAAGTGACTATATTGATAAAATGAGTGAACATATTTATTATATATGTAGAGAGCATAGTAATAAATATCAAGAGGCAGTTAATGAATTTAAATATATTGCAGAATCTAGAATTGATATATCAAATAGCCTTTATTATAGTGTTTTTTACCATCCAAGTGAATTTATAAATTGTATTCGCAAAATATTAGACTTAAATTCAAAATACTTTAAAGAAGAAGAATTAAAAGATATAGTTGATTCAGCAGTCAGTTATGAATTAAAAAAATATAAATTACGAAATAGATGGTGAAAATAAAACAATGAATGAAAATTATAATCAAAAAAATTTAATGAAATTAGATTTGCAAAATATTACTAATTATGATGCATTTATAGATTATTTAGGTAAAATCATTAAAGATCAACCACAAATTTCACCATATTATATAATACAAATATTAGAATTTGATATTTCTAAATATCAAAAGATAAATACTAAGCAAGAAATGACAATTGCTAATTACTTTAAAAAGATACTAAATATATATAAAAACGAAATATGTCCAAGAGATTTAGTATCTTTATGCATATATGTAAATGATGTTAATGTAGTTGAAGACATAATAAGAAAAAACTATAAAAATTTAAGACAAGAAATAAGAAAAATTATATTTCTTTCAAATGATGAATTTATTAAATATATCAATACAACTAAATCATTAGATTATAAAATGTCTATTAAAGATAAAAAATATAATTTAAACATATTTGGTATTGATTTAAGAAATGCTTCAACTTTATATAAATATTTTGAAAATGATATTAAACTTTTTATTGATAACAAACTAATAAAAATAAAAAACAATAATTTTACTGAATCATATTATATATTAAATAGTCTAAAAGGCCAAAATTATAATAATTTTAATGTAATCCAAAACATGTTTTTAAAAAAGTATTTTAATACCGAATTTAGTGAAGAAAAATTAGAAAATAAAGCTGTGCTAGAATTCGTTGAAAAAATTTATAGAAGGGATAAAATACAAATTAAAAATTTAGATTCTATTTATAGTTTTGAATTTATGAATACAATGCAAATACTATCAAAAAAAGTATATAATGATAATAAATATAATTGTTTATTTTTATCCTGTTTTAAATTATTTCTTAAAGAATTTACAAGTAATTATGAAGACCAAATTACTTTTCAAGATATAAACTATTTAGAGATATTATTTAAAAGAGCAATAAAAAGAAATAATGTTTTTGAACTCTTAAAACTGAAAAATAGACAAAGTTTAATTCATTATTATAAAAGTAATGAATACATAGATGAATTAGATATTCCAATCGAATACATTAAAAATTATAATGTAAATCAATATAGACAAATAGTTAATTTATGTAATGAATATTATATAAATACTAGTGATATTTCAAAGAAAAATATAATTAGTTTTGCTGATTATTATATAAATACTAGTGATACTTTAAAGCAAAGTGTTATTATATTACTTAATATTTTAGATTATGATGTAATTTTAAAATTAATCGAATTTGGTTTAAATGAAATTGCATTTCATCTAAAAGATAAGTCTATTGAATATATTGAAGAATTTCAATACTTAATACGATCAATCAAATCAGAAGATAAATTTGATAATGTTTCATTAATGAATTATATAACAGTGTTTGATAAATTGATAAAATTAAAAAATAAAAAAATAACAATGATAACTTTAAAAGAATTTACAAAATCTATTTATTATATCAATAAATTGTGTTCTTTTTATAATATATTTTATACCAATGCTATAAAAAAACTATCTAAATCAAGCAATAAAAATGATGATTTATATTTAGCATGTTTTAAATTGTTCCTTAAAGAATTTATAAATAATTATAAAGATAATTTTACTATTGAGGAATTCAATTGTGTAGAAAAACTATTTAGAAGAGCAATAAAAGAAAATTGCGTTAATAAATTGGTTTTACTAAATAATAAAAAGAGCCTAATTAATTGCTATAAAAGTAATGAATACATAAATATATTAGATGTTCCAATAGAATATGTTGAAAACTATAATGTGAAACAATATAGACAAGTAATTAATTTATGTAATAGTTTTAGTGCTACTTTAAAACAAAGTGTTATTATGTTGCTTAATATTTTAGATTATGATGTAATTTTAAAATTAATTAAATTTGATTTAAATGAAGTGGCGCTTAATTTAAAAGATAGGTCTCCTGAATATATTGAAAAATTTCAATATTTAATACGATCAAGTAATATAGAAGAATTAGATACTAAATATTCAATTTCAAATTATATGTTAGCGCTTGATAAATTGATAAAATTAAAAAATAAAAAAATAACGATAACAAATTTGAAAAAAATTATGGAATCTATCGATATTTTTCTAATTCCATCTAATGTTCATATAAAAGAAAATTTAGAACAGCTAGATAAGATAGTAAAAGGGGAACCATTTATAGAAAAATTAGAAGGAATAAAATTATATAATGAATATAGAAAAAGATTAACATCATCCATTCCAAACTGTGATGGAAAATATAATAAAATAAAATATGGATTAGTAGATTTACATGATAAAAAAATAATTTCAAATGGTGTAGGGAATGGTAATTATTTATTACCACAAAATATAAAATCATCAAGTTGTTTAACACCAAACGGAAAGGCAAAAAGTTGCTTGGAACATGGAGCATTAAATCCAAATGGTCGTTTTTTTCAAATAATTAATAATGACCAAATAGTTGCTTATAGTTGGGTTTGGAGATGTGGAGATGTATTATGCTTTGATAACATAGAAATAACAGATGAAATAGAAAATATAAAAGACTATGAAAAAGTAATATATGAGATATACTTACAAGCAGCAAAACAAATAGTAGAAAAAACAAAGCAAGAACAAGGAAAAGGAATAAAAATTGTCTTAATAGGAAGAAACGAAAAAGATATAAAAAATAAATATATAGATAATTTACAATCTTTAAATAACTTAAATAAAAAATTGTTTAAACCAAATAGTGAAAAAGAACTTTATCTAAAAGATTCAAGTGAAAAACAAGTAATATTATATGGCGATTACAACGAAAATCTAGATACGGTAGATGTTGAACCAATTTACTTATATGAAAGGAAGAAAGTTCAAAGATTTAGTGATTTGTCAAATAAAGAAATAGAAGTAAAAATTAATTCAATCTACTATGATTATTGTCTACAAAATAATATGAAATATAAAAAAATCAAAAATAATTATGTATCTGGTTATGTTGGTGAAGATTGGTTCATTGGGAACAAGAATAATGGAACATATGATTTTTATTATGATAATAATGATAAAAGATTGTTCTATGAAGTAAAAAAACATATTTCTTTAGAAAAACAAATAGAATTAAAGAATATAAATATTTATATTCCAAAATTCAATGTTGATTATATTTTAAATCAAAAAAATATAGTAGTAGATGAAGAAGTAATAAATGATTATTTAAAACAACTAAATTCAAATGATTATATTATTCCTGAAAATTATTTTTCTCATACTACAAGCTCTATTGAAAATTTGAATAAAATTTTTCATGATGAAGCAATAACATCAGCATTTTATGGAAAACGTTTATCATATGGAATGGCTAATGGAAAATATTATATTAGTGTTGCTCAAATAAATTCACCGGCATATCAACAATACAAGAAGACAGGGACAATTATTTTAGATGACAATATGCAAGTAAATCACCAAATTAAGCTTGAATTTAATAATCCTTTTGACAAATCTTTATTTAGTGATACTTCATATCCTATAAGAACATCAGGAATCGAAGGCGAGTGTCATATATTTGAAAAAATATCCCGTGATCATTTTAAATGCCTTTTGACTTGTTCTAATGATAATATTAAACTAGCGCAAATTATTTTTTTGAATGAAGCATATAACTTAGATTTGCCTATTGTATTAGAAAAAACAAAATCAAAAATTGATACAGATTTTGTAAAAAAATATATAAAAATAAAACATTAAATTGTTATTTAATTATCTAATTAAAATAAATACGATAATTTGATTATTAATAAGTTAAAAGTATACAAAATATAGATTATAAAAAGGTCAATTGACCTTTTTATAATAAAAAAATATATAGATTTTTGAAAATAACTTGTAAATTAAAAACAATTAATAGTATAATATATATGCATTGCCCAATAGCCAAGCGGTAAGGCATCGGACTCTGACTCCGACATTCGTAGGTTCGAATCCTACTTGGGCAGCCATAATATGGAAGAGTGATTATATGACAAATAAAGAATACGCAGAAATGTTATTACCAAACGTAGAACATGATGCAGAATATTACGAAAATCTATATAAACCAAGAAATTTGGATGAAAAATGTGTTGTAACTCGTTTTGCTCCATCTCCTACAGGATTTGTACACATGGGATCTTTACTAGCAGCATTTATAGCTAGAAAAGCAGCTCATGATACAAATGGTGTATTTTACCTTAGAATTGAAGATACTGATCAAAAAAGAGAAGTAGAAAATGGAATAGAAGGAATCGTTTCTGATTTAAAAAACTTTGATATTTCATTTGATGAAGGTGCTATTTCAAGAGATGAAGAAATAGGTGAATATGGACCTTATATTCAATCTAAAAGAAAAGATATATATCAAGCATTTGCTAGAAAATTAATAGAAGAAGGTAAAGCATATCCATGTTTTTGTAGTGAAGAAGAGTTAAATGAAATTAGAACAAAACAAGAAGAAACTAAAAGAAGAATTGGTTACTATGGATTATCAGCTAAATGTCGTAAATTAAATAGAGAAGATGTAATAGAAAAAATAAAAAATAAAGAACCATATATAATTAGATTAAAATCATCAGGAAATTTTGATAGAAAAATCAAAATAAAAGATTTAGTAAAAGGTGATATAGAATTTCCAGAAAATGATATAGATATAATTATAATTAAAAGTGATGGTCTTCCAACTTATCATTTTGCCCACGCTATTGATGATCATTTAATGCATACGACTCATGTTATTAGAGGAGATGAATGGGTAAGTAGTTTACCAGTACATATTGATTTATTTAAAACATTAGGTTTTAAAGCACCAAAATATGCACATTTATCACCTTTAATGAAAGAAGAAGATGGTAATAAAAGAAAGCTATCTAAGAGAAAAGATCCTGAAGCAGCAGTTAGTTACTATTTTTCAAAAGGTATTCCAGTAGAAGCTGTTAAACTATACTTAATGACTATCGCTAATACAAATTTTGAAGATTGGTATAACTGTAATAAAGATAAATCATTAAATGATTTTAAATTTGAATTTAACAAAATCAGTAAAAGTGGTTCATTATTTGATATGGATAAATTATTAAATATTTCTAAAAACTATATAAGTACTTTAAAAGCTGAAGAAGTATATGATGGAGCACTTGAATATTCTAAAGAATTTGATCAAGATTTATATAAATTATTAAGTGAAAACAAAGAATATACAATTAATATTTTGAGTATTGAAAGATATCAAAAGAAACCAAGAAAAGATTTTTCTATGTATAGTGATATTAAAAAAGCTATATGGTATATGTATCCAAATTTATTTGATGGAACAACTTATGATAAAAAACTTAGTGAAGAAGAAATTAAATTAGTGGAAGAATACTTTAATAATTATTATGATATTAATAATACTAAGGAAGAATGGTATAATAATATCAAGTCATTAGCAGAAAATCATGGATATGCTAAAGAAGTAAAAGAATATAAAGAAAATCCTGATAATTATAAAGGACATGTAGGTGATATTTGTGAATTAATCCGTTATGCAGTAACTTCACTTACTATGACTCCTGATTTATACGAAATATTAAAACTTTTAGGAAAAGAAGAAATAGAGAGAAGAATAAATATTTTAAAAAATAAATAATTGACTAGTTATCTAGTCAATAATTGACCCGTTGGTGAAGTGGTTTAACACGGTACCCTCTCAAGGTATTATTCATGGGTCCAAATCCCATACGGGCCACCAAATTGATTGATATTTGAACTTTTATAGTTTCGATAGTAATAAATTACTAACAGAAATGTTAGTTTTTTTGTTATTTAAGAAAGTGAGAGTGATTATATGTTAACAATAGAAACTAGAAGAAAAAAATTAATTTAAGATAGTATGTTCAAAATAATTTCATATTTATTACAGCTATAAAATTAAATAAAACAAAAAATATACAATGAAGTATATTTTTATTTTTTTAAAACTTTAGATTTTGAATTAATATTACAATATAATTCATTTAAAATACTTATAGGTACTAAATTATCTTCAAATTTAAGTAAATCACTATCAAATTTATAGATTGGATAAATATGCATATAATATGAACCTATGTCATCATCTTTAGATAATTCATTTTCCATTATAGGATTAATTGAATTTTTTTGAAAAATTATTTCATTTGTAAATATATTAATTAGTGTAGATTCATATCCATATACTAATACATCTCTTCCTCCATAACAATGACCTATTATATTTCTAATGAACAATCTTGTTAAATAATAAATTCCTTTACTTTCAAAAACATAAACGTTTGAAATATCAATTTTTGTCTCTAAATCATCATTTTGTGGTTTTAAGAATAATGATTGATTAATTTTACTATTTTTAAAAACTTTTTTACTTTTATACATATTAATCCTCCGTAGATGCTATTTTACCATATTATATGTTTACTTTCAAATATATTTACTAGACATATTAAATAAAAAATGATAATATAAGTAACTGTTAGGAGTGATATAGTGATTTTAGAAGAATTATATAATTATAAATTAATGGAATATAAATTAACTGGGTTTAGAGAAGAACCATATAAGTTACTAGCAATGCTTTTATTGCCTCAAAAAGATAATTATGAACCATTATTAGTAGATGAGGGAACGTTTTATAATTTTTATAAAAAGGAAATAGATAAAAATATAAAAAAAGTTATTACTGATTTTGAAATAACAAAAAAAGATATAATTAACTATATTGAATCCAATGGATTTTATTGTGATGATTATGAACATGATAAAATATGGTATGTTTTTGCAGAAGGATTTGGAACAATGCACTGGGGTATAATGTATAAAAGAAATGATACTTCTCAAGAAATATATTCTAAAATGTATGGTGAAAATGATTTTATATTAATGAATTTATATAGAAGCAGATATCAAAAATTATATGAAACATATATAAACCATCCAAAATTATTTAACTTAATAAGAATAGCTAGTTTATTAAATCAAAAATACGAAAGTATAGTGTCTGGAAATCCACTTCCAAGTAAAATAAAATTATTAAAGTAAAGCTAACAATTGTTAGTTTTTTTTGGTATAATTAAACATAGTAGGAGGTTAGTAAATGAAAAGATTATTAAAAATTAGTTTTGATTCATTATTTTTTTCATTTATTCCAATTATATCTTGGTTTATATTAGGAATGCTTGTTGATAAACATTTAATAAATGTTTTTACATTGACATATCCATTACAATTTATTTATTCATTAATAAAATCAATATTTGGAATATCTCCAAATATATGTAAAGAGAAAGAGAAAAATCAAAATATAGTTATGTCTGGAATAATATGTGGTATAATCGTTGGATTCATAGTATTCGGATTATTTGTATTAAATGTTGATAATTATATTACATTTATGAATATGGATATTACAATTTATCATAACTTTTGTATCTATTCAATGATTCAATTATATATACATTCAGTTTTTGTTTTAATAATAGAAAAATTATATTATGAAGAAAAAAATACCAAAGCAAATATTTATACAATTACATTTAATTTGTTAAATTTTATTTGTTTAGTTGTAACTTCCTTAATATTTGAAAATCAATTATATATTATATTTATAACCTTAATAATGATATTTTTATATGTTATTATTATGTTAGCAATAGAATGGGATAAATTTAAACTAGATTTAAATATTATTTCAAAAATAAGATATGACTCTGTTGATGTAATAAACAATATTTTATATTTTTTAATATTTTTATTTGGATTAAGCAATGCTTCAGATTTCGGAATTGAATATATAATAGCAATTAATTTTGTGTCACTTATTACTGATTGTCAATGGGATTCATTTGAAGCAATTTCAGAAGTAGCTAAGATAGATCTTGCTAAAAAGAGATTCAATTATAAGGAACATATTAAAAATGCTTATAAACTATTATTTATTTTATTAACAACAGTATTTTTGATGTTTTTATTTCTCTATAACATTTATAATTTAGATTTAAAATTAGTATCAATATATTTAATTTTTGAAATAATAAATTTTGCTATATACCCAATATATAGAATAAATACTTGTTATTTACAATTAGAATATTCAACTATTTTAATAACAACTAATAAATTGGTATCTGGTATATTAAGATTAATAGTGTCATTATTACCAACACCATTTTGTACTGGTTTAGGTCAAATATGTGCATCAATATATCAATTTATAACTACAAATATAATGATGAAAAGAAGTAAATCAAAATAAAGATTTACTTTTAATTTACTAATATGATAATATGAGTTAGGTGATAATATGAAAAAAATAATAATAATTGGAATAATAACTATTTTGTTAATTATTATATTACCAGAACATAAATATAATAATGAAGACTTCAATATTAAAACATATATAAGTAATATTGATAAAGATAATGATAATATAGATGATCAAACTGATATTTTAAATAATGCTAAAAAATATGTTCAAACAAAACCAAAATATAAAAGTAAATATTATGAAACTGGTTATCCAAATGATGAATATGGCGTATGTACTGATGTAGTTGGATTTGCTTTAAAAGATGCAGGATATGATTTAATGATACTAGTTAATGAAGATATAAAACTACACAAAGAAAGATATAACATAAAAATAATTGATAAAAATATTGATTTTAGAAGAGTAAATAATTTAAATATATATTTTAAATATAATTCCATATCATTAACCCTAGATCCAAAAGAAATATCATCATGGCAAGGTGGAGATATAGTGGTATTTAAAAGACATATTGGAATTGTGTCAGATAAAAGAAATAGTAAAGGAATATCTTATGTAATTCATCATGCTAATCCATTTCAAATAAATTATGAAGAAGATATATTAGAAAGCAATGAAATAATAGGTCATTATAGAATTAGCTAAATAGTCATTTTAAAGTCATTTTGAAAATATATAATGAAGAAAAGGAGAGATAATATGGAAATTTTAAAAGTAGAAAATTTAACAAAAACATATGGAAAAGGAACAACAAAAGTAACCGCACTAGATAATGTATCATTTTCTGTAGAAAAAGGAGAATTTGTCGCTATAGTAGGGGCAAGTGGTAGTGGTAAATCAACATTACTACATTTGCTAGGTGGAGTAGATAGACCAACTAGCGGCAAAGTATTTATAGATAATAATGATATTTATCAAATGAATGATGACAATTTAGCTATATTTAGAAGAAGACAAATAGGATTAATATATCAATTCTATAATTTAATTCCAATATTAAATGTAGAAGAAAATATAACTTTACCAAGTGACTTAGATAATAAAAAAGTTGATGAAAAAAAATTACAAGAATTATTAGTTACTTTAGGACTAGAAAATAGAAGAAAACATTTACCAAATGAATTATCAGGAGGACAACAACAAAGAACTTCAATCGGTAGAGCTCTTATAACTGATCCATCTTTAGTTCTAGCAGATGAACCTACAGGTAACTTAGATTCAAAAGCAAGTGATGAAATAGTATCATTACTTAAAACTTCAAATAAAAAATACAATCAAACAATTATTATGATTACTCATGATTTAGAAATAGCTAAAAATGCCGATAGAATTATTACAATTGAAGATGGAAAAATTATAAAAGATGTGAGAAATTAATATGAAAATATTAAATAAAATTATAATTAAAGATTTAAAATTAAATAAAAAAAGATCAATTGTAACAATTATTGGTATCATGCTATCAGTAGCCCTTATATGCGCAGTAGCAGGAATGTTTACAAGTTTTAAGGCAACACTTGTAAAAGGTGTTATTGAATCATCAGGATATTATCATGTTAAAATAGAAGATGTTGATGATTCAATCAAAAGTAGTCTAAAACATAACTACGATGTAAAAGATATATACGAAGTAAATGAAATAGGTTATGCTAAACTAGAAAAAATAAATTATAGTAATAAACCATATCTACATTTATATTCAATGAATAATAATGATTTTAATAATTTAAAATTTAAATTAATTGAAGGTAGATTTCCAACTAATGAACATGAAATAATAATTAGTCGTCACTTAAAAACTTTAGGAGAAATGGATTATAAAATAGGTGATACTATAGAACTTAATGTTGGAAATAGAATGTCAGATGGATATAAATTAAATCCAGGCAATCCTTATTATGAAGATGAAGAAATTAAAAATGCTAGAACAATGAAATTTACTATAGTAGGTATTATTGAAAGACCAGATTACACCTTTGAAAGATATTCTGATCTGGGATTTACAGCTTTAACAACAAATTTAGAAGGTAATAATACTAATTTATATATATCATTTAAACATCCAAGAGAATACAAAAAATCTATTAGTGAAATATTAGATATAAAAGAAAATATGGTGGATGTATGTTCATCAGATTATACAAAAGAATGTAATTTAAAATACAATTATGTTATAAACGATGATTTGTTAAGATGGGAGATATTTAACTTTGGTGATAATACTACAAGTATGTTAATAAAGGTAGTAAGTATAGTAATATTAATTATCATGGGTACTAGTATATTTGTAATTAGAAATGCTTTTGCTATATCAACAACCGAAAAAACTAAAATGATAGGAATGTTAAAAAGCATAGGAGCTACTAAACAACAAATTAAAAAAAGTATCATAACAGAAGGTATGATACTAGGACTTATTGCTATACCACTTGGTATCTTATCAGGAATATTAGCTGACTATATATTAGTTATTATAGTTAACTTATTAGTAGGAGACTTTATGTTTGGTAATTTAAATGGTATGGTATTTAAAGTATCATTTATAGCTATTATCGTATCTACTATATTAGGATTTATAACAATATATTTATCATCATTAGCTTCAACTAAAAAAGCTAGTAAAATTAGTCCTATTGAATCAATTAGAGGAAACAATAATTATAATATCAAAGCTAAGAAATTAAGAACGCCATTTATAATTAAAAAATTATTTAAAACTGGTGGTGTAGTTGCTTATAAAAATTTAAAAAGAAGTTCTAAAAAATATAGAACAACAGTTATATCTTTAGTTGTAAGTATAATAGTATTTATTACAATGAATACATTTATAAACTATGGATTTTCTCTATCAAATATATATTATACAGATATAGATTATAACATTATGATTTATAGTTATGAAGAAAAAGATGTTAGTAAAATATTATCTCTTGATAATATTCAAAAATATACAAAATTATCAAATGGAAAAACAATTACAATAGATAAAAAATATTTGGGTAAATTAGGAGAAGAAGTAGCAGGAAGATACATAGATGATGCAATTATTATGACATATGTATTAGATGAAACATCATTCAAAAACTATATTGAAAAATTAAATTTAAAATATGAAGATTACAAAGATAATGTTATATTTAATGATTATTTCTTGTATTCAACAAATGATGGTCGTAAATATGATAGATTCTTGACTTATAATACAAATGATACAATAACTGGAACTATTGGAGATGAAAATATAAGTATTAAAATAGATTACGTTACTTCAATATCACCGGATGGACTAGAAAATATATATGTTGATGGCGGTATAATTTTCGTTAGTGAAAATTACTATAAAGAACATATAGGTGGAAATTTAATACCACAAAGTATAGCTATAAAATCAAACAATGCAGAACAATTCGAAAAAGATTTTAATAACTTAAAATTAGATGTAAACATAACTAATATAGAACAAATGATGAATCAAAATAAATCGATGATTTTAGTTATTTCAATATTCTTATATGGATTTATTACTGTAATAACATTAATTGGAGTAACAAATATATTTAATACTATTACAACTAATATGGAATTAAGACAAAAAGAATTTGCTATGTTAAAAAGTATAGGAATGACTAAAAAGGAATTTAATAGAATGATTAACTTAGAAACATTATTCTATTCAACAAAATCATTAGTCATTGGTATAATATTAGGTACATTAGGATCATTTGGAATTTATAAAGCATTCGCAACCGCATTCGATAATGGATTTAAAATTCCGCTAATTCCAATCATAATATCTATAATATCTGTATTTATTTTAGTGTTCTTTATTATGAGATTCTCATTAAAGAAAATAAATAAACAAAATATTATTGAAACAATTAGAAATGATAACATATAGAAGGATTAATCCTTCTTTTATGTTATAATGTAAACAGGTGGTAACATGAAAATATTATTATTAGAAGACAATGAATTAATAGCTAAAGCATTAATATATTTATTGAAAGAAAATAATTATGAAGTAGACTTATGTACTAGTATTAATGAAGCAAATAACAAAGAAACAAAAAAATATGATTTAATGATATTAGATATAACTTTACCGGATGGTAATGGAATAGATTTTTATAAAAAAAATAATAATGTTAAAACAATATTTTTAACAGCTTTAGATGAAGAAGAAGATATATTAAAATGCTTTAATTTAGGATGTGATGATTATATAACTAAACCATTTAAAACGGGTGAGTTACTAGCAAAAATAAAAAGAATTTTAAATAAAGAAAATACTATAAAAGTAAAAAATATAACATTAGATTTAGATAAAATGATAGTTTTAAAAGATAATGAAGAAATAATTTTATCACAATTAGAATACAAAATATTAGTCTTATTATTTCACAATTTAGATAAAATAATTACAAGAGAATTTATTTTAAACGGAATTTGGGATGAATCAGAAAACTTTGTAGAAGATAATACTTTAACAGTATATATAAAAAGAATAAGAGCTAAAATAGGGGATAATATTATAAAAACAGTAAAAGGAATAGGATATAGGATTGATAGTAAATGAAAGAAAAAAATCATATAAAAATACTTATATTATCTAGTATATTATTGATAATATTTATAATAATTAATAGTTATATTAATGTTAAACAATATAAAGAATATAGTCTTCTAGCAAATATTAAAATTAATAATTTAATTTATATATTAAAAGAAAAAGGAACAACTGATGATGAAATATTTAATATATTAAATAGTGACATAGAAGATGTAGTTCATAAGTATGGAATAGATGTAAATAATGATAGTATTTTAATTGATTATAATTCTATCAAAAATTATTATTTAAAAACAAACATTATATTATTAATTATATATACTTTAATAATTTTCGTAATTTATTTATATTATCATAATAAAGATAGAAAAAAGATAAATGAAATAACTAATTATATAAAAGAAATAAATAGAAAAAATTATTATCTAGATATATTAGATAATAATGAAGATGAATTATCCCTTTTAAAAAATGAATTATATAAAATAACTATTATGTTAAAGGAACAAACAGAAAATTTAAAGAAGGATAAAATAAATTTAAAAGATTCTATAAGTGATATATCACATCAATTAAAAACACCATTAACTTCTATTTCTATTTTACTTGATGATATAATTAAAAATCCTAATATGGATAAAAAAACAAAAGATGAATTTTTATATAGTATTAGAAAAGAAGTTAATAATATACAAGTTTTAGTTCAAAATTTACTTAAATTATCCAAGTTTGATGCGAATGTTATAGAGTTTAAAAATGATAAAATAAATGTTTTAAGTTTACTTAATAAAGTAGTAGATAAAATAGAAATAATAAGAGAATTAAAAGGTATATTAATTAATATTGATTGTGATGATAAAACATATATTAATGGAGATTTTGCTTGGGAAGTAGAAGCATTATCTAATATTTTGAAAAATTCTATCGAATATTCTAATAATGATTCTAGTATTGATATAAGTGTTGAAGATAATCCTTTTTATGTTAAAATTACTATTTCAGATTATGGAATAGGAATGAGTGAAAAAGATTTAAAAAATATATTTAAGAGATTTTATAAAGGAGAAAATTCAATTTCTAGTAGTGTAGGAATAGGATTAAATTTATCTAAAAAAATCATTGAAAAAGATAATGGATTTATAATAGCTTCTTCTACTAAAGATGTTGGTACTACTTTTGAAATAAAATATATGAAAAATTAAATCAAAATACAATATTTATAAATTGAATAATGAAAAAAATGAAGAAAAGATAAAAAATTGAATGAAAATAAAAGAAGTATTAAAAACGATTAATATATCAAATGATAAAATAATAAAAAAGAAATCAAAAAAAGAAACTTAAATTAGTTTCTTTTTAAATTTCTTGCTTTCCTAAATATTCAATAAATATTGTTACTAGTGAATTAGTAAAATAAGAATTAGAACTAATATCATTTAAATCAGGAGAATTTAGATATATTGTCTGATTACTTAAGTTAGCAAGTTCATAAGTGTCTTTTGTGTCTACAACTGCTATCATTCCTTCTGCTTTTATTTGTGAAGGTAATTCATTATCTTTAAACAAACTAGCTCCAATATATATATTATCTGTATTATTTTTTCTAAGTCCTATAGTTATAAAATCAGTTTTAGGATTGGATTGAATATTTTTAATAAAAGTTGAAACTATAATACTTATATGGTAATATCCTATCACGTTAAATTTAATGGCATTGTTTTCAAGTGTTATCAAATTAGTTAAATCTAGTTCTTTTCGTTTGATTGGTAATTTAGTAAGAATTGGAATATTTATTTCATTACTATCATCATTAAAAGTTACTAAATAAGCAGAACGCTCTGTATTACTAGATGAACTAGTAGGACCAGTTGGACCAATTTCACCTTGTGGACCAGTAGGACCAGTAGGACCAATTTCACCTTGTGGGCCAGTAGGACCAGTTGGACTAACAATTACTAAATTGCATTTCTTTTCCCAATCTATTTTTTTTAATGCTTTTTTATATATTTCATCATTATTATTACATTTCATAATATTTCCTCCTTAGTATAGAATATGAAAAATGTTTAAATATGCATAATTTAAATATACATCTTTTAAAAAATAATGAAATACTGTACTAAATGGTGGGTGAAATATATGATTAATGAAGAACAAAAATTAAAAATTAAAGAAAGAATCCTTGTTACGTTAAAAATATTTTATGAAAATGAAGGAAAAATAAGTGACGAAGCCCTAGCGCGTCTTGTATCAATAGCTGGAATTGAAACTTCTTCAAGTACAGTTGGAAGAGATTTAACAAGTAACAAAATTAAAAATTACATAAGTGAAGAAGAATACAATAATATTCAAAAAATGAGAAAAGAAAATAAATTATTAGGAACTATTAAAGGTGGTAAAAAGTCATCGACGATAAACATTATATGTAAAGATGAAAATGGTCATTTTACTGGTTCTAAAAAAAGATAATATTTGTTATTTTTTTTGTTTACATATTTAAAAATTTAATATAAAATAAATTCTATGATGAAATTGAAATAAATATAATAAAAAGAAAGGATGAATGATATGTTAGAATTAAGAAAAATTAGTAAAATATATAAAACAAATGATTTAAAACAAACTGCATTAAATGATATAAATATTAAATTTAGAAAAAGTGAATTCGTTTCTATATTAGGACCTAGTGGTAGTGGTAAAACTACGCTATTAAATATAATAGGTGGGTTAGATAAATATACAAGTGGAGATTTAATTATAAATGGAATATCAACTAAAAAATATTCTGATAAAGATTGGGATTCATATCGTAATTACAAAATTGGATTTGTATTTCAAAGTTATAATTTAATACCACATCAATCAGCACTTTCAAATGTAGAACTTGCTTTAACACTATCAGGAGTAAAAAAAGAAGAAAGAAGAAAAAGAGCTATAGAAGTACTTAAAAAAGTAGGTCTTGAACGACATATGCATAAAAGACCAAATCAAATGTCTGGTGGCCAAATGCAAAGAATTGCTATTGCTAGAGCACTTATAAATAATCCAGATATTTTACTTGCAGATGAACCTACAGGTGCATTAGATTCTGAAACAAGTATTCAAATAATGGAATTATTGAAAAATATTTCAAAAGAAAAATTAGTTATTATGGTAACTCATAATCCAGAACTTGCTAATATTTATTCAAATAGAATAATAAAAATATTAGATGGAAAAATTATAGATGATTCAAATCCATTTAATGAAGAAGATTCCAAAATAACTGAAGAAAAAACAAAGAAAACTTCTATGTCATTTTTAACTGCTTTATCACTAAGTTTAAATAATTTAATGACTAAGAAGGGTAGAACTATTTTAACAGCTTTTGCTGGTTCTATAGGTATAATAGGAATTGCCTTAATATTATCACTATCAAATGGTTTTAAAGTAGAAATAGATAATTTTGAAAAAAAATCATTATCACAAGCTCCAATAACTATTATGAGTACTGTTATGAAGAGTAATATAGTAGAATCTAATAATCGTGAAAAATTTCCAGATACAAAAGAAATATATGTAGAAAAAGATATTATGGCTTCACAAATTCATAAAAATAAAATAACATCTAAATATATAGAGTATTTACAAGGTATTGATAAATCAAATTTATCTGGAATAGCTTATCAAAAAGGAACTAATTTAATAATTGTAAACAAAGATTATAATAACAATTATAATTTAGTAAGTACTTTAAATTCTGGTGTTCAATCATGGAGTTTATTACCAAGTAATCCTAATAATGATGAAAAAAGTGTTATTGATACTATGTATGATGTAATAGCTGGTGAAATTAATGAAAATGAACCAGGATTAATTTTACAAATTGATAATAAGAATCAAATATATGAATCTGTTTTAGAAGTACTTGGATTAGAAAATAAAGAATCATTAACATTTGACGATATTTTAAATCAAGAATTAAAACTAGTATTTAATGATGATTATTATAATCAAATAGGTGATTTATTTTATCCAAATAACAATTTAGAAGAATTATACAATAGTGAAAATAGTATTACAATAAAGGTTCAAGCTATTATTAGAGGTAAAGAAGATCAATCAATGATTACAAATAGTAGTGGATTTGGATATACTAATGCCTTAACAGAATTAGTGATAAATAAAAATAAAAATTCAAATATAGTAAAATTACAACAAGAAAAAGATTATAATATTTTAACTAATATGCCATTTGATGAAGATATTACAAAAGATTATATTTTAGGATATTTAGGTGATGATACTATTCCAGTTGCTATATATTTATATCCTAAAGATTTTAATACTAAAAAACAAGTTATTGAATATTTAGATAAATATAATGATGGACTAAATGAAGAAGAACAAGTTCAATATACAGATATGGCTAGTATGATATCATCATTATCAGGAAGTATTATGGATGCTATAACAGTAGTTTTAGTAGCATTTTCATCAATTTCACTTGTAGTATCTAGTATAATGATTGGAATAATTACTTATATATCAGTATTAGAAAGAACAAGAGAAATTGGAATTTTAAGAGCACTAGGTGCTAGAGCAAAAGATATAAAAAGAGTATTTAATGCTGAAACTTTTATAATAGGTTTAGTATCTGGATTAATAGGAATTGGAATTACATATTTACTTAATGTGCCAATAAATATGATAATAGAAAATTTATCAGGACTTCCAAATGTAGCTAAATTAAATATAATCCATGCTATTATGTTAGTTATAATAAGTATATCATTAACAGTAGTAGGTGGAGCTATACCATCAAAATTAGCTAGCAAAAAAGATCCTGTTATTGCTCTTAGAACAGAATAGTGTTGATTTTGAAAATTAATTGTGATAAAATATTCTTAATTTAAAGACAAAGAACAAGAGGAGTATATATTATTATATTTAAAGAGAGTTCATGTTTGGTGTAAATGAACAATATAAAATATAGAAGGTAGCTTGGGAGTTGATTATTTGAAACAAAGTAAAATAATTCGTTAACTGCGTTAAAGTTTTAAGGAAGTTAATACTTCAAATTAAGGTGGTACCACGTAATCACGTCCTTATATAGGACGTGTTTTTTTGGAGGAAAATATGAAAGAAATACAAGAATTTAATAAATATGTAAAAAATTATAATTTAAAAGATAAAAACATAATGAGAAAATATCACCATAGTTTTCGAGTCATGGAATTTTGTAAAGAAATAGCTATAAGTTTAAAGCTAAATGAAAGGAATATTTATATAGCTTCATTATGCGGATTATTGCATGATATAGCTAGATTTTCACAGTGGACTAAATATCAAACATATGAAGATAAAAAATCTTTTGATCATGGTGATGAAGGTGAAAGAATTTTATCAGAAACTATAACTAATTTTACAAATGATTCAGAAATTTCTTCCATTGTAATAGATAGTACTAAATATCATAATAAAATAAGCATACCACCTTTAAATGAAAGACATCTTTTGTTTATAAAAATTGTAAGAGATGCTGATAAATTAGATATTATGACTGAACAAGGCAATTATATATTTACTGATAAAATTGAATTAAAAAAAGAATTGTTAGATTCAATATATAATAAACAAATATGTAAAAATGAATACATGACAAATGAAGTTGACTCAATACTTAGAATGATATCTTGGATATTTGATTTAAATTATAAATATTCATATCTTTATTTAGTAGATAAAAGAATAATAGAAAAAAAGTTTAACTTATTAGAAATATATGGAGAAACAAAAGATATAACTAAATTAAAAAAATTTATAGAAGAAAATATTGATCAAAAGTTAGGAGAATAATATGGAACAAATAATATTAAAAAAAGCATATTATCCAGTAATGGATAGTGTTTTAAAAAGAAAAATAATTTTATATAATAGTGAACATAAAATATTGGTATTAAATGATTCAAGAAAAATTAAGTTACCAAAAGATGCATATTATGAAAATAAAATAATAGATCATAAAATAGAAGAAATTCTATCAATGCAATTAGATGATAAAAAAATAATAGAATTAGTTACAATTATTAATTACTACAGCCATTTTGTAGAACAAAATAATAAATTAAATAAAATAAGTAGAGAACTAATAAATGAATACTATGCTTACAATATAGAATTTAATCAAGATGTAATAAATTCTATATGGAATAGTGAATATATATCTTCGAATAATTTTCTACCATATATAATTAATATTGATGATTTTATAAAAATAAATTCAAAATTAGTAAATAGAGAAGATATAGAAGCAGT
The DNA here is from genome assembly GCA_934153945.1 of uncultured Bacilli bacterium. Taxonomy (GTDB): domain Bacteria; phylum Bacillota_I; class Bacilli_A; order RF39; family UBA660; genus UMGS1498. The sequence continues at coordinate 34,300 of CAKPFM010000011.1, forward strand.
AAAAACTTTACAAAAAAAATTAAAATACGAAATAATTTAAATTTATATTAAATTACTTGGGGGTGATTAAATGGAAAAAGATTTAAAGTTAATAAAGAAAAAATATGGTGAAAAGATGATGCACTATTGTAGATCAGAATTATCAACTATTTTGGAAAAAGAAGGTTTATTACCAAGTTTACTTTTACAACATTTTAATGAAAGTCATATATTGTATGATGATATTGAAAAAGAAGATAAGCTAGAAGAATTTAAAAATTATATTTATAGTTTAATTGATGTTGAAAATGATATTGAAGCAATTCCCATAAAAGAAACACCAAAAGAATTATTAAATAAAGCAGGATATGATTTTTATGAATGTAAAACAGAAGAAGATATTCAATCATTTAAAAAATATTATTCAAAAGGTGAAGAATTATGTACATTTAGAGGCGGAAGATTAAAAACATGTCATGTATTTTTTGCTGTTAAGAAAAATGTTGATGAAATAAAAAGAAAAAATTTTTCTAAACCTAGAAGACAAGATGAATATGGCACATCTGTTATAAGTATTCAGTTTACAAAAGTAGGTTGTAATTTATCAATTAAGAATAGATATAATCATAAAGTAAATAATCCAGATGCTACTTTTTCAAATAATTTAGATAATATAATAGGAGGCTTAACAAAAAGTTTTGAAAATGAATATGGATTTATTCAAACAAATATATGTAATTTTGAATTAGAAAATTATGTTGATGTTGTCGGAAAATATTATAAATATAATTATGAGATTAATAATATTTATTATTGTTTAGATAATGTTATAATAGATAATTTTGATGTACAAAAATATGATAAAGAAAGATATATTGTGTTTGATTATTTTGTGCTTGATTTAAAAGAAAAGAAAATTTTAACAAAAGTAAATGATTCATTTATAGATGGAATAGTAGATATAGATAAAATAAATATTACAAAGTTAGAGGATGGAAAAGAAATTCATTTAATACCTGTAAATGGGGAAGAAATTATAATTAAAATAAATAATCAAAATCTGATTGTAAAATATCAAAATAATAATATTAAACAATGTGGAGATGATTTTTTGCCTTTTAATGAATCATTACAAGAAATAAATTTACTAAATTTAGAACAATGTGGAGACAGTTTTTTACATTGCAATGAATTATTACAAAAATTAAATTTACCAAGTTTAAAAAAGTGTGGATATAATTTTTTATGTGAGAATAAATCATTACAAGAAATAAATTTACCAAAATTAGAACAATGTGGAAACAGTTTTTTATATGATAATGAATCATTACAAAAAATAAATTTACCAAATTTAAAAAAGTGTGGAGACAGTTTTTTAAATTGCAATGAATTATTACAAAAATTAAATTTACCAAATTTAAAAAAGTGTGGAGATGATTTTTTACGTTGTAATAAATTATTACAAGAATTAAATTTACCAAACTTAGAACAATGTGAGGATACTTTTTTATCTTGTAATGAATTATTACAAGAATTAAATTTACCAAATTTAAAAAAGTGTGGAGATTATTTTTTAGATTGTAATAAATCGCTTCAAAAATTAAATTTA
>CAKPFM010000012.1 GCA_934153945.1 uncultured Bacilli bacterium
TGGAATGACAATAGAACAAATTTCTAAAATGATTAACATGAAAAAAGAAGAAATAAACAAAATAATTAATTAAAATACTTGAAAGAGTATTTTTTTTTATAAAAAATATCTTTTTTTAATTTTTATTTAATAAAACTTTATTAATATGTTAATAGAAAGGAGGAATAATATAAGAATTAATAAACTATTGTTTAAATATTTATAAGTAAAAAATATGGTGGTACTTATATTATATTTCAACAATTATAATACAAAATAATTAATAAAGGAGATGTTAATTTGAAGAGAAATACAAAAAATATAATATGTATTATTATAATTGTGTTAATGTGTGGTGTAGATTTTTTAACTATAAATTATGCTAAAAACAATATTACATCAATAAATAATGAGAGACCTGAACAAGGTAATCAAGAATTTAATAATATGACACCACCAGATGAAGAAAGTAATGATTCAAATATACCAGAAAAACCAGATAGTAACTCTAATAATGAATCAAATAAACCAAATGATATCAATTTTGAATCTAACAATATGATGTCATTTAATAATCAACAATTTACACAAACTGAAGATAATACTTCATTAAAATATATATACTATGTAATATTCGGTGCTACTAGTTTAGTATCATCAACAATATTTATATATTTAGTAATGTCAAGATTTAACAAAAAAACGTTTAAACAAACTTTTTCAAATAGTGACAAAATAATAATTAATATTCTTGCAGTTATAATATTAACTACAGGATTAACATACACTTATGGAATTATAACTAAAAATGTAATAAAAGATAATTCCAAAGAACAAATCGATAACCCTAATAATGAAACTTCTATAAACTATAATACAAAAACAGAAATAACAGAAAATAAAACTATTACAAATGAAACATATGAATCAAATACATCCGATCAAAATGCTATATCAGTAAATGGTGATATTGATGTAACAATTAATGATACTAAAATAACTAAAACAGGAGATTCTGATGGAGGTGATAATACTAGCTTTTATGGAACAAACTCAGCCATAATAGCTAAAAATGGAGCAAACTTAACTATAAATAATGCAACAATAAATACAGATGCTACAGGAGCTAATGGTGTATTTAGTTATGGAGGAAGTGCAACAACTAATAATTCAACAAGTGATGGTACAACAATAACTATTAGCGATTCAACAATAACTACTACTAAAGATAATTCAGGAGGAATTATGACAACTGGTGGTGGAACTATGATAGCAAATAACTTAACTATAAATACAAATGGTACTTCATCAGCAGCTATCAGAAGTGATAGAGGTGGAGGAACTGTTAATGTTGATGGAGGAACATATACGACAAATGGGAAAGGTTCTCCAGCTATATATTCAACCGCAAATATAACAGTAAAAAATGCTAAACTAGTTTCTAATGCATCAGAAGGTGTAGTTATAGAAGGAAAAAATTCCGTAACACTAAATAATGTAGAATTAATAGATACTAATAATAAATTAAATGGAAAGTCAACAACATACAAAAACATTTTCTTATATCAATCAATGAGTGGCGATGCCGCTAATGGTACCTCAGAATTCACAAGTATAGATAGTAAAATTACTACAAATAATGGCGATACAATATATGTTACAAATACAACAGCTACAATAACTTTAACAAATAATACAATAATAAATAATGATTCAACGGGAAAATTCTTACGAATTCAAAGTGATTCTTGGGGTATTACAGGATCAAATGGAGGTGATGTAACTCTTACATTAAATAATCAAAATATTGTAGGAGATATAGCAGTAGACAATATTTCAAAACTAAATATGAATATGAATACTTCAAACTATGAAGGTAATATAAATAATCTTAATAGTGGAGCTGAAATAACATTAACATTAGATAAAAATTCAACAATAAAATTAACTGGAGATAGTTATATAACAAATTTAAAAAATGAAGATACAACTAATAGCAATATAGATTTTAATGGATACAAATTATATGTTAATGGAAAACAAATAAACTAATACAAAAATATCATTTCAAAAGAAATGGTATTTTTTCTTTAAAATCTATTTAAAAAATAAAAAAAATAAAGTATAATGATATAAGAATAATAAGGGTGATAATATGAAAAAAACAAAGGTAATGGCAACTATAGGACCAGCTAGTAAAGATATTGAAGTTTTAAAAAATTTAATCTTATCTGGTATGGATGTAGCTAGAATAAATTTAAGATATGCAAATAAAGAATTCTGTAAGGATATTGTAAATAAAATAAACAATTTAAATAAAGAACTAAAAACAAATATAGCCGTTTTATTTGATCTAGAAGGACCTGATATAACAGTAGATCATTTTAGTGGCGGATCAGCATATCTAAATAAAGGTGATAAAATAAGAATATATATGGATGAAATACTAGGAGATTCAACAAAATTTTCAATATCTTATCCTAATTTAATAAATGAAATAAAAGTAAATAGTTTAATCAAAATAAATGATGGACTTATAGAATTAAAAATAATAGATAAAGAAATAAATTATTTATTATGTGAAGTAATAATAGGTGGATTTATTGAAGATGGTAAAGGTGTAAATGTACCAGTACATTTAAATATTCCTTTCTTAAGACAAAAAGATATAGAAGATATTGAATTAGCTAATGAATTAAATGTTGATTACTTAGCTTTATCACATGTTAGAAGTTATGAAGATGTTCTATCAGTAAATGATATGTTAATAAACCTAGGAAATGATCATATGGCAATCATATCAAAAATAGAAAATGAACATGCTTTAGAAGAACTAGATGAAATAATAAGAAATAGTGAAGGAATTATGGTAGCTAGAGGAGATTTAGGAGTAGAACTTCCTATGGAAAGAATACCAAGAATTCAAAAAATGATAATAAATAAATGTCATATAGAAGGAAAAATAAGCATAGTAGCAACAGAATTATTATCAAGCATGGAAAACATAGTAAGACCAACTAGAGCAGAAGTAGCTGATATAGCTAATGCTGTCCTAGAAGGAACAGATGCCGTTATGCTAAGTGGAGAAACAACTATTGGAAATTATCCAGTAGAAACAATGGACGTTATGTCAAAAATAATTGAATCTACGGAACAAGATCAAAACTACTATGAATTTTTAGATACATCTATGAGAAGTGAAAAACAAGATATAACAGGAAGTGTAGCATATAGTGCGGTAGAATGTGCAATTCGTTTAAAATGTAAAGCAATAGTAACACCAACTATCAGTGGTTACACAGCACGAAAAATAAGTAGATTTAGACCAAGTTGTCCAATTATAGCTATAACACCAGATATTAATGTTGTAAAAAATTTAAGTCTTTACTATGGAATATATCCAGTATTAGAACATGATGTAAATTCTTTTGATAAAATTATGAAAATATCAAAAGAAAAAGCTAAAAATATTTTAAAATTAGAAGAAAAAGATAAAATAATAATAACTGGAGGATATCCATTTAAAGAAGTAAAACATACTAATTTTATGAAAATAGAGGAGGTGTAATATGAATAATGAAAATATTATTCAGGGAGAAAAATATCGTTTTACAGTATTAACACCAAGATTAATTCGTATGGAATATAGTGAATCGGGAATATTTGAAGATAGACTTACTACTTTAGTTGTTAATAGAAAAACAGATAAAGTAGATTATAATTTAAAAGAAGATAACAAATATTTAGAAATATCAACTTCATACTTTAGATTAACATATCAAAAAAACAAACCATTTTATAGTGGTAAATTTGATACTATGAAAAATCTAAAAGTAGAATTATTAAATACAGATAGAATATGGTACTATGGACATCCTGAAATTAGAAATTATGGATCACCTAGTAATTCATTAGATGATAATACTGGTAAATTAAAACTAAAAAAAGGTTTATATTCAGTAGATGGATTTGCTAGTATAAATGATAATAGTAATATAGTGACAGAAGATAATAAAATAATAGAAAGAGATAAAAATACCATAGATATATATTTATTTATGTATTTAAAAGATTTTGCTTTATGTTTAAAAGATTATTTTCTAATAACTGGTAGTCCATCTTTATTACCAAGATATGCTTTAGGTAACTGGTGGAGTAAAAATGAATTATATAATGATATAACTCTAAAAGATTTAGTAGATGATTTCAATACAAAAGAAATACCATTATCAATATTACTTTTAGATACTAGATGGCATTTAAATGAATATAAAGATAAACAATATAAAAGTGGTTTTACTTGGAATGAATCTTTATTTTCAAATCCAACTAAAATGATTAGTTACTTACATAAAAATGGTATTCGTTTAGGGCTTAATATTAATCCATTAGAAGGTATATTACCATATGAAGAAAACTATGAAATTTTAGCTAGAAATTATGAAAAAAATGAAGATATATTAGTATTTAATGTGTTAGATGATAAAACAATTGAATTATATTTTGAATGTTTAATCCATCCTTTAAATAATATGGGAGTAGATTTCTTCTGGATAGATTGTGATACTAAAAAAACAAAAGAAAACGCTTTATTAGATTATTATCATGTAAATGATATGAAAAAAGATTATAGAAGAAGACCAATGTTATTATCAAGAAATGTAACAGAAGCACCACATAGATATCCAGTATTATATTCTGGAAAAACTATTGTAAGCTGGGATACATTAAAAATGATACCTTTTCATAATTCATCCGCAAGTAATATAGGTGTTAGTTACTGGGCACATGATATTGGAGGATACTATAAAGGTACAGAAGATAATGAATTATATACTAGATATGTTCAATTAGGAGTATTTTCACCAATTTTAAAATTTGGGGCTGATGAAGGAAAATATTATAAGAGAGAACCGTGGAAATGGAGTATAAAAACATATAGTATAGTAAAAAATTATTTACAATTAAGACATAGATTAATACCATATTTATATGCAGAAGCTTATAAATATTATAAATATGGAATGCCTTTAGTAATGCCAATATATTATAAATTTCCAGAAATGTATGATGATGCAAATTATAGAAATGGATACTATTTTGGAACTGAATTATTTATTTCTCCAATAGTATCTAAAAAAGATTACATAATGAATAGATCAATACACAAGTTCTTTTTACCAGATGGTATGTGGTATGATTTTGTAACAGGTAAAAAATTTCCAGGAGGTAAAAATTATATATCTTTCTTTAAAGAAGAAGATTATCCAGTATTTGCTAAAGCTGGATCAATAATTACTTTAGGAAACAACGAAAATTTAAATGATACAACACCACCAAAAAATATGGAAATTCAAATATTTCCTGGTAGAAGTAATACATATCATTTATATGAAGATGACGGAGTTAGTGAATTATATAAGAATAATTATTATTTACTTACTGAAATTGATTATAATTATATGCCAAATAACTATACTGTTATAATAAGACCTATAGATGGTAAAAAGGGTATAGTTCCAGATAATCGTAATTATAAAATAGTATTTAGAAATACAAAAAGAGCAAATGATGTATTAGTATATTTTAATAATGAAAAATTAAATTATAATAGTTATGTTAAGGATAATGATTTTATAGTAGAAGTAGAAAATGTTTCAACGGTTGGTCAATTAACTATCAATTGTAAAGGTAGGGATATTGAAATCGATGCTGTTAGAATTATTAATGATGATGTAGAATCTATTATTTCAGATTTACAAATTGAAACCCGTTTAAAAGAATTAATAGATGGAATATTATTTAGTGATTTAACAATAAAGAAAAAAAGAATAGAAATAAGAAAATTAACTAAAAAAGGATTAGAAAAGAAATTTGTTAAATTATTCTTAAAAATATTAGAATATATTCAAGAAATTTAAAAAGGAAATTAATTCCTTTTTTCTATTGATAAAATTTTATTAAAAAGGTAAAATTAAATATGAGATGAATATATTTTAGAAAAGGTGATAAAATGACAATAATTTATTTTATAATAATATTAGGAATTACTGTTATGATACATGAATTAGGACACTTTATATTTGCTAAAAAAGCTGGAGTATATGTATATGAATTTTCTATAGGAATGGGTCCTAGATTATTTAAATTTAATAGGAAAAATGATGAAACAGAATATTCAATAAGATTACTTCCAATCGGCGGATATGTCAGTATGGCTGGAGAAGATATGGAAGAAGATTCCAAAATACCAAAAGATAAACAACTAGTAAATAAAAGATGGATTCCTAGATTTTTAACAATGTTTGCTGGTATTTTATTTAACTTTTTACTAGCTATATTTCTATTATTTATAATAGCTTTAATAAGTGGATCACCAGTATCAACTCCTGAAATTGATTATATTGATCCAACATATGAAATAAGTAATACAAATTTAAAACAAAATGATATAATTACTAAAATAAATAATAAAAAAATAAGTAATAAAGATGATTTACTACTAGAATTACAAATAAATAATGGAAAAACTATAGAAATGGAAGTAAACAATAACTATACAGTAACAGTATCTCCAACTTTAGTAATAGAAAATGGAGAATCAATATATAGATATGGTTTTAGTCTAAAAAATGAATATAAAACAGGATTTTTAAATGCACTAATATATGCATTTACTAAAACACTAAGTTTAGTTAAACAATTAATGTTAATAATATTTTATTTAATAACTGGTAAATTAAGTTTAAACAATTTATCAGGACCAATTGGAATATATTCTGTAGTAGCAGAAGTTAGTAAAACAGGTATTTTAAATATATTATATTTAATAGCTTATTTATGTATTAATGTTGGATTTATTAACTTACTTCCTATACCAGCATTTGATGGATGTAGAATTTTATTTCTAATAATAGAAAAAATAAAAGGAAGTAAAGTAAATCAAAAAGTAGAAAATATGGTGCATAGTATTGGATTTGTATTTTTAATGATTCTCATGGTACTAATTACATACAATGATATTATTAGAATATTTATAAAATAACTTGTAAAAAAATAATAAATTTGCTATACTATTAACAGATTTAAAGGCATTGAAGGGAAGTAGTAATAAAGTAATTTTATCAAAGAGAGTTTGTGGTTGGTGGAAACAAATATAAAATCTTTATGAATTCATCTTGGAGCTTTATAAACAAAATTTATGACGGTAACGCGTTATAGTTTCAAGGAAGTTTATACTTCAAATTAAGGTGGTACCACGTAATCACGTCCTTATATAGGGCGTGTTTTTTATATATTAGGAGGTGAATATGAAAAAAGTTTTATTTATTCATGGATTTTCAGCTAAAAAAGAAGACAATGAATATTTTATAAAATATTTAAAAAAGCATAAAAATATTAAATTAAATACTTTTATCTTACCAGGACATAGTGAAGAAAAAGTAACCTATGTAACATATCAAAAATGGTTAGATAAAGCAGAGAAAGAATTTTTAAAATTAAATTCAAATAAAGTAATTATAATAGGTCATAGTATGGGAGCTGTTATAGCTGCTCATTTAGCCAGTAAATATAAAATATCAAAACTTATTTTACTTTCACCAGCATATTATTTTGGATCACTAAAACAAAATAAAGAAGATTTAAAAAATATGATATTTCATAAAGAAAAAAAAGATACTGGATTTGAAGGAGTTCTAACTAAAATAAAAACAGTATCAATAAGGAGTGCATTAGAATACTATAAATTATCTCATATTGGTAGAAAAGATTTAGAAAAAATAACTTGTCCAGTACTTATAATGCATGGTGATAAAGATCCAGTTATTAGTATTAATTCAAGTAAAAATATAATGAATAAATTACAAACAAAAAAGGAATTTGTTAAAATAAAAGATGTAAGACATCAGATATTTAAAAGTGAAAAAAAGAAACAAATATCAAAATATATATATAGATATATATGTGGTGGATTAATATATTTTATAACAAGAAAAGAGGAAATATAAAATGAAAGAAAATATTGAAAAAATTAATCAAATAAAAGAACAAGTAACATTAGAATTAAACAATATTCAATCATTAAATGATTGTAATGAATTAAGAATTAAATATCTAAGTAAAAAAGGTATTATAGGGGAATTATCAAATATAATGTCTACATTAGATATAGAAGAAAAAAAACAATTTGGAAAAGTATTAAATGAATTAAAAAACACTGTAAATGAATTATTAGATAATAAAAAAGAAGAACTAGAACTAATTGAATTAAACAAAAAATTAGAAAACGAAAAAATAGATATAACTTTACCTAGTAAAAAAATAAAAAAAGGAAGTAAACATCCAATGACTAGAGTAACAGAAGATTTTGAAGATCTATTTGTTTCAATGGGATATACAGTATATGAAGGACCAGAAATAGAAAGTGATGAAAATTGTTTTCAAAAACTAAATTTACCAATTGGTCATCCAGCAAGGGATGCTCAAGATACATTCTATTTAAAGGATGAATATGATAACTATCTACTTAGAAGTCAAACTTCAACAGCGCAAGTTCACGCTATGGAAGAAAATGTAGAAAAAGGTCCAATTCGAATAGTTTGCCCAGGAAAAGTATATAGAAGAGATGAAGACGCTACACATTCACATCAGTTTATGCAAATAGAAGGATTAGTAATAGATGAAAATATTTCAATGGCTGATTTAAAAGGAACACTAGAACTATTTTGCAAAAAAATATTAGGAGAAAAAACAAGTGTTAGATTTCGTCCAAGTTACTTCCCATTTACTGAACCATCAGTAGAAGTAGATGTAACATGCTTTAAATGTGGTGGTAAAGGATGTAATCTATGTAAAGAAACAGGATGGATAGAAGTACTAGGAGCAGGAATGGTTCACCCAAATGTTTTAGAAATGAGTGGATATGATTCAAAAAAATACCAAGGTTTTGCTTTTGGTACAGGAATAGATAGATTTGCTATGTTTAAATATGGTATTCCAGATATTAGAACTATATATGGAAATGATTTAAGATTCTTAGAAGAATTCAATAGAAAGGATGAAGACTAATGAAATTAAGTAGAAAATTTGTAAGTGATTACATTGAACTAGATGATTCTCTATCTATAAAAGATATAGCTGAATCCATGACAAATGTAGGAAATGAATATGATACTGCAGAACCTTTAATCAACTGTACTAATCTAATAGTTGGTGAAGTAATAGAATGTTCTGATCATCCAGATAGCGATCATTTACATGTTTGCAAAGTAAATGTTGGAAACGAAATTTTAGATATAGTATGTGGAGCTCCAAATTGTAGAAAAGGAATAAAAGTAATAGTAGCTTTAAATGGGGCAAAATTACCAGGTGGCGAAATAAAAAAAGGAATGATTAGAGGACAAGTATCAAATGGAATGTTGTGCTCTATAGCTGAATTAGGATTAGATCATAAATTTCTAAAAGAAGAAGATATAAAAGGAATATGTGAATTACCACAAGATAGTGAAGTAGGTAGTGATCCAATTAAAGCATTAGGACTAGATGATGAAGTAATTGATTTTGAATTAACTTCAAATAGAGGAGATTTATTAAGCGTAATGGGAATGGCTTATGAATTAGGTGCTATATATAATAAAAAAGTCAAAGATATAGATTTAACTTACACTAGTAATAATGATGATATTAATAATGAATTTAAAGTAAAAGTAGAAACTAAATCATGTCCATTATTTCTAGCTAAAAAAGCCATTAACGTTACAATAAAAGAAAGTCCAGAATTTATTAAATCAAGACTTATTGCATCAGGAATTAGACCAATTAATAATGTTGTAGATATTTCAAACTATGTAATGTTAGAAACAGGTCAACCATTACATTTCTATGATGCTGATAGATTAGGTGATACTTTAATTGTAAGAGATGCTAGAGATAATGAAGACTTAATTACATTAGATAACATAAAAAGAACTTTATCAAGTGATGATATTGTAATAGCAAACTCTAAAGAATCAGTAGGACTTGCTGGAGTAATGGGAGGATTATCTACAGAAGTAGAAAATGATACAAAAAATATTATTATTGAATCAGCTATATTTGATAATATAAGAGTAAGAAAAACCTCAAAAAAAATACTAAGAAGTGAAGCTTCAAATAGATTTGAAAAAGGATTAGATCCAAAAAGAACATATATGGCTATTGAAAGAAGTTGTCATTTATTAGAAAAATACGCTGATGCTACTATAGTAGGTGGTATAGTAAAATATGATGAAACTAATTCTGATGATAAAATAATAGAAATTTCAGTTGATAAAATTAATAAAGTATTAGGAATAAATTTAGATTCAAATACAGTAAAAGAAATATATGAAAGATTAGGTTTCACTGTAACAGGAGAAGATACTTTAACGGTTTCTGTTCCATCAAGAAGATTAGATATAAATATTAAAGAAGATTTAATAGAAGAAGCAGGTAGAATCTATGGAATGGATAATATTAAAGGTAAATTACCAGTATTAAATGTTATAACCGGAACTTATAATAAAACAAGAAGACAAATAAAAAACAAATTAGTTGATTTAGGATTAAATGAAACTTTAAGTTATACTTTAATTCCATATAATAATGTTAAAGAATTTACAATAGATAATTTTGAACCAATATCTTTAGCTGATCCAATGAGTGAAGATAGAAGTACTTTAAGGTATAGTTTACTTTATTCATTAAAAGAAATATATAAATATAATAAAGATCGTAATTTAGAAAATATTAGTATATTTGAAATGGGTAAAGGATTCTATAAAGAAGATGGTATTTATAAAGAAACTAATAAATTAGCAATTCTTATGACAGGAGATTATTATTTAGATATAAAAAATACAAAAGTAGATTTTTATGTAATAAAAGGTATATTAGAGGAATTAATGGATTATTTAGGATTTAACAATAGATATCGTTTAGTTGTATCTAATTTACCAAAAGAATTTCATCCAGGTCAAAGTGCTATAATCGAATTACAAGGTAAACAAGTAGGCATTATTGGTAAATTACATCCAAATGTAATAAAAGGTGATGTCTATGCTTTAGAATTAGATTTAGATAAAGTTTTAGCTAATAGAAGTAGTAAAATGACTTATAAAGAAATAAGTAAATTTCCATCATCTACTAAGGATATAGCATTCATAGTTAATAAAGATGTTACTTGTGAAGAGCTAGAAAAAGTAATTAAAAAAGCTGGAGGAAGAATATTAAATAAATGTGAATTATTTGATTTATATATTGGAGAAAATGTGGATAAAAATTCAAAATCTTTAGCATTTAAATTAGTATTTAGTGATTCAACACATACTTTATCAGAAGAAGAAGTAATGAATTCATTTAACAAAATAATAGAAGAAGTAGAAAAAACTGGAGCTAAATTAAGAAATAAATAGTGTAAAAATAGGAATAAAAAAGTGATTATATGAAAAATATTATATTTGATATAGGTGGAATTATATTTGATGATAGTAAAGCAAATATGGAAAAATTACTAAATAAAAATTGTGATTTACTATATAAAAGTATTTATGGCAAAGGGTTTAAAAAATGTCTTTTAGGTGAAAAAACAGTAGATAGTTTAATACAAGAATCATTAAATGATAAAAATTATGAAGAAATAAAATATATGTTATATAAAAACAATTTATCATTAACATATCCAATAATAAAAGAAAATTTTGAATATATTAAAACACTAAAGGATAAATATAATTTATATTTACTGTCAAATATAACAGAGGATAGTTATAATTATGTAAATAAAGTAATAAATATCGAAAAAAATTTTAAAGGTGGAGTATATTCATATCAAGAACATTTAGTAAAACTAGATAAAAGTATCTATAATTTAATATTAAAAAAATATAATTTGAAAAAGGAAGAAACGATATTTTTTGATGATAGATTAAAAAATGTAGAAGCGGCTGAGAATCTAGGAATAAAAGCAATATTATTTAAATCAATAGATGATATAAAAAATAATATATAAAAATATAGTTAATAAATAAATAGTATAAAAATAGGAATAAATTTCATAATAACATTAGGTGATAATATGAAGAAAATATTCCTATTTTTGTGTTTTTTATTAGTTGGATGTGGAGTAAAAAATAAAATTAATATAAATGAACTAAGTGAAGAAATAAGTAAAATAGAAACAAATAATATAGATATAGAAGAATCTATTGTAAATATAGAAAACAATATATTTAAAAAGGAATTAAAAGATATTAGAAATGATTTGAATAAATATTTAGATTTAAAAAATCTAGAAGAATATGCATTTTACAATGATGAAGATACATATGTATTTATAATTAAAACAAATATTGATATAAAAAATAATATAAATAATTATTTTAATGATTTACTAGATGAAAATGCATCTGCTAATTTAAAAGAAAAAATATCTAATAGAACAGAATACAAATATGGTGACTATTATATTTATATTGTAAGTGATAATAACAAAGAAATTTTAGACAAAATAATAGAAACAAAACACAAATTATTTGATAATGCTATTAATTTAGGTAATGATGCAATTATTGAAAAATACGGTATAGAAATTGATAATAGAATAGTAGTAATGTCTAATAAATTAGATAATGACTTTGGATATATAGTTATAAGTGATATAACTAACGAAGTAGAAAATAAATTAGATAATTATTATAAAGGCAATCAAAATTTACTTAAAATAAAAAGAGACAATGTAACAGTATATTCAATATCAAATGATAATAATAAAGTAAAAGAAACAGTAGATAAATATGATATAAATAAATAAATAAAAGGCTCCTTATTAAGGAGCTTTAATTATTTCATAACTTTTATTTATTAGTTCTTTATTTTTACTATTTTCTATAGTAATTATCCCTTCTTTATCAGAATTATTTAATAAGTTATGTTTAATTAATTGATGTTTAACTTCACTAGAAACACCAATAGAACCATCAATAATATTACAGTTAGGTAATATTTTTTTTATTTTATTTTTTATTAAAGGATAATGAGTACAACCTAATACTATCGAATCTATTTTATCTTTATATGGAATTAATAATTTGTTAAGTAATAAATCTACCTTTTCATTATCATTTATTTCAATTAAGTGAGCTAAATTTTGACCTGACTCTAGATAAATATGTTGATTATCTTTTTTAAAATTATCAATTAATTCATGAACACTATTAGATTTTATTGTATATGGAGTGGCAATAAGTAAAGTATTTTTAAAATTATGATCGAATGAAACTTTAATAGCAGGAACTGTTCCTACAAATATAGTATCTTTATATTTATCTCTTAATTTATTAATACAAGCTGTAGTAGCAGTATTGCAAGCTATTACAATTATTTTACAATCTTTACTTAATAAATAATCAACTATATTTGAAACTATTTTAAATATTTCATCATTAGTTTTATCACCATAAGGATTATTTATACTATCCTCATAAAATAAATAATTTTCATTTGGTAATAACTTAATTAATTCTTTAAGTATAGATAAACCACCCAATCCTGAATCTAATATTCCGATTTTATTATTCATATAACCACCTGTAATAATTATACATCATTATTATATTAATTAATAATATTAATGTAAAAAAATAGTTACTTATGATATAATTAAATAGATTTGAAATCTTACTTTAAATAAAAAAATTTAATTTTTTCAATTTTGTATTTTTAATAAGGAGAAAAATAATTGTGAAAATAAATATTCCATTAAATAATAAAAAATAAATATAACTGAAGGATGATATTATGCAAAAAATAATTAATATTAAAGATGTAGATGAAAATTTAGCTTATTTACACTATACTAATAAAAGTAATGTAAATAACATTTTCAAGCGAGGATTATTACCTAAAATTGGTAAAAGTTCTAAAAATATAGAATTAAATAAAAAGGTTTTTTTTACAGTAGGGTTTGATAATACACTACTTCTTATGGATTCATGGATTAAATGGTTAGTATTAAGGCCAAAAAATAATTTTGTTTATAAATGTGGTTGCTTTTATATGACACATAAAATTTTTCCTAGAATAGTTGTAGACTTAATATTTAAAAATTGGATTAAAAGTGATAAAAAAATTAAATATGCATGTAAAAAACTAGATAATATATTAGAAAATAGTGTATTTCTTAAATTAAATTTAGTTGAAAATGTCGATTTTTCATATGATGATATTGATGAAGTAAAAAATCAACCTTTTTCTAGGAAACAATTGAGTTATATATATACATATGGAAATGACATAAATGATAATAAAATGGAATTATGGAATATGCATACACTAAAAGATAAAATAATTGAAAAGGAAAAAATAGAGATAATAGAAATCAATAATTCTAAATGTGCAAAAGACATTGTATTATATATGATTAATAATACAAAATTATCTATAAAAGATAAATGTCCATTTTTACAAAAATATTTAAATTATATAAATTATAATGTACAAGGTAAATAACAATATAAATAAAAGTGATATAAACTTCAATGGAAGAATAATTTTAGTAAATTAACCTGTAAGATGTTTACTGACAAAAATACTATTATTAAAGAATATATGATTTATATTATTATGATGATATTAGTTTATATTGTGATATAATAATAACAATTAAGGCGGTGTATTCTATGGTTAGTATTTTAAAGAACTTGAAAATCCTACAGGCTATTATTTAGATTTAATTGATACTAAAATAAATCGTAAAAATGATATTTATTTAAATATACTTCCTTTAGAATTTTTTAAAAAATATAGCCAGTTATTTTTAAAGATAGAAAAATTTGATTTGTTGTTTGAAAATAATAATAAAGGAAAAAAATTGTATATAGATTCAAATATCGATTGCTTAGAGATACCTTTAGAACAAATCTATAGTTCTTTTATTAATGGATTTGGATTAGGAGGTACTAATTTATCTAAAAATGGTATAGATAAAATCAATTATTTAACAAAAGAATATATTAAGGGATATAAAGGTGAAAATTTTGTAAATGATTTTGAAAAATATTTTATGGCTGTCTATTCTCAACTTTTGTATTCAGGTAAAAATATAACTACTTGTTCCAAGAATTATATTTTTAATTATCTTTTTTCTGCTAAAATAATGGCAATGTATCAAGATAAACTTAGTAAAGATGATGAAATATTATTTGATGAAGCATTAAATTATATTAGAAATTATAAAATAGAAATTCCTCATAAAGATTTTGAACCAATTAAAATGTATTTACCTAATTCATGGTATATTACTCCATATAATCATTTATATAATACTATGGGACCATATGACCATAAAGAGGCTAGGTTGATGTATCCTTTATATTATTCTATATTTGAAGATGATAATGTAGTTAATCCAATTGGTTATTTAGAAGAAATTAAAGGAATTTTGAAACAAGGATTTATAGATAAAGCTACATTTGAACATTATACTAATTTAAAATATGATTTCAGTACAATTTATCCAGAAAATTATTACTATCTATCTAATTTAGAAAAAATACAATATAATACGATAAATAAGAAAACTTATAATCCAAAAATTGTTAAATTAATTGTCGGTATTGAAAGTGCTCAAGCAGGATTGTTTTCATTCTTTTATTATTTAAAAAATAATTCTTGTGAGTATTATAGTGATTTAGATTTCGTTAGACAATTTATTTTAGAAGATATATTAATTAGATGTTGTGGTTTTCATAAAATATCACGCGTTCGTGATAAAACCATTACAACTTCATGTATAAATTATGAAAAAGAATTTGAAGAATATATTAAAAGAGGTTGGAATATAGATTTTGTTACACCTATTATTTTTAATTCTTATACTAAAAGATTAGAATATTCAGATGAATTTTTATCCATTAAAAAAATGAGTTTAAAGAAGTGAGATAAGAAATATTAAAGTGATTATAAAATTTAACTCTTATTATTTATAAAAGTGATAGTGTAATAAATTAGAAGGGATGAAATAACAATGAAAAATGATGATATAGTTAAATTGTTAGCTAATTTTGAACATGATGGATGTACAATATGGCAAAAATATTTATTTAGTAAATGTATAGAAGGAGAAAAAATATATGAATAAAAATAATAATAGTATGAGTTTTATAAAAGCTATAAATAGTGTACTTAACTATACCAAAGAATATAAAAAATGGTATATAATATCTTTGATATTAATGGTATTATTTATATTGTCTGAAATTATAACTAATACAGCATTTTCATATTCATTATCAAATGTAATAGAAAAAAATTTTGATATAGCTATTAAGTATATAATTTTATATATGGTAGTTTCTTTTATAGGACTTAATGTTTTACATTATTATCATCATAAAATATCTAAAAAAGTTAGTATTAAATTTGCTCAAAAAATAAGACTTAATCTTTATGAAAAAATTGTTAAAATGTCACATAATGATTTTGAAAAAATAAATGTTGGAGAATTATTTACTACTCTTGAAAATGCAAATGAACAAATGATAAGTATAATGACTAAATATTTATGGGCTGTAACAAAAGTGTTGTATTTAATAATATTGTTTATAATAATATTATTAATTGATTTTAGAGTTTGGATATTAGTGGCAGTAGTTTTATTATTATTAACTATTCTAACTAGAACATATATTACAAAATCAAAAAAAATTACCAATCTTGAGTATGAAAAGACATATGAAGCGTCAACGTTATTAAATCAAACTATTTTAGGTTTTAAAGAATTAAAAGTTTTGGATGCTGAAAAAACATATATAAAAAAATATAAAGATATCAATGATGAACTTTATAATTTAAAAGATAAAAAAGCAGATTATTGGGTTAATACTAATGTCATAAGATGGGATATTTGGAAATTATCAGATATGTTTTTAGTATTGACATTAATAGTATTAATATCAAAATTTAATTTTGATACTACCAAAGTAATTTTGCTAAGTACATATATAAATAATATAATAAGTATTTATTTTACTCATATTATAGAAAATAGTATAGATGTTCCAAATTTTATTAAAAATATTGAAAAAAATATGAAAATATTATCTAGTGGTGACATTAAAGAAGAAAAATTTGGATCAAAACATTTAAAAAATATTAGTGGAATAGTTGAATTTGATAATGTAAATTTTAAATATGAAAAATCTAAATTTGCATTAAAAAATATATCATTTAAAATTTTACCAAATAGAAAAACTGCATTAGTAGGTAAGAGTGGTTCAGGAAAAACAACAATAATGAAATTAATATTACACTATTACGATAATTATAGTGGAAACATTAGAATTGACAACACTGATTTGAAAGAACTAGATAGAGAATCTTTAATTAATAATCTATCTATTGTATATCAAGATCCTTTTATTTTTAATTTAAGCATTAAAGATAATATTCTATTATCAAATGTGAATGCTACTGAAGAAGAATTTGTAAGTGCTTGTAAAAAAGCAAAGTTGGACGAATTTGTATTAAAAATGCCTGAAGGATATGATACAGTAATAAACGATAAATCTACAAACTTATCTGGTGGGCAAAAACAAAGAATTGCAATAGCACGAGCAATCATGAAAAAATCCAAAATTATTTTATTTGATGAACCTACTAGTGCCTTAGATAGAGAAAATACTGAATATATAAAACAATTAATAGATAATCTTGCAAAAGATAAAACTGTTATTGTAATTAGTCATGATATGAAATTAATAAAAGATTTTGATGATATTATATATATAAATGATGGAATAATAGAAAAGTAATAAATTAAAAAAGATAAAAAAATATATTTCATAAAATAAATGCCCATTTTATATAAATGTAATTTTAATAGCTGTAATTGTTTCTATAAATATAATGTTTTTATATTTTTTTCTTAGTTTATTTATAACTGTAGTAGTATTACAAGTTATTACAATAATTTTATATTCTTTATTTAACAAATAATCAACTATGTTAGAAACGATTTTAAATATTTCATCATTAGTTTTATATACGGATTATTTATGCTATCCTCATAAAATAAATAATTTTCATTTGGTAATAATTTAATTAATTCTTTAAGTATAAATAAAACACATAATCCTAAATCTAATAATTTTATTATTCATATATCATTTATAATAATTATACATTGTTATCGTATTAATTAATAATCTTAATGTAAAAAAATAGTTACCTATGATATAATTAAATTGATTTGAAATCTTACAAATAATTTTTAATTCTTTCAAGAAAATAAGGAGATGAATAATAATGAAATTTGAAAATGAAATAACTGTGGAAATAGATGTTACATTAAAGGAACTTAAGGATATTCTAAAAAATAAAGGATTTGAAGTTAAAGAAGAATATGATTTAAATGATGTTTACATGATAAATAAAAACGATAAAAAAGATAATAATTGTTTAGAATTATTAAAGAAATGTGTTCTAATTAGAAATGTAATAGAAAAAAATAACAATAAAAAAATATTAACTTACAAATATAAAGAATATAACAAAAATAATGACATAATTAAACAAGGAAAAATAGATTGTTATATAGATAGTATAGAAAATGCTATACTACTTTTTGAAGCACTAAATTTTGAAAAATTAATTTGTATTAATGACCATATGTTAGTATATTCAAATGATGTTGATGAGTTTGCTGTTCAAGTTGTTAATAATAAGCACATTTATATTGAAATTGAAGAAAAAGGAAATTACATAGAAAAGACATATAAATCAATAGATGAAATGATAGAAGTAATCAAGAAATATGAAATTCCAATAAAAAATGAAAATTATTTTGTTAAAAAAGCAGAGATTGAATTAAAAGAAAATATGTAAAAATCTAATTGAAATAAAAATTGCTTTTAAATAAATAACAAATAATGATAAATATTATTTTGAAAAATTATTAGAAGAAATAGAAGTTTATGTAGGAGATGTAATATATGAAAAATAGTTTAGCTAATATTAAGGTAGCAATTTTTGATTTTGATAATACACTAGCTATTCATAAAGATGTTGATTATTTAAAACATCGTAATGAAAGTGAAGAAAAATTACTTAACTATTATTTAAATGCATATTTAAATCCAAATTCTTTTTATGAATTGATTGAGCCATGTGATATGTCAGAATCTATATTTAAATTAATCAATATTTTAAGAAAAAATAATGTTAAATTGTATTGTGTATCTGGAATGAAATTTTCATTTCATTTAAAAGCTAAAGAATATTTTATTCATAAATATTATGGAAATGATATTGAAGTGATTTCAGCAAGAAATCAAAAATTAAAAATAGATGCAGCAAAAATAATTAGCAAGATTAATAATTGTAATTTAAATGAAATACTATTTGTAGATGAAATAAAAGAAAACATTATTAATTTTAATAAGACAGGAATAAATGCAATTTTACCTGATGAGGTTGAATTATTAATTAATAATAAAGTAGGTGAATAAGATAAATAATCAAATTATGATTTATAACATATCAATTTTATTTACAAAGATAATGAAATATTAATAATAATATAAAATGTTATTATATTGGAAAAGACGAAGAAATTAAAATAGAGTATAAATAATATAGAAAAGAGATGGTGATGGACAATAAAAAATTACAAATAACTAATCATGATTTTTTAATATTTAAGGATTCAAACAATGATGTTAAGGTTAGTGTAATGTTAATAAATAATGATATATGGCTTACTCAAAATCTGATTGCAGAATTATTTGGTGTAGGAAGGAGTACAATAATTGAACATATTAATAACATACTTAATAGTGTGAACTTGCTGAAAATAATACTGTCGGAAAAATCGACATTGATAATTCTAAAAAGCCTGTAAAGATATATAATCTTGATATTATTATTGCGGTTGGATATAGAGTAAATTCAGAAAAAGAGCATATGGGACTAACTAATTGGAAAAATTCTTCTGATGGTTTAATATATAAATATGATGTAATTATTGCAAAGAATTATTTAAACGAAGAAGAAATGAATAATGAAAATAAAACAAATATAAATTGGTATATACCACCTTATGGAAAACTACTCATAAATCTTTGTAAATAAAGAATTTCTTTTTGAATTTTATGGTTAAAAATGATTACAATTATTAAAAACTAAGAGTAATTTCGATTGATAGAAAACTAAGATTTTAGATACAGGAGATGATAAAAATGGCAAAAGATTTAATTATAAGAAGCAGTAGTGCAGAATTCTTAATATTTGAAAGACAAACACATGATAAAGGAATTCAAGTTAGATTTGAAGATGGTGATTTATGGTTAACACAAAAAGCTATTGGAGAACTTTTTAATGTGGACAGAACAGTAGTTACCAAGCATATTAAAAATATATATTCCGAACTTGAATTAAATGAGAACTCAACTAGTGCAAATTATGCACTAGTTCAAAAAGAGGGTAATAGAGAGATTACTAGGAATGTATTATATTATAACTTAGATATGGTTATTTCAGTAGGTTATAGAACAAATTCAGATAGAGCTATACAATTTAGAAGGTGGGCAACTTATATATTAAAAGAATTTTCAAAAAAAGGTTATATAATAGATAAAAAGAGAATGGCAAATGGAGCGTTCTTTGATGAAGATTATTATAATTCGTTACTTGCCGAAATAAGAGAAATAAGATTATCAGAAAGACGATTTTATCAAAAAGTTACTGATATTTATGCAACAAGTGTGGATTATGATAAAAAGTCTCCTACAACAATTAAATTTTTTAAAAAGGTTCAAAATAAAATGCATTATGCGGTATCACATCAAACGGCTGCTGAAATTATATATAATAGAGCAAATTCAAAAAGGAAACATATGGGTCTTACTTCTTGGAAAAATTCACCAAATGGAAAAATATTAGAAACAGATGTTGTTATAGCTAAAAATTATTTATCTAAAGAAGAACTAGAAAGCTTAGAACTAATAGTATCTGCCTTTTTAGATTTAGCAGAAAATAGAGCAAAAAGGCACATTCCAATGACTATGGAAGATTGGTCTACAAGAATAGATAAGTTTTTATTGGCAGATGATTTAGATATATTAAAAGATGCTGGAAAAATATCACATGAAATAGCATGTGATAAGGCTTTAACTGAATTTGAAAAATATAGAGTCAAACAAGATAAATTATACAAATCAGATTTTGATTTATTGATAGAAGAAACAAATAAATTTTAACAGAAAGGAATTGAAAAAATGAATAATGAAAATAAAACAAATATAAATTGGTATCCAGGACATATGGCAAAAGCTAAAAGACTAATAAAAGAAAATTTAAATGTAATTGATATTGTGTATGAAGTAATAGATGCTCGTATTCCATATTCATCAAAAATAAAAGATATTGATGAAATAATTCAAAATAAACCAAAAATACTAATAATGACAAAAATGGATTTATGTGATAAAAAAATTACTTCAGAATGGATTAAATACTATGAAAACTTAGGATACAAAGTAATTGGTGTAGATTTAACAAAAGAAAATGAAACAAACAAAATAATAACTGCAACTAAAGAAATGATGAATGAAATAAATATAAAAAGAAAACAAAACGGCTTAAAGGAAAGAAGAACAAGAGTATTAATAGTAGGAATTCCTAATGTAGGAAAATCAACATTGATAAATAGATTAGTTGGTAGAAAAGCAGTAAATGTTGGAAATAAACCAGGAGTAACTAAAGACTTAAATTGGATTCGTATAAATGAAGATGTAGAACTTTTAGATACTCCAGGAATACTATGGTCAAAATTTGCTGATGATGTTGCTCTTAATTTAGCTAGTTTAACAGCTATAAAAGAAGAAATACTACCACTTGATGTAGTAGTTGAATACATTTTAGATACACTAAATAAATACTATCCAGAAATACTAAAAAATCGATATAATTTAGAAAATTATAGTGAAGACTATATAGAAAATTTAGAATGGATAGGTAAAAAAAGAGGTTGTTTAGAACGTGGTGGTATAGTAGATTATGACAAAGTATATAGTGTTATTTTAAATGATATGAAATCAGGACTAATAAGAGGTATAACATTTGATAGAATATAATACTTTATCTTTAGCTTATTTAGGTGATGCTGTATATGAACTATATGTAAGAGAATATCTATTAAACAAAAATATAGTAAAAGTAAAAGAATTACAAAAAGAAGCAATCAAATATGTAAGTGCCAAAAATCAAGTAAAAATTCTAAATGAAATAACACCATACCTAACAGAAGAAGAATTAGACTATGTAAAAAAAGGAAGAAATACTAAAAGTCATAAAGCACCAAAAAATACGGATATTATTACATATAAATATGCTACCGGATTTGAAACATTAATAGGATATTTATATTTAAATAATAAACAAAGATTAGAAGAAATAATAAACAAAATATTGGAGGTTTAATATGTATATATATGGAAAAAATGTCGCAACAGAATACTTAAAGACAAAAAATAAAATAAAAAAAATATATTTATCAAAAAACTTCAAAGATGATATTGATACTAATAACATTCCAGTAAAATACATGGAAAAATATGAAATGGATAAAATGGTAGATGGATTACATCAAGGAATCATTTTAGAAGTAGAAGACTATAAATATACTGATATTGATGATATTATAAATACTCCAAATGCTTTAATAGTAATATTAGATCATTTAGAAGATCCACATAATTTTGGAGCAATAATAAGAACCTGTGAAGCAGCAGGAGTAACTGGAATAATTATTCCAAAAGATAGATCAGTAGAAGTAAATGCTACTGTAATAAAAGTATCAACAGGTACAACAGAAAATATGAAAATAGCAAAAGTAACAAACTTAGTACAAACAATAAAAGAATTAAAAGAAAAAAACTTTTGGATTGTAGGTACTGATATGCATGGAACAGATTATGATAAAATTGATTACAAAGGAAATATAGCTATTGTAATTGGAAATGAAGGTAGTGGAATGAGTAGACTTGTAAAAGAAAACTGTGATTTTATTGCCACTATTCCAATGATTGGTACAACAGATAGTTTAAATGCTAGTGTATCAACAGGTATCATAGTTTATGAAGCAATTAAATCTAGAAGAATATAATGACTTTGAATTAGTATATTTAGCTAAAGAAAATGATGAATTAGCTTATGAAATCTTACAAAAAAAATATAAACCAATAGTATTAAATCTTGCCAGAAAAGCAAATAAATTATATAATAGTATAGGTTTAGAATATAATGACTATGTTATAGAAGGTATGGCTGCTTTAGATCATGCAATATATTATTTTAATGAAGAATATGATAATATATTTTATACATATGCCGCTAAACTAATAAAATATTATATTATAAATAAAATTAGAAAAAATAAACAAGATAAATGTTTAAACAATGCCGTTGAATGGATAGATGATATAAACTATGTACATAAAGAACAAACAAGTGCTGAAATAAATGAATTATTAAAATATTTGCATAGTCAACTAAATCCATTAGAAAAACAAATATTAAATTTAAAATTAAAAGGATTTAAATATCATGATATAGCAAACAAACTAAATATATCAAAAAAGAAAGTAGATAATATATTAATAAAAATACGAAAAATAATTAAAAGTAGGAAAGAGTGAAGTTATGGATATAGCAAAATTATTTATTATATTTATGTTTTATTCAATATGTGGTTGGATAATTGAAGTAGTAAACGTTTCAGTATTAGAAAAAAAAGTTGTAGATAGAGGATTTTTAATAGGACCATATTGTCCAATATATGGTGTAGGAGGATTATACATTTATATATTCTTAAATAAATACTATAATGATCCAGTAGCTTTATTTTCTCTTACAGTAGTAGAGTGCGCTATTTTAGAGTATTTAACATCATTAATAATGGAAAAGATATTTAAAACTAGATGGTGGGATTATACAGATAAAAAATTTAATATAAATGGAAGAATATGTTTAGAAACACTTGTTTTATTTGGCCTATGTGGAATTATATCAACCTATCTTGTAAATCCATATTTAATTAAGTTTATAAATTTTATAAATCCTAGTGTATTAAATGTTATTGCTATAGTATTAGCTATTATATTTTTAGTAGATTCTATAGTATCATTTAGAATTATATATAATTTTAAATTAGTAGCTAACGATGTCAGGAAAGATAGTACAAATGAAATAACCGCTAAAGTAAAAGAAGTATTAAAAAATAAATCAATATTTTCAAAACGTTTAGTAAAAGCATTCCCTAATTTTAAAACAATGCTAAAAAAAATTAAGAGTGATAAAAATGATTAATTATAGTAACGAATTAGAAAAAATAATAAATAATTTAGATTATACTCCAACATTACTACTACATAGTTGTTGTGCTCCTTGTAGTAGCTATGTTCTGGATTATCTAAGTAAATACTTCAAAATAACAGTTTTATATTACAATCCAAATATATCTCCAAAAGAAGAATATGAAAAAAGAAAACAAGAACAAATTAGACTTATAAATGAAATGTCATTTATTAATAAAGTTGATATGTTAGATTGTGATTATGATAATGATTTATTTGAAGAAACTATACATGGTTTAGAACAAGAAATAGAAGGCGGTCCTAGATGTTTTAAATGTTATAGATTACGTTTAGAAAAGACAGCTGATTTAGCTAAAAAAAATAACTATGATTATTTTGGAACTACTTTAACTGTAAGTCCATATAAAAATAGTCAAAAATTAAATGAAATAGGAAGCTCTCTAGAAAAAATATATGACATTAAATATCTATATTCTGATTTTAAGAAAAAAGAAGGATATAAAAAATCAATCGAATTTTCTAAAATATATAATTTATATAGACAAAATTATTGTGGATGTAAGTATTCAAAAAAAGTATCTGATTAAGATACTTTTTATATTTTTCTATATAGTCCAATAGCTTTTCCTAATATAGTTACATTATTTAATATAATTGGATCCATTGTATCATTTTCAGGTTGTAATCTAAAATATCCATCTTCTTTATAAAATGTTTTTAATGTAACTTCATTTTCATCAGTCATTGCTACTACTATTTCACCATTACGAGCAGTATTTTGTCTTTCAACAATTACAATATCACCATCTAATATACCTGCATTTATCATACTACATCCACTAACATTTAAAGTAAAAACCTCTTTATTTCTAGGAACTAAGTATGATGGAATAGAAAAATATTCATCAGGTCTTTCAATAGCTTCAATAGGACTACCAGCAGTAATTTTACCAAGTAGTGGAACATTAACTACATTTTCATCATGATTAGCGTATTCATTTTCTACTAATAATTCAATAGCTCTATTTTTAGATTCATCTTTTCTAATAAAACCTTTTTTAGCTAAATTATTTAAATGTGTGTGAATAGTAGCTGGACTAGATAATCCTAAATCTTTTCCAATTTCTCTTACTGTAGGTGGGTATCCATGACTAACCATGAATTCTTTTAAATAGTTTAAAATTTCTTCTTGACGTTTAGTTAAACTTTCCAAAAATAAACTCCTCCTTTTCATTACAAATCTAGTTTAACACATATTTTACGCTTTGTCAAACAATTGTTCGAAAATTATCAAAAACTTATTGACACGAATAAATGTTCGTGTTATTATTTAGTTACGAAGGAGGTAATAGTATGAAAGAATTATTAACAAGTAAAGGAGTTATATTATTTTTATTATTTATGGTAGGTATTAGTCATATACAGTCTGAACAAATTAAATTAGATTCAGCTAATGACAATAATTCAATAATAATAAATCAATGATTGAAATAAGTAATACATGTATGCTATAATTAACAAGGTGATAATATGACAGAAAAACTTGTAAATGCAGTAGTGGGATTATTTTCGGGAATAACTGGAATGGCTTTTGGAAAAGAAATAATGGTATTTATAATATCATTAATGCCAATATTAGAATTAAGAGGTGGCTTACTTGCAGCTTCATTAATTGGTTTAGATCCACTTCCAAGTTATATAATTTCAATAATAGGAAACATTCTACCAATACCATTTATATTATGGTTTATGGGTTCTATCTTAAAATGGATGCATGGCAAAAAACATTTAGATAAATTTGCTACTTGGTTAGATAAAAAGGTAGAAAAGAATAGATCAAAAATAGAAAATGTAGGATTTTGGGGATTAGTAATATTTGTAGGAATTCCGCTTCCAGGAACAGGAGCTTGGACAGGATGTTTAATAGCTTCAGTGTTACAAATGGATAAGAAAAAGTCTTTCCTAGCAGCTACATTAGGTGTTATTATGGCAAGTATTATAATGATGTTTATATCATTTGGTTTATTAAAAGGAATTATTGGTTAAATTCTTTTTTTGTTTAATTTTTAAAAATTATGGTATAATATTAAACGATTTGGAGGTATTTTATGGATAAAATAATTATAAAAGGAGCAAGAGAAAATAATTTAAAAAATGTATCACTAGAACTACCTAAAAACAAACTTATTGTTATGACAGGAGTAAGTGGTAGTGGTAAATCAAGTCTAGCATTTGATACTATATATGCTGAAGGACAAAGAAGATATGTAGAAAGTTTGTCAGCATATGCTAGACAATTTTTAGGCGGTTCAGAAAAGCCAGATGTAGATAGTATAGAAGGACTATCCCCATCTATAAGTATAGATCAAAAAAGTACTAATAAAAACCCAAGAAGTACAGTTGGAACGGTAACTGAAATATATGATTATTTAAGACTATTATTTGCAAGAATTGGTGTACCTTATTGTCCAAAACATAATAAGCCTATAACAAGTCAAAGTATTGAAGAAATGACTAATCAAGTACTAGAACTAGAATTAAATACTAAAATAAGGGTACTAAGTCCTGTAGTACATGGAGAAAAAGGAACACATAAAGATTTATTAGAAAATTTAAAAAAAGACGGATATGTAAGAGTTAGAGTTGATGGAAATGAATACGATTTAACAGAAAATATAGAATTAGAAAAAACAAAAAAACATAATATAGATGTTATTATTGATAGATTAATTATAAAAGATGGAATTAGAAGTAGATTATATGAATCAATTGAAATAGCATCTAAACTAGCTAAAGGAAAAGTAGTAATAGATGTAATAGGTGATAAAGAATTTTTAATGAGCGAATCATATGCTTGTCCAGAATGTGATTTTTCATTACCAGAACTAGAACCAAGACTATTTTCTTTTAATGCCCCATATGGAGCTTGTCCAGATTGTAAAGGATTAGGAATAAAATATAAACTAGATGAAGATTTATTAATTAGAAATAAAGATTTAAGTATCAATGAAGGAGCTATAGTAGCAATCAATATAGATGATACAAATAATATTACATATACAGAATTAAAAGCAACTTGTGATTTCTATCATATAGATATGGATAAACCTATTAATAAATTAAAAAGGGAAGAATTAAATATAATTTTATATGGTTCAAAAGATGTAATAGAATTTAACTATGTATCAAAAAATGGAAACACTAGAAAAACAAAAAATTACTATGAAGGTGTTATAACTAATTTAGAAAGAAGATATATAGAAACAAAAAGTACATGGATAAGAGAGTGGATAGAAGGATATATGACTGAATCAGTTTGTCCAACTTGTCATGGAGCTCGTTTAAATGAAGCTGTTTTATCAGTAAAAATAAACAAAAAAAACATCTATGTAGTAACTAAATTAAGTATTAGAGATTTATATCAATTCCTAACTAATTTAAAACTAACTAAAACAGAAGAAGAAATAGCTGCAATGATAATTAAAGAAATATCATCAAGATTAGAATTCTTAATAAATGTAGGACTAGACTATTTAACACTAGATAGAAGTGCTGGAACACTAAGTGGAGGAGAAGCACAACGTATTCGATTAGCAACCCAAATTGGTTCAAGATTAACAGGAGTTCTATATGTATTAGATGAACCAAGTATTGGATTACACCAAAGAGATAATCAAAGACTAATAAATTCAATGTTAGAAATGAGAGATTTAGGAAATACTTTAATAGTTGTAGAACATGATACTGATACAATGTTACAAGCAGATTACTTAGTAGATATAGGACCGGGAGCAGGATTACATGGTGGTAATGTAGTAGCGGCAGGAACACCAGAAGAAGTAATGAAAAACAAAAATAGCTTAACTGGAAAATATCTAACAGGTGAAGAAAAAATAGAAGTACCACAAACTAGAAGAAAAGGAAATAAAAAATATCTAGAGATAAAAGGTTGTAAAGAAAACAATCTAAAAAATATAGATGTTAAAATACCTCTTGGAACATTTACTTGTGTAACAGGAGTAAGTGGTAGTGGTAAATCTACTTTAGTTAATGAAATACTATATAAAGTAGTTGCGAATAACTTATATTCTTCAAAAGAAAAACCAGGAAATTATAAAAGTGTAAAAGGATTAGAAAATATTGATAAAGTAATAGATATTACTCAAACTCCAATAGGAAGAACACCAAGAAGTAATCCAGCAACTTATACAGGAGTATTTGACGATATAAGAGATGTATTCACAGAAACAAAAGAAGCTAAAATAAGAGGATATGAAAAAGGAAGATTTTCATTCAATGTAAAAGGTGGAAGATGTGAAGCCTGTTGGGGTGATGGTGTTAAAAAAATAGAAATGCACTTTTTACCAGATGTATATGTACCTTGTGAAGTATGTGGTGGAACAAGATATAATAAAGAAACACTAGAAGTAAAATTTAAAGATAAAAATATATATGAAGTACTAGAAATGAGAGTAGAAGAAGCTTTAGAATTTTTCGATGCTTTTCCAAAAATAAAAAACAAATTACAAATGTTATGTGATGTAGGATTATCATATATAAAATTAGGTCAACCAGCTCCTACTTTAAGTGGAGGAGAAGCAGCTCGTATTAAATTAGCCAAAGAACTTCAAAAAAAGCCTACTGGAAAAAGTTTATTTATACTAGATGAACCAACTACAGGATTACATTCAGATGATATTAAAAAATTATTAGTTATACTAAATAGAATAGTAGATAGTGGAAACACTGTACTTGTAATAGAACATAACTTAGATGTAATTAAAGTAGCTGACTATATTATTGACTTAGGTCCAGAAGGTGGAGATTTAGGTGGTAATATAGTGGCAACAGGTACACCAGAAGAAATAGCTAATGTTGAGACAAGTTATACAGGTGAGTATTTAAAAAAATATTTAAAATAATAAAAAGCGACAAAATAATAGTTCGCTTTTTTTTAAAATATAAATGGTGATAATATGAGAAAATACTATTTGTTTATCATAAAAGATGAATATTATAATAAATATAGATATAGTCCATATTTATTATATAAGGCACTATACTATTTATATAAAATGAATAAATATGATTTAGAAAATGGATTATACTTATATAATAAATTTTGTAATATAATAAGTAAAAATGTAATTCTAAATTATATTAAAAATAAATTTGAATATATAAACTATTCAAAAAAAATAATAAGATTAAACTCAGTACTAGAAAAAACATATATTCAAGTAAATTATTCAAGTATCATTATTTTAACTAATGTAAATAGCCCTTATATATTTAAAATATTAAATATATATAATAAAAAAATATTTGTTTGTGATTTTAATAATAGAGATTATTTCTTCCTAAAAGATTCCATAAATGGTAAATTAAATAGTACAAAAACATATAATAAATTAGGTGGTTGATATGGGTAAGATAGAATTTAAGGAATTTGTTAAAAAAAATCCTAATTTATATAAATTTGTAAAAAACAACGAAATGACTTGGCAAAAATTTTATGAAATGTATGACATGTATGGAGAAGATAGCGAAGTTTGGAATGAATATAAAGAATATAAACAAAATACTGTAAAAAAAGAAGTAGTAAGTGCTGGTGTTTTAAGTGAATTTGTAAATTGGTTTAAAACATTAAACTTAGATGAAGTACAAGATGGTTTAAATAGTGTGGGTAGAGTAATAAGTGTTTTACAAGATTTTGGTACTTCAAATAATTCAAGTACTGAAACAACTTATAAACCAAGACCCATATATAAACACTTTGAAGATTAATGACTTTAGAATTACAATTTAAAATAAAAAATAACCCATACTATTTAAGATATTTAAGAGAAAACTCTATATGGTATAAATACTTAAATAGAAATCCAGAAATGTTTAAAACTTTTGAAGAAGAGGTAAAAGATAAATATGAATTAAGACCAAGTTATAAAATAAGCAAAGCATTAGATACAATAACTATGTTACAAAATGTTATGTCTACACTAAATAAGTGATATAATATATTTGGTGATTAATTATGAGAATTATAAGTGGAAAATATAAAGGAAAAAAACTAGATGGTTTTGATATTGAAGGAACAAGACCAACAATGGATAGAGTAAAGGAATCATTGTTTGGAATAATTCAAAATAATTTAAAAGATAGTATTTGTTTAGATTTATTTGCTGGAAGTGGTTCACTTGGTATAGAAGCTTTAAGTAATGGAGCAAGTATTTGTTACTTTGTAGATAAAAATAAACAAATATTAAATATATTAAAAAATAACTTAAAAGGAATAGAAAATAGTATTCTAATAGAAAAAGATTATTTAATGGCTTTAGAAGAATTAAAAACAAAAAAATTTGATATTATTTTTCTAGATCCTCCATATAAATATAACTTAATAACTCCATCAATACAAAAAATAATGGAATTTGATATGTTAAATAAAGATGGAATAATTGTTTGTGAATATGAAAATGAAGATATAAAATGTGACTTAAAACTATTAAAAACTAAAAAATATGGTTCAAAAAACATAAAAATATACAAAAATGAATAAAAATTTAAAATTTATTCATTTCCTAAATTGAAATTTGAACCGCACCACAAAGGTGTGGTTTTTTGATACAATAAAAGAGCCCACCCGGCCAGGA
>CAKPFM010000013.1 GCA_934153945.1 uncultured Bacilli bacterium
CTTTTATTCTATAAACATTATAACATCAAAAAAGAATAGAATTTTATTTTTCTATTCTCTTAAGTTAATAACATTGGAAGAACTCTATTTTTTTAATTTTTTAGCATCATCTATTTGTTTTAAACCTAGATTAATGAAATATATTATAACTAACCAAGCAGCTATTGTTAATCCTATTTGTACTAAATAATATGGTAGGTTTATTGGCATATCCCAAATACCATGTTCAACAACTGAAATAAGACAAACAAGTAAAAATCTTTTATCATTTAAATGTTTTTTATCTAATTTTTCAAATCCTTTAACATACATTAATGCTGCACCTTCGATAGCGGCCCAAGCAACGTGACCACCAGGAGCTAAGAAACCACGAAGCTTTATAATTTGAATCATAGCAGCATCGCCACCACTTAAACCATATTTTAATATATATCCAGCTGTTTCAAATGCTGCAAATCCAGCACCAACAGCAGCTCCAATTAATAGTCCATCTAAAATATAGTTACTTTTTTTACTTTTGAATAAAAATAATGCTACGATAACAGCTTTTGCTGCTTCTTCAATTAGTCCAACCATTAATGCTCCCATATAATCAAGTTCACCAACAGTTATAATGTCAAAGTAAAGAATTGCTAAAAGAAGTGATAAAGCTCCACCTAAAATGAAGTATTTCATAACTTTATAAAATGGAATATTTTTAAATAAATTTATTTCAAAGAAAAATATTAATATTGTAACTGGAACAGCAAATGCTCCTAACATAATCATTGCTGGTAAAAAGTTAAGATTACCGTAATTAATATATCCTATTCTAGTAGCAATATAGGCAATTAAGAAAAATATAAATATTTTAAAATATACCCATGCACTAGCTTTTTTAGGATCAATATCCTTAACATCAGGAGTTGTTTCTTTACTACCACAAACAAACACTTCATCTAATTCTTCTTCAGTATGTTTTTTAGATGTATCTTTAAATAAATCTTTAAAAGTTACATAATTTTCTGATTTAGCTCCTGTTATTTTATCTAAGTTTTCAGTTATTATATTTGATGCAGTTTTTTTATTAATTGGAAAACCACATTCTGGACAATTATTTTCAGTTCCATTTAATTTTGTTCCACATTCTGGGCAAAAATGTTGTTTATTGCTAGCGCCACATTGAGGGCAAAATTTAGTGCTTGATGAAATTTCATTAC
Source organism: uncultured Bacilli bacterium (assembly GCA_934153945.1). Classification (GTDB taxonomy): domain Bacteria; phylum Bacillota_I; class Bacilli_A; order RF39; family UBA660; genus UMGS1498. The sequence continues at coordinate 1,200 of CAKPFM010000013.1, forward strand.
CACATTCGTGACATTTAATTAGTGCCATATTAATTACCTCCTTCAGTTAATGTATTAATAATATGTTCTACTACGGAATTAATTTCAGTAGAGTTTGTATTTTCTTCTTTACTTCCAATCATATATACTTTATTATTTATAGTTACTGCATATCTATTATCTACTATTAAGTGTCCATTACTTGTATAGTTATAAGCAATTCCATACACTAATTTATTTCCAATATTTCCAGATAATAAATCAATAGTTATTACAAGATCACTATATTCTTTTTTCATGTAGTTAGTAAAACTATTTAAAAATGTTACTTGGTCATTAAAATTGTCATATCTACCAATAATTACATAAGGTATTACAACATTATTATTGTTAGTGTTTTTACCAACATAAATGTAACCATCATTATCTGTTGCTACTTTATAACTAGATGGATATTCAAAAGATATTCCCATATTAGAGCTATTAAAAACTGAATATCCAGAAGTACTTGATGGAGTACTAGTACCACCAGAAGGATTTTGTTTATCTTGATTGAAAATAAAATATGCACCAACAATTAATAAAGCAATTATAACAATAGATTTATAATCAAATTTAAAATTTTTTAACTTACTAGAATTAAAGTTATCTTTAATTTCTTCTTTAATATTTTGTTTTTTTAATTGATATCCACATTTTGGACAAGTTTCAGCTTGATCACTAATATTATTTTTACATTCAGGACATTTAATCAATGCCATAATATCACTCCTTCTACTTATTATTAAGCCAATAATACAACAAAAAATACATAAAAAATATATAATTTGTTGTATTAAGTATATTATAACTTAATTGCATTAAAAAGAATTATTGTCAAAATGTCATTGACTATTTAGTAAATTTTATATTTCATTGAAAAAAGTGTTTTTTTTTGATATATTATTAAAGGTGATTTATATGAAATTCAATGATATTTTAAATAAATATATAGATTTAATAGAATGTAATTCAAAAGACATTGCTAAATACTCTAATTTATCAGAATCAATAATAAGTAGATATAAAAGTGGTAATAGAATTCCTAATAGTGAAAATTTAAAAAAAATTAGTGAAGCATTATCTATACTTTCAGATAGAAAATATAAAACTGAAGAAATTTTTAATGAATTTAATAGCTGTATTAATGATATTGAATTTGATTTTGATATAATAAGATGTAATTTAAATAAATTAATTGTATGTCTTGATATAAATGCTAGTAAATTAGCTAAATTTTTAAATTTTGATGCATCATATCTTTCAAGAATTAGAAATGGTAATAGAGTTCCATCTAATAAGCAAGAATTTGTAGATGGATTAACTAATTATATAGTAAAAAAATATGATAATGAAAATTATAAAGAGAACTTAAGTATTTTATTTAATTGTAGTTTAAATGAAATAAATGAAAAAAAGATAAAAGATTGGATTTTATATAATAAAGTAACAAATGATAATGAAGTATCTAAATTTTTAAGAAACTTAGATAGTTTTAATTTAGGTGATTATATAAAAGCAATTAAATTTGATGAATTAAAAGTACCATATATTCCATTTTACAAACCTAAAACAAAGTCATATTATGGAATAGAAGAAATGAAAAAAGGCGAACTTGATTTTTTTAAAGGAACTGTTTTATCAAAATCAATGGAAAGTATTTTTATGTGTAGTGATATGCCTATGGAAGATATGGCTAATGATACTTTGTTTGGTAAGCATTGGATGTTTGCTATTGCGATGTGTTTGAAAAAAGGATTACATTTAAATATAATTCATAATTTAGATAGACCATTTAATGAAATGATGTTAGGGCTTGAAAGTTGGATACCTATTTATATGACTGGACAAATAACACCATATTATTTAAAAAATAATAAAACAAATATATATAATCATTTTAATTATGTGTCTGGAACTGTTGCTTTAACTGGAGAATGTATTAGTGGATTTCATGATAAAGGAAAGTATTATTTAACAACTAATGATAAAGAAGTTGAATATTATAAGGAAAAAGCTAACTTATTACTAAAAAAAGCAAATTCGCTTATGAATATATATAGAGAAGAACAAAAAGAAGAATATAAATTATTTTTATTAAATGATTCTAAAACTAATGGGAATAGAAAAAGGATATTTTCTTCATTACCATTATTTACTATAAATAATGATCTTCTTATTAAAATTTTAAAAAGAAATAACATTTCTGACAATGATATTAATGTTATATTATCTTTTAAAAAAGAAGAAGAAAAAAATATGAAATTAATATTAAAGAACAATGAAATAAATGATATTATTTATAAATTAAATAAAGATGATTTGAATAGTGATATATATCTTTCATTAGAAAATATATTTTATCACAAAAAGGTTAAGTATAATTATGAAGAGTATTTAGAACATTTAAATAGTACATTTAAATATGCTGAAAATAATAAAAATTACAAAGTTACTGTTAATGATTATAAAACATTTAATAATATTAATATAACTATTTTAAAAGATAATTATGTTATTCTTTCAAAAAATTCTGATCCAATTATTCATTTTGTTATAAGACATCCTAAATTAGTAGATGCAATAGATAATTTTGATCCAACAGTAAAAGAATAAAAATATCAATTTTAATTTTTAAAACTATAGTATATATTTTTGCTAATATAGTATATTAATTAGAAAAATATAAGTTTTAAGTATATTAAATATTGAAGAAAATCTACACAGAAGTGTAGGTTTTTAATTTATATAAAATAGATAAATAATGAAAAGTAAAAAAAGTAAAGAAAACATGTTGCAAAAAAATGGAAAAATATGGTAATATTGTATTGTAAAACAAAATAGTAATATAGTTTGTAAATAGTACAGGAAAATATCATATAAAAGAAAGAAAAAAATATGACTCGCCTCTGTTTACTATTTGTAAACGGGGGGGTAATTTTACCAACTCTCTTTTTTATTACTTAAATAAAAGGAGTGAGTTTGATGAAAGAAAAAGGTTTTACACTTATAGAGTTATTAGCTGTAATAGTAATATTATCAGTAATAGCTTTAATAACAACACCAATGGTAATTGGCGTAATAGAAAGTAGTAAGAAGGGTGCGAAGGAGTCAAGTGCATCAGGATATGTAGGTGCATTAGAACAGTATCAAGTGACAGCAGAGATATTAGGTAAAAAAGTAATACCGGATACAACACTGTCAACTGATGATTTAAAACAATATGATATTGATGTAAAAGGGGAAATACCAATAGATGGATATGTAACAATAAAAAATAAACAAGTAGTAGATTATAAATTACAATTTGATGAATATTTAGTAAGTTATAATTCAGGAAAAAATAAAGGTGAAGCAACAAAAGAAAAAATAAAAGGAGATTATACTGTTTATAAAGAAGGAGAACAGGTTACAATAGATGGAGTATCATATCATGTTATAAAAAATTCATCATCATATAGTGATAGTGTAACATTACTTAGAGATGAATCGATAGGTGAAATGATGTTTGATGACAATGGTGGAACAGATTTTGAAACATCAACATTAAAGACATATTTAAATAGTACATATAAAGATACATTTGGGGATAAAAAACAATATATTAAAGAAATAACATTAATTGATTTTGGAAAGATAGTAATTAGTGTAGATTCATGTGGTAAAAAATATTATTCTGATTTTGAAAATATAGAAGGAACTTTAGGTTATCTATATAAAAAGTATGAATGGATAGGTGATCAATTTCTTTGGACAAAAGATGGTTCTTCAGTTGGTATAAGTAAAACAATAGGCAAAGATAATATTATTTGTGATGATGCTGTACATTATAGCTATCATACTGCTAAGTATACTCCAGGTTCTGGGTTTGAATATATAAGTTCAGGACCAGAATATATTATTGCTATGGGTGGTGATGCTGAATCATCAATAAATGTAAGACCTGTAATAGTTATAGAAAAAGAAGCATTATAGAATAGATAAATAATGAAAAGTAAAAAAAGTAAAGAAAACATGTTGCAAAAAAATGGGAAAATATGGTAATATTGTATTGTAAAACAAAATAGTAATATAGTTTGTAAATAGTACAGGAAAATATCATATAAAAGAAAGAAAAAAATATGACTCGCCTCTGTTTACTATTTGTAAACGGGGGGGTAATTTTACCAACTCTCTTTTTTATTACTTAAATAAAAGGAGTGAGTTTGATGAAAGAAAAAGGTTTTACACTTATAGAGTTATTAGCTGTAATAGTAATATTATCAGTAATAGCTTTAATAACAACACCAATGGTAATTGGCGTAATAGAAAGTAGTAAGAAGGGTGCGAAGGAGTCAAGTGCATCAGGATATGTAGGTGCATTAGAACAGTATCAAGTGACAGCAGAGATATTAGGTAAAAAAGTAATACCGGATACAACACTGTCAACTGATGATTTAAAACAATATGATATTGATGTAAAAGGGGAAATACCAATAGATGGATATGTAACAATAAAAAATAAACAAGTAGTAGATTATAAATTACAATTTGATGAATATTTAGTAAGTTATAATTCAGGAAAAAATAAAGGTGAAGCAACAAAAGAAAAAATAAAAGGAGATTATACTGTTTATAAAGAAGGAGAACAGGTTACAATAGATGGAGTATCATATCATGTTATAAAAAATTCATCATCATATAGTGATAGTGTAACATTACTTAGAGATGAATCGATAGGTGAAATGATGTTTGATGACAATGGTGGAACAGATTTTGAAACATCAACATTAAAGACATATTTAAATAGTACATATAAAGATACATTTGGGGATAAAAAACAATATATTAAAAAAATAACATTAATTGATTTTGGAGCAGATGATAATACTGAAAATGCTTTTCAAAATATAAAAGATGATAATGACAATCCTACAATTGTTATAAATAGTAATTATGATTTTGCTGAAGGAACATATATGTATTTATATAAGAAAAATTATAGTTGGCTAATAGATAATTGGTATGTCAAGGGAGAATCTATTATTGATGATACAGGACACATTAAAAATGGTGGATATACTTGGACAAAATCTACAAAAAGCTTTAATAATATAACTTACATAATAATTCAAGCAAGTAGTTGTATGAATGAATATTTGACTATACACTATATGGGGTTATTTGCAGATGGATATTCCAAACATGAAACATGTGTTATGGGTGGTAGAGGAGGAATCTATGAAGGAGCAAATGTAAGACCAGTAATAGTTATAGAAAAAGAAGCGTTATAGAATAGGAGTTAAAATTATGTTATGTAGTAAATGTGGAACACAAAATGAACAAAATTCAAAATTTTGTGTCGGATGTGGTAATATTATTGAAACAACAAATTTATTTGATAATCAAGAATTAAATAATAATATAAATAATCAACAAACAAATAATTATAATATAAGTCAAGAATATGAAAAAGATATTGATGAAGAATTAATACAAGCATATATTGGAAAAAATGAAAAGAAAATAAGAAGAAAAGGTGGGACAATATTACCAATTTTGGTAGGGCCAGCATATTATTTTTATAGAAAATTATATATTGAGGGTGTAATATGGTTAGGAATTATAATAATAGTTGAACTTTTTTTAGAAAATTACGCTTTATCAATTTATTCTTTTTCGGCAATTATAGCTGGATTTATATTTAGAATTTTATATTTAAATAAAGTAAACAAAGATATATCAAAAATAAAGAAAGAAAATTTGCATAAAAGTATAGATGACTTAAAAAATATTTGTTCTAAAAAAGGTGGAACAAATGAATTAGTGGTTTTTATAGTAATAATTTTTTATGGTGGATTAATGTATTTAGAATCTAATCAAATAGGAACTGATACAGTAATTTGTAAAAATATTAATAATGAAAAAATAACGATGAAAATTAATTCAAAAGGTGAATATGTGAACACTATAAATCTTATTTATGAAGCAGATAATGAATATGCACTTAGTGTAATGTATAGTTTAATGAAATCAGAATATCCAAATGAAAAAATCGAACAAAATGGACTATCTTTAAATATAAACTTTGATATGAAAAACAAAAAAGTAAATAAAAAGGAATATATTAGTAATTCAGAACAAAAAGGTTATGTGTGCCAAAAATAATTTTGTTGAAATTTAATTAAAGTATGATACAATTAAATAGGATAGGAGTGATTGTATGAATAATAGAAGTAGAGTTGTAATAGCAGTATTAGTAGTTCTTTTACTAGCACTAACAGGTTATATATTGTATGATAAAGCAATAAATAAAAAAGGAACAACAATTAATAATGGATTAATAGAAAAGGTAATGAAAGACAATCCTGATTATGAATTTGTTGACATTGGAACATATAATAGTCAAGATATTGACTATAAATATGAAAAACTTAATTCAGTTATAACTATTTGGAATTCAAATACAAATGATAGAAATCCAATTGATATCAATTTAGAAATCCAAAATGGTAAACTAATATATCAAATAGCTGGAAAAAACTATGAGTCAAAAACATTTAATAATGTAAAAAAAGTTTCAGCTAGAATGCATGCTGGTACAACAGGAGCCGACTACCAAATAATAGTATTAACAACAGATGGAAAATTATATAGAAGTACTAATGATTCAGAATCAAAACTTGAAAATCAAAAATTAATCGATGAAATCGATAAATCATTTAAACAAATACAAATGACAGGATTTGAAGTAGAAGATTTTAAATTTACACGTTATATAGCGGCAGATTCAATTTTAGTGGCAATAGATTCAAATAATAGTAAATCATTAATAAAATGTGAAGAATCAGAAGATTATTGTACAAGAATAACTAATCAAGGAATACTAGATTATGTAAGAACAATTGGATGGGAAATGCCAACAATAATTAACAAAGATGGCTCTATTTGCATTGATGAATGTAAATCTAACGGAAAAGTAAAATATAACAATGAAATTTTAAAAATCCAATCTTTATTTATGTTTTTAGAAAAAAGTGAATTAAAATATTATGAATATGTAATAGATAGACAAGGATATCTATATAAGATTGAATTATCTGGAGTGGTATTTGACATGGATTATAATATTTATAAAGAAAGTGAATCACTTGTTAAAAAAGTAGGATACAAAAAATTAAATAATGAAGAAACAGCAATTATACTTGTTTGTGAAGATGGAAGTACTAAAAAAATTACTGCTTTAAATGTATTTGATTATAGTGGAAAAATAGCTGAATAGGAGTGATTGTATGAGCAATAAAAATAGAGTTGTAATAGCAGTATTAGTAGTTCTTTTACTAGCACTAACAGGTTATATAGTATATGATAAAACAATAAATAAAAAAGAAACAACAAATAATAATGAATTAATAGAAAAAATAATGAAAGACAATCCAAGTTATAATTATGTTGATATTGGAATATACAATAAACAAGATATTGATTATGAGTATTCGGAATTTCAATTTAATATTAATTTTTATAACTATGGTGAAGGTTTTATTGATATTACTTTTGAGGTACAAAATAATAAATTAATTTATTATTATCAAGATAAACGCTATGAATCAACAAGATTTAATAATGTAAAAAAAGCTACAATGGTAACTGAAGGTACAACAGGTCCACAATGTATGATAGTGTTATTAACAACTGATGGAAATTTATATAGCAATGCTGCTGCAAATGACTGTTCTATTGAAGGAAAGATGGAAATCGAACAACTAATTGCTAATATTGATAAATCATTTGAGAAAATAGATTTGTCAGAATTTAAAGTAGAAGATTTTAAAATTGCTTCTTCAGTTGTAATGGCAACAGATTTGAATAATAATAAAAAATCATTAATGTGTTCTAGAGGAAATGGTTGTGAAATACTAACTAAAGGATTAGATATTATAAAAACAATTGGAATGGGTCAAGATTCATATAAAATCAACACAGATGGTTCAATTAATATTGGAGTAATAGATGAACAAATAAAATATAATAACACAACTTTAAAAATACAATCTATTTTTGAAGCTGTTGGGTATATTAATGATAGATTCACTTATTATGTAGTAGATCAACAAGGTTATTTATATAAAATTGAATTAATGTTTGATGATAAAGATGAAGAATATTATAATATTTATAAACAAAGTGAATCACCTGTTAAAAAAATAGGATACCAAAAATTAAATGATGGAAGCATATCACTAATATTTATTTGTGAAGATGGAACTAAATTTATTAGCAATACACAAAAACATAGTATGTATGATTTTAATAACAAAATAGGTAATTAAAAAAGATTTTAAATAAAGAGTAAAGTTGTGTAAACTTTACTTTTTTAGTATTTCAACAAATAAAAGATTATGATACAATCAAAATGAAGTTAGAAAGACTGAGAACAGTCATAATAGAATAAAAAAAGGGGTTATTTTTCTAACTTTATTAAGGAGATAAAATCTCTTTTTTTATTGTAATTTTAAAAAAAATGTGTATAATAAATAATCAATTCAGGTGATAATATATGGATATATTAACAAAACTTATTACAAAAGATACTGATATAATACTACTAACAAATGAAAATATAACTTTGAAAGATAAATATGAAATATTAGGATACACATCTGTTTTAGCAGATTATTATGTATCTTATATATATAAAAATAATGACAATATATATTATTTTAAAGAACAAAGTAAAAATAGAGATTATCCATTCGCATTAATAGAAGAACTAATGGGTACATATTTATGTAATTATTTAAATTTAAAATCAATTAAATATTCAGTAGCAACTAATGGATGTAAATATGGTTTAGCATCATTGAATTTTAAAGATGATCAACATAAATATTATTTTTTCAATGATTTTATAAATAAAGAAAGTATAGAAAATGGTTTATATAATTTAAATGTCTTAAAAGATTTATGTATAAATAAAGATAATTATGAAGAATTAATTAAACAAATAATGGATTTAATTGTTCTTGATATTTATATGGTTCAATGTGATAGGAGTAATATAAATATACAATTTCAAATAGATAAAAAAACAAAATATTTAAGTTTAGCTCCAATATATGATTTTTCAAATTGTTACTTTAAATTTAATAGTGATATACAAGTATATAATGCTATTTTACAAATTAATCAAAAAAATATAATAAAATTACTTAAAAATTATAAATATTTTAAAGAAAAAATAAATTATATTTTAGAAAATGATATGTCTAAAATTTGGGAACAAATATGTATAGATTATAAATTAAATCAAGAATGTTCAATTTATGAAAACATCAATGATTATTATAAATCTAAATATAATAGTCAAAAAAAATATATAAAACAACTAATAAAAGATGTACAATTATAATTAATTGTAGTATAATACAGTTATAATAATTATTTGTTTGAAAGAGTATTTTAGTTATTTTTTAAAGAGAGAGTATGTTTGGTGTAAATACTTAAAAATAAATAAAAGAAGACATCAAATGAGAGATAATCGTGTTTTCGCGTTAAGAAATTGAGTGTATAGAAATATCTATAAAGTAAGGTGGTACCGCGATAATTCGTCCTTACAATATAGATATTTTTTGTATTTAGGAGGGTTTTTATGATAGAAAATTTAGCAGCGAGATATAAAAAAGTTAAAATTCAAGAAGGAATATATGTATATAGATTTGTAGAAGTATTACAAAATGTGGAATACAATGCAATGGAAAATACTATAGAATATATGAAAAATAATGATAAAAAAACAATATATGATATGGAAGATATAACATTCACAATAACTGATGAAAAGAATTGCTTTAGTGATTATATAGAAATAGATGATTTAAAAAATATTTATGGTGATGTAGAAGATTCAAAAATATTAGAATGTTTTAAAAATGATTGTGTTGATATTATTCGTTTTGGAATTTTTGATGAGGAAAATGAAACACTTAAAATTGTAAGTTCTGAAACAAATGATTTATTACAAGCAAAACCTGATTCAAATGAATTAAATTTTTGTATATTATCATATATTAATGATAATGATTTACAAGTAATGTTACCATATGAAGCGTTGAAACAATTTATAGATCAATTAGAATCAAAACAAAGTGATGTTGTTTTAAGAAAATTATGTGAAATAAAAGACGCTATTGAAAACTTTACACCAGATGAAATATTAGAACAAATAGAAGAAACTGATCAACAAGAAGAAACTAATCAACAAGAAGAAATTATTACCTATAATATTACAGAAGATTTAGATTCGTTAGTTGGACTAAAAGATATAAAATATGAAGTTGAAAAATTAAGAGCTTATTTATCATTCATAAGTAAAAGCAAAGATAAATTAAATTTAGAAGTACCAAATTTAAATATGGTTTTTTATGGTAATCCAGGAACAGGAAAAACTACAGTAGCTCGTGCTATATCAAAGATATTATATTCACTAGGATATATTAAATCAGATAAATTCAAAGAAGCTACTACAGGTGATTTTATAGCAGGATATGTAGGACAAACAGCTTTAAAGACAAAAGGGTTAATTGCGCAAAATAAAGGTGGAGTAATATTCATTGATGAAGCTTACTCATTCTCATCAAATGGCCAAGAATTTGCTGATGAAGCCTTAGTAGAAATACTAAAAGAAATGGAAAATAAAGAAACCGTTTTCATATTCGCTGGTTATACAAATGAAATGAAAAACTTTATTTCTATGAATCCAGGTATTCAATCAAGAGTAAGTACATATTTAGAATTCAAAGATTATTCATTAGAAGAATTAACAAATATATTTATGAATAAAGTAGAAAAGAGTAAATTAAAAGTAACAGATGAAGCTTTGGAAAAGGTGAAACAAATAATAGAAAAAGCTAAAAATACAAATGAAAAATTTGGTAATGCTAGATTTATAATGCAATTATTTAATAAAATATTATTAATTCATTCTTTAAATGTAGAAAATATTGATAGCGAAGATATTTACACAATAACTGGATATGATATAAATGATAATTTAAATAAAGAACTAAATATTAATGGTAAACAAAAAACAATAGGATTTAAAGGAGGCATAAAATGATACAAAAACCAAAAGGAACATATGATGTATATTCTAAAAAAGGGAAAGAAATAATATACATTGAAAATTTATTACAAGGTTTAATGGAAAAATATAACTATGAATATTTTAGAACACCTATATTTGAAGCAAGTGAACTATTTCATAGAGGAGTAGGAGTAACTACAGATATAGTAACAAAAGAGACATACGACTTCAAAGATAGAGGAGATAGATTAATGACTTTAAGACCAGAAGGTACTGCTGGTATTGTCAGAAGTTATGTAGAAAATAAAATGTATGGAAATGCCACTCAACCTGTAAAAGCTTGGTACTTTGGTCCAATGTATAGATATGAACGTCCTCAATCAGGAAGATTTAGAGAATTTTATCAGTTTGGTGTAGAAGTATTTGGATCAACTGATCCTGCTACAGATGCCGAAGTAATAAGTATACCAGTAAACTTATATAAACTACTAGGTTTAAAAGGTATAAAAGTAAATATTAATTCATTAGGTGATAAGGAATCAAGAGAAAATTATCGTAATGCATTAATAGAACATTTTAAGCCTTATATAGATACACTATGTGATGATTGTAAAGAAAGATTTTTAAAAAATCCATTACGTATATTAGATTGTAAAGTAGATGCTGAAAAAGAATGTATAAAAAACGCACCAAAAACAATAGATTATTTAAATGAATCTAGTAAACAACATTTTGATAAAGTATGTAAGTATTTAGATAGTATGAATATTGAATATATAATAAATCCTAATGTAGTAAGAGGATTAGATTACTATACACATACTGTATTTGAAGTAGAAGCAAATGTAGAAGGTTTTGGTAGTCAAAATGTATTATGTGGTGGTGGAAGATATGATAGTTTAGTAAAAACTATTTCAGACATAGATTCACCAGGAGTAGGATTTGCTTTAGGACTAGAAAGACTTTTAACAGCTCTAGAATTTGAAAATATTAATTTAGTAGAAGATGAACATTTAGATATTTATATAATTCCATTAAGTGAAAATGAAAAAGAAATATCTATGAGTATTTTAAATGGGTTAAGATTAAGTGGATTTAGTGCTGATATAGATTATATGAATCGTAATATTAAAGGAAACTTTAAACAAGCTGATAGATTAAATGCTAAATTTGTAATAGTAATTGGTGATGAAGAAGCAAAAACAAATATATTAACAATAAAAAATAATCATACTAAAGAAGAATATAAAGTAAAACTAGATGATTTGATAGACTTTTTAGATGAAAACTTAGATGAATGTGATTGTGGATGTAATGAGTAAAACATATTTAGAGTATTATTTAGAATATTTAGATTATTCAAATATTCCTAAACATCTAATTAAATATTTAAAAACACCTTCTTTACAAAGATTAAAAAAAGTTGGTTATTTTTGCGGGATGGATTATGCTTCAAAAAAAATATATAATTTTAGGGAATATATTAGTAGATATGATCATTCATTAACTTGTAGTTTACTTACATATAAATTAACTAAAAATAAAATTTATTCCATAGCCGCACTTTTTCATGATATAGCAACACCTTCTTTTTCACATGTAATAGATTACATGAATGGTGATTATGAATTACAAGAGAGTACTGAAGAATATACAGAAAATATATTAAAAAACGATTTATATTTATTAGATTGTTTAAAAGAAGATAATATAAATATTGAGGACATAATTGATTTTAAAAATTATTCAATAGTAGACAATGATAGACCAAAAGTATGTGCCGATAGAATAGATGGAGTAATATTAACTGGTATAGGATGGACTAAAAATGTAACAAAAGATGATATAACAAATATACTAAATGATATGGTAATATATCAAAATGAGGATAATGAAGAAGAAATAGGATTTAAAACTTTAGAAATAGCGCATAAAGTATTAGAAATTAGTAAAAGTATTGATATTTATTGTCATTCAAAAGAAGACAATTATATGATGCAATTACTAGCTAAAATAACCGCATATGCTATAGAAAAGAAATATATATCATATGATAGTTTGTACTCATATGATGAAGAACAGATATTTAAAATATTAAAAAATATAAATGATTTGTATTTACAAAAATTAATTTATGAATTTCAAAATATAGAATTAAAAGAAATACCTGAAATTTCATTACCTAACGTTAAAATAAGAAAATTAAACCCTATTGTTAATAATAAAAGATGTAAAGGAGAATAACAATGAAAATAAGTGAACTTAAAAATCATATAGATGAAGAAATAGAAATACAAGGATTTGTAGATAATGTAAGAAATATTAAATGGGTACAATTTATAGTACTAAGAGATACTACTGGAAAAATTCAAATAACTATAGAAAAATCAGTAGAAGAAAATAAACAAATGGTAGAATTAGTAGAAACTTTAACTAATGAAAGTACTGTAAAAGTAAAAGGAAAAATAATAAAAAATGAAAATGTAAAACTAAATGGTATGGAAATAATACCAACAAGTATTGAAGTAACATCCGTTTCAGCTCCTGAATTACCAATAAACTATAAAGATTTAGAAAATATAAATCTAGATACAAGATTAGATTATAGATTTTTAGATTTAAGAAATGAAAAAAATGCATTAATATTTAAAGTACAAAGTACTTTAGTAAGATATATGAGAGAATATTTATATAACAATAATTTTATAGAAATACATACACCTAAATTAATAGGTGCAGCTAGTGAATCAGGTAGTGAAGTATTTGAAGTAAAATATTTTGATAGATTAGCTTACTTAGCTCAATCACCACAATTTTATAAACAAATGGCTATGTCATCAGGTTTTGAAAGAATATTTGAAGTAGCTCCTTGTTTTAGAGCAGAAAATTCAAATACAAATAGGCATGCTACAGAATTTACTTCATTCGATGTAGAATTTAGTTATATAAATAGTTTTGAAGATGTAATGAATTTAGAGGCAGAAATGATTACATATGGAATAAAACATACTAAAGAAGAATTAGGAGATAAAATAAAGGAAGTATTTGGAGTTGATATAGTAGTCCCTAGCTTACCTTTTCCTAAAATGACAGTAGCTGAAATTTATAAAGAAATAGAAGAAAGATATGGATATAAAGTAGATGATTCTGAAAAAACAGATTTAACTACAGAAGCAGAAAAATTAGTAGGTAAATTAGCTCATGATAAATATAATCATGAATACATGTTTGTAACAGAATTTCCTGCTGAAAAAAGACCTTTCTATCATATGAGAGATGAAAATGGTATTTTACAAGGATATGATTTAATATGGAAAGGCATGGAAATAACTTCTGGGGCTGAGAGGGAACATAGATATGATAAATTATTAAAATCTGTTCAAGAAAAAGGCTTAGGAGAAGATGTTAAATTTTATTTAGAATTCTTTAAATATGGATGTCCTCCACATGGTGGTTTTGCTATTGGAGTTGATAGACTTACAATGTTAATATTAGGTATACCAACTATAAAGGAATCAGAGTTCTTATTTAGAGGTCCTAATAGATTAAATCCATAATAATATTAAAATAGTAAAAAATAAAAATTTTACTATTTTTTTGATTTTTTTTTAAATATACTAATTTAATATTTTAGTTATATTAAATATATCTAATATAGTAAAATAGCTATAACTAAAATAAAAAAATAGTAAAGAAAATAAATCTAAAATATGAAAATCCTCATTTGAAATACAAAAATAAATTTGATAAATTAAATCACCAAGAGGTGAACATCATGAAAAAGAAATTCTATACTTGTAAATATGATAAAGCATTTAAAGAAATAATGATGAAAAAAGAAAACTTTAATATATTAAAAAAAGTATTAGAAACAATACTAAATATAGAAATAACAAATATAGAAATACAACCATTAAACTTAAATACAAATAATATATATGTAAGAGGAAAAGAAGCAGATTTGCTAGTAACAACGAAACAAGGAAAAATAGAAGTAGAAGTAAATACTTATTATCAAGACTATGTAAAAGTAAGAAACTTTTGTTTAATAACAAATATATATCAAAATGAAACAGTAGTTGGTGAAGATTATAATGAAGATAAAAATATAATCCAAATAAATTTAAACTATGGAGTAAAAGATAATGAATATAAAAGAATATATAAAGTAAGAGATGAAAGTGGAATAGAATATATAAAAAATTTGACAATCTATGAAATAAATATGGATAAATATAAAGAAATATTATATAATGAAGATGAAGAAAAAATAGAAGAAAATAAATATCTAATAATGTTAGATATGGATAAAGAAGAACTAAAGAAACTAAAAAAAGATAAGGTGGTAGAAGAATATATGGAAAAAATAGAAAGACTAAATCAAAATCCAATGTTTATAAATTGGATAACAAAAGAAAAAGATGAAGAAATGATAAAAAACACCCAAATAAGAAGAGCAACAGAAGCTGGAATATCACAAGGTATATCTCAGGGTATATCACAGGGGATGGATGCTGGAATGAAAAAGTTAATAAATGAGATGTTAAAAAATGGAATGACAATAGAACAAATTTCTAAAATGATTAACATGAAAAAAGAAGAAATAAACAAAATAATTAATTAAAATATTATTTCATGATTAATTAGGAATAAATAAGTATAAAAGTGTAAACAATACTTGAAAGAAATTCTATTCTTTTTTATAATTAAAATAGGTGATACCAATGAAAGAAATAATAAATATAATAATAGGTAATGAAGATATTAGTATTTTAGATAATTTTGAATCAAGTAATAAAGAAGTATTTGAAAGATATAAAAGAATAGTTAAAACGTTAATTGATAAATGTAAAATATATTATAGTAATGGTTTAAAATTAGAACAATTAATAGAATTAGTAAAAGTTTTTTATAGTGAATATAGTCAAAACGTAATATTAAGAGGTTATTATGAACATAATTTATATCAAGATAAAATAGAAGGAGAAATAACAAATATATTAAATCGAATTATTAATAAAATGAATATATCATTAATGGATGATGTTACTAATTCATTTAAGACAAGTGGAAAAGTAGATTCTAAAGAATTGAAATTATCAAATGGGCATCCTATTGGTACAGAGACAGGATTTATATCACCAATTATTTTGGCTATTTTGACTGCCACTATAGAAATAATACCATTAATTTATATTTTCTTGAATACAATGGAATAACATTGTATTTTTTTACTTAAAATGTAGTATGAAAAAAATAAGATTAAAAAAGCAAAGAAAGAATAAATACAATTTATTAATACTAATAATTATATTGGTATTAATATCTATTATTTTAGTATTTAAATATATTAATACTAAAATAATGCCTATATTTTTAGAATATGCTGAATATCAAGCAAGTAAAATAGCTACTTATGTTATAAGTAAAGCAGTAGATGAAGAAGTATCACAAAACTTAGATATAGATGATTTATTTATATCTTCTAAAGATAATGATGGAAACATTAAATCAATAGATTTTAATCCCATAACAATAAATAAAATATCAAATATGATAAAAGCCAATATATTTGAGTATTTAGAAGATTTGGAAAATGGAAATATAGATAAAATAAAAAATACAATGTTATTTAGTAGTAGAGTTAATGAAGGAATAATATTTGAAATACCAAGCGGTGTAGTATTTGATAATATTATACTATCAAATATAGGTCCAAAAGTGCCAGTAAAATTAAATATGGTAGGAGATATATTGACTGATATAGAAACTAAAGTAACAGATTATGGAATAAATAATGTGGTAATAGAAGTAGTTGTAAAAGTAGAAGTTTATGAACAAGTAATATTACCTTTTGGGGCGAAGAAAATAACAATAAATACGGAGATTCCTATTGCGCTTAAACTAATACAAGGAGAAATACCAAGTTATTTTTTCAATAACTTAAAAACAAATAATTAAGAAGTGTAAAGTTATATAAAGAGTACAAAGAAAACTTGAAAAGGTTTTCTTTTTTTGATAATATGAAGTAAGAATAGGAGAGTTAAATAATGAAGAAAGGTTTTACACTAATAGAGTTACTAGCAGTCATAGTAATACTAGCAGTAATATCGTTAATAGCAACACCAATGATACTAGGAGTAATAGAAACATCAAAAGAAAGTTCAGCAAAAGTGAGTGCATATGGATATATAGATGCAGTAGAAACGCAAATAGCAATCAATGAATTGGATGCAAATAAAACAAATATAGAAGACGGAGTCTATGAAGTAGAAGAATTAAAAAATACATATGGAGTAATAGTAAAAGGAGAATTACCAACAAGTAATAGTTGGGTAAAGATAGAAAAAGGACAAGTAGTAGCATATTCACTAAAAATAGGAGAATATATAATAAGTTATGATGAAGTAAATAAAAAAATAATGATAAAAAAAGCTGAAGAAATAATAACAAAACCTAAACCAACAAAAATAGAGGCGAGTGAAACAGATACACATAAAGGAATAGTATACTTAGATCCAACAGATTTAAATAAAACATGTACAAGAGAGATGGTAGAAAGTAATGTAAATGAAAATGGAGCATCAACAGAAATAAAAACAGGATGTATGAAATGGTATATATTTAATGAGGATGAAAATAACTATACAATGATATTAGATCATAATACAACAGCTAGAATAACATGGAATGATGATAATAAAAATGTAGTATATGAAGAAAGCAATTTATATTCATTATTAGAAGATTTGAGAAAGACAAGTGGTTGGAAAGTAAATCCAAGATTAATAACAGCAGACGAAATAAACACAATAACAGGAAAAACTGACTTTGATTCGACAAATACAAATTCATGGTATTACTTAGATACATTAACACAAACTGAGGATACATTTACAGAAACTAAAATAAGTAGATATAATTGGTTATACAATAATTTAAATAAATGTAAAACAGGTAACACAAACTATGGATGTGATATAGAAGATAATAATATATATCCATACTACGCAACAACGGAATATGGAATTACATGGGGATATTGGACATTTTCAACTGTTGGAACATCGGGTACAGGCGCATATATATGGGTTATAGGTACAGATAATGTTTTACGTAGTAGCCATGCTGGAAACATGAGCAATGGTATTCGCCCAGTTATAACAATATCTAAATCAATAATTGGATAAATCAAATTAATAAATAATAAGATATAAGCTGTAGTGTAATAATTTCCTTCAGCTTTTTTTATGTAAATATGATATAATGTTAAAGAGGTGGATTATGAAATATGTAATTATAAATGACCAAAAATTTGATTTAATAGAAAACTATAAAAATGCCTTTATATTAGAAGATATCCAAAATAAATTAACAGATTATTTTGACATATATGACTATATAGTAGGTGATTATGCTTATAATAAATTAAGATTAAAAGGATTTTGTAAAAAAGAAAATAAAAATTGTAATAGTATAAATGATTTTGAATTAAAAAACAAATATATTAGTGATTTTTGTGCATATGATGCTAGATACTTTGTATTGGAGAGAATAAAATGAAAGTAATAAAAGAACAACAATTATTAGAATTTTTACTTAATAATGTAGATATGTCTCATAAAAAAATAAAATCTTTACTTAAATATCAAAATATATTAGTAAATAAAAAAGTTATAACAAAATATGATTATTTATTATATCCAAAAGATATTGTAGAAATAAAAGAATTTAAAACAAAAAAGCACCCAAGTATAATGGATATAATATATGAAGATAAAGATATTATTGTTTTAAATAAACCATCTGGTTTACTTACAATTGCAACATCTAAAGAAAAAGAAAAAACTTTATATCATATAACAAGAGAATATGTTAAAAGCTCAAATAAAAGTAATAATCTATATGTTATTCATAGACTAGATAGAGATACGTCAGGTATAGTTATGTTTGCTAAATCAGAAAAGGTAAAAAATTTATATCAAAATAATTGGAATGAAATTGTTAAAAAGAGAAAATATATAGCTATAGTAGAAGGAATATTGGATAAAAAACAAGGTACATTAAAATCATTTTTAGAAGAAAATGAAGATGGTTATGTTTATGTATCAAAAAATGGTAAATTAGCAATTACTGATTATATAGTAAAAAAAGAAACAAATAAATATAGTTTACTTGATATTGATATTAAAACTGGTAGAAAAAATCAAATAAGAGTACAATTAAAAGAAATAAATCATCCAATAGTTGGTGATAAAAAATATGGAAATAAAGGTAAAAAAATGTATTTATGCGCTTATGAATTAGAATTAATAAATCCCATAACTAATAAGATAAATAAATATAAGATAAATACACCAAAAAGTTTTATTAAATTTATAGAAGAAAACAAGTAATATACTTTAAATAATTAAATTAGAAAAGTAGTGTAAAGTTATATAAATAATGTAAAGGTACTTGAAAAAAGTATCTTTTTTTGATAATATAAAGGAAGAGCAGGAGAAATAGATATGAAGAAAGGTTTTACACTAATAGAGTTATTAGCAGTCATAGTAATACTAGCAGTAATATCATTAATCGCAACACCAATGATACTAGGGGTAATAGAAACATCAAAAGAAAGTTCAGCAAAGGTGAGTGCATATGGATATATAGATGCAGTAGAGACTCAAGTAGCAATCAATGAGTTAGATGCAAATAAAACAAATATAGAAGATGGAGTCTATGAAGTAGAAGACTTAAAAAATACATATGGATTAGTAGTAAAAGGAGAATTACCAACAAGTAATAGTTGGGTAAAGATAGAAAAAGGACAAGTAGTAGATTATTCATTAAAAATAGGAGAATATGTAGTAAATTATAGTGAATCAGGAGTAACAATTACTAAGGGTGGAAAAATAACAACAAAACCTGATGGATTAACTAAATCAGGAGCCACAAAAGTAGAAGCAAGTGAAACAGATACACATAGAGGAATAGTATACTTAGATCCAACCAATTTAAGTAATGTATGTAATGCTGAAAATAGTGTAAGTACAACAGAAACGAAAACAGGATGTATGAAATGGTATATATTTAATGATGATGGAAATAACTATACAATGATATTAGATCATAATACAACAGCAAGAATCAGATGGAATGATGATAATAAAAATGTATCATATGAAGAAAGTAATTTATATTCAGTAGTAAATGATTTAAAGAAGACAAGTGGATGGAAAGTAAATCCAAGATTAATAACGGCAGAAGAAGTAAATACAATAACAGGAAAAACTGACTTTGACTCAGCAAGTACAAATTCATGGTATTATTTTGATAGTAATAATCAAACTCAAACTGCAACAACTCAAGGTGCTAGTAAATATGCATGGTTGTTTGATTATACTAATAGTTGTGCAAATAATGGTTGTAATATGGCTGATTCAAGTACTTATGGATATTGGACACAAACAACGTTAGGAACAGCTGGTTCTGGTTCCTTTGTTTGGATTGTGGGTAGTAGTGGTTATCTGTACTACAACTATGTCAACTATGATAACACCGGCATTCGCCCAGTTATAACAATATCTAAATCAATAATTGGTTAATTAAAATTTAAATATAATTTAAGAAGTATTAATATTACTTCTTATTTTTATTTCATATAATGGAAAGGGAGATATTTATGGAAGAAAATTTAGAAAAAATATATTTTATAGAAAATAATGCAACATTTTTTATTGAATGTGCACATATGAAGTTAAATGAAAAAGAAAATGTTTCAACAGCATTACTAACAATATTATTAAGTGAAAAAAATTTAAAACAATGTAAACATTATTCAATTTTACTAGATAAAATTAATAACTATAATATAAATAATAAATATTATAATTTTACACAAATAATTTCACATTTAAAATTCTATGTAAATAGATTATTTAATTACAATGAAGAAGCAAATGTAATAGAAAATAAACTAGATAATATTGTTGAAATATATAAACAAAATAATCCTCAAAAAATTAAAAAAATGGCTTAAAAATTGTATAAAAAAAATAAATAGTGAGATAGTAGTAATGGTGATACTATGCTTGTATATATAGAAAATAAAAACATTCTAGCGCAAATTTTAACTTTACTCGATATATCAAAAATTGAATATACAACAAATGTAAAAAATAGATACAATAAAATACTAATAACAGATATAAATAATAAAATATTAAAAATAATAAAAAATAAAAAAGCAATTTTATTAACAAACTATATAGAAGATAAAATACTAAATAAAGATTTAAATATTGAAAACTTAAAAATAATTACATCAATGCCAATACTCAAAAATAATAAAAATACAACATTTATACCAAAACCAATACCAAGATATAATGTAAAAAAAAATAAAGAAATATATACTAATTACAATATATCAAAAAATAAAAAGAAAATTATTATAATAGATAAATATTTAAAATATATCAAAGAATTAGAAAATATAATGGAATCAAATCCAGATTATGAAATTATATATGTAGGATATAAAAATATCAAAAAACAAGAAAAACTAAATAACGTAATTTGGATAAAATATATAAATTTAGATATATTTAATGATTTATGTAATATATCAAATATTGTAATTATATTTGATAAAGATATTGATATAGATTATATTTATATGGCAATACTAACACATACTGAAATATTTATGATTGAAGATAATATGTATAATAATTATTTTGTTTCATCAAAACACTACTATAGTTTTAATGATACTAAAAATTTAAATGAAAAACTAAAAAAATTACTAACATCAAGAACATCATCATTAAATGATAATGCATACTTACTAATACAAGATAATACCGAAAAGAAATACATAGAAGAAATAAAAAAAATTTTAAAATGATTTTTTTTTGACATTATTTATTGTTCTAAATATATATAATGATTTTGGAAAGGAAGATAATATGTTTGGTAATTATAGTGAAGAAGCAAGAAAAATAATAGTTTCAGCAAAACAAGAAATGAAAGAATTAAAACATCCATATGTTGGTAGTGAACATTTAATGTTAGCCATACTAAAAAGTGATAATCAAATAAGTAAATATTTAAAAAGTCTTAATTTAGATTATAAAAAATTTAAAGAAGAAATAATAAATATTATAGGAATAGGAAATAATGAAAGTCATTGGTTTTTATATACACCATTATTAAAAAAAGTACTAGAAAATGCTGAATGTGACGCTAAAGAAAAAAATGAAGACATTAGAGTAGAACATTTATTTTCTAGTCTACTAGAAGAAGGAGAAGGTGTAGCAATTAGAGTACTTATAGGTATGGATATAGATGTAGATGAATTATATAATGAATTTGCTTCAAAAATAATACCTAAAAAAAGTAAAAATAAAAAATTAACACTAGATGAAATTGGTATTAATTTAACAGAAAAAGCTAAAAATAATTTGTTAGATCCTGTGGTAGGTAGAGAAGAAGAAATAAATAGAATACTAGAAATACTATCTAGAAGAACAAAAAATAATCCTATATTAATAGGAGAAGCTGGAGTAGGAAAAACAGCTTTAGTTGAAGAGTTAAGTAGAAGAATAGTAAACAAAGAAGTACCATTATCTTTACAAAATAAAAGAATAATAAGTTTAGATATGGCAAGTACAGTAGCTGGAACAAAATATAGAGGAGAATTTGAAGAAAGAGTAAAAAAAATACTACAAGAAGTAGAAGAAAATGATGATATTATTTTATTTATTGATGAAATTCATACACTAGTAGGGGCAGGAGGAGCAGAGGGAGCAATAGATGCTTCAAATATATTTAAACCAGCTTTAGCTAGAGGAAAACTAAGATGTATTGGAGCAACTACTATAAGTGAATATAAAAAATTTATTGAAAAAGATGGAGCTTTAGAAAGAAGATTTCAAAAAGTAGAAGTAAATGCTCCTAATAATGATCAAGTAAAAAAAATTTTACTAAAATTAAAACCTATATATGAAAAATATCATTTTGTAGAAATAGATGATGAAATTATAAACTTAATAATCGATTTATCAAGTAAATACATATATGATAGATATGAACCTGATAGAAGTATAGATGTCCTAGATGAAGTATGCGCTAAAGCAAGTTTAAAAGAAAAAAAAGATTTAAAAAAATATAATCAATTATTAATAGACAAAGACAAAGTTTTAAAAGAAAAAAATGAAGCAATTGTTTCAAATCATTTCAAAGAAGCTTATAAATTAAAAGAAGAAGAAAATATATTAGAAGATAAAATAAACAATTTAGAATTAAAACTACATAATGAAATAAAAGAAAAAGTTACAAAAGATGATATAGCAGAGGTAATTCACTCTAAAACTAAAATACCAATTTATGAAATACTTGATAATGATGAAAATAGTACCCAAAAATTAGAAAAAATTTTAAAAGATAAAGTAATAGGACAAGATAAAGCTATAAATGAACTTAAAAATATTGCAAAAAGAATAAAATTAGGACTAAAAGATGGATGCTATTCATTACTATTTATGGGTGGTAGCGGTATAGGAAAAACCTCATTAGCTAGAGACTTTGGTGATTTTTTAGTAGGAAAAGACAATGTAATTAAATTAGATATGAGTGAGTATACTGAGTCACATACGGTAAGTAAATTATTAGGCGCTCCTCCAGGATATGTAGGATATAATGATTATAATAATTTATTTGAACAAATAAGAAATAAACCTTATACAGTACTAATATTAGATGAAATTGAAAAAACTCATCCAAGTATTTTAAATTTATTTTTACAAATATTAGAAGATTCAAAAATAATAGATAGTAGTGGAAGAGAAATAAGATTTGATCACGTAGTAATTATAATGACATCAAATATTGGAAGCAATGAAATACAAGTAGGATTTAATCAAAAAAATGATGATATGATTTCAACATTAAAAGAATATTTAGATGTATCTTTAATAGGAAGAATTGATAATATTATTAAATTTGATAATCTAAATGAAGAACAAATAAAAACTATAATAAAAAATAAAATAAAAAATTTAAAACAAAAATATAAAAATAAAGATATCAACATAAATATAAATCAAAATGTTATCAATGAAATTTGTGATGAATCTGAATATAAATTAATGGGTGCAAGAAAAATAGATAAAATTATAAAAGATAGAGTTGATAATCAAATTATAGATGAGGTAATTAAAAACAATAATAAGATTACAATTAAAACTATTAAGTTGACAGTTTAGGATATTTCTATGTATAATTATGATAGGTGGTAGTATGCAGAAGTATAAATTAATATTTAATAATAGAGATACAAATAAACAAGAAATAATTGTTTTGAATGGTTTAAATGATTATGAAGAAATAACAGAATTATGTTTTATTGATAAATTTACTTCAGTTTTTAAAAATGAGTTAGAGTGTATTGAATATTTAAAATCAAAAAATTTGATAGATTCTCTTAACGGACATTTATTAATATTAAGACCAACTGGTGAAGTAAGTGCTGAACCAATACTTTATAATAATAATTATTTTAAATTTTTTTCAAAAGAAATATGTGATAAAAAAAGATCAGGGATTGCAAATCCACGTTTAGTTGAAACATATGAACAAAAAGAAGTTTGTAACAAAATAATTAATTATTTGAAAAATGAAAAACAAGCACTTAATTATTTCAATAAAACTTATTTTCAAAGTAAAAAATTTGTTCAACTACTAAATAAATATTTTGAAATAAGTGTTCCTAAAGGATGGACAGAACCTGGAGAACAGGTAATGATTAACTCCATAAAAAAGGAAGTTTATTCAATGCTTAAAAATTATGAGACTTTAAGAAGCGTATATATATGGATTCAAGAATATAAAATTAATCAAGAAAAAAAACAATTTCAGGGATATAATTCTAATATAAAAGCAAAAAATCCATATGAAGAATATGAAAAGAAAAATAACTTATAGGTGATAATATGGATTATGTAAAATGCCCAAATTGTGGTAAACAAATAGCAAGAAAATCCAGTAGTTGTATATATTGTGGTGTTACAAAAAGTGTTATAGAACAAAGTATAATAGAAAATGAAGTAAAAGCTATAAAAGAAACTCCACTTAAAATTGAAGGATTTATAAACAATCATAAATTTCATATAATTGTAGCTGAAATTTTAATTTTAGTGTCAGTTATTATTATATATTCGTTTAGATATTTACCCAAGATAATAGCATATTCTAAAAATGAACGTGTTAATAATAATATAAAAAGATGTGAAAATTATGGTGGAAAATGGAATAGTGAAAATTCGATTTGTGAAACTGAATATGGAACGATAGAAATGAAATAAATCTTAATGGTTTATTTTTTTCGTATAAAATTAATTAAATTTACTAATAATATAAATGTAGTCTGCCAGATTAGGAGATGTTTAGGATGATAAGAAAATATCTTCAAGGCATTCTTTTAGCATTATTTTTAATACCATTACCTATACTTGCTTATTCAAATACGTTAATTCCTGGTGGAGAAAATATCGGAATTGGTATCCATACAAATGGTATAATAGTAGCTGGTATTTACGATATTAATGGAATATATCCAGCTACAGAAGCAGGAATAAAACCTGGAGACATTATTACTAATGTTGATAATAAGAACATAACTACAATCGATGAAATGGTTGATTTAATTAACAAAAATACAAACAACGAACTATCTATTAAATATAAAAGAAATAATAAAGAATATAATACAACATTAAAATTGCAAAATAGTAATGGAATCATTAAAACTGGGCTTTATGTTAAAGATTCTATTACTGGTATTGGAACCTTATCTTTTATTGATCCTACAACTAAAAAGTTTGGTGCATTAGGACATGAAATTACTGAACAAAATACAGGATTATTACTAGAAGTAAAAGAAGGTACTATATTTTCATCAAGTGTCACAAAAATAGATAGAAGTAGTAATGGAACACCAGGAAGTAAAAATGCACTATTTTATAGTGATGATATTAAAGGTAATATTTTTAAAAATTCTCATGTTGGAATATTTGGAGATTATACTGAAGATATTCCTGTCAAACAAGCATACAAAGTTGCTGAACCAAAAGATATAGAACTAGGTAGTGCGAAAATTCTAACTGTAATAGAAGGTGAAGAAGTAAAAGAATATAGTATTAATATCTTAAAATTAAACAAAAAAGATGAAAATAAAAATATTTTATTCGAAATAACTGATAATGAATTACTTTCTAAAACTGGAGGAGTTGTACAAGGAATGAGTGGTTCTACTATAATACAAGGGGACTACATTATAGGTGCTGTAAATTATGTGGTAGTAGATAATCCTAAAAGAGGTTATGGTATTTTTATTACTAATATGCTAGAAGAATTGGAGAGCTCTTAGCTCTCTTTTAAAAAAACTTTCTTTTTTTCTATAAATATAATATAATTAAATAGAGGAGAGTTGTTTATGAATATATTTGATGTAATTATTATCTTATTTATATTATCTGGAGCTGTAGTTGGCTTTAAAAGAGGACTTACTAGAGAACTAGTATCTTTAGTTAGTTTTTTCGCAATAGTTATTTTAGCTTTTATGTTAAAAAATCCAATTTCAATATTTTTATATGAACATTTACCTTTCTTTAAATTTGGTGGAATTTTAAAGGGAGTAACAGTTTTAAATATTGCTTTATATGAAATAATAGCGTTCTTAATAATGGTTATTATATTATCAGTTATATTTAAAATATTAGCTGTAATAACAAATTTATTTGAAAAAATTCTTAAAATGACTGTTATATTAAGTATTCCATCTAAAATAGCTGGAGCTGTAGTAGGAATAATAGAAAGTTATATTTGGGTATTTATTGTTTTATATATATTATCATTTCCAATATTTAATATTGGTATATTAAATGAATCAAAATATAAAAATAATATATTAAATAATACTCCATTATTATCTGGGTTTATTGAACCTACTATGAAAGTATTAGATGAATTTGGAGATTTAAAAAATAAATATGAAACTACTGAAAATGCATCAGAATTTAATAGAGAAACTTTAGATTTATTCTTAAAATATGATGTTGTAACTGTAGAATCAGTAGATAAATTAATAGAAAATGATAAATTGAAAATAGACAATGTTGAAGAAATATTAAATAAATATAGAGGAGAATAGTAATGGAAATAATACACGCAGATGAAAAAAGTTTTAACGATTTAGTAAGTAATGGAAAAGTTTTAGTTGATTTTTTTGCTACATGGTGTGGACCTTGTAAAATGTTGTCCCCAGTATTAGAAGAACTAGCTAATGATAGAATTGAAACTAAAATAGTTAAAGTTGATGTAGATGAATGTTCTAATATAGCTAAAGAGTTTGGTGTTATGTCTATACCAACACTTGTATTAATGGATAATGGACAAATAAAAGATAAAAAAATTGGTTTTCAATCTAAAGAAGAAATAATTGAATGGTTAGAAAATTAGATAATAGATACTATAATCCAAATAATTTTTATAGATGTGCAAATTATTATCAAAATTTTGCATATCAATATGAAAATGCTATTAAATTTTATAATAAAGGCCTAACCATATTTCCAGATGATTATTATGGTTGGTTTAAAATCGGCTTTAATTATTCTAAATATAATAATGAAATGCTCATGAAGCATGATAGTGAGAATATACGTATTACTGCACAGGCTTTAATGGCATATAGAAATGTTGAAAAAATTTTACATGCCAAACTAGCTGAAAATGTAATTTCACCGTTTGAAATAGAAGTTTTATTTAAATCACAATATTATTCTTTGTGTGCTTTCGAAGAAAATATAAGTCTTTTAAAAGAAGAATCGTTAAATTCTATTTTAGAAGTTGCTGAAAAAACTATTGCTGCTGTAGAAACAAGTACATTTTTTGAATATATATGTAAAGATGAACTTGAAAAGAAGAAATTAAAAAAATATATAAAAGATAAATTGCCAGTCCAAGAATTTTATGAAAGATTAGATTTTTATTATGGAGCTATATATAATGAAGAAAAACAAGAAGAATGCAAGAAAAAATTATTAAGTTTAAAATGATGTTAAAAAATTCAAATTTAATGAGTATTAATATTTAATTGTTCTTTTATTTTTGAACATATTTAATCAGGATAAACGCATGAGTTTTAAAAACTTATGTGTTTTTTAGTGTATAATAGAAAAAAAGGATAAAAAGAATATGAG
>CAKPFM010000014.1 GCA_934153945.1 uncultured Bacilli bacterium
GGGGGGTAATTTTACTAACCCTTTTTATTGCTACAAAAGGAAGGAGAAAAAATATGAAAAGAAAAGGATTTACGCTAGTGGAGTTATTAGCGGTAATAGTAATATTATCAGTAATAGCGTTAATCACAACACCAATGATATTAAACATAATAGAAGAAACAAGAAAGAAAGCATCAATAGAAAGTGTAAACGGAATATTAGATGCAGCAGAAAAATATGAAATAACAAGTATGTTAGAAGGGGAAGAAACAAGAAGGTTTGAGTTTCCAAATGAGAAATTACAATATAAAGGAACAAAACCAGAAAGTGGAACACTAATAATAGATGAAGAAGGAAATACAAGTATAACAGTATTAATAAATGGATACTGTGTAAGAAAGAGATTTAATGAAACAACACCAAGTGTAATAGAAGAAAAAAATTGTACAATAGAAGATAGTGAATTAATATATGCAGAAAGATATAAAGAAGAAATATTAAATGGAGCATATCCAGAAATAAAGAATGAATTAATACCAGTAACAATAGAAAGTAATGGAACAGTAACATATGCAGATATAAGAAAAGAATGGTATAGTTATAAAAATAAGGTATGGGCAAATGCTGTAATATTAAAAGATAATGTAACACATAGTGTAGGAGAAGTAATACCAGAAAGTGATATAAAACAATATTATGTATGGATACCAAGATATAAATATGAACTATGGAATGTAAATGGAGAAAATAAATATCCAAATGGAACAAGTTCAGAAAGTGCGATAAATATAGTATTTGAAAGTAAAGATAAAGAAACAAGTAATGGAACTGAAAATGGAGAATGGTTAACACATCCAGCGTTTACATCATTTAATACGAATGGAATATGGGTAGGAAAATATGAAACAAGTTATGATGAAGAAACATATACAGATTCAAGTAAGTTTCTAACTACAAATCCAAATTATGCAGCAGCTACAAATGCTTCAAATATAATAATAAAACCAAATGTAAGAAGTTTAACAAACAAAAAAGTAAGTGAATTTTATACATTAGGAAGAGGAATAAATGAAGGATTGAACTCACATATGATGAAGAATAGTGAATGGGGAGCAGTAGCTTATTTAACATATTCATTATATGGAAAATGTACAGAAACAGGATGTGAAGAAGTATATTTAAATAATATTAATACAGGATATTTAAATAGTACAGCAACCTTTACAGGGCAATGGCAACATGGAGCAAGCATAACAGGATGTAGTGCATCAAGTACTTTATTGGGAGAAAGTAGTAATCAATCGTCATGTGAATCAGGCTATGCATATAATGAAGCAAATAATAAAGCCAGTACAACAGGAAACATAAGTGGAATCTATGATATGAGTGGAGGAAACTGGGAATATGTAATGGGAGTAATAAAAGATGCATCAGGTAATCCAATAAGTGGAAGAAATAGTAAATATAATTCAGGATTCAATGGAACATATGGATGTCCAACATGTGATAGTGATACATCAGGATTAACAAGTTTAACAACAGGAATAAATTTTCCAACAGATACAAGATATTATGATATATATGCAGCCAATTCAACAGAGTTAGGCGATGATACATGGTATAAATATGAAAATGGACGTTTAGGGGACGCAACAAAAGAAATAGCAGTATCTAAATCTAATGCATCAAGTGGATATAGGGGACTATGGTATAATGATTACGCCTATTTTTCTACATCTATTAGTCCTATGTTACTTCGTGGTGGCAATTTTCATGATGGCTCAGGTACTGGAATATTTGGCTTAGGTCGCGCCAGTGGTACTGCTGTTGGTAGTCGTAGCTTCCGTGTAGTTCTCGCAATCTAATATACTACAATGTAGGGTTTTCAATACCAGAAACAATTGAATATTGCTCACCTGCAGTTTTGATAACTACATATAATACAATTATTGAAGCTAGTGTAGATAATTCACTAGAAAATGCTTGTAAGTAGAAAGGCCATAATTTTTGGCCTTTTTCTTTTGCTAAATTAATATTTTTATAATTAATAAATAAATATGATAATGTTAAAAATAAAACTAACCATCTATTACCTATAGATAATTTTTGACTTTGATTTTCGCTATAAATACTTTCTTTATTTAATAAATTTTGTTTGTCATTATAGGTTAAAGAAATTGAAATAAATAAACTTCCAATATATATAATAGTAGTCCACATTTGAATATTTAATAGCTTAACTTCTTTTTGTTTAGTATTCATATTAAATTATATTATTAGTAATAAGATTAATGAAATTTATCAATTAAAAACAAAAAATTTTATTGCAATTTAGTTAATTATGTGTATAATATTATTGTTATTTAATTGAAGGGGATGTGTATGAAAATAAATAAAAAATTAGCAGCCTTATTACTAGGTATAAGTTTATCAGTAAGTGGTTGCGCAAATGAAGAAAAAGAACCAGAATTAGAAAAAATAGAAACTTCACAAGAAGATAATCGTGAAATAAATGCAGAGCCAAATTTGCAAGAAAGTAATAAAATAGAAGAACATAAAAGAAGTGTTAATGATGCTAAAGAATATAAATGCTTACGTGTTAATTCAAAAGTAAATGTTAGAGTAGAAAAAAACACAAATTGTGAGATATTAGATACTTTACCAATAGGATTTGAAATAACAGAATATGAATTAGAAGATGATTGGTATAAAATTAATTATCACAACGCAACAGCATATATATATTCTTTATATGCTAATGAAGTTACTGAATATGAGTTTCCATATGAATTTAAAAAAGTAATATACTTGATAAATGATAAAGAAATTTATAATGATGATGATTTAAGTATTGAAAATGATATTTTGCCTAAATTAGAATGTTGTGAAGTATATGAAGAATATGACAATTCATATTTAGTCAAAACAAATGATTATGTAGGATACATTAATAAAAGTGATGTAGAAGAATTGACAGGAACATTTGTAGTAATAGATATAAGCGATCAAGAATTAAAACTATATGAAGATAATGAGTTAATATTAACTTCACCTGTTGTAACTGGTAAACCATCAACACCAACAAATGAAGGATTATTTGATATTTATAATATAACTTATAATAGATATTTGGTTGGTAAAGGATATAAAAGTTATGTTGATATAATGATGAAATTTGATGGTAATATAGGATTACATGATGCTGAATACCATACAGATGATAATGGATTTAAACATGGATGGAGAAATAGAAGTGATTTCGGTGGAGAAACTTATATTAAAAATGGATCACATGGATGTGTCAATATGCCACATGAGGAAGTAATGGAAGTTTCAGAACATGTTGATTTAGGAACAAAAGTCT
Source organism: uncultured Bacilli bacterium (assembly GCA_934153945.1). GTDB lineage: Bacteria > Bacillota_I > Bacilli_A > RF39 > UBA660 > UMGS1498. The sequence goes on from CAKPFM010000014.1 coordinate 3,344, forward strand.
TAGTAAAAAAATAAGACTTTTTTGTATATAAAAATAATATTTAATCATAATAGTAATGGTGATAAAATGGAAGAAAATATAAATGCATTAGATGAAATAAATAAAGGTGCATGTATGGGAATGGATGCTATAAAGTTTATAGAAGAAAAAGTAACAGGTGATGAATTTAAAAAATCATTAGAAGTTCAATACAATAAGTATAGTGATATATCAAATAGAATAAATGAATTATATTCAAAATATGATAAAGAAGGTACTCCTCATGAAACAAACAAGATGACTAAAGTAATGACAATGTATGGAATTGAAATGCGAACAACTGTAGATCATAGTGATTCAAAAATTGCAGAACTTTTATTAAAAGGAACGAATATGGGAATAATAGAAGGAAGAAAAATTTTAAATCATAAAAAAGTTGATAAAGAAGTAGAAAAAATAATGGAAGAATTTATATCGATGCAAGAAGATAGTGTGGAAAATTTAAAAAAATATTTATAAAGGGTTAAAATCCCTTTTTTTATATGATAAAGATGAAAAAAATGTCTATTTGTGCTATAATTATGGTGGATTGGTTAAGTTATGAATATTGCTTTGACCAAATAGAATAGTTCACTTTTAATAAAATAAGTGATATACTAAATAACAATTTAGAAGTTGGAAAGTATGTTAAATTTAGTGATTATAAAAATACATATGGAATATAATTTAAGTGATAAATTAGAAAATAACAAATGAATTTGATGAATTAATAAATAAAGATGGATAATTTTTTAAATTGTATAAAAAAGAAAATCTACATTACATTAAAGGAAAGGAATTATGTAAATGATAAAAGATAAAAAAATATTAATACTTGGAATGGCTCGTAGTGGAATTTCAGTAGCTAAGTTATTATCAAATTATAATAATGAAATAGTAATTACAGATTTAAAAGAACAAGATGATAAAATTTTAAAAGAATTAGCTTCTTTAAATATATCAGTTATAATAACAGATGATCAATCTCAATTAATAAATGATAGTTATGATTACGTAATTAAAAATCCAGCTATAAAAAAAGATAATAAAGCAGTAGTAAAGGCAAAATCATTAAATATTCCAGTTATTAATGAAATAGAAGCAAGCTATAGTTTTTTACCTAAAGATACAAAAATAATAGCTATAACAGGATCAAATGGAAAAACAACAACTACTACAATTACATATGAATTATTAAAATATTCAAATTATAATGTTCATGTAGGTGGTAATATTGGAATTCCACTATCAAGTATAGTAACTGATGTAAAACCAAATGATATACTAGTTCTAGAAATATCAGATCATCAATTATGTGATATGTATAATTTCAAGGCTGATATTAGTGTTATAACTAATTTAAGTGAAGTTCATATTGATTTTCATGATACCTATGAAAATTATAAAAATGTAAAGAAAAAAATATTCAATAATCAAACAGAAAATGATATAGCTATATTAAATAAAGAAAACGAAGATGTAATGGAATTAACTAAGAATATTAAACCTAAAAAAATATATTTTTCTTCAAAAAATAAAGCAGATGCTTATATAGATAACAATAAAATAATGTATAATAATGAAGAAATTATTGATATTAATGACATTAAAATAAAAGGAAATCATAATTATGAAAATATAATGGTAGCAGTAATAATTGCTAAAAAATTTGGAGTAACTAATGAAAATATAAAAGAATTTTTAAGTAATTTTGGTGGAGTAGAGCATAGAATAGAATATGTAAAAACTGTAAATAAGAGAAAATTCTATAATGATTCAAAAGCTACAAACAATAAATCAACCGTTATTGCACTAGATTCATTTAATGAACCAACTATTTTAATAATGGGAGGCTTAGATAGAAATATTCCGTTTGATGAAATAGAAAGTCATTTAAAAAATACTAAATATATTATATGTTATGGAGAAACAAAATATAAAATAAAAGAATTTGCTGATAAATATAATGTTAATTCATTTGTAGTTGAAAATCTAAATGAAGCAACAAATAAAGCTTATGAATTAAGTAATGAAGATGATGTAATTTTATTAAGCCCAGCTTGTGCATCATGGGATCAATATCCTGATTTTGAAACAAGAGGAAATGAGTTTAAAGAAATCGTTAATAAATTAAAATAAGCATTAGAAATAAATCTAATGCTTTTTAGGTACAAAAAAAAGTTACTACTGTAACTCTAAATTCATATGGTGATCGGTATGGGATTCGGACCCATGAATGCTGCCGTGAAAGGGCAGTGTGTTAAGCCACTTCACCAACCGACCAAGATGGCGCCTAATGTAGGACTCGAACCTACGACCTATCGGTTAACAGCCGAGTGCTCTACCGACTGAGCTAATTAGGCACTTCGTCATAAGACTATTTAATTATATAATATAAATTATATTTTGACAAGTATTTTTTTAAAAATTATATTAATTTTTTTAATTTTTTTGCCTTTGAACTGTATTTAATCATTTCATTAGTACTTTCAATAACATCATTAATACCATATTTACTATTAATTAATAATTCATTTAAATTATTTCTTACTTCTAATATACTATTTTTAATGATTTGATATGTCATTTTTTTAAATATTTCATTACAAAATTTAAAATTATCATCCAATTCTTCAGCGCATATTACTTCAATAACTGGTTCAAATTCATTTTCTCCATATTTTTTATTATAAGTATTTTCTTTAAAATAACTTTTTTCTATTATAAAGCCTGATAAATAATTATTTTTATTAATAAATAATTTTAATAAGTTGATGTCCTTTATATCTGTTAGACTATAAGTATTACTATAAATTATTTCTCCTTCATAATTAATTCCTTCTATTAATTTTAATCTTAATTGCTCTATTTTCATATGATGCCTCCATGAATTTGTATTTTAACATAATTACAAATTTAATTCAAGTTATGATATAATAGTCAAGGAGGATATTTATGAATACAGATATTATAAAACAAATAAGTGAAGAATTAAACGTTAAAGAAAAACAAGTTGAAATAACTTTACAAATGCTTAATGAAGGAAATACTGTTCCTTTTATAGCAAGATATAGAAAAGAAGCAACAGGTGCTTTAGATGAAGAACAAATAAGAAAGATAGAAGAAGTATATTTATATCAAGTAAATTTACTTAAAAGAAAAGAAGATGTAATTCGTTTAATAGATGAAAAAGGATTACTTACTGATGAATTAAAAACAAAAATAATGGAATCAACTAAATTAGTTGAAGTAGAAGATTTATATAGACCATATAAAGAAAAGAAAAAAACAAAAGCAACAGACGCAATTAATAATGGATTAGAACCACTTGCTAAAATGATTTTATCTTTTCCTACAAAAGGAAATATTGAAGAATTAGCAAATAAATTTATAAATGAAAAAGTAAAAAATACTAATGATGCTGTAACAGGAGCGTCTTATATAATAGCAGAATGGATAAGTGATAATGCTTACTATAGAAAATGGATTAGAAATTTTGTTTATAAAAATGGTATTATAGAAACTAAACTAAAAAAAGATGCTAAGGATGATAATAAAGTTTATGAAATGTACTATTCATATAATGAAGAAGTAAAAAGAATTAAACCACATCGTATTCTAGCAATCAATAGAGCAGAAAATGAAAAAGTAATTACTGTTAATATCAATGTAGATAATGAAAAAATAATTGAATTTTTAGAATCAAAAATAATAAAAAATAATAATTCTTATGTAGTAGATATAGTAAAAAATGCTATAAAAGATAGTTATAAAAGATTAATTTATCCGTCTATTGAAAGAGAAATAAGAAGTGATTTAAATGAATTAGGAGAAGATAGTGCTATAGAAAACTTTGGAAAAAATTTAGAATCACTATTATTAACTCCACCAATGAAAGAAAAAGTCGTATTAGCTTTAGATCCAGGATATGTAAATGGATGTAAACTAGCTGTAATAGATAAAACAGGTAAATATTTATATTCTACAGTTATTAAACCTTTTATCAATAATATAAAAGAAAATGAATTAAAAAAATGTAAAGATGTAATAGTTGATTTAATTAAAAAATATAATGTTGATATTATATCTATAGGTAATGGAACAGCTTCTCGTGAATCAGAGAAGTTATGTTCAGAGATTATAAAAGAAAATAACTTGAATACTAAATATGTTATTGTATCAGAAGCAGGAGCTTCTATATATTCAACTGAAAAAGTAGCAATCAATGAATTTCCTAATTTATCACCTAATGAAAGAAGTGCTGTAAGTATAGGAAGAAGATTACAAGATCCACTTTCTGAACTTGTTAAAATACCACCTATTGGAATAGGAGTAGGTCAATATCAACATGATGTAACTGAAAAAAAATTAACTGAATCATTAGATTTTGTTGTAACTAAAGCTGTTAATAATGTTGGAGTTAATATTAATACCGCATCACCATCACTACTTAAATATGTATCAGGTATTACTAAAAAGAATATTGATAAAATTATTGAATATAGAGAATCACATGGTAAAATATCTTCTAGAGAAGAGATAAAAAAAGCTAAATTATTTAGTGATAAAGTATATGAACAAGCAATAGGATTTCTTAGAATTCCAGAGGGTACTAATATTTTAGATACTACTGATATCCATCCTGAAAGTTATGAATTAACTTATAAATTATTGGATTCAATTAATTCTAATATAAATGAAATAGGTACTAATGAACTTAAAAATAAATTAGATAAAATAAATATAGATGAATATGTTAATAAATTAAACACAGATATTTATACATTAACTGATATTATTGAATCATTAAAGAAACCTAATAGAGATCCTAGAGATGAAATGCCACAACCTATTTTAAAAAGTGATATTTTAAATATAGAAGATTTAAAAGTAGGAATGAAATTACAAGGTACAGTTAGAAATGTCATTGATTTTGGAGTATTTATTGATATAGGTCTTCATAATGATGGACTTGCTCATATTTCTAAATTGACAAATGGATACATTAAACACCCTAGTGAAGTAGTTAGTGTTGGTGATATTGTAGATTGCTATGTAATTGATATTAATAAGGAAAAAGAAAAAGTAAGTTTAAGTTTATTGGAAAATTAACTATACGAAAAGTATAGTTTTTTTGATACTAATATGTAGTTGTAATAAAAAAAACTTCTAATGAAGTTTTTGCATATTAACGATAATATGGACCATAATATGGATATGGATAGTAATTATTATAGTAAGGTCTTGGATAGAAAGCAGGAGCTAGTAATCCACCAGTAATTCCACCTAAAACAAATGGACCTAAGAATCCTCCGCCAATAAATCTATTACTATTAGACATACTAGAATAACTATTTCTCATATTTGGATAGTAGTACATAATATTTCTCCTTTCATAATATATTATGAAAAGAGTAGAAAAGAGTGAATTATGGAAGAAATTAAAAAGTTGAGTAATACAATAGTAAACTATTCTTTAAAATTAAAAGAAAAAGAAAAGGTTTTAATAACAAGTTATCCTGAATGTTTAGATTTAATATTAGCTTTAATAGAAGACATTAGTAAAGTTGGAGCAATTCCTTTTGTAAATATGAAAAATGATATAGTAAATGCTAAATTATTAGAAGTAACAAATGATAATAGAGTAGGTTTACTAAAAAAAATAAAACAAGAAGAAGTAGAAAATTATGATGCGTTTATAAATATTAGATATACAACTAATGATTATGAAGAATTAAATACAAATAGTGAAATTTTAAAAAAAATAGGAGAAGCTACGATAGATAGTGATAATATTAGAATTAATAAAAGAAAATGGGTACTTTTAAATTATCCATCTAGATTAGATGCCTATAAAGCTAATATGGATACAATCAGTTATAAAAATTATGCTTTAGAAGTTATGAATGTTAATTATGAGGATATGTTTGAAAGAATAAAACCATTAAAAGAGTTAATGGAAAAAACAGATAAAGTAAGAATAGTATCTCCAAATACTGATATAACATTTTCAATTAAAGATATGCCTATAATACCTTGTACGGGAACATCTAATATACCAGATGGTGAAATATATACAGCTCCTATTAAAACAAGTGTAAATGGAACAATTACATATAATGTTAAAAGTCCATATAATGGATTTGTATTTGAAAATGTAAGTTTTAAGTTTAAAGATGGAAAAATAATAGAAGCTAACTCAAATAATAATAAAAAAATAGAAGAAATTTTAAACACTGATGAAGGTGCTAGATATATAGGTGAATTTTCATTAGGACTAAATCCAAAAATATTATATCCAATGGGAGATATTTTATATGATGAAAAAATAATAGGTAGTATTCATTTTACTCCTGGTGCAGCTTACAGTGATGCATACAATGGTAATAATTCTAGTGTTCATTGGGATTTAGTATTAATACAAAGAGAAGATTATGGTGGAGGAGAAATATATTTTGATGATGTTTTAATAAGAAAAAATGGAATTTTTGTTTTACCTGAATTATTGCATCTAAATTATCATTTAAAATAAAACTTTCTCATATATTTTATTAGGTGGTAAAGTATATGAAAAAGTTTTTTTCTTATTTTGGATTATTTTCTTTATTATTGGTAAGCTTTTTTTATACTGAAAAAACAGTTAACGTTGTAAAAGAATATGATGAAGTAATGATTAAATTAAAGGAATATGCTGTTAAAAATAAAAAAGAACCAATTAATGCATATATAAGTGGTAATAGTATTATACCCGGAATTAGTGGATATCAAATTGATATAAATAAAAGTTATAGTAAAATGAAAAGATATGGCAAATTTGAAAGTGGTTTAGTTGAATATGAAGATATAAAACCTCAAGTATCTATTGATGATAATATTGATAAATATATTGTAAGTGGTAACCCTGAAAATAGAAGTGTAGCTTTACTTTTTGAAGTAAGTGATAATGATATAAATAGTATCATTAAAATACTTGATAAAAATAAAATTAAAGGTAATTTCTTTATAGATAGTAATTGGTTAGAAAAAAATAGTAAAGATATAGAATCTATTATAAAATCAGGTCATATTATAGGTAATTTAGATAGTAATGTTAATAATTTTTTATGGATAGATACTATAATTAAAAAAGTTGGTAAACAAAAGATTGGATATTGTTATTTTGAAAATGAATCAAGTGAATTACTTAATTTTTGTAGTTTATATGGTAATTATAGTGTAAAACCTATTAAAGTGACTAATAATTTATACACAGAAGTCAAAGATAAATTGCTTTCTGGCTCTATATTTTCTTTTAAAATAGATGAAAATAATATTAATGAACTAGATATAGTTATTTCATATATTAAATCTAAAGGATTTATTATTCAAAGTTTAAATGATTTTATAAAAGAGTAGTTTGATTAAAATCTTTTTATGTGATATAATTTGTTTATGGGGCTGCCTAGGTTTCGACAGAAATAGGAACTTTTAAATGGCAAGTAGGTGTACTCCTTTCGTACAAAAAAAATAAATGCAAAAAATTTAAAAAATACAGTTGCTGCAATGTTCAGAGGAAACACTGTAGCTTTTGCCTAATCTAATTTAGGAACTGTAACTTTCTCTTACTTTTTTCCTACGGAAGTATTAGAAGGTTCGATTTAGTAGGATATATTATTATGATGTCTATAAGTGATAATGAATTTTAATAGACTTACTAAATAATTGTTTGTTGGTTAATTGTTATTTAGAAAATTTTATAATCAACTAAACTTGTAGAGGTTTAAAGGAGAATATTTTTGGACAGGAGTTCGATTCTCCTCAGCTCCACCATAGAGAAATCTGTTCGAACTATTCGAACTTTGATATATAGAAATCAATCGAAATGATTGATTTTTTTTATTTAGGAAAAAATCATAAAAAAGAATGGTGTCTATGATGAAGATAATTAATGAAAAAATTGAGTTGATGAATCTTCTCCTCATCTTTATATAGTAGGAATAGCATTTAAAGAAATTGCAAAATATTCTTTGTCAGTAGATAAGATTAAAGAATATTTTAAAAAATCATAAGATTATTGAAAATTTAAGAAAAAGAGTTATTAAATATATTTATGATAAAATACATGGTACATTTGTTGATAAAGACGATAAATATAAAGAAATGATTGATAATTTATTTATAAATGGAATTATGGATGAAAAGAAATACAATAGTGTTATTAATAATAGAGAAAAAATTGTGATGAATTTGAAAGATAGAAATCAATTATTTGGTTCATTTTTCAAAAAGTATGCTATAATATATAATTAGGCAAGGGAGTGTTTTTAAGTGAAAATAATTAACAGTGATTCTATATATGTTCAAAAAAATGATATTGCATATTTAAATTTATCTAATTTACCAATACCAGTTTCTGTATTTATTAAAGTTTTTGGTAATGGTGCTACTATAATTAATGATAGCAATAGATATGATTTTGTTAAATTTGAAAAAGAATCAGAAATAGAATAATTTAAAAGACTAGATTGGATGATTGACTACAACGAAGTAAAAGATTTAAGTGAAGATGAAATTATTAAATTAGCAAAAAGCATTGGTGAAGAGCGAGAAAAAATTGTTACAACTTTTAATTCGATGTCAGAGGAAGAGAGAAAACAACATACTGACATGGTTACAAAATGTGATTTATTAGAGTTTAAGTTTTATTCTTTAAGAGATATTCTTTGGTTTAAACAAGGTCATATTTCAATAAAATTACCAGAAAATGATAAGAAAAAAATAAAGAAATAAAAAACAAAGTAGCACGAAATTATTGCTATTTTTTCTATTCTTTGGTAAAACGATTATTTCTTTTGCTCTAGAAATTGTTCTACTTCTTTTTATATGATTTCATGTTGTTTGACAATAAAACATTTCAAGATAATATAAAAACTACTTTCAATTTAATTTGAAAGTAGTTTTACTTATCAATTAATTATTTACTATTGAATTTAATTTTTTATAAATATCATTATTTTTTATTAATTCGTCATGTTTACCAATGCATTCAATTTTACCATTATTTAAAACGATAAGTTTATCTGCTACTTTCATTAAATCTTTATTATGAGTAATAATAATAAGTGTATGATCACTCTTTAAATCATCTAATAGATTAATAATTTTATTAGTTGTATTTGGATCTAATGAAGAGGTTACTTTATCAAGCAATATTATTTCTGAAGTTGTAAGAAGCACTCTAGCTAAAGACAATAATTGTTTTTGACCACCACTTATATTTGTTGCATCTTCTTTTAAAATAGTATTATAGCCATCTAGTAGTGACATTATAAAATCATGTATTCCAACTCTTTTACAAGCATCCATTTGTCTTTTTTTATTTGAATCAATGAGTGATAAATTTGCTCTTATACTCATATTAAAAATAAAAGTCTTTTGATGAAAATTTTAATTAAATAGTTTTTATACATAATAAATCAAAATGAAATTGATAAAATTAAAAGAGATTTATTAGAAATAATATTTATAAAGCTTGGTAGTTATTCTTTTTATGATTTGAATAATATGACTGATTTTTATTAGTAAAAAATTTGTTTATTTAAATGATTATCTAAATTTGGTATAATGATAACATAAATTAAGTAGTTATGTGTGGAGGTAGTATATGAATAAGAGGATAACAGCAGTAATTTCTTCTATTTTTAATTCATTTTGTGATTTTACTTTGGATATTGCTGTAAATAAGTATTCTACATATAAAGTATTATTGTATACGAGTATAATTTCATTATTTTTTCAAATTTTATATGCATTTTATACAGGTATTTCTATAACTATTCAAGCAATTCCTATTATTTTAATTTATGGTTTAACTATATTATTAGGATATTTATGTTATATTAATGCATTAAAAAACATACCAATAGGACTTGCCGCTTTACTTGAAAATCTAGATTTATTTATAGTTTTAATAATTGATATATTATTTGGAAACTTAGTTCTAACACCAAAATTTCTATTTTTATTTGTATTATTTATTATTTCTATTTTATGGTTTAGTTTAGAAACAAATAAAATTAAAGATGAAATAAAGTTTAAGAAAGTAAAATTTATAGGTATCGTTTTTATATTGTTGTCTGTTTTATTTTATGGAATTGAACCATATATAATAAAGTATGCTAATACACTTGGTGCTAATGAAGTTGCTATTAATTTTGGATATAGTGTGGTTGCAATTCCATTTTTCTACTTTTTAAGTAAAAAATCTATTGAATCAACAAAAGAAAATAATAATAAAAAATTTTTTCTTTTAGTAAGTTTAATTGGTCTATTTGAAGCTGTTTATTATATATTTGGAACTATTGGTTATATTTATGAAACTCCAATCATAGTCAATATTATTCAGGAAATTAGGGTGTTTCTAATAGTCATACTGTCAGCTATATTTAAAACAGATAAAATTAACTTTAAGAAGACAATTGCGATAATACTTGGTATGATTTCCATAGCAGGAATTTACCTTATTGAATAAAAAATATGTAAAATATATAAAAGGCATGATATAATTTTATTATAATAAGTAGGTGAGTTAAGTTAATTTTGAACTTATTTTATATTAATTAACTTTTACCTTAAATTATAGATTACTATAATTTTCTACAGGTGAATGTACGTTGACAATTATTATTAAATATGTTACATATTAGTTAGGAGGTTTTTATGGTAATTGATTTTAACAGGGATAGAATAAATAAAAATAACTATCAAGATTTAACAAAAGAAGATATTTTTGACTTATTTTTAGCATTTCAAACTAGACAAGAACTTCTAGCAAGAGTAAATATTGATGTGCTTATGATGTCTTTAGCTAAATATAAGGATTTAAAAAGATACAGTTTCATTTATAAAAATATTTCAAGTGAAAAAAATGAATTTGGTATTGAAATTATAAATTTAAAAGAATGTATAGATAAGAATTTAAAAGAAAAAAAGATAATAATAAATCCCAAAAATGATAAGGAAGTATTTATATTATCGGATAGAGATTCATGTAATGCAATATTATCCAAATATGATAAAGAACTTTTAAAGAAAATTGATGATTTATTGTTTCATGTATACATGGATCTAAAAGTAGGTATTGACAAATGGTCACTAATTTGTGAAGATGAATTTATTGATGTACCAAATTATCCTAGTATTGTAACAGCAGAATTTTTTGAACAAGATAAACAAAATCCAATAGTAAAGAAAAAAATAAAAAAAAGAGCTATAGAACATTTAAAAAGTATTTATGGTCAAAATAATAAATTGAAGAAGTAATCATTGCTTCTTTTTTTAATTATTATAAAATATATATAATAAAATTTTATTAAAGTATAAGAGATATTGTAATTGAAAATTATAAAAAATTCTAACATAATGAAAACTTATAAACTAAGTTTCTTTTTTGTTAGAATTTTATTAGTTATATTATAATTAAAATATATTTTTTTTATTGATGATTATTAAATAAAGTTTGAATCCCTCCTGGGACACCGTTATATTAATATTTTTTTCTTTTGCTTTGTACATTCATTAATAATAATTGATTCAACCATATCATAAGAGGAAGCATTAACAAAATTTTTTAACTCATTCATTAACTCAAATTTTATCTTTTCGATATTAATTGTTTTATCAGTTTTTTGTTGCTCAATTTTTATTTTTAATAAATTATATATAATACTTCTAATATAATAATAATTAGTGGGCAATGGTTTAACATGTTGAGATTCATATGTTTTTGTTATATATGCTCCTTTATTTTCAATAATTTCAAATTCAAATGGTACATATTCTTCGATACAATCTAAATTAAATATAACTAATGAACGAATATTCCAATCATAAAATTCATTTTGTCTTAAAATATAACTAAAAGAATAAGGATTAATATATATTGCATCATATATATTACTTATTTTTTCATAATCAATATAATTTCCATTAGAAAATTCTTTTTTAATCTTTTTAACATCATCATCTGTTGATAAATATAAAATAGATGCAGTTTCTTTTAAATTAAATAGACAACCTCTATTTTCATTGTATCTTAAAAATTTTTCATTTAAATTTTCTAAAATATAATCAGTTCTATCGCTAATAGAACCTTCAATATTATTATTGGGACATGCCCAAAAACCACCATATGGTTTGACTCCATCATTTAATATATCAATAAACATTTCTTTTTTGATATTAAAATTACCTATATGTACAAATTTATAATTTTGTGTATTCATAAAATCACCTTTAATGCGATATATTATAACACGTTTAATAATATAATTTCAAGATTAATATTACTATACTAGTATTAATGAAATTTTTTCAATTATTCTAAAATATTATTTGTCTTTAATTTTTTTTTGACAATTTATATATTAGAATTCTATCTTTTTTAGAAAATATAAATTTGAGTTAAAATAGAGATTTTTCACTAGAAATTTGATACAATCTTTTATAGGAGTGGTTTAATGAAAAAATTAATTATTGTAACAGGTATAAGTGGAAAAACTACAATATCAAATTATATATACAATCATTATAAAAATTCAACAATTATATCAATGGATACTTTAAAGGAGGACATTTATGATATAGTAGGTTTTAATAATAATGAACAAAAATAAAACTTAAAACCAATTATATATAATACTTTTATGGAATTATTAAATGAGTGTATGAAAAGAAATGATGAAAATATTATAATAGAATATCCTTTTAATAATAACTGGGAAAATGAATTTAAAAAATTAGTTGATAAGTATAATTATAATGCTATAACAATTAAGGTTAAAGGAAAAGATTATGATACGATTTTTCAAAGACTAAATAATAGAAATAATAATTCAAAAAGACATCCAAGCCACTCATTAACTAGTTATAATCTAAAAGAAAAAGATAAATATAAATCTACAAATGAACTAGATTATAAAGAATTAAAATATGATTATGAAACGGATAAATATACTTCAATAAATGTTGGTAGAGAAATAATTTTTATAAATGATAATTCTAACTATAATTACCTTATTGAACAAATAGATGATGATTTAAGTGATTAAGGATAATTTTATTATATGCTTTTCCTACGTTAATATATAAAAATATTTAGCTATTATTTATTTTTATTATAATTAATGATATAATTGCTTAAGGAAATAAGGAGTTGAATTTTAATGTACAATATAAATGTAAACAATGTTAAGGAAGGTAAAAAAGTTTATTTAATATTTTTAATAGTTGGATTATTAATTATGGGAATAATTGTTGGAATTATTCTTTCAAGTTATGCAAAACTTCAAAGTTTGGATTCAAGTATTATATCAACTAAGGTAGAAGTTAATTCATATTATGATAGTGAAGAATCATTAGTATATTATCCAACATACTATTACAATGTAAATGGTGAGGATTATACTTGTACATCTACTATTTCATCTAGTACTAATCCTGGAACAAGTAATAAGAAAGTTTATTATGATTCTAAAAATCCTACAAATTGTATGACTGAATATTCTAAATCTAATAATGTTATTTTATTAGTATTTCTAATTTTGCCATTAACTTCTATTGTTGTAGCTATCATAAATATGAGAAAAATAAATAAAAGGGTAAAAATAATAAATGAATTAAATCAAAAAGGTAAGTTAGTTAAAAATTTACAGTATCATTTAGAAAATACAAATATATGTGTAAATAATGTTCAAATTCAAAGACCAGTTGTTGATTACACATTACCATCTGGAAAAATTAAAACATTATATGGTGATCCTATATATGATAAAAAAACTTTTGATTCTGATGGAATGATAGATTTAGTTATAGATGAAAGTAATCCAAATAATTATTTTATTGATTTCGAAATAAATAGAATTTCTGGTAATTTGCCTACAGATTACTATAATAAAAATTGATTATGTATATTTATAAAAAAATTATTTTAACAATCAAATAAGTGAAAATTCAAAAGGTAGATGAAAGTAGAAATACTTTCTTTTTGTATTAAAATAATATATAGCTAATTTAATCAATAATTTATTATTTTCAAATTTAGAGATGTTAAATTAAACTTAAATAATTTCAAGATTAATATTACTATAATAATTGTAATATTAAAATAAAAAATATATATCATATAGTATGGATGATAGATTAGAAAAGTTAAATGATATACAAACTGAAAATATAGTGTGGTTAGTATATATAGGAATAATTATACTAAGTTACTATGCCAATAGTAAAGAAAAAAAATATTTATTATATAATGATCAAAAAGCAAAAAAAGAATATCAAAATCTACTAATAATAATCTTTTCAATTTTACTAGTAATTTACTATCATTTTGCTAAAGACGGTTACGATGATGTACAAAAATTAAATAATTTTGATTCAAATAAGAAAAAAACATTAACTAAATTTTCATTTGTAGCTTCATTACTAATTTTAATAAGTGGTATAATTTTTTTAGGCCTTGCTATAGCGGATGATGACATAGATATAGAACTAGCATTTAATTAAATTTAAAACATATAATTGAATAGGTGATAACATGGAATACTTAGATTACATATATGACATATATGATAGTTATATAAATACATATGGAATAATAAAAGAAGATAAATACTATAAAGAATATATTAATCATTATAACTATGACATTTTGGGCGAAAGAACAATAGAAAAACTAAGAGGTAGAGGTTACATATCAGAAGAAGAAGCTTTAAAAAAATATGATATTAATAAATTAGAAACAAAAAAACATACAAAAACTAAAAAATTATTTAAAAGGAAATAAACATTTCCTTTTTTTTATGGTAAAATAATATCAGAATAGGAGAATACATATGGGAAAAGAAGTACTAAAAAATGAAGAAAAAGATAGAAAAAAAATAATGGAAGAAGCAACAAATAGTTTAGAAAATTATTCATATAGAATAATAGAACTAGAAACAAAAATAAAAGAATATGAATTACAAGAAATTAAATACAAAAATACTGAAAGAGAAAATAAAGAACTAAATAAAATATATGAAGTAAAACTAGAGGAAAAAAATAATATATTAGAAACTAAAGAAAAAGAAAACATAGAATTAAAAAAAGAAAATATGGAAAATAAAACAATGCTTAATAATTTAAAATCATTGTTAGAAGTTATTATAAATTATTATGATATAGAAGAAATATCTAATATTACAGGATTAGATATAAACAAAATAAAAGAATACCTTAAATAGATATTCTACATCATTTGATAATTTGAACTACTATATTGAGATACATTATTACTGTTATTTAACATAGTCTCTAAATTAGTAACTCTTTTATTTAATAAAGTAATTTGTTCTTGTAAATTGTTAATTGATTGATCACTAGTAGATGTACTAGTAGACATATTCATGTTAGGCATTCCTGTATCAAAAGGAACAGGTCCCATCATATTTGGCATAAAAGGCATACCTTGATATGGTTGGTAAATTGGATAAGGTACTCCACAATTTCTATCTTTTTTCATAAACACACTCCTATCTAATAAATTATATGCAATATAAAAAAAATAGTGAAGAGGATATTATGGAAGATTTATATAAATATGAAAAAGAACTTTATAAAGAAAATTATAAACTAATAGGAGGAGTCGACGAAGTAGGAAGAGGACCACTAGTAGGACCGGTAGTAGCTGCTTGCTGTGTATTACCTGAAGACTTCTATTTAGAAGGATTAACAGATTCAAAAAAACTAAGTGAAAAAAAGCGAGATACTTTTTTTGAATACATAAAAGAACACGCCATAGCTTATGGAATAGGTGTTGTATCACCAGAGAGAATAGATGAAATAAATATCTATGAAGCAAGTAGAGAAGCCATGATTATAGCTATAAAAGAAGTACAAAAACAAATACCTTTAGAGGTAGTATTAGTTGATGCTATGCCACTTAATATAGATATTAAAAGTATATCTATAATACACGGTGATGCACTAAGTATTAGTATAGCTGCTGCTAGTGTAATAGCTAAAGTAACAAGAGATAAAATGATGTATGAATTAGATGAAAAATATCCAGAGTATGGATTTGCTTCTCATAAAGGATATCCAACTAAAAAACATATTGAAGCAATTAATAAATATGGATTAATAGAAGGATATAGAAAAACATATGGACCTGTAAAAAAAGTATTGGAGGGAATTAATGAATAAAGTACTTATTACTCATATAGCAGATGCTGATGGAGCATTTCCAATAATTCTATCAAAATTAGTATTTGATAATATAGATGTTATTTCTTGTGATGTAAATGAAGTAGATGAAAATCTAAAAAAAATTATAGATAATTATGATTTAATATATATAGTAGATTTAAATATATCAGATGAAATGGCTGAATATATAAATAATAGTGATTATAAAAATAAAATAAAAATATATGATCATCATGAAAGTAGATTAAATTTAAATAAATATCCATTTGAACATGTTGTAGTAGAACAAAATGGAATAAAGGAATGCGGAACTACTTTATACTGTAATCATTTAAAAGAATTAACAAATAATCCTGTATTATTAAAAAAATCAACAACTAAAATGATAGAATTAGTAAGACAAAATGATACTTTTGATTTTACTGATGAATTAAAAGATGATGCATTTAAATTTAATAGTTTATATAACATATATGGAAGAGAAAACTATATAAATCATTTTATAGAATATATTAAAAATAACGATGATTTTATACTTAGTGGTATAGAATTAGAACTAGTTAAAATAGAAGAAGATAGAATAAAAAGATATATAGAAGAAAAATTAAAAAATGTCAAAAAAGCTAAAATAAATAATATAAATGTAGGAATAGTATTTGCTGAAAGCAATCGTTCAGCACTAGGTCATGCTATAGTAGATACGATGCAAGATATTGATATAGCTGTAGTAATAAATGTTGATAGGGGAGTAAGTTATAGAGCTTCAAAAGAAGAAGTAGATACAAATATTTTAGCTGTTCCAAATGGTGGTGGAGGACATAAACATGCATCAGGTAGTCCATTACCTAAAGATTTACAAGAAAAAATAGTAGAATATATCTTTAAAGATGTTAAATGGGAGGAACTATGCAAGTAAAAAAAGTAGTAGTAGGTTATTTACAAGCTAATTGTTATATAGTAGAACACAATAATAATGCTATAGTAATAGATCCAGGAGATGATCCTTATTTAATAGAACAACAAATAGGAAATTCTACCTTACTTGGAATACTTATAACACATAATCATAGTGATCATATAGGTGCAAAAGATGCTATTTCTAAAAGATACAATGTACCAGTATATGATTTTACAAATTTAGAAGAAAAAAGATATAGTTTAGGAAATATCAACTTTGAAGTAATTAAAAATCCAGGACATACTAAAGATTCAATAAGTTTCTATTTTTATGAATATAACTTTATGTTTGTTGGAGACTTTATATTTAAAGGTACAGTTGGAAGAATGGATTTAGAAGGTGGAAATGTTGAAGATATGAATAATTCATTAAAAAAAATATCTAAATATTCTAAAAGTATTAGGTTATATCCAGGACATGGTGATTCAACTACTTTAGAAGAAGAACTAAATACAAATTATTATTTAAAAAAAGCAATTCAAAATAGTTGAATATAATTAAATATTTTGTTAAAATTATTTAGGAGGTAAGTTATGAAAAAAAATGATCAAATAGAAAAATTCTTAGAACAAATTAGAAATATTTTAATTGTTATAGCAGTAATTTTACTTGTTAATGTAATAGTAACAGCTATAAGTAATAATTCAACAAATAATACCTATAGTGGAACAAGTACTGGTGATTCAAATAATGGTGGATCTAATGATGAACAACAATTACCAGAATATGATGTAACAGCATTTACAGAAATAACAGTAGATGAAATGTTTAATAAAGTAAACACTAGTGGATATCAAGTAGTATATATTGGTAGAAGTGGTTGTGGCTATTGTCGTCTATTCCTAGATGCTTTAAGACAAGCTCAAACAAACTTCAAATATAAAACTTTATATATTGATTTAGATAAGGTAACTACAGAAGGTGCTACAAAGATGAAAACTATTTCAGATAGTGTAAGTCAAAGTTTTGGTAGTACACCTATGGTAATTGTATATAAAGATGGTGAATATAAAGATATGTGGTTAGGATATGCTGAATATTCATCATTTGAAACTTATTTACTAGGCTTAGGAATGACAAAGTAAAGATTAATTCCAATGTTATTAACTTAAGAGAATAGAAAAATAAAATTCTATTCTTTTTTGATGCTATAATGTTTATAGAATAAAAGGTGGTAAATTTGTATAAGAGATATTTTATTAATAAAATTAAAGATAAAATAAATA
>CAKPFM010000015.1 GCA_934153945.1 uncultured Bacilli bacterium
AAATATTTGACTACAAATGTGTTTATGATGTAGAATTAAATTACTATAAATAATGGTGCGGTTGAAATTACAAAAAACAAAAAGAAAGTAAAAACTTTCTTTTTTTTCGACAAAAAAGGACATATAAAAATACTAAAATGATATTGGGTGATTTTATGAAAAACACAATTATATCAATTTTTATATGTCTAATTATAGGACTTTTTCTATCATTTTCTTTGTTTAAACAATATGAAAAACCTGTAGGAAAAGAGGTACAAACTGTATACTTTTTACAAATATCAGTATATTCAGACATAGATACTCTAAATAAAAATATAAATATAAATCAATATATTTATAGTGAAGAAAAAGACGGAGTTCACGTATATGTAGCAATCACAAAAGACAATAAAGATTTATTAGAAGAATTCTTCCAAAATAAAGGTTATCAAGTATATACAAAAGAAGTAACAATGTATAATGAAGAATTTTTAAAGGAACTAGAAAGTGCTGATATGTTATTAAAACAAGTAACGGATGAAAAAAGTATAATGGCAATAATAAGACAAGTACTAGAAAAATATGAGGCAACAAAATGAGTACAATAAAAGAATTGATAAAAGAAGAAAGACCAATAGAAAGATTTTTAAGAGTAGGTAAAAATGTTAGTAATGAAGAATTACTTGCTATTCTAATAAATCAAGGTATGAAAAATAAATCTAGTAAAGATTTAGCTATTAATATACTAAATAGAATAGATAAAATAGAAGACTTAAAAAATATAACATATGAAGAACTAATAAAAATAGATGGAATTGGTCCTAAAAAGGCTGTAACTATACTAGCGGCTGTAGAACTTGGTAATAGAGTAATAAATAATAAAAAACTAGAACTAAAAGAAAAAATGAATGATCCAAGTATAATATATGAACACTATAAGACAATACTAGAAAATTGTTATCAAGAACACTTTTACTGTATATACTTAGACAATCAAAAAAGAATAATTAAAGAAAAACTACTATTTGTTGGGACAATAAATTATAGTATAGTACATCCAAGAGAAATATTTAAAGAAGCATATACTTTATCCGCAACTTCTATAATATGTATACACAATCATCCATCTTTAGATATAACGCCAAGTAAAGAAGATAAAATTTTAACACAAAATTTAAAAGAAGTAGGAAATATACTAGGAATACCTATAATAGATCATATAATTATAGGTGATGGATACTATAGTTTTTTTGAAAATGGTGAGTTATGAAAAATGAAATAAAAAAATACAAATATTTAATAATTGTAATAGTAATAATATTATGTTTAACTATACTTAGTATAACTCTAAAAAGAAAAGAAACAACAACACTAGAAAACGATATAAAAGATATGGGATTAACAATAATAAAAATACTATATGAACCAATAAAAAATATTAAAACTAAAAGTAAAGAATATGAAAATTTAAAAAATATAGAAATAGAATATAATCTAAATAAAACTATAATAGAAGAACAAAAGAAAACTATAGAAGAATTAAAAAAAATAACAGAAATAAACTATACGTTAGAAGACTATAAAGAAATAAATGCTAGTGTAATAAAAAGAAATTTAGATACATTTTATATGAATATTACATTAGATAAAGGTGAGCTAAATGGAGTAGAAAAAGATTCAGCAGTTGTAAATAAAGATGGAATGATAGGAATAGTTACAAATACAACAAGTAATACAAGTACTGTAAAATTATTAACAAATTTAAAATTATCAGTAAAAATAATTTCAAATGAAAAAGAAATATATGGCATATTAAATAAATATGAAGACAACTTATATGTAATAGAAGGAATAAGTGAAAATACCATAGTAGAAAATGGTATGGAAGTACTAACAACAGGTTTAGGTAATAATATTCCATCAGGTATTAAAATAGGGACAGTAGTAAAAGAAGAAAAAGATCACTTTGATTTAAATAGAACAATATATGTTAAACCTATAGTAAATTTTAATGATATAAATTATGTAAAAATATTAAGTAAGAATATATGATAACAACATTTATTTTAGAAGGAATAATTAGTAACTACATTACTATAGATTTAATACTATTTTATTTATATTTTAAAAAAAATAAATATCCATTTTTAATAGGAATATTATATGACATTATATATACAGATACTTTACTACTACATGCCTTTATATTTGTAATAATATCATTTTTAATAAATAAAATTAAAGATAAAAATTATCTATATTTTATATTTATAATTTTA
Organism: uncultured Bacilli bacterium; assembly: GCA_934153945.1. GTDB lineage: Bacteria > Bacillota_I > Bacilli_A > RF39 > UBA660 > UMGS1498. Next base: position 2,262 of record CAKPFM010000015.1, read on the forward strand.
ATATATCATATTTTAAAATACTCAATCTTATTATTAATAAATCCATTTAGTATATACAGTTTAATAATGCTTATAAGAAATATAATAATAAATATTATTATATATGTATTAATTTTTAACTTGAATAAAAAATTTTTAAATACATAAAATCTACTAGGTGATTATATGACTGTAGAAGAATATTTAAAACGTAAGAAAAAAGTTGTACAAGTTAGCAATTCATATAAATTTTTAATCAAATTTATGATAACAATATTACTTACAATTGCAAGTTTAATTACATTAAAAATAAAACCAGACTTAAAACCTACTTTTTATAAATATGTATTTGATGATAGAATATCATTTGTTCAAATAAAAAATACATATGAAAAATATTTAAAAGATGTAATACCATTTAAAAATTTAATAAAAGAACAAACGGTATTTAATGAAAAAATAACTTATAGTAATATAAGTAAATATAAAGATGGTTCTTCTTTAACTGTATCATCTTCTTATTTAGTACCTATTTTAAATAGTGGTATGGTAATATATACAGGTGAAAAAGAAGAATATGGATTAACGGTCATAATAGAACAAATAGATGGTCTAGAAGTATGGTATTCAAATCTAAAAAATTATAATGTTAAATTATATGACTATGTAGAAAAAGGCAATTTACTAGGAGAAGTAGATAACAATTTATATATTGTAATAAAAAAAGATGGTAAATACTTAGATTATGAAGAAGTATTTTAAGATTCATCCACTTACTTTATTAACAACATTTATTATATTACTATGTGGATATTTTAAACATTACATAATAATGATGTTAATAATTTTTATCCATGAAATAGGTCATATTATAGCAGGTTATATATTTAAATTTAAAATAATAAAAACGGTAATACTTCCTTTTGGATGTATTACTTATTTTAAAACAGAACTAAATACTAAAACATATAAGGAATTTATTGTAACTATATCAGGACCAATCTTTCAAATAATAGGTAGTATTATCCTATATATAATAACTAAAAATGATCTAGTATTATTTTTTAATAAAATAATTCTTATATTAAATTTAATACCTATTATTCCATTAGATGGATCTAAAATAGTAGAGTCAATCTTATTTAAGATAACCTCATATTATAATGCTTTAAAAATAAATGAAATAATATCAATTATAACAATATTTATAATACTAATATATAATGCATTTAAATTCAATTTTTTAATATTAATTTGGATTATATTATTAATAATAGAAAATATTAAAAATAATAGATTAATTAAATATAAATTTTATATATTTTTAAAAGAAAGATATAATAATTATTATTCATTACCATATTTATATATAAGTGGAATAAATATAAAAAAAATCAAAAAAGATTATAAAACTATATTTAAAAATAATAACAATTACATAATGGAACGTGACATAATAAAAACTTATCTTTTTAAATAGATTTATAATGTCAATCATTTGACAATACTTAAATTATATGGTAAAATCTATTAATGTGTAGGGCCTCTAGCGCTACAACCACACAGAAAAGGTTTAAAATTTATTACCTTAATGGTGAGTCTTAGATTTAAAAGAAGGAGGTAAATATGAAAGCAATTATCGTAACAGGTGGTAAACAATACTATGTTGAAGAAGGTAGTGTTATTTACGTAGAAAAATTAGATGCTGAAGCTGGTAAAGATATTACAATCGATACAGTTTTAATGGCTAATGGAGTAGTTGGTACACCTTATGTTAAAGGAGCTAGCGTAACTGCTACTGTAGAAAAACATGGTAAAACTAAAAAAGTTATTGTATACAAATACAATCAAAAGAAAAATTACCATAGAACTCAAGGACATCGTCAACCATATACAAAACTTGTTGTTAAAAAAATTAATGTAAAATAATGATAAAAATACAAGTTAATAAAAACGATGAAATTGAAAATATTGTTATAAGTGGTCATTCTGGATATGATACAGAAGGTCATGATATAGTATGTGCTGGAGTAAGTTCTATTTCAACTACTACAGTAAATGCTATTATAAGTATAGATGATGAAGCTATTACATATAAAGTTGATAAAGGTTATTTAAAAATAATAATTAATAAACATACTGAAGTAATAGATAAGCTTATAAATAATATGTTAAATTTATTAAAAGAAATGGAAAATAAATATCCAAAATATATAAAAATAAACTAAGGAGGTGCCTTTATGAAAATGTTAAGTTTAGAATTACAATTATTTGCCCACAAAAAAGGACAAGGTTCAACTAAAAACGGTCGTGATTCTATTTCTAAAAGACTAGGAGCTAAAGCTGCTGATGGAGAATATGTAACAGGTGGTTCAATTCTTTATAGACAAAGAGGAACTAAAATATATCCAGGTACTAATGTAGGAATTGGTAGTGATGATACTCTATATGCTAAAGTTCCAGGTTATGTAAAATTTGAACGTTTAGGAAAAGATAAAAAACAAGTGAGTATATATGAAACAAGAGCTTAACTCTTGTTTTAATTTGACAAAATGTTAATTAAATGTTAGAATACACTACTAATTAAAGGGGAAAATTTATGTATTTATATAGAGCAATTAACGATAATGATTTATCAACATTAAATTTAAATGAAGGATTATATAGTAAGGATATTACAGAAAGTTTAAAAGAAGAAACATTTTATTTCCTTTTATATGCTAATAGACAGTTAGATAATTTTCTTAAACTTCCAAAAGAAGAACAAAAAAGTATTTATAAAAGCTATATACATGATTTTATATTTGACTCTATTAAATTGAGAGATTTAGCAACTATTGACTTAAATAAAATAAATTTCGATGATGTGAAAAGTTTAATAGATGAACAAAAAAATATTTGTAAAAGATGTGTATATGATTTTATATTTGGATCTATTGATTTGAGAGATTTAGCAATTGCCGTAGATAAAATTAAAGTTGAAAACATTGATAAAATTATAATTGAAAAGATTAAGAATATATATGATGCTTTTGGAACTATCAATAATCATTTAGCAAATGGTACAAGATGTGCTACAAGTTGGATATCTTTCACGAAAGACATTCATAATATTGAAAAATATTATTTAAGACAAAGAATAAATAAAGTTGTAATGATAGATAACAGCAATCTTGATTTAAATATAGATTGCAATACACTAGCTATTGATATTGGAAACCCAGATAAGTTAAAAAAGTTGAATGAAAACAAACTTTTACTGACAAAAAAATTAGGATTAACAAAAAGTGGATTTCATGGATTTAATTATTCTATTAGAGATAAAGAAGTAATTTATTATTCACATATACCACAAGAAAAAATAATAACAGTTTTGAATCCAATGGAAGTAGATTTGTTATACAATGACTTATTAAGTGAAAAAATTTATAAATTAAATAATGATGAAAGACATAGATTTTATGAATATTTTAATAAATATATTAAAATTTTATTAAAAGATTTAAGTGATATTGAAGAAAAAGTCCTTTTTGAACATTATTTTAATTCTAAATCATTAGCTTCATTATATAGTGATGCACGCGATGCAGATAAATTTATATCTGCTAAAAAGAAAATATTATCAAAAATACCAATCACTCAAGTAACTAGTAACCTTATGAAAGGTAAATGTCAAAATATAATATTACCGGAAGAAAATAGATATAGTAAGTAAGGGGGAATTATTATGTTAAATATACAAACAAAAGAAGAATTTGATAACATAGTAGAAAAGATAAAGGAAAATGTAAGAAAATATGAAAAATTTTTAAATGATATTAGATATAAATTATTTTTATCTAATGGTGAAGTTTTAGATATTGAATATCCAGAAAGCTGTATACCACATATATTAGGAATAAATTTAGAATATATAAAAATGCTTGGTATATATAAGCAAAAAAACTCTTATGAATTAATGAAAGAATTTTTGAATGACAGTTATTCAGCATATAAAAAAGCTAATGATTTAAATAAAATATTTTCTGATTATGTAGATATAAAAAATAATAATTTTAATGATATTTTAAAAATAAATTTATTAGATATTAAACTTGTTATTGAATATAAAAAGGATAGAATATATGGACATGATATTTTAGAAAGTCCTTGTGAATATTATATTTTAACTCAAAAAAATGGTAAATTGTTATTACTAGGATTAATTAAGCAAAATGGAAAATATGTTCCACAAACAAGTCAAGAACTAGATTTAAAAAATGAAAAAGATAACCAAAATTTGAAAAATATACTATATAAACAACATATAACGTTTTGCAATGCTTTACATTATAGCAATAATATAGAAGATTCAATTAAAAAAATATATTTAAGTGAGCAACAAAAAAGTGATAGATTACTTTATCTAAAAAGTACTGCTAATAGATATTCAAGTGTTGTAAGAGTAGAAAGAAATTATGAATCAGCATTATCAAGATTAATTGAAAATAAAACTAATATGAATAATTATAAAGGAATAATTCAAAATATTACATTATCAATTTCTAGAAATGAAATAATTGATATTAGTAATTTTGATACTCAATTAGATGATGATATTTGTGAATTAATTAACGCTTATAATAATTCAAGATTTAATACTAATAATGAAGAAAAGTATAGCAAATTAAAATCTGAATATGAAAAATTAAAACAAGAGGTAGAATTATTAAGAAAATGTAATGAAGAATTACAAAAAGATAATGAGGAAAAAGATACTGAAATAGGAAAATTAAAACAAGAAAATAATGAATATAATACAACAAAAGAAAAAATTTTAAAATTATTGGGAGTTACAAAATAACTCCTTTTTCATGTAAAAAAAATGAAAATCATATAATGTAATATACATTGACTTATGATTTAGTTAATGATATACTTTTGTTAGAGTAGAGAAGATAAGTTATCTTTTCAAAACTTTAGAAAGGAAGTGCTATTATGTGGAGATGGCTTTTTAGATGGTTATAATTTAAACACAAAATAGTATTTATAAAAGTTGATATAAATTCAACTTTTATTTTGTAAAAAATGCATAATATGTCAAATTTATGTAAACAAAATTAAAACACTAAGTAAACCTTTATAATCTGTGTTATACTTTAATTAGGAGGTATTATATGAATAATGAAAATAAAAAAACACTTTTAAAAACAATATTAATTTTTATTTTATATATATTTTATACAAATATAGCAACTAAAATATTTTCAATTTTTGGTATAACAAATGATATAACTATTATGTTTAGTGCTGATATTCTATTTTTAATAATAATTGTAAGTATTTACTTTAAAAAATTAAAACAAGATTTTATAGATTTTAATAAAAATTATGACTTAAAACAAAAAATATGGATAATTATAAAATATGTTGTTTTAATCTTTATAATAAATTTTTTAATGGGAATAATTACACAAATTTTAATTCCAAGTGAAGCTTTTAAAACTGATGCAAACGCTAATCAAATAGGTAATTTATTTGAATTATCAACTTTTTATACTTTATTTAAAACACTTATTTTTGCATCTTTTGCAGAAGAACTTTTATTTAGAGAATCAATTCATGAAGTTGTAAAAAATAAAAGAGCATTTGTCATAATAAGTGCTACTATATATACAGCAGTAAATATTATTTATAATATAAATGGAAATGGATATATATGGATAGATTTTATAGCTTATTTATTAGATTACCTTATATTGTCATATGCATATTTAAAAAATAATAACAATATTTTTATTATAATACTAATTAAATTATTCTATAATATAATACCAACATTATTACTAATTCTACAAACAGTAGGGGTGTTCAAATGAAATTATTAGATATTTTAGCAATCGTACAAAAACCAACTGCGACACAAGAAAATTTTAATATTGGAATTATAGTAATAATAATAGTAATAATAGTTTTAATTGCTAGTACATTTTTCTTTAATAAAAAGTAGTTAAAACTTTTTTTTTGCCCAATTTTAGGTTATAATATTACTAGAAATGAGGGATATCATGTTTATAGATGAAGTAACAGTAGAACTATATGCCGGTAATGGTGGAAATGGATGTATGGCATTTAGAAGAGAAAAATATATTCCGATGGGAGGACCTTACGGAGGAAATGGTGGTAAAGGATCAGACATCATTTTTGAAGTAGATGAAGGATTAAATACTTTAATCGATTTAAGATATAATAGAATAATAAAAGGTAATAAAGGCGCTAATGGAGAAGGTAAAGCTAAAAATGGAAAAAACGCTGAAGATATTATTATTAAAGTCCCTCAAGGTACAGTCATAACTGACGTAGATACAAATCTTATAATAGCTGATTTAACTAAAAAGGGTGAAAAAGTTGTAGTAGCAAATGGTGGTAGAGGGGGAAGAGGAAATATAGCTTTCGCAACTCGTACTAATCCAGCTCCAAACTTTGCCGAAAATGGAGAACCTGGAGAATATAAAAAAGTTCGTGTTGAATTAAAATTACTAGCAGATGTTGGACTAGTAGGACTTCCAAGTGTAGGAAAAAGTACTATAATATCACAAGTATCAGCAGCTAAACCTAAAATAGCAGCTTACCACTTTACAACACTAACACCAAATTTAGGAGTTGTAAAAGTAGATAGTAGGTCATTTGTAATAGCTGATTTACCTGGATTAATAGAAAATGCTTCATTAGGTGAAGGTCTAGGAGATAGATTTTTAAAACATATTGAAAGAACAAGAGTAATTGCTCATGTAATAGATATGAGTGGTAGTGAAGGAAGATATCCATATGAAGACTATTTACTAATAAGAAAAGAATTAGGTAATTTTAATAAATCAATATTAGAAAAACCAGAAATAATAATAGCTAATAAAATGGATATTGAAGGATCAAAAGAAAATTTAAAAGAATTTAAAGAAAAAGTAACAGATAAAAAAATATTTGAAGTAAAAGCTATAACAAATGAAGGATTACATGATGTTTTAGTAGAACTAGCTAATATGTTAGATAAAATAGAAAGAAAACCACTATATGAAGAAACAAAATTTGAAAGTCATATATTATATACATTTAAAAAAGAAAAACCATTTACAATAACTAAAGAAGGAAATACTTGGGTAGTAACTGGTAAAGAAGTAGAAAGACTATTAAAAATGACTAAATTTTCTACTGATGAAGCAGTTACAAGATTTACAAATAAATTAAGAAAAATGGGAATAGATGACAAATTAAAAGAAATGGGTGCAGAGGACGGAGATAATGTACGAATATTAGATCTAGAATTTGACTATAAAGATTTTTAGGAGGAATACTATGGATTTTGAACAAGATTTAAATATAGAAGAAGTTAATGTAAAAAAAGATGTTAGTATAGTATTTATGGGAACGCCAGATTTTGCTGTTCCAGTATTAGAAGGATTAATAGAAAACTATAAAGTAAAAGCTGTAGTAACTCAACCAGATAAACCAGTAGGAAGAAATGGAATAATAAAAAAATCTCCAATAAAAGAACTAGCTGAAAAAAATATGATACTAGTTTTACAACCAGAAAAACTAAAAGATGAATGGCAATTAGTAACTGATTTAAGACCAACTTTAATAGTAACATGTGCATATGGACAACTAGTTCCAAGAGAAATACTAGTATATCCAGAATATGGATGTATAAATGTACATGCTTCATTACTTCCAAAATTAAGAGGTGGAGCTCCAATACATCGAGCAATTATGGAGGGATATAAAGAGACTGGTATTACAATAATGCATATGAATCCTAGACTAGATGAAGGAGATATTATAGCTGAGTCTAGTATAGAAATAGAAGAAAATGATACTGCATCGACTCTACATGATAAATTAAGTGTATTAGGTAAAAATCTATTACTAGAAACTTTACCTAGTATAATAAATGGAACAGCTCCAAGAATAGAACAAGATAGTGAAGAGGCAACATATGCATTTAATATATCAAAAGAAGATGAAAAAATCGATTTTAGTAAAACTAAAAGACAAATATATAATAAAGTAAGAGGATTAAATTCATGGCCTGGAGCATATGCATTATTAAAAGGAAAAAGAATAAAAATATATGCATGTAAAATAAGTGATAATTCATATTCAAACAAATTTGATGGAGAAATAGTAGCGCTTTATAAGGACGGAATAGGTGTTAAAGTATCAAATGGAGAAATAATTATTACAGAATTACAATTAGAAGGAAAGAAAAAAATGTCTTCTATGGAATTTTTAAATGGCTTACAAGATAAAGAGGCATTAATTGGTGAAATTCTAGAATAAATATTGCTTAAAATAGTAATATGTGTTAAATTATTAAAAGGAGGCTTTTATGAAAGTAATATTAATAATTGTATCAATCCTATTAATAGCAGTTGTACTTCTTCAAGCTGGAAAAGCAGAAAGTGCACAATCAGCATTAATGGGTGGTAATGATAGTTTATTTAAAAATAGAAAAGAAAGAGGAGGAGAACTTTTTATAACAAGATTAACATTTTGTTTAGGAGCTATCTTCATTGTTATAAGTTTAATAATGGGATTTTAATCCTTTTTCTTTTAGTATAGAAGGGTAATAATATGGAACAAAATAGAAGTGAATTAAGAAAAAAAATAATGACAATTTTATATCAAATAAATGTATATAAATCAAATAAAATGGAATATAATGTAGACGATATTTTAAAAGAAGTACTAGAAATAGACAATGAATTTGTAAAAGAAGTAGTATATGGAGTAATTACATATCAAAATGATATAAATACTTTAGCTAATAAATACTTAGATGGATGGACTATAGATAGATTAGGAAATACTGATAAAGCAATTCTACAAATGGCTATTTATGAACTTATGTATACAGAAACACCAGATATTGTTTGTATAAATGAAGCTATAGAACTTGCTAAAACATATAGTGATGATGATGTAAGAAAAATGATAAATGCTGTATTAGATAAGGTATATCATAATAAATAATGAAAGATTATTTAACAGTAACCGCACTAACAAAATACTTAAAATATAAATTTGATAGTGATGAAAATTTAAGAAAAGTATATATAAAGGGTGAAATTTCTAACTATAAATTACATACAACAGGTCATTTATACTTTTCAATAAAGGATGAAAACAGCATCATAAAAGCTATAATGTTTTCTTCAAATGCAAAAAAATTAACATTTGAACCAAAAGAAGGTATGAAGGTATTAGTAACTGGAACTGTAAGTGTATATCCAGCTACTGGAAGTTATCAAATATATGTTGAAGCACTTGAGGAAGATGGAATAGGTAATTTATATATTGAATTTGAAAAATTAAAAGCAAAACTAGCTAGTGAAGGATTATTTGATCCAAAATATAAAAAAACAATACCAGAATTTCCTATGAATATAGGTATTGTAACAGCTTCTACAGGGGCAGCAATAAGAGATATTTTATCAACTATAAAAAGAAGATATCCAATATGTAAAACTTATCTTTTTCCATGTCTTGTACAAGGGGAATTTGCCAGTGCTGATATTGTAAGCAAAATAAAAGAGGCAAATAACTATGATTTAGATGTTTTAATAGTAGGTAGAGGTGGAGGATCATTTGAAGATTTAAATTGCTTTAATGATGAACAAGTAGCAAGAACAATTTTTGAAAGTAAAATACCTATAATTAGTGCTGTAGGTCATGAAGTAGATTTTACAATAGCCGATTTTGTTGCTGATTTAAGGGCACCAACTCCTACGGGAGCAGCAGAAATGGCTGTACCAAATATAGTTGATCTACAAAATAGTATAAATCAATATAAAATAAGATTAAATGAATCAATATATAAAACTATAAATTTAAAAAAATTATATTTAGATAGTATTAAAAATTCATATATAATAAAAAATCCTCTTCTAATGTATCAAAATGTAATACAAAAGGTTGAAACCATAACAGATAAATTAAATACTATAATGTTAAAAAAAATAAATATAGAAAAAATTAATTTAGAAAATATGAAAAATAATTATATAATAAAAAATCCTAATGTATTATATATAGATAAACAAAAGGAATTAGGCAATGTTATAGCTAAATTAAATTTATTAAATCCACTTAATATACTAGATAGAGGATATAATATAACTTATAAAGATAATCATGTTGTAACAAGTATAAAAGAAATAAAGGAAAATGATAACCTAAATATAAAGATGAAAGATGGTAATTTAAAAGTTACCGTAAATGAGGTAATAAAATGAAATTTGGAGATAAAGTAAAAGAATTAGAAAGTATTATAAATGAATTAGAAAATGGCGAAATTGACTTAGAAGAATCAATTGAAAAATATACTAAAGCAATGAAATTAGTAAAAGAATGTGATGAGCAATTAAAAAATATTGAAGAACAAGTAAATAAAATGATTGTTGACAATAAAGAAGTAGATTTTGAAATACCAGAGAACTAATATGAGGATGATAAAATCCTCTTTTTTTATTTTTTATGAATATAGCATTGGCAAACAAATGTTTATTTGATATAATGATATTGATAAAATTGGAACTTGAAATCTTACTATTATAGATATTGAATAGAAACAATAGAATAGTAGGAGAAAAGAAAATGAATAATGAAATAATAATATTTAAAAATCAAGATGTTAAATTAGAAGTAAATATGAAAGATGAAACTGTTTGGCTAAATGCAGAACAAATGTCGAAATTATTTGGGAGAGATTCTAAAACAATTAGAAAACATATTAATAATGCATTGCAAGAAGAATGTAATAATTCAACTGTCGCAAAATTTGCGACAGTTCAAAAGGAAGGTAGTAAGAATGTTACTAGAAATATCGAGTATTATAATTTAGATGTAATTATTAGTGTTGGTTATCGTGTTAAGAGTCAAAATGGTGTTATTTTTAGAAAATGGGCCAATCAAATTTTAAAAGATTATATGCTAAAAGGATATGCAATTAATCAAAAACGATTAGAATACTTAGAAAAAACTGTCAAATTAATAGACATTGCAGGTAGAATTGATCAAAAATTAGATGGGGATGAAGCACAAGGCATAATTAAAGTAATAAATAATTATTCAAATGCTTTAAATTTGTTAGATAATTATGATCATAGAACTGTTTCAAAACCAATTGGAACTCAAACTAAAAAACAAATAAAATATGAAGATTGTATAAATGTTATTAACAAATTAAAATTTAATAATAATAGTAATTTATTTGCTCTAGAAAGAGATAAAGGATTAAAATCAATTATAGGTAACTTGTATCAATCATTTGATGGTAAAGATGTATATAAATCTATAGAAGAAAAAGCAGCTAACTTTTTATATTTAATAACAAAAAACCATACTTTTATAGATGGTAATAAAAGAATAGCGGCAACTCTTTTTATATATTTTTTAGACTTTTATAATATTTTATATAAAGACAATAAACAGGTAATTGATAATAATACATTAGTAGCTGTAACACTATTAATTGCTGAATCTGATCCAAAAGAAAAAGAAATCCTAATTGATTTAGTAATGAATTTTTTAAATTAGTTAAAATCAATTGTAAAAAATATATAATTAATATATAATTGTAATGAGGTGTTAATATGTTAAAACTAGAAAATGTAACAAAATATTATGGTGATTTTTTAGCAGTAGACAATTTATCATTCGAAGTAAAAGAAGGAGAAATATTTGGACTTCTTGGAGTAAATGGAGCAGGTAAAACTACAACATTTAGAATGATTATGGGTTTACTAGAACCAACAGAAGGGAAAATTACTTTAAATGGTAAAAAAATTGACTATAGTGTAACTGATGAAATAGGATTTCTAACAGAAGAAAGAAGTTTACTTTTAAAATTAACTGTAAAAGAACAAGCTTTATTTTATGGTACTTTAAAAGGTATGAAAGAAAAAGATATTTTAAAAAGATTAGACTATTTACTAGAAAAATTTGGAGTATTAGAATACAAAGATAAAAAAATAAAAGAATTATCAAAGGGAAATCAACAAAAAATACAATTTATAACAGCAATCATAAATGAACCAAAATTATTAATACTAGATGAACCATTCTCAGGATTAGATCCTTTTAATGTTGAATTATTCAAAAATGAAATAGTTGAAATGTCAAAAAAAGGAAGTATGATTATTTTTTCATCACATCGTATGGAACATGTAGAATTATTTTGTAAAAAAATATGTATTATAATGCGAGGTAAAACTGTATTAGCTGGAGAACTTAATAAAATAAAGAAAAATTATGGTAAGAAAAATATCTTTATTAAAGGTGATGTTACAAAAGAAGAACTAGAAAATATTAAGGGCGTATATGAAATAGTAGAACATGCTGATGAATTAGAAGTAAAAATAGAAAATGAAGATATATGTAATGAAGTATTTAAAAAAATTAAAAATAAAAATATTACAAAATTTGTTTTAGAAGAACCATCATTAAATGAAATATTTGTAGCGAAAGTAGGTGAGTCTTTTGAAAAATAAATTAAAATATTTAACAGAAATGAGTTTATCAAAAAAAATAAAAACTAAATGGTTTTTAGTAGCAAATATTCTATTAGCTTTACTTATAGCTGGATTATTTAATATAGATTCTATTATTAAATTATTTGGAGGAGACTTCAATGAAAAAACAAAAATTTATATTATAGATAATACTAACTATACATATGAATCACTAAAAGAACAATTAATAACAATAGATAAAGCTTATACAGGTAAAGAAGAATCTAGTTATGAAATTATTTTATCTGATAAAACTTATGATGAAGAAGTAGAAAGTATAAAAGAAAAAGGTATTTTAATAGAAATAGAAAGTGATCCAGAATCAGTTTTAAAAGTTAAATTAGTGTCTGAAAGTTTTATAGACGCAATTGATTATCAATTAATTACAACAGCTATTAATAATACAAAAACAAGTATTGCTATAGCTACTTCAAATATAAGTGAAGAAGAATTAAATAGATTATATTCAACAGTTAATATTGAAAGAATTGTATTAGATGAAGCACAAAAAAGTGAAGATGAAAACATGAGTATTATTATGACTACAGTATTTCCAGTAGTTATATTACCATTTTTTATGTTAACTATTTTCTTAGTTCAAATGATAGGTGCTGAAATTAACGATGAAAAAACAACTAGGGGTATGGAAATCATAATATCAAATGTATCACCTAAATGTCATTTCTTTTCTAAAATGTTAGCTGGTAATATATTTGTTATATTTCAAGGAATATTATTAATATTATATGCTGGAATAGGTTTTGGAATTAGATATCTATTAACTAATGGTTCTATTACTTCAGGAGCAGGAGAAGAAATAAGTAAAATTGTTTCATCAATCAATTTATCTGGAATAGGTAGTTCATTATTATATATAGTTCCATTAACTTTAGTATTAATGTTAATTACATTTGTAGCGTACAGTTTACTTGCAGGAATACTTGCTAGTATGACAACTAATGCTGAGGACTTTAATCAATTACAAACACCAATTATGTTAATTTCACTAGCCGGTTATTATTTAGCTATGATGGCAGGGGTATTTAAGGGAGCATTATTCATTAGAATATTATCCTATGTACCACTTATTTCGGCTATACTTTCACCATCATTACTTGTATTAGGCCAAATTGGCATTATTGATGTATTTATATCTATAATACTTACACTAGTATTAATTTATCTATTAATCAAATATGGGTTAAGAATATATAAAATAGGTATATTAAATTATTCTTCTAAAGATTTATGGAAGAAAATGTTTAAAGCCATGAAAGAAAAATAATCAGTTTATACTGATTATTTTAATATATATAGAAAACAATTATGTAATAATAGTGAAGAAAATCTAAAAAAATGTGATAAAATGAATAATATTATGTACAAAAGTGTGGTATTATATAGATGAGTGGATGATATTATGAATAAATTAGTAGATTGAAAAAAATAGTTTAAATAGAAAGCTTTTAAATTTAAAGAGTATCAAAAACTTCTCTTTATGTATGAAAGTTAGAATTTTTAAATCTATATTCAATGATTTTAATATAAGAAATACCATCTATTTTTCAAATTCTTCAATAGGAAAATTGAAAATATATTATATAATTTGAATGTCTGATGCAGTCAATAGTTGGGTAACAATAAATATAGAAAAAAGTAAGTTATATCAAAAAAATTTTAAAATCATATGAAAGTGATTTTGAAAATACGCTGATAATAAATATTAATTTATATTTTCACTTAATAATTAAAAAAATGAAAAAATTATTAATATTCCATTAATTTTATGGAATATATTAATAGTTTAGAAATATAAGGAGAAGTTATGAAGTTAGTAGAAGCAAGGGTTAAATTACCAAAAGAATTAGTTTATGATACTTATATTAGAATTGTATATGATTATCGTGATTATGATGAAATATCAAGGAAGGAAATGTTAAAGGAAATAATAGATATTTATCATGAAGAAAATTTTATGTACCACATTTGTACAAAAAGAGAACTAGAATTTGTATCAAAATTTTATAAGCAAAAACCAACTCTTAATGATTTAAAAAAATATTCATGGGAAATTACTGAACTAGATAAGAAATATATTTTTAATGCAGAAACATTTTCTTTTTATGAGGAATATGATGATATAATACCATCAATTATTGATTATTATAAAAAAAATAATAAAGAAAATTTTTCTCTATCAATGTTTATTGTATCATTAGTTAGAATTTATGGGGAAATAATAGTAAAAGTTGTTAAATCATTATCTAATCAAATTTATAATATTGATGCTAATAAATTTGATAATTACCTAGGAAATCCATTAATACATTTCTATTGTAATTTTGATAATAATGAATTGAGTTTTGGAAAAGAAGAAACAATCTTTTATCGAGATTATGAAGATGATATATATGATTTAAGAGAACAAAGAAAAATGTTAGGCGTTGCTGGTACAATACAAATAGATAAACAATTATTTGAAGATTTCTATTATTATGGAGTTAATTATAGTAATCCAATTGTAAAAAAAATGTATGATAAAGTTATGATAAATGAGTTATATCATCACAATCTTTTTATGGTTGAAAGATGTAGAATTTTAGGTATTCCATATTTGTTAAAAAATATTGATCCAAACTCAGATTTAATAGAAGAAGCGTTACAAGAAATGCCATGTGCTGCTATGAATGGCGTTACACCTAAAGAAAGAGAAAAAATATTATTGGAAGAAGAAACATTAAAACAAAAATTCACTTGTATTCCACAAAATAATGCTCATGTTCATAGGGATATTGCTAAAAAATTCTATTATTACTTTTTTGCTCTTTTAGAATATACAAATAATAAATACAAAATAAATGATAAAGTTAAAAAAATATATAAACAAGAAAATTTAGATCCATATGAATTGTCTTCTATACAAGATTATTTATGGAAACACAAAGAAATAATTGATGATTTTATCAAAATAAATCCATATAAATTTGATGAAAATGATTTTTATTATATTAATCAATTTAAAACAACTTTATCAGATAATAATTATGTATTTATTGGGACAGAAAGGGAATATGCTAAATTTTTATCTAAAGATAATAAAATTTATATGGTTAAAGGTTTAAACTCTGATATAGATGAAGTACTTGATTTATCTAAAGTTCCATATATGGTTAATACTTATTTATTAGAGTTTGAAAACTATATTATTTATACAGGAATGATAAGCAATTATGAGATATCATTTGGTAATGAATTTAAAGTAGATATATTAAAAAATATTAATAATTCTATAAAATATTATCATTTTTAAAATAAATATCAAATGAAAAAAATGTCTAAAAAGGTAAAAAGTTTTCAACTGAATGAAAAAACTTTATATTTTTGAAATGCTGATATAAAATACATATAAAGGTGAAATTTATGATAAATAGACAAAATTATATGAATTCTTTGATTAAACTAAAAGATAAAAAAATAATAAAGATAAAAAATATGTTTTTTGCAATACAATATTAATTAGAAAAATAATGGGAAAGAAACATGCAATATTATTACAAAATGCATTTCCAATCTTGGAAAAATATATTGATCATGTTCACACAATTAATGGTGTTCCAATAAAAGTAGTTGATTCTATAAAAGATGAAATATTGATAAATTTCAAAAAATGTTAAAACTAAAATTAAATGGCGTAAATTTATTTTTTACAGATATAGATAAAATAAAAGCAATTCTTCTTGAAGAAAATTTTGTAAAGCAATAAATAAAAATTTTTATAATATTATGTTTTAATAAAATATATGTAATAAATAATAATTTTAAAGTATATCAAATTATGATATACTTTTATTAGGTGAAAACATGGATGGAATATTAATTATAGATAAAGAGAAAAATTATACAAGTAGAGATATAGTTAATATAGTAAGCAAAACTTTAAAAACAAAAAAAGTAGGGCATACCGGTACTTTAGATCCACTTGCTACGGGAATACTTGTAATATGTGTTGGTAAAGCAACTAAACTAGTTGATATATTAACAAATCATGATAAAGAATATATAGCTGATATAACATTTGGAATAGAAACTGATACACTAGATAGTACAGGTAATATAATAAGAGAAGAAAATAAAATAATTTCAAAAGAAGATATAACAAATGTATTAAATAGTTATAAAAAAGAATATGACCAACAAGTACCAATATATTCAGCAGTTAAAATAAATGGTAAAAAACTATATGAATATGCTAGGGAAAATATAAAGGTAGAATTGCCTACTAGAAAAGTAAATATATATGATATTGAACTTCTAAAATATGAAATAATAGATAATAAAACACATATTCAAATAAGATGTAATGTATCAAAAGGAACATACATTAGAAGTTTAATAAGGGATATTGGTGCTTCTTTAAATACATGTGCTATTATGACAGATTTAAGAAGGACAAAATTAGGTAATTTTAATATAGAAGATTCTATTAATATAAAAGATATAAAAATTGATAAATTACATTCTATAGAAGAAGTATTAAAAGACTATAAACAAGTAGAAGTAACTGATGATTTAGAATTTAAAATAAAAAATGGCTGTAAAATAGAAAATATATATAATGAAGAATATGTGCTATTTAAGAATATTAATGGTATAATAGGATTATATAGAAATGAAAATAATATGTTAAAACCATATAAAATGTTTTAGGAGGTAAGTATGAAAAATTTTTTCAAAGGTTTATTAAAAGTATTTTTAGGGATAATAACATTTATATCTATGATAGTTTTGATAATAGATTTAACTATATATAGTGTAAGAAATATATCAAAACAATTTTTAAATGAAAAAGAAATAAGAAAAATGGTAGAAAATATAAATGTATTAGATTTATTAAAAGATGAAGATGGAAATGAAATAAAAGAAATAACAGAAATAAAGGAACAATTAATAAATGCTGGTATACCTACAGAAACAGTTGAAGAATTTATAAATTCAGAACCAGTAAAAAATTTAACAACAAATGTATTAACAACAACAATAGATTATGTTGTATATGATAAAAAGCCAGAAACAAAAGAAATAAATGAAGAAGAAATATATAACTTTATAGAACAAAATATTTATGAAGTAGTAAGAGTATTAAAAGAAAAAAATGTACCAAAAAGTGAGGAATTAACAGATGAAAGAATAAATGAGGTTTTAGTAGAAGTAAAAAAAGAAGTGCCTACAATAAAGGAACAAGTACAAGAATTAACTAATCAAATTGAAGAAAAAATAAAAGAGACAGAACAATATAAAACATTAGAAGATTATAAAAATAATTTAGATAATACTCTTACACTAGTTAGATTTATATACAGTGATTATATAACTAATATTATAATTACTGTAGGAATTGTAAGTATTTTATTTATAGTAATATCTAGATTTAGTTATTATACATATCTAAAATGGGTTGGATTATCATTTACAATATCAGGCATAATATTATATATATCATCAAGATGTATAGATTTATTAATTGATTACAAAAATGAAATTCCATATGTATTTCAAAATTTATTTGATACAATAATTAATGATTCTAAAAGTTTATTTATATCAAAAGCAAATTTATATATATTAATGGGTATCATGTTAATAATAGCTAATATAGTAATTGCAAAAATAAAAGATAATAGAGAAGATAAAAAAATAGAGTTATAATTATATATTTTTAGAAAAAGAGTGATTTTATCTTTCTTTTTTTATGACGAAAATATTGAATTATCATTATATATTTGATAAAATGTAAATAGAATAAAATTGTAAAAAAATGTCAATTGATTTTAAGTAACAAATAGTGTATACTACGAACTAGTGAATGGGTGATATTATGGATGAATCAAAAGTAGTAGAAGAAATAGAAGAGGAAACACTCGGGTATTCATATTATATTCCAAAAAGAATTGTGGATATTATAGGAGGTATAGTAGGTTGTATATTATTAATACCTATTACTATATTTATTAAAATAGCTTATATGCTAACAGGTGATTTTAATTCAATATTTTATAGTCAAGTAAGAATAGGAAAAAATGGTAAATTAATTAAAATATATAAATATAGATCAATGATAGTAAATGCTGATAAAGTATTAGAAAATCTTCTTAAAACTGATAAAGAAATAGCTAGAGAATATAAAAGATATAAAAAACTAGAAAATGATCCTAGAATAACTAAAGTTGGAAAATTTATAAGAAAAACATCATTAGATGAATTCCCACAATTTATTAATGTTTTAAAAGGTGAAATGTCATTAGTAGGGCCAAGACCATACTTACCTAGAGAAAAAGAAGATATGGGTGAATATTATAATACAATTATTAAATGTAAACCAGGAATTACGGGTTATTGGCAAGTTAATGGTAGAAGTGGAACTGACTTTGTAAAGAGATTAGTTTTAGATGAATATTATTATCAAGTTAGATGTTTAGTAATGGATACAAAAATATTATTAAAGACATTTACAAAAGTATTTAATAAAGAAGGGGCAAAATAAGCCAGGATAAACGCATGAGTTTTAAAAACTTATGTGTTTTTTAGTGTATAATAGAAAAAAAGGATAAAAAGAATATGAG
>CAKPFM010000016.1 GCA_934153945.1 uncultured Bacilli bacterium
AATTTGAAATAAAAAATGATGTTGAATTGACTTATGAAGAACAAAAATTGTTTAACAGTGCTAAAGCAAAAATAAAATTATTATTAAATGATTCAAAAAAATTAGATATATTTTTGGGTGCTCAAGAGGGTTTCTTACAATTATATGAAGAAAAAGATCAAGAAACAGTACTAAAAATAGTAAATAGATTTAAAGTAACAAGTCCTGATTATTATGAAGTAATATCAAAAAAATATAGTGGAGATAAATTTGAAATAAAAAATGATGTTGAATTGACTTATGAAGAACAAAAATTGTTTAACAGTGCTAAAGCAAAAATAAAAATATTATTAAATGATTCAAAGAAGTTAAATATATTTTTGAGTGCTCAAAATGGTTTCTTACAATTATATGAAGAAAAAGATCAAGAAACAGTACTAAAAATAGTAGATATGTTTAAAGTAATGAATCCTAATTATTATGAAATCATATCAAAAAAATATAGTGGGGATAGATTTGAAATAAAAAATGTTGTCAAATTAACAAAAAAAGAACATACAATATTTAGCAATGCTAAAGTCAGAATAAATAGTCTATTAACTGATAAACAAAAACTAATAATACTTTTAGCCGAAAAACAAGATTTGATATTAGAAAAACAAGAGTTCAAATGTAAATTTGATGAAAAGAATCTAAATTTATATATATCAAATTTGGATAAAATTTCAAATGAAAGTGCAATTGAAGTGATTAATCAAATAGCTAAATATTACCCAAATAAAATAATTGATATTATAAATTCAAATTATATAAAAAATAAATTAAATTATTTAACTCAAAAAGAGCAAGCCTATATATATTTAAATTTACTAAGTTACAATATTCCTTCATTAACTAAGAAAAAAATATCACAAATACTAGATGTTGAAGAATTATTTTTGGACGAATATCAAATTATGACTTCTAACGATGATGTAAATGAATTAAATAAATTAATAAAAAAATAACAAAAAAACCGTTGATTAACAACGGTATTTTTTATAAATGGTGGACCCTGTAGGGATTGATTATTTTGAACTGATTGTCTTTTTTTCTCTTATATATCAAGGCTTTTAAAAAAGTATATATATTTTAGTCTTGTTTTTGGTCTTGTTTTTCTTTTATATTATTTAATATTTCCAGGTTTGATTGATATACATTATCTAATAAATGTGCATAAGTTTCCATAGTTTCTCTTATACTTGCATGCCTTAATATTTTTGAAATAACTTCGACAGGTGTTTTTATAGATAATAACCAAGTTGCACAACTGTGCCTAAAATCATGTATTCTAATGTGTTTATTAATATTTGCCAATTTAAAATATTTTTCTTTAGCATTTTCTAAAGCATGTGCAGATATTGGCTTTTTTCCACCAAAGATATACCAATTATTATCAAATCCTTTTTTCTTTCTTAAATTTTCTATTAAATTAAATATTTTTTCATTGAGACTGTCATCTAAATCAATAGGTGCTTTTGATGCAATTGTTTTGGGATCTTTTAAAATATTTTTTTTAGACATTGTATGATTAACAATTAATTGTTTCTTTTCATAATTATAATCACATATTCTAAATGCTCTAACTTCCCCAATACGAGGACCACGCGAAAATTCCAAATCAAAAAAAGTATTATATTTTAAATCTTTCTGACTGTACTTCATTAATTTTTGATATTCTTCAAAGTCTATTACATTGTAAGCTTTTTTACTTCTACTCATTTTTATTTCTTTTGGCGTGCCAATTTTACCACATTTTTTTACAAAATTATAAGAACAATAATTATTAAGTATTGCATATTCTATCATAGCACTTATAGTATTATTTATTCTATTAAGTTGTAGTATAGAATAATTTTTCAATGTTTTTCCATGCTTATATTTTTTATTTTTCATTTGTTTTTGAAATTCTTCATATATTGTTTTGTTAATTTTTTTAATATCCACATTTGGATATGTAATTACTTGATTTGTATTATCATTTTCACAAAAATGATTTAACATCGTTTTTTTGTTGTAAATTGTATCACTGTCTAATTTACCAATTAATGAATCAATATATTCTTCTTTTAGCTCATGTAATGTAATTGTCTTATTTTTTTTGTTAGTAAGATATGGAATATTTTTAATTTTATTTTCTTCCCATTCTGCTTCTTTTTTACCATCTCTTCCAATCCACAATTTATTATGTCTTGTAATTTGCTTTTTATGACCTAAATCATCAGTTATATAAGTCCTTATATACCAACGCTTTTGTCCATTAACCAGTTCTTTTTCTGCATATACTGGCATATTCTATTCCTCCTTCTGAATAGATACCTAATAATATATCTATTTTATTTTTTTGTCAAATTGTCGAACAAACGTTTACTAAAAAGAACATTTATTGTATAATTATATTACCAATAAAATTACTCTTAAATCACTGGCATTTTTTGGTAATTTTTTCCAATGATTGGAAAATTATGGAAAGAAGGGGTATATATGATGTATAATATTATTGTAGTAAATTGTATGAAGGACGTTGTATGTTGTAAAATCAGAATAAATAGGAGAGCAGTATGACACTAATAAAATTATACAAAGTGCTACAAGATGATTTGCTTGATGTATTTGTTGAATATATTAAAGCAAAAGAAAAGGCACTAAATTAATTAGTGTCTTTATTTTTTTTCTTTTAACATTGCAACTATCTGCATTGCTTTTTTAAAATCTTCTTCTGACATATCATCAATGTTATAATCCCACATACCAGCTTCTTTTAAAGCTGTTTTTAATTTTTCTATTTTATCTACATCATCTTGAGTAAAATTTAGTAAATAATCTATTGTAACGCCAAAATATTGAGCTAGTTGTTTTACAATATCGAATGGTGGTTGAGTTATATTATTTTCCCAATTTGATATTGTTGTTTTACCAACTTTACAAAGTTCACCAATTTCTTCTTGTGTAAGATTATGTTCTTTACGCAATTCTTTTAATCTATCACCAAACAGATGAATCACCATCCCTTTAAATTTTTATATATACTTTAGTATATATAAATTATATCATAAAATCATATGAAATGTTGATATAAATTCAAATAATGTGAACAAATTCTAAAATAAATTTAAAAAAATTAAAAAATACATTGACAAAGTCCAAGAAACTTGATATTATGTGTATGTAAGGTAGCAAGAGAAGATATCTTACAACTGATAAAGTGGTGCTAATAGCACAAAAAAAGAATAGGTTCAGACCTGAGAAATTTGAAACCTATCCTAATAAACGAGTGAGAAATTATTCTCGAGAAATATTAACTTTCACAAGAGCAACATCTCTAATAGAAATATTTCCATTTCTTTTGAATAATAACTCTAATAGTAGAGCGATCAATATCGATCACCTCGTTCCTAGAACGACACAAGTTTTTCCCTTAGTGCTACTGTACTACTTATCACAAATGTATGTATAAGACAACACCTATGACAAGTAGTACATTAATTGTACTATAAACACCTTGAAAAGTCAATAATTCGTTGATAATTAGGTGTTTTTCTTATACCAAAATTTAATAGAAAGGAGAATATATGCAACAGATAAAAACAATTGATAAACAATTCTATCGTGAATTTGGAAAGCAAATACGAAAAATTAGAGAACATCGTGGAATTACATTAAAAGAACTTTCTCAAGAGACTGGATTATCTAGACCTTTGTTAGATCATTATGAATTGGGTTGTAGCAAAATAAAACCATCTAATTGGGAAAAAATAAGCTCTGCATTAAATATTAGTTCGAGTATAAAAATTGATGTTACATTAGGTTATTTAGATGTTTGATACAGAAGATTTAACAAGCTATATTCCTGGATATGAACAATACCTTGATGAAATAGAAAAAGCAAATAATTATGAAGAACCATATGATTATGCGGATGAATATTATGAAGAATTTATTTTAAGAAAGGAGTTAGAAAATATGCGAAAAATTATTAATCCAAAAGATATGAATTTAACCTTTGAAGATTTATTTTATTTAGAAGATTATATTTGGAAAGGTGATAAATTAATCCCTGCAGAAATGATTGAAGGTGAGTAAATGGAAAATTTACAACTAATAGATATTGCAGAAGATTTACTAATTTTAAACAGAAATACAATAGAAAACTTATTTAAATTAGAAAACTGTACAGATTGCGTTGCATTATATTTATTTTATTATAAGTTAGCTAAATGGCAAAAAACTGATACAGTGAAGGCAAATGACAGTTATGTTCAAAAAAGTTTGAAGTGGGGAAGAAATAAAATATTAAATACAAAACAAGCATTAAAGGATAACGGACTTATTGAAATAGTACAACGTAGAAATGATGGAAAAATAGATGGATGGTTTATAAAACTTCATTATATTATTTCAAAAAAGGAACAAGAAGAAATTATTATTGAGCAAGAAGTCTCCAAACAAGAAGTCTCAAAATCTACTTGTGGTTTTGAAGAAACAAATGCTTTAAGAAATAATATTAAATGCTTAAAGAAAGAAATAGAAATGCTTAAAGAAGAAAATAATAAACTTAACAGTTTATTAAAAGAAAGTGAAAATTCATCTAATTTAGAAGCCTACAAAGAAATCGTTGGCTATATGAATGTAGTAAACGAACATCATAGATTTAATGTTAAAATCCCATTTTCTTATAAATATCAATCTAAAGCAACTCAAAAATTAATTAATGCTAGATTAAGAGAAGGATATGATATCGAAGAATTTAAAGATGTCATTTGGTGGGGATATAAAAAGTTTGTAGAAAATGAATTTACAACTCAAAATGGTGAATCTAGTTATAAATATTTTAGACCATCAACATTGTTTTCATCAGAACATTTTGAAGCTTACTTGAATGAATATAGAGCAAACACACAATAATGTTGAATATCAAATATTTTCTTGTATCTTAATTCATCCAGAATTATTAAATGAAATTAGTTTTGATGAAAAATATTTTAAAAACAATAAAATTCTATCATGGTTTAAAAATCTTTATAAACAATATGGATATTTAGATACAGATTTAATACTTTCATCAACAAGTAATCATGACAAGGCTTTTCAATTTATTATGGAATGTGTAGATTGTGAAATTGATTATAGAAATGTTAAAGGTTATTACAAAAAATTAAAATCAGATTATTATAAAAGCAAAATAAAGTTATATTTTGAAAGTATGGAACAAGATAAAATCGATTATAAAACATTTTGTAATGAAATGGCAATTATTAGTGTTGATGATAATGATAATTCAAATTTACTTACTACAGAAGATATAAAGATTAATGTAGAAGTAGAAAGAGAGTATACAAATATATCTGAACTAGACTATCTCCTTAAAGGAATTGAATACGGAAAATTAAGCTTATGGAGTGGTATTACTAATCATGGTAAAACAACATTAATGATCCAATTTGCTAAAGAATGTTTAAAACAGCAAAAAAAAATATTTTATTTTAGTGGAGAACAATCATCTAGTGAATTTAAGAATTATTTATATGTAGGAATGTGTGTAAAAAATCAGTTAGAGTTTATTACAGATAAACATAATTCTAAAATATATGATGTAAAGCCAAAAGATGAAGTTATAGAGTACTTTGATAATATTTATAAAAATAAATTATTTCTTTATGACAATGAAGTCACTAATAATACAATCACAAATATGATTAAAACTATGGAATATGCATTTAAACAAGGCGTTAGGATATTTTTTATAGATAATTTTATGCAATTAGATAATAGTGAAAAACTAGAAGAACAAACAAAAATAGTCGAAATGTTTAAAAGATTTGCACGAGACAAGAATGTAATTATTAACCTTGTAGCGCATCCCCGTAAAACCCAATTTATGAAATGTAGATTGACAATATTTGATATAGCAGGAACTCAAAATATAGCAAATAAAAGTGCTAATATCTGTTCCATTATTAGAACAGATATATTACCTAGTAACGAATATGATGAGATTGAAAGAGTCTTATTTAATTCAGGATATAACATTGAAAAATGTGATGGAATAGTTGAAGTTATTAAAACAAAGGGAAACAGTTGTAAAATGGTTGGACTAATTTATGACATAGATACTAAGACATATAAACAAGCTCCAAAATTAACAGAGCAAGAGAAAAAATACTTAGAAAATAAATTTAGTAAGAAGGGTGGAAGATAGAATGATAGAATTGATTGATTTAAATCAATGGAAAAAACAAAAAGATATAATTTTCGAACTTCATCGTGAGTGGGGAATTAATATTTCGTCAAGAGAGTGGAGAATACAAGTTGAAAAATGGAATAGAAAATTTGCTGACGGCACTGTTGATTATTATATAACTCATTCTAATTCAAAAGGATTTAAGTCTACTACTGACTATAAAGAGGCGAAAATAGCACGCAATGATTATCTTAAAAGAGCAATTAATATGTTAAAAAAAGCAAGGGAATGTGATAGAGCATTTTTACAGCAAAATAATTATCAATATGATTTTGAAAAGGAAAATATTAAATGAAAACAGATAAAAAAATAACAAATAGCCAATTGAAAGAATTACTAAAAAATAATTCAGTAAGAAAAATAATTTATATGTATGTTGATGGAATAATCAAATTAAATTCTAAACAATTGGATTATTTATTGAATTTAGAACATGAAATACTTTAATGAAAATATAGATTACAGCAAAGATTGGCTAATTCAAGAAATAATCAAAACTGATTTTGAACAGAAGAAAACAAATCAAATTCAATATGTAAAAATGACTAAAATTGATTTATTAAAGTTAGTACAAAAATTTATAAAGTTAAATGAAAAAGGAGAGTGAAATATTGGAAAAGAAAATAAGATGTCTAAAACCAGAAGAGATAGAAATAAGAGTTCAACAAGTAACTGAAAAAGGTGCACAATTATTACTTTACAAAGATAGCAGATGTGATAAAAGAATACTTGATGAAGCATTTGGAATCTTTGGTTGGAAAAACAAATATGAGGAAATAAAAGGAAATTTATTTTGCACGATATCAATCTATGATGAAGCTGAACAACAATGGATTGATAAATGTGATTGTGGGACTGAAACTTTTAGTGAAAAGGAAAAAGGTGAAGCAAGTGATGCATTTAAAAGGGCAGGATTTAATGTTGGTATAGGTAGAGAATTATATACAAGAATATTTTATTTTGCTAGTGTTCCTACAAAGAAAAATGATAAAGGTAAATATGATTTAGCTAATAAATATGAAAAATTTACAGTTGCTGAAATATCAACAAATGAAGAAACTGAAAAAATAGAAAAAATTAAAATTACTGATAGCAAAGGCAATATTGTATTTAGTTATGGTTATCCTAAAACATCAACAAAGACTGAAACAAAAAAAGTGGACAAGCCAGTTGAAATGATTGATGCAAATCAAATAAAAGTAATTCATACATTATTTACTAAAATTGAAAAATCAGAATCACAAGTATTTAAAAATTTCACAAATGATAAAGCAAAAGAAAATGTATACAATCAATATAAAGTAAAATCTTCAAAAGAATTAACAAAAGAAAGCGCAAATAAGATGATTGATTTGTTAAAGAAAAAGGTTGGTGAATAATGGCATTAACAAATAAACTTAATTTACCAGAACCAATATACAATGCATTATGTAGTGATTATCAACCAAAAGAACATCAATATTCAGTAACAACAATACTTAATCCAGTTAGACAAGTTATCTTAAAAAGAAGATACAATGATGAAATAGAACAAGATTGTAGTGAATTGATATGGGCATTATTTGGAACAGCATTTCATTCAATACTAGAAAATTCCAAAGAAAATGATAATCAATTCAAAGAGGAATATTTAAAGCAAGATTTAGAAATAATTTGTGATGAATTAAAGGGATACTTTTTAAGTGGCAAGGCTGATTTAGTTGATATTGCTATTAAAACAATTATTGATTACAAAACAACAAGTACATTTAAAATATTAAAAAAAGATTTTGAAGATTATAGATTACAGTTATTGATCTATGCTTGGTTATTCAGAAAATTAGGATTTGAAATTAATAAAGGCCAAATAATTGCATTACTTCGTGATTGGCAAAAATCAAAAGCAAAGTTTGACAGAAAATATCCACAATTTCAAGTTCAAAAATTGAATTTTAAATTTACTGATAAAGATTTTAAAGATATAGAAGAATTTATAAAAAATAGATTTTTAGAATTAAAAAAATACGAAGATGTTCCAGATGAAGAACTTCCAATGTGTAGCATGGAAGAAAGATGGAATGAGGGAAATAAATATATAGTTATTAAAAAAGGTAATAAGAGAGCAACTAAAATACATGAAACATTAGAAGAAGCACAAAAACATTTAGATAATTTAGAAAAAGATTATCCAGGTGTATATGAAATTCAAGAACGATTAGGAGAAGATAAAAAATGCCTTGAATATTGTTCTTGTTGTAAATTTTGCCCTTATTATCAAGAAAAATATATGAAGGGAGAAGAAAATGAATAACGATATTTTTAGAGAAAAATTATTAAATAAAAGTTTTACAGAAGAGGAATTAGAAGATTTGGCGTGGTGTGATGTAGATGCTGATGTTGAAATGATAACTCAAGAAGAAGGAGAACAACATCGATGGACGCAGGATGTTTCTACAATATTTGAATTTGAAGGAAAATATTATTCTTTAGACTGGGATAGAGGATTAACAGAGTGCCAAGAAAATGGATTCTATACACAACCATATCAAGTGGAAAAGGAAGTTAAAACAATAGAAGTAACAAATTGGAAGGCGGTTTCATAATGAAAAAATATGAATTAAGTCTTTCAAGAAATTATGTATCTAGTTGGGGAATAGAAGAAGCAATTAGAGAATTATTGCAAAATGCCAAAGATAGTAACGGAGAAGATATTATTGATATTGATAAATCTTCTGGAACAATTACAATAACAAATAAAAATACTTCAATACCAAGTTCTACATTGTTGCTTGGAAACACATCTAAAAGAGATGATTTAGATAAAATAGGTCAATTTGGAGAAGGTTATAAATTAGCGTTGTTAGTATTACTTCGTGATGATAAAGAAGTGTTTATAAAAAATGGGAATAAAAATTGGATACCAAGTTTTGAATATTCAGATAATTTTGAATGTGAAGTACTATGTATTACTGAAACAGCAGGCAATGGGAATGATTTGACATTTGAAATATCAGGATTTGATAATTCTGAATTAGATGAACTTGAAAATGAATTTTTAGGATTAAATGGACAAGCTTATAATTCAATTCAAACAAGCTATGGAGAAATATTAACGGATCCTGATTACAAAGGAAAAGTATTTGTTGATGGGCTTCCAGTATATGAAGATGATAATTTTGATTATGGTTATAATTTTAAACCTTGTTATGTATCACTTGACAGAGATAGAAAGTCAATAAATATTTATGAATTGAAAAGATTAACAGCGTTATCAGTTGCTTGTTGTGTTGATAACTTTGCATTTGTTGATGAAGTTATTGATGGTAAAGGTCGAGATGGTGAATACATCAAAGATGAAAATATTGAATTTGATGATGAATTCAAAGAAAAATATGCAAAACATCTAATGAACAGATTTGATATCAAAGAAGATGATGTTGTTATCAATGAAAATAGTTCAGATTTAATTGAATATGTTGGTAGAAAAACTGATAAAGAAATAAAAGAAGTACCTAAAAAAATATATGCAGATATATTAAATTCACAATTAACATATTCGTCAAATGTTATTCAAGAGGTAAAAAAAGAAAAAGATAATCGAGATAAAGTTGATGATGCTTGGTATGAATATGAATATAGCGATTATAAAGATTTTAAAGAATGGTTTGATAAATATGGTAATCAACTAAATGATAGTGCAAAAGATGAATTTAAAGAGCTAATAAACCGATTAGAGCCAACAGGATTTAATTTAATATGTAATGAGGTATGGAAATGAAAAACTTTGAAATTGGTGAGAAAGTAAAATGTATTGATAGATATGGTCTTCAAAATATAAAAATAGGAAATTTCTACACGGTTATAGGATATAGGGAAAATGGACTAGTTATTCTTGATGAATTCCCTGGTTGTGCGTATGACCAAACATTTTTCGAACCAATAAAAGAACAAGAATTAAAATAACAGCAGATGATTTATATGCACCATATGTATTAGGAAAATTTAATAAGAAAGAAGGAAATAAAATGTTAGAAAGTATTAATTTAATTGATTTATATGCAAATAAGCATAGAGAAAGTATTGAAAAAGAAACAAAAGAAAAAGTAGAAGAATTAAGAAAAAAATGTGATGTTATTAATAAATATAACGAATTAGTAGAACAATTTGAAAAAGACTGTGATGAATTATATTTATCTCAATTTACAGAAGAAGAAAAAAACAAAATTTTAATTAATAAAGATATGATTGATGATGCTGACATGCAATTAAGAACAACTGGTGAGCCAAGTGAAGTAAAATATTATACAAATAAAAATTTTTGTAACGATGATTATTATAAATTAATGGATGAAAGAGAAAGCAAATTAAATGAAATAAATGATTTAGTTAAAACAGTAAAAGCACATGTTGGAATTGCTAAAACAAAAGAAGAAGTTGAGGAAATACTAACTAGATATGGAATTATTGATAAGAAAGGTAAATTGGTGATTAAATAATGAAATTAAAAGCTGGAGATAAAGTAAAATTAAAAAATAGAAGAGGAAAAGGATGGAATAGTGACGGTATGATGGATAAATATATTGGTCAGATTGTTACTGTATCTGGTATACAAAAAGGTTTATTTTGCGATGGTTTTACAATTAAAGAAGACGACGGTAGAGGATTTCCTCGATGGGTGTTTAACTCAGAAGATATTGAATATGTAGTAAAACAAACACATTTCAAATCATTACCAAATGATTATACAGGAACAATAGAAGTGGAAAATGGTTTTATTCAAGAAAAAAGAATACTTGATGAACCAGAAAAAAGGTATTTAAAAGCTGTTATTAGACCATTTAAGGATAGAATTAAGAATATTTTAAAAAAAGATACTTATGATGGAAGGTGTTATATTTATTTTGCTTTAGACACTGATTGTGCTATGTTACCATTTTTTAAAAAAGGAACTATGTATAACGGCATGGAAGAAAATAAAAAATACACATTAAAGGAGTTGGAATTAGATGTTTAATAAAGTAAATTTAGTAGGTAGAATATCTACAGATTTAGAATTAAAATATACAGGTTCAAATAAAGCATATTGCAGATTTAACCTAGCAGTAAGTAAGAATTATAAAAATGAATATGGAGAATATGAAACAGATTTTATTCCAGTAACTGTTTGGGGTAAACCTGCTGAAAATCTTGTTAGCTATCAAAATAAAGGAAGTTTAATACTTGTTGATGGTTCGATTAGTATGAATAATTATACTGATAAAGATGGAAATAATAGAACATCATTTGAAGTAACAACAAGTAATGTACAATTCTTGGGCAGTAAAAGAACAAGTGATGAAACTATTGGCGAATTAGCAGAATCAGATCCATATGAAGATTTTGGAAACCAAATTGAAGTTGATGATAATTTTTTAGATTAAGAGGTGCTATATGGAAGGAGAAAATATAAACATAATAGAAAATATCATACAAGCAGTATCGATATTAAATAAAACTGATGAATATTTAGAAAGTCTAACTACTAGGCTTTCTGAATGTGACAGTTTAGTAAGTGATTATGAACATTTCATAGAAAGCACACCAATTAATGAAGTAAATTTGGAAAAATTATATCAAGATATGCAAAATAATTTTATGAAAAGAAGAGTTATAAAAAATAATATGGCTATCAATGATAATTATAAAAACTTAACATCAAGGTTAAATAATATAGCAAATAGAGAATTTTTAATTCAGAATTTAAAAAATACACAATCAAAAATTGGTACAAAATATCATAACAGAATATTGAAGCAAGAAGATATAGAAAAATTAAAAGATTTTCAAACTGTTGAAAAAAAGAAAAGAGGCAGACCAAAGAAATTGAAAGAAGGGGTATAAATGGATTGCATACCATATATAAATGATTTATTGATTGAAATAGATATGTTAAACAAGTTAGATAATGGAAATCCAGAAATTAGAAATAAAATAATTCAAAAAGAAAAATTAATAGAAGATTGCAAAAACAATTTGTCAAAATTATCAAATTATAAAATTGAATATAGGTTATATTTATATATATTAAATGGATTAAATCCCACAAAAGCAGTAAGAAGAGTAGCAGATGAAAATTATTTAAATGATATTACTCCATGTGATCCTTCGTCGATTTGGAGAAAATATCAAAAAATGAATGAAATTTTATCAAAATAAGAGTGAAATGAGAGTATTTTTGCTGATAAACTATAATCGTGATAGAGATATCACAGTGAGTAATATATACTCATCTCCTTTCTAAAAATAGGAAAGTATAACCTCCTTTCGTACTTTCCTCCTATATTGCGGGGTAGTGTAACGGCAACACATCAGGCTCATAACCTGAAATTTCAGTTCAAATCTGGCGACCGCAACCAATATTAATGTTCTTTGACAATTTGTTAAATAAACCATATGACAGACTACAATGCAATGTAGTATGGATATTATCTTGTTCTTATTAGTTACAAGTGCGAATTTGTGATGGATTGAGTATATTTTGTTAGAGATAATAAAATAAGGACTTACAAAATGTAGGGAAAGAGATAATAGTGGTTTGTTATGAAATGTTATAAGGTATAGAGGTCTAGTCGCCGATAATCAAAACCGCCTATGGAAAGTAGGACGATAACTTATTAGTAATACTATATTGTGGTGATATAGAGTGAAAGTAAGAATACCATAAATCGGTGTTGCAGTTGAAATATAGAGATATATGTATAAGACTAGTGCCTAGTTTGAGTAGCACAATGTCTGCAAATTTATTAGTAAATTAGGAATTTCAAGCGAAAAAAAGATTTGATTTAATAATTCTAACGTGTGTGAAAAATGTTGGTAATGAATCCAATATGGTCTTGGGTATTTATACTAGGTATTAGAGGAAATATGGTCGCTCCTTATCAGGACTAATACTTGCCATTGACTGAATAATAATTGTTCATAATGAATTAGTGTGAGAAGCACTATTTAACAAATTGTCAAAGAATATTAAGTGTTATCTTATAGGTAGCATATTGAGTAAATATGTAATAAGAGGAGTGCAATTCTCCAAACGACAAGATCGTCCGTAGTGGTTATATTTACTTGATATGGTGCTTATAAAAAGCATTAGGTAAAACAGCCACACCTTGCTAGACCAAGCACAACGAAGTTAGGCTGAACAAGTTTAGATGATTTGTCAGTTAGGAAACTGTCAGTATTTCATACTAATATAAAAAGGTCATGCTATCTCTAGTAGTTAGTGTCTAGTGATATATAGTTGGAGAGCTAACGTTTAAAGCATGCTGTGATAGGTTCGATTCCTATCTATATCATTAGGCAGTATCTATTAAAGATACTAGTAAAACAATATACCTATTGAGAACATAGTAGGCCATCTAGCAACATTGAGCCTAGTTGTTATATTGTTTTATTATTTGCTCGTGTGTTGAAATTGGTAAACAAGACGGACTTAAAATCCGTTGGGAGTTATCCCTTATAGGTTCAAGTCCTATTACGAGCACCAAATTAGATAATTGAAGGGAGAATACAATAATTCTCTTTTTTTGATAGAAAGTAGGAAAATAATGGAATTAATTAAAAAAATAAACAAGCCAAAAGTATTGATATATGATGACGAAAATATTAGATATATAGTTGGAGATTTAGCCACTTTTGACCATGAACCACAAATTGAATATTACGATTTAGAGGGGCATAAAGAAGCAATTCCAATTCGTACAATCTGTAACTTTGCACTTGATGAGTCAAAACTATTAGATAACATAATGTTAGATGAAACAACGATGAAAAGAATTGCAAAGTATAACAAGGAAGTTGAAGTTAAAATATTAGATAATACAATTAAAGAAAAAAAAGATAAAATCAAAGAATTAGATGATATTTTACAAGATAAAGAGGGCAGAGTTAAGAAATTAAAAGAGTTTGTTGCAAATATTTATAATATAGATCTTGATGAAGACGATGAGGATTATGATTATTATGACGATTAAATTTATAGTATCTGGAAAGCCACAAGGCAAGGCAAGACCTAGATTTCGCAAGATAGGTAATTATGTATCAACATATAACCCAAAACAAACAACAGAATATGAAAAATTAGTTAAATTATCGGCGATAGAACAATGCAAAGACCAACTTAATAAAGAATATACTGGGCTTGTAAAAATGTCTATAAAAGCCTATTTTAAGCCAAATAAAAGCATATCTAAAAAACAATATAATTTATTAATTGGAACTGAATGTCTAAAAAAACCTGATAGTGATAATATAGCAAAAATAATATGTGATTCACTTAATGGTCTAGCATATAAAGATGATTCGCAAGTAGCATATTTAGAAGTTGAAAAATATTATGCAGATGAAGAAAGAGCGGAAGTGATTATAGAATATGAGCCTAAATAAGATATTTAAAATATTACAAAAACAAACCACTGGTGGCTATGACACATTTAATAGTTTTAGAAAAAGTACAAATGGAAAAAGAATACAACATAAAAGGGCAAGACAGCAAATGAAATTTTATGATGGTTTTTATGAATTTATAGAAGAAAATAGAAAGAGGAATAATGATGGAAATAATAATTAAAGCTTTAATAATAACAATATTTACTGGAATGTGTTGCTATTGTATAAGTCAAGGTATAAATAAAGATTTGCTAAAAGAACTAGATAAACAAAAACAATTGAATAAACAGATTTTAGGGTTATATCAAAATGAACAGAGTAGAACAGATACATTATATAGAATAATATTTCATATTAGACAACAATTATCTTTATTAAAATTAAAAGAATGCCCAGAAGAAGAATTCAAAAACATACCATTTGAAATAATTGAATGGATTGATATGTTGGAAAAAGTTAGTAATGGTGATGAAAATGTTAAATGATAAATTAGAAAGACAAATTAAAATAAAAAACAAATATTTTCAAATGATTATAGATTATGGTATTGATTATGATGGATTAAATAGTGTAGAAAGTTTAAAATATTTAGTAGATGACTTGATAAATTTAGCAAAATTAGGATTGAAGAACGATGATAAAAGACCAATATATTTTAATTCTAATAAACAATATAATATTTTAAATGAGGAGTTAGACAATGGGATATATAAGTAAATATGATAGAACATTTATTTCTTTTATGAACAGAAAATATAAAAAGCATAATATTTGTTTTGAATTTATAGATGATTATAGATTATGGCTTTATGAAGATTATTGTGTATATGATAGTATTTTATATTACAAACAAATGGAAACAGATTTACAGGAATATAGTGATTTTCAAACTGGAAAAGAAAGAGATAAGAGAGGTAAGTTAGATGGTGACTGGGAAAAAGATTAAAACAGAAGAACATATACAAAAGATAAAAGAATCTAACCGTGAAAATAGAGAAAAAAAGATACAAGAACAGGAACAACTTGTAAATCAGATCAGAGAAGAAGCAAAAGATTTATTATTACCAAATATTAGAAGTAAAATGGAAACCGTGGCAGAAGTTATAAAGGAAAAAGTTTCACAAAATAATGGATTAACTGTATCACAAATATTGCCTTTAATAACAAAAAGAAGTGTATCAGATATAGCAACTATCCAAAATAAATCGTATACATCTTACGAATTAGGTGAAGCACTAAACATTTATATGGACATGGTAGCAAAAATAAATACAATATGCAAATTTCCGCCTAGTAAAGGTACGTTTTGTGCCTTATTAGGAATATCAAGAAAGACATATGATAATTACATGGTAGATCCAGACAAAATGGATATAATGGGAATAATAGATGATTATATTACTACATCTGTGTTAACATCAGCACAACTAGGAGAATTAAGAGAAATATCTAGTATGTTTACATTAAAATCACAACATGGATTTGTAGAAGCTTCAGCACCTGTTGTCATTGAACATAAAAAAGAAACAAATATTGACGATATAAATAGGCAATTAGAGGCATTAAAAAGAGATAATGTTATAGATGCTGAATTTGAAGAGGTGGAAAAAGATTAGTGTCTTGGAAAAAGATTAAGAATCAATTTAGAAAGTGTGAACATTGCAGTTTATATTATATAAAAAAAATGTCCTTATGACGGTATTTTTAATTATAATTGGTATAAAAGTAAAAAATGTAATAAGTTGATGAGGAAAAAGTTTTCTCGCACTCAGGAAAAAGTTTTTTGACCGTGGAGATGGAAAAAGTTTTCTTATTTTGTCCGTGGGTAAATAGGTGTATTTTTATACATCTTTTTATTATATTTTATTGAATAATACGGCTTTATTTTATAGGCTTTTTTGCTTGATAAATATACGATTAATACAAATATACTATAATTAAAAAAGTTGCTTAAAATGGCTAAAAATAGGTAAATACGGGGTATTAAAATAATAAAAATATAATGTTATTTATGTATAAATAATCAATAAAAAAATAACCTTTTAAATATTGGTTATTTTTGCTTTTTTGCAAAGTCACATAGTCCGCACCACAATGCCAATACTATTATTAAAATTGTTCCCATTCAGTGTTATCCTCCTTGATTTTTATTAATATTTCTTGATAATTTTTAGTATTGTATTTAGTATAACATTTTTTTAAATCGTTTTGAAAACTTTTAGAAGGATATCTAGTATATAAACATGCTTTTGTTTGACCAATATTTTCATTTATCATTTTTTCAAGTGTATTTATAAAATTTTCTTTTGTGTTATATTCACATCTTGGCTTTCCGAGTTGTTTGCCTTGCAATTTTGCTTTTTCAAGCCCTGCTTTTGTTGATGTTGATACTTCTTGTATTTTTTTACTAGCAACATAATTAATTGCATTAAATACTATATCACGAATAAATTTATATTCAAGTGTTATAGCTTCCTTTTTTTCATTTGGAAGTTTAGCACTTAACATTGCATTATCTAATATAATTGTATTAATATTTTTGTCAGTTAAAAATTGCCATTCTTTTTTTGTATTGTCCCAGTTTCTTCCTAGTCGGTTTAGTTCACTTACTATCAAATAATCGTTTTCTTGTAATGAATCATGCATTTTTTCATATTGTTCTCTTGTTGTCCTTTTTCCTGTATATTTATCACAAAAAATATAATTAATACATATTTTTATATTTTTTTCTTTTGCCCATTTGTAAAGTTCTATAATTTGTCTACCGAATTCTTGTTTTTCTGTAGAAACACGAATGTATACATATAAATATACTTTAAAAATATTATAAAATACATTTTCAACAGTAAACACATCATTTAAATTATTTTCATTTATAAAGTCAATTATTTCTTGTTTATAATCATTATTCATAGCATACCTCCAATAAATCCCATTTTGTCCAGTTTCCGTCAAGTATTTTTTCGGCATTTTCTACTAGTTTATCACAAATAAAGGCCAAGTCAAGATGCTGTTCGTCGCACATATAAGCCGACCATATTAATTGAATAAATTTTTGTATATCTTCTTCTGTTAATTCATTAATAATTAAGTCATCATTACATTTTAAATTATAGTATATTATCATAGATAACATATCATATTTATGTTTTTTTATTATTTCATCGTATTCTTTAAAGTTCATTTTTTCATCTCCCTTTAATTCATTAATTCGTTAGCATTCTGTATTAAGTTTATTACTTTGTCTATTGTTTCGTTTTTATAGTCAAAATATTCTTCTAGTTCGTATAGTATTCTTAAAATTATATCAGTTCTATCGCCTACATATTCACTATTTAGATTGTTATTAATATAATTCATAACTTCGCTTTTTAGTTCTTCTCTAGTCATTTTTATTTATCTCCTTTGCTTATTTCGTCATAATTGTCAATAATTTCTTTTAATTGTAATGATATAGTTGTTAAAGTGTTGCAAGTTTTAATATCATTATCATTTTCGGCATTATACCATATATCGCCATAAACTAAATCAATTAAATTATTTGCAATTTTCAATTGTTCTAGTAATGTAAAATCTAATTGTATTTGTAATGCTTCATTTTCAAGCATATCATCATTAAAATTTTGTTTTTTTAATTCTTTTTCCATTTTTTACACCTCTTTACTTTCTAAATATGCTTTTAACTTCGGGTCATATTCTTGTAATGCTAGTAAGCATTGTTTATAATTGTTATAATATATTCGGTATTTTCCTTTATAGTAATTTAATTTATAAAGAAGTAGGGTAGTTATTAATAATAATATAATTGTTATATATTCCATATTAAACCTCCATACAACTAATATAGTTGTCGTTACCAATAACTATGTGGTCTAAAAATTTAATATCCAATAAGTTACTAGCTTGTTTTAAAACATTTGTTATTTCATAATCTTCCTTGCTTGGGGTAGGGTCACCACTTGGGTGGTTATGTATCATTATAAAAGCACTAGCATTACTTAATAATATTGTTTTAAATATTGTTTTGGGGTCAATCATTGATGTATTAATAGTGCCTTTAGCAATTAAAGAATAATTAACAGGTACCCTTTTATTATTCAAACAAATTATATAAACGTTTTCTACATCATTGTTTTTTATATCTTCTATGTTGTCAACTAATTTAATAATATCAGTTATATTTTTTATATTGGTATTATTGTATTGAGTTGTTGTTTCTCTTACTAATTTTATTGAAGTTTTATATATTTCCATTTTCTAACACCTCACTAACTTTATTAAATGGAATACAATATAACTTGCTTATTTTATCCATTTTGTTATAATCTTCTTCAGTTACTAACATGGCTAAAACTGTGCTGTAATTCTTATTTCTTTTACCCTCTAAATGATAGCCTTTTAATTCTTCGTTATATCTTGTTACTTTAAATGTGTAACCTTGTACTTTTATAATATCGTTTCTTTTTAATTCATTGAATTTTTTCATATAAACCCCTCTTTTTTACTTATTTACACTTGATAAGAATGTAATTCTTTCTGCTACTACTTCTAATATTGGGTATCCATTGCAAGTGTAATCATTAGCACAAAATCTCTGTATTCTTCCTTTAATTCCAATTAAATCTCCTTTTTTACAATATTCTGTAGTATTCTCGGCAATGCCTTTATATAATCTAACTGGTATAAAATCTGTATCATACTCTCCATTTACATTTTTATAGCTTCTTGACACTGCTAAAGTTATATAACTTGTTTTCATTCCATTTTCTAGTTCTTTTATTTCAGGGTCTTGAACTAATCGACCAACTAATACTATTTGATTTAACATATTTTTCATTCCTCCCATTATGTCATACTTGACATTTTAATTTAAATCATTTATAATGAGAGATGAGAAAAGGGAACAACTTTTCTTAAACTAATCTATGAATAAATATTCGTAGACTAATTTTTTGATTTGAGTTATCTTGTTAACTTTGCGAGGGTTGAAGATAACTCTTTTTATTTTATTTATTAACTTTCTAAAATCTTTACTAAATATATAATTTAATATGATTGTTATTAAGTAAGTTATAATTACAAATGTTATTGTTTCATATAAAGCATTGAACACATATATCATTTTATCAACTCCTCTTTTCTTATCTCTATATACATTATACCATTTTTATTATACATTGTCAACAATTATACTACAGTTTATTCATTATTTTATAATATATTTATTATAGTATTATTATATGTAACTTATATAAAATTATACTATAAATTACATGCTATTTATATGTTTATTTGGTGTATATTTGATATATTTACATAGTTAGTATTATTGTATTATATATGTATTTTGGCGGTGTGATACTGCATTATTGATATATTATAATATGGGTATATTTATATAGATATATTTTTGTTATTATATTTATTTGTATTATTATTAATTGTTATTAATTGTTTGTTATTGTTATTATTATTATTTAAATTGTAACAGAAGTTTGCTTTCCTCTCTAATTTCAAAAATATATAATTATTTAACACTATATTATTATTTTTATAGTGTTTTTTTAATATATCTTTATATTTTTTTATATTGAATTTATACCTTATTTTATAAGGCTTTTTTCATAGTAATAACGACCGTTAACACCCCAACCCTATTTTCTAAGAGGCACCAGGGGGCACTTTTACCCCAAAAATTCTATAAAAAATAACAAAAGAACCTATATATATAACAATTTATTAAAATATATAAAGTAATCATGAAATATTGATTATTTTTTTATATATAAGAGTGAAATGAGAGTAAAAATAGTGATAAATTACAATTAAGAAAGATATATAGTTACGCATTTATAACGCTACATCTTACAGAATGATAGCTATAAATACTAATACTAAAGGAGATATTAGAGGTAGAGAAGCAAATTATATATAAAATGTGTGATTATGCCTTATAAAATAACGATAAATTAACAATTTTATGAAGTTCATAAATGACACTATATTTCCATTAAAAAGGGGCCATTTGTGATACTGAAAGGAGAAATAAGAATATGGATAATTATAATAAACTTTTTATGATTATAAGAAAAACAGACTTATTAAATTATGATGAAAAAAATGAGTTACAGTTATATTTGATGAATTTAAAAGAGCAAGTCAAAAAGCAAAAAGAAGTTATTAATAAAGCAACAATGTATATAAACTTAAATAAACAAAAAACAATTTGTGCCTATGGGGATAATGAAGATGATGATTTTGAAATAGAATTATGGGAAGAAGATATTGATAAATTATTAGATTTATTAAAAGAGGTGTCAGAATGAATACAATATATGGTAGAGATGGTAATGTTTATGAAACTGGAATTAGAGGAATGAATAGTGAACCATTTATACAAAGTGAGTTGGTAAAGAATGAACTTAATCAATT
>CAKPFM010000017.1 GCA_934153945.1 uncultured Bacilli bacterium
TTTAAAAAATGAAAAAGAAAAAGTTAGAAAATATCATTTGATATCTCTAACTTATATCTTAAGTTAATAACATTGGATTAATTCTTTACTTTTTTTTCTTTAAAAGGTTTGAAAAATAAAAAAGATATGTTATTATATATTTGGTGATTTTA
This sequence comes from uncultured Bacilli bacterium, assembly GCA_934153945.1. Lineage (GTDB taxonomy): Bacteria > Bacillota_I > Bacilli_A > RF39 > UBA660 > UMGS1498. The sequence continues at coordinate 153 of CAKPFM010000017.1, forward strand.
TGGGAAGAGCTTACGAAGTAAGAAAAGCAAGTATACAAAAAACAGGAGCAGCTAGAGGAAAAATATATTCTATGTATGCTAGAGAAATATATGATGTTGCTAAAAAAGGTGGAACAGAAGTTGACAGCAATTCAAGTTTAAAAAGATTAATTGAAAAAGCGAAAAGAGAACAAGTACCAGCCGATATAATAAAAAGAGCTATTGATAAAGTAAATAGTGGTGTTGATGAAAATTATGAAAAAGTAGTCTATGAAGTATTTGGACCATCAGGTTCAACATTTGTAATAGAATGTTTAACTGATAATGTAAATCGTTCAATAAGTAGTGTTAGAGCAGCTTTAAATAAATGTAAAAGCAAAATGGGAGCAATGGGCTCTGTAACATTTAATTATGATCATTTATGTATTGTAGGATTTAAAGGTTTAGGAGAAGAAGAAACTTTAGAACTATTACTTGAAAATGGAATTGATGTAACTGATATTGAATCAAAAGATGATTTAGTAATTGTATATGGTAATCCTACAGATGCTAATGCTATCAAAGAAGCAATATCAACAAAAATAAATGGTGAGTTTGAAATTGATGATGTAGCTTATTTACCAAAGGATACAATTGAACTAAATACTGAAGATAAAGAACTAACAGATAGATTAATGACTTTATTAGATGATGTTGAAGATGTTCAACATGTATATAATAACATAAAGTAATTTACAAAAAGTAAACTATATGATATAATCAGATTGTAGGAGGTCGTACTATGTATCAAAAATTAAGAGAATTGAGGGTAAAAAATAAATATACTTCACAACAAATGGCAGATAAATTAGGAATAAGTAAATCTTTTTATTCTCAAATAGAAACTGGTTCAAGAAGATTAACATACAATATGGCTGTAAGAATATCTTCAATATTAAAAAGAAATCCAGATTTTATATTTTTTGATGATGAAATGAATAAGATAAAAAATTGTTCTAATAATGAAGAAAATGAATAGAAGTTAGATGTAAGTAATAAGTAATACTTACATCTTTTTTTTGGAGCTGAATACGATGATAGAGAAAAACGGAATAAAAAACAAAGAGAATAGATTATATTTTACGTATTTAAAAGAAGGAAAATCTGAATATCGTGAAAAAATAATTATTGGGAATTATTGGTTAGTTGTCTATATTGCTAAAAAATATATGTCAAGCAATTATGAGTTGGATGATTTAATTGGTACCGGTGTTATAGGTTTAATAAAAGCAGTAGATAGTTATAAAATAGAAAAAAACATAAATTTTTCAACATATGCTGCAAAATGCATAACAAACGAAATTTTTCTATTATTTAGACATAAGCAAAATAACATTAGTATATATGAGCCAATAATGTCTGATGAGGAACTAACAATAGCTGATACATTAGAATCAGACATTGATGTTGAAAAAGAAGCAATAGAGAATGTTTTTTTATTAGAAAATATGCCATTAATATACAGTATGTTAGAAAAATTTGACAATTGGAAAAGAGAAGCATTTTTAGATTATTTTGGTATAAATGGAAATAGATTGGATCAAAGGCAATTATCAATAAAATATAATGTGTCGCAATCATATATTTCAAGAATAATCAAAAAAATAATAACTGATATAAATAAAGAATTGAATCCAAAAGTATTGACGAAATCTAAAAATGGTAATACAATATACATGTAATATGAAATGCGATGATGGGCTTGGAAACCTGGAAGCAATATATAAAGAGTGATTCTTCTAGAATAAATAGGGTGGAACCGCGATTAGTAATCGTCCCTACAAATTTCTAGAAGTTTTTTTGTAAAGGTTTTTATAAACATATTGATTATTTCATCATTTAGGAATGAAATAGATGATAAAATAAAAATATTACTAAAAACTTATCAAATCATTTAATATATTACTTGCAATCTAATATTTGGAAAAGCATTGTCGAATATTTTATAAATAATTTTAAATGAGAAAAGAGGAAAAATAAAATGAATAATATAACAATGGAAAAATTAGTTAATTTTTGTAAACAATATGGATTTATATTTCAAGGAAGTGAAATATATGGTGGACTTGCCAATACATGGGATTACGGTCCACTAGGTAGTAGACTTAAAAATAATGTAAAAGATGCTTGGAGAAAAAGATTTATTCAAGAGAGAAAAAATGCATATGAAGTAGATGCTGATATATTAATGCATCCTAGAGTATGGGAAGCATCAGGACATGTAGCAAGTTTCTCAGATCCACTAGCTGATTGTAAAGAATGTAAAACAAGACATAGAGTTGATAATTTAATTAACGATTATTCACATAGTTCTATTGGTGATGCTATGAGTCAAGAAGAAATGATGGAATATATTCGTACAAATAAAGTACCATGTCCAAAATGTGGTAAATCTAATTTCACTGATATTAGACAATTTAATCTAATGTTTGCTACTCAAAGAGGTGTAACAACAGATGCTAAAAATACTGTATATTTACGCCCAGAAAATGCTCAAGGTGAATATGTTAACTTTTTAAATGTTCAAAGAACTATGAGAGCTAAATTACCTTTTAGTATTGGACAAATTGGTAAAGCTTTTAGAAATGAAATAACACCAGGAAATTTTACTTTTAGAACTATTGAATTTGAACAAATGGAATATCAAACTTTTTGTAAAGAAGGAACTGATTCAGAACTTTATAATTATTTTAAAGAATATGGTAAAAAATTCTTTATGGATTTAGGATTACCTAGTGATAAATTGAGATTTCATGATCATGAAAAATTAGCGCATTACGCTAAAGAAGCATGCGATATTGAATATTTATTTCCATTTGGTTGGGGTGAAATTAATGGTACACACAACAGAACTAATTTTGATTTAACTAGACATCAAGAATATTCTGGAGTTGCTCAGACATATTTAGATCCAGAAACAAATGAAAAATATATTCCTTATATTATTGAATCAACATATGGACTTGATAGAACTGTTTTAGCTGTTTTATTTGATGCTTATAATGAGGAAATTTTAGAAGATGGAACTACAAGAGAAGTATTAAAATTACATCCTTATTTAGCTCCATATAAATTAAATGTTTTACCTTTAATTAAAAAAATGCATAGTGAAAAAGCTTTAGAAGTATATGAAATGTTAAGTAAACATTTTATGGTTTCATATGATGATTCTGGTAATATTGGTAAACGTTATAGAAGAGGAGATATTTCAGGTACTCCATTTGCTATAACAATAGATGATGAAACTATAAATAATAATACAGTTACTATAAGAGATAGAGATACTATGGAACAAATAACTTTACCATTAGATGAAGTTATTGAATATGTCGAAAATAGAATAAAATTCTAAAAAATAGTTGTATAAATAATATAAATTGTATATAATAAAAAAGAACATACCTAATGGTTCTATGTTAGGTATATTCCTTGTTTGTTTGGAAAATCCTAACGACCCCCTGCGGCGCTAGGATATTTTTTTACATAATAAAGTTATTTAACTAAAATAATAATTATTATAATAAAAAGGTAAATTATGATTCTATAAAGATATTTTTCTCTTTTAGTCACAATCGCCACCTCACTTTCTAAAACAAAAAGTAAGGAATATACTAACGCATCAGATATGCTCTCATATTATATCTTATCAAATTTTTGAAAAGCACCTGAAAGTATTTTAAAAAATTTTAAATACTATAAATTTTCTAATAAATAACATAAATTGTAATAAGGAATATATCAATAAACTAAAATTGGTTATATTTTCAAATTTGTAAAGGAAAAAGAATTGAAAATATGTAAATTTACTTTAAAATATAAAAAAAATAATATATAATATAATTATGGTTAAAGGAGGTAATATAATGGATATTACTTTTAGTTCATTAGAAGAGCTGTACCAAAGACTTAGACCGGCTTTATCAGCACGTCGTTCTGAGTTAAAAAGAAATGGTTACGTATATGCCACAGAAGAAGATATATGGAATTATTTAAAAGAAATCAAGTGGAAAAGTTCAAAAGATTTATCATTATATCAAATGACATGTGATATTTTTGATATTGATGATCATCAACTTGATAATTATATAAAAGATAAAATGAGCATACGTAATAGAAAATTGTATTTTGATTAGGAGGATTTATGAAAAATAAAGTAAATAAAAAGAGATTTAGATTTCTTGTATTTTACTTCGTAATTATAACTACCTTAATTTGTCTATGTTTTCCAGGCTTATTTAAAAATTTAAAATTTGGATTAGATTTACAAGGTGGATTTGAAGTATTATACAAAGTTGAAAGTATTGATGGAAATGAAGTAACTAGTGATATGGTTACTAACACATATAAAACAATGTTAAAAAGAATAGATGGTCTAGGGGTATCTGAACCAGTTATTACTGTTGAAGGTGAAGATAAAATTAGAGTTCAACTAGCTGGTGTAACAGATGTAGAACAAGCTAGAACAATATTAAGCAAAGCTGCTAATTTAACATTTAGAGATACGAAAGATAATTTACTTATGAATAGTGATGTTCTAGTAAGTGGTGGAGCAAAAGTTGGTCAAGACCAAAAAGGATTACCTGCAGTATCTTTATCAATTAATAATAAAGATGAATTTTATAAAATAACAAAAGCTATTAGTGAAAGTAGTGATAATAGAATAGTTATTTGGTTAGACTTTGATCCAGAATCAGATAGCTTTGAAAAAGAACAAGCTAAATGTGGTAGTCTAAGTAGTTCAAGATGCTTATCTGTAGCTGGGGTATCACAAGGATTTTCAAGTGATGTTATAATTCAAGGTAATTTTACAAAGGAAGAAGTAACATCTTTAGTAGAACTAATTAATTCTGGTAGTTTACCAACTAAATTAACAGAAATGTCTTCAAAAACAGTAGATGCTAGTTTTGGTGCAAATACATTAGAAAAGACTTTTATAGCAGGATTAGTAGGCGTAGTACTAATTATTCTATTTATGATAGCTGTATATAGATTTGCTGGATTTGTTGCTTCAGTTGGAATAATTATTTACACATTCTTGACATTTTTTATATTTTGGTTAATAGGAGGAGTATTATCACTTCCAGGAATTGCAGCCATGTTAATTGGTATTGGTATGGCAGTAGATGCAAATGTAATCAATTTTACAAGAATTAGAGATGAATACAAAATAAGAAAAGACTTTAAATTATCATATAAAAATGGTAATACAGCATCTATTGGTACTATATTAGATTCAAATATTACAACACTTTTAGTAGCAATTATCTTATTTATATTAGGTGAAAGTAGTGTTAAAGGATTTGCTACAATGTTAATGATAAGTATTATTACAACTTTATTTGTAATGGTTTTCTTAGTAAGAAAAATGCTAAATAAATTAGTAGAAACAAATTACTTTGATGATAAACAAAATTTATTTATTGGAATAAAAAATAAAGAAATAAAAGGAAACTTTGTTAAAAATGGACGTATAATTATTATGGTTCCAATTATTATTTTAATAGCAGGTATTATATCCTTAACAACAAATAAGTTAAATTTAGGTGTGGAATTTAAAGGTGGAACATCTATTACTATTAAATCAAATGATGTTATAAATGTTGAAAATATAAAAATTGATTTAGAAAAATTGAATTATAACATTATAGCGATTGATGAAATAGATGAAAAAACAATTGATGTTTCAATATCAGATAGTTTAAATGAAGAACAAATAATTAAAACAGAAAATCATTTAAATGAAACTTATAATGCTTCAACTGATATCGGTGTAATATCAAATGTAGTAAAACAAGAATTAATTAAAAATGCTATATTATCAGTAATAATAGCTATGATTACAATTATTATTTATATTTCGATTCGTTATCAATTTAGTTATGCTATATCAGGTATAATAGCATTAATACATGACTTATTTATGATGATAACAGTATTTAGTTTATTCAATTTAGAAGTATCACCTATGTTTATAGCAGCACTTCTTTCAATAATTGGATATTCAATAAATAATACAATTGTTACATTTGATAAAATAAAAGAAAACTTAAAAGATAAAAATATTAAGAAAAAAGAAGATTTACAAATTGTTGTAAATGAAAGTATTCAAAATATTTTTTCTAGAAGTATTATTACAACTTTAACAACATTAATACCAGTAGTTGCATTAATATTCTTAGGTACTTATGAAATACTTAACTTTAATATAGCTTTACTAGTAGGATTAATAGCAGGTGCTTATTCATCATTGTTTATTGCTCCATTAATCTGGTATTCAATAACAAAAAAATCAATTGGAAAACCAAAAAAGAAAAAGTGGTATGAAATAGATGAAATAGAGGAAAAAAGAATAAAAGGAGTAAATTCTTAAATTAGGAGGAAACTCATGGAAAATGAATACATTAAAATATCTATTTTGGAATCTCTTAGATATTCTAGCTTAGCTCATCAAAATGGTGAAAGCCAAGAAATTATAGATAGACTTCATAGTCTATTTATTAATTCAAGAACTTTAGAAATTAAAATTCCTATTGATAGTGAAGAAGCTAAACTAATTTTAAAATATAATAATAATGTTTTACTACAAAATTATATTACTTTAGAAAGTCTATCATTAGCTTTCAATAGATTATATTTTGGAAAAAATAATAAAGAGTTATTAAAAAAAATAGAAAGGTATTATCGTAAATATTCAGAAAATATTTCTCATAATGATGATAATACTGAATTAAAACGAGAGATTATATTAGACAAAGAAGCCTTTGATTTTATTAAACAATATTCAAATTATAGTGAATATGAAATAGCTTTAGCAGGAAAAAACGTTAAAACTAAAAAATTAATAAATAAAAATCAAGAACTAAAAGGTAAATCAATTGTTGAATAAGACATAAGTTAAAAATCTTATGTCTTTTATTGTAATAAAATTGTATAAAAAATAAGTCTATTTATAGACTTTTTTTAATCTTTGTATTATAATAAAAAACAATTTAGTTGGAAGGAGGAATTACCTTGAAAAAACAAAATTTACCTGCACTTATTTTAAAAGGTACAGTACTGCTTCCAAATAACGATTTAAAAATAGATTTAGAAAAAACGTCTGTAAAAGAAGTACTAGATGAAGCAGAATTCTTTCATGATAACAATATATTAATAGTAAATGAAATAAACAATTTAGAAGAACAAATTAATTTAAATAATTTGCCAAAAATAGGTGTAATAGCTAAAGTAACACATAAAATAGAAATACCAAATAATAAAATTAGATTTGAACTATCTGGTATTAAAAGAGTCTACGTAAATGAATATTTAAATATTAATAATAATCTAGAAACTATAGTAGAAGAACTAAACGAAACTTTAGAAGAAAAAGATAAAGAAATAGTATATGTTGAAAAATTAAAAAGAGAATTAAATGAATATATAAAAGAGATACCATATGCTAGTAATAGTATTTTAAATCCTATAAAAGATATAAATGATTTGGGTGTTCTAACAGATATAATTGCTCCATATATAACTATTGATTTAACTAAATTAAATGAATACCTATGTGAGTTAGATATTAAAAAGAGATTTATAAAACTACTACAAGACATAAATGATGAAATAAATAATTTTCAAATAGATGTTGAAATTGAAAAAGAAATTCAAAGAGAAATAGATAAAAGTCAAAAAGAATACATACTAAGAGAAAAAGTAAAAGTAATAAAAAAAGAATTAGGAGAAGAGTCACTAAAGGAAGAAGAAATACAAAATTTATATGAAGATGTTAAAAATCTAAAAGCTAGTGAAGAAGTAAAAAACAAAATTAAATCCGAAATTAAAAGATATGAAATGTTACCAATAGCTTCTCCAGAAGTAGATATTATTAGAAATTATATAGATACTTTATTAAAACTTCCTTGGAATAACTATACAATAGATAATGATGATTTAATAGATGTAAGAAAAAAACTAGATGAAACACATAGTGGACTAGATGAAGTAAAAATAAGAATAATAGAATATCTGGCTGTAAAACAAATGACAAATAGTTTAAAGGGGCCAATTATATGTTTAGTAGGTCCTCCTGGAGTAGGAAAAACAACATTAGCTTTTTCTATAGCAAAAGCCATGAATCGTAATTTTGTGAAAATATCAGTAGGTGGTATAACTGATGAAGCAGAATTAATAGGGCATAGAAGAACCTACATAGGCGCTAATCCCGGTAGAATAATAACGTCCTTAACGAAAGCTAAAAGTAGTAACCCAGTATTTCTAATAGATGAAATAGATAAAATGTTAAAAAATTATAAAGGAGATCCAGCAAGCGTACTACTTGGAATATTAGACCCAGAACAAAATAAATATTTTAGTGATAATTATATAGAATTAGATTATGATTTATCAAAGGTAATGTTTATCGCAACTGCAAATTACCTAGAAGATATTCCTGAAGCTTTAAGAGATCGTTTAGAAATCGTAAATTTGTCTGGATATACAGAATATGAAAAACTAGAAATAACTAAAAATTGTTTACTTCCTAGAATATGTAAAGAACATGGAATTAACTATAATGGTATAAATATAACTGATGAGGTAATTTTAAAAATAATTAGAGAATACACAAAAGAAGCAGGAGTTCGTGAATTAGATAGAATTTTATCAACAATAATTAGAAAAATAGTAACTACTTTAGCGCAAAAAAGAATAACAATAAATAAATTTAGAATTGATAATAAATTGGTAATTGAATATTTAGGAGAAGCAAAATACTTGCCAAATACTAAAATAAAAAATGAAATAGGTGTAGTAAATGGACTCGCATATACTATATATGGTGGGGATACTTTAAAAATAGAAGTAAATTATTACAAAGGAAAAGGTAATTTAATACTAACTGGTCAATTAGGAGAAGTAATGAAAGAAAGTGCTATGATAGCAGTTAGTTATCTAAAAGCAAATGCTGATTATTTTAAAATAGATTACAATATATTTGAAAACAACGATATTCATATTCATGTACCAGTTGGTGCTGTAAAAAAGGATGGACCAAGTGCGGGTATAAGTTTAACAACTGCTATACTAAGTAGTTTAAAAAATACCAAAATACCAAATGATATAGCATTTACTGGAGAAATTACTTTACGAGGTAATGTACTTCCAATCGGTGGATTAAAAGAAAAAAGTATAGGAGCTCATAGAAATCAAATAAAGAGAATTTTTATTCCATATGATAATATTAGTGAATTAAATAAAATACCTGAATACATAAAAAAAGATATAACATTTATACCAGTAAAAAATTATAAAGAAATATATAAATATTTAAAAGGTGATAAACATGAAATATAATGACTTATTATTAATAGAATTTTTAATGTTTAGTGATGATATTGAAAAAGAAATAAATGATTTTGATAATTTAACTAATGAAATTAACATAGAAAGTATTAATGAAGTAGTTGATACTATAAATTCTGAAAATATATATACAGAACAAAATTTAAATAACTTCAAAATATTATTAAAAAAATTAAATATTAAAAATTATAATGAAGTAGAAAAAATAATAAATAAAGCAACTCCATCTAATGATATATATTACTATGAATATCTAGAAAAATTTGATGTTTTAGAAAATAAAATTAATAATTTACAAAATATAATACCTAAAAAATTGTTAGAAAATTCAATAAGATTTGACTTTTATTCCTTTTATGCATTAATTTCAAATAAGGATGATTATGTTAAATTTTTACCAAACTTACTAAATAATCAACTATTTATATTATTTATAAAAAAAATATTAAATGAACAACCTGATATTCTTTTAAATAAAACTGTATATACTAGAATTATAGGAATATTGAATGTTTATTTATGTAATGATGATATAGCTGATTACATAATGAAACTAAAACAAAAAGTAAATTATTTTACTAAAAATAAACGAGCAACAATATTTGATTACGAAAAATTTAAATATCACTACAATACATCGCTTTTTAAATATTTAATAACTAGTAATGTAGATATAAGTATTTATCACAATTATGTTATAAGTGATGAATTTGTAAATTATATTGAAGAAGAGATAAACAAATATGAATTAGAGAATTACAAAAACACATTTCCTTATTTAGAAGAACAAAAAAATAGAATTAAATATATACTTAATTATGCATTAAACTATAAACAAAATAATGAATATAAATTATTATATAATTCATTAATACATAAATTAAATACTATACATTCAACAAATCAATTTTATAATGAAGAATATGTTAATAGAAATAAAATGATAGATATTATTCGAAAAAAAGAATATTCAAAAGAAGAAATAAATTATGATTTAAAAAATGAATATGAAATTTTAAGAATATATGGTTTAAATGAACAAGAATTTAACTTAAATGTACCAAAAATTAATAAACATACATATATTAAGTGGTTAAGAAATATGATCTATTTAGATATAAACTTTTTAAACAATGATATTTTAAGAAATAGAACTTTATATATACTAAATCAAATAATTACTTCTGATAAAATATTAGAAAGAGAAAAACAAAAAATAAAAAATAAAATTTTAAAAATAAATAAAGAATTAGAATATTAATTCTTTTTTTTCATACTCTTAAACTGAGGAGAGTGTAATATGAAAAAAGTAATACCTTTTAAAAAAGAAATAATATTTGAAAGTAATATAGCGGAAATTACCAGTATTTCTTTAGAACATAATCTAGAAATAAAAGATAATTCAGTAATAGGAAGCTTTGATATAAGTGGTACTTACAAAATGACTTTAACAAGTACTATTACAGAAGATTTTAACTATAATATACCATTTGAAATAGCTTTAGATGAAAGATATTTACTAGATAATGCAATGGCTGATATAGATGATTTTTATTATGAAATATTAAATGATAGAGTATTATCTATTAATATAGAAGTTGGCATTGATGGAATAGAAGAAATAGAAATGGAGGATAAAATGCCTAATATAATTGAAGAAAGTAAAGAATTTGAAGAACTTAATAGAGATGAAAGCTCAGATATTGAGAATACTCAAGAAGAAAAAAGATGTATAGAAGAAGAAAATCCAATATCAAATGTATTTACAAGTGTAAGTGATGTTGAAACATATAAAAGTTATACTGTATACATTGTAAGAGAAAATGATACTATTGAAAGTATATTAACTAAATATAGTGTATCTAAAGAAGAATTAGAAGCTTATAATAATTTAGAAGAATTAAAAATAGGCGATAAATTAATAATTCCAAATGTATGAGATAAGTGAATTTTTAAAAAAATACAATATTGTACCAAAATCATATCAAAAAAATGGTAAAGCAACTATAATAAATACTAAAAATGGAAAATACGTTATTAAAAACAAAAATAGAAATAATAATGATATATTAAAATATTTATTATCAAGAAATTTTGATTATTTTCCCAAAATATTAAGTGATAAAGATGATGATTATGAATTAATAGAATATATAGAAGATATAGATATGCCAGAAGAACAAAAAATGATGGATATGATAGATTTGATAGCTTTATTACATAGTAAAACAACCTACTATAAAGAAGTAGATGTAGATGATTTTGACAAAATATATGATGACATAAATAATAATATTGCCTATTTATATAATTATTATAATGATATAATGACTATTATTGAAAATAAAATAATATATAGTCCAAGTGAATATTTATTAGCTCGTAATATATCTATAATATTTGATACTTTAAATTTTGAAAGCAATTTGTTAAATAAATGGCAAGAACTAGTTAAAGACAAAAGAAAACAACGATATGTTGTTATTCATAATAATTTAGATATAGATCATTTTTTAAAAGATCAAAATAATTATTTAATAAGTTGGGATAAATCAAGAATAGATTTACCAATATATGATTTATATAAATTGTATAAAAAAAATAATTTAAATTATGATTTTGAAACTTTATTAAAAAGATATGAAAGAGTATATCCATTACTAGAGGAAGAAAAAGTATTGTTTCATATCTTAATATTATTACCAGATAAAATAGAATTTAATAATAATGAATTTGAAATGTGTCAAAAAATAAGTGACACTATAGATAATTTATATAAAACTAAAGATTATGTTTTACCATATTATTCGGAAAATAGTAAAACAAATTAATAAAAATAAAACAAATAAAATAAATAAATTAAATCTAGTTACTATAAAAAAAGTAATAATTAATTGATAAAAAATTAATATACCTAAAATTAATAAAAAAAATAACCATCTAAATCTACCATTACAATTTCTTGGCATATTTATCACCTAATATATTTTAATAAATAAAAAAAATAATGTTACAAAAAACAATAGTTTTAATCTATTGTTTATTTGTTATTCTATAAAAATTAAATGATGGTCTATTGAATAATCTATAACTATAATTATTTGTACCAATACCATTTGAAATATATAATTTTGTATTATTAATTAAGTAAAAATCTTTATTATATTTTTTAGCGCCATCTTCTAAAAATAGGGGACCAATTAATGGTAAATTAACAAGTCCATTTAATGAATGACCAGCTAGTACTAAATTAAAATTGTCTACTACAGAATCAATCATATCAGGTTTATGAGTAATAAGTATTTTATAAATGTTTTCTTCATTTACTTCTAAATTAACATTAGAATCATTACCCATACCATAAATCATAATATAATTTAAACTACCATTATATATTTTATCATAACTGTTATCTAAATTAGTAAATCCACCATTTTTCATAATAACATTAAATTCACTAAATAGTACATCATTATCACCAGTAATAAAATATTTATTTATTTTAGCATTTATACCGTTTAAAAATTCTATTAATATTTTTTTATCATCTTCAGTTAAATTAGTTTCTTTATTAATTAAATCCCCTGTTAGTACTACAATATCAGGTTTAGTTAAGTTTATTTTATCTTTAAGTTCATTTAGTTCTTTTTCAAATGTTGTTTTACCATATTGTATATCACTAATATGAACTATTTTAAAACCTTTAAAGTCATCAGGTATATTTTCTACTAATTTTATTTCATTTACTTTTATATTTTTTGTTCCTACATATCTAGCATATACTAATATTGAAATAGCTATAATGGTTATTATTAAAAATATAATAATAATTCTTTTTATTATTTTCTTATCCAAATAACATCACCGCAATTTGTATTGAAATTAGTATACCATTATGCATTGTATGAAGCATCATAGTAACAAAAATATTATCGGTTTTAGAATATATATAAGCAAATGCTATACCTAAAGATGAATAAGGAATTATGTATAATAAATCAATAATTGAAGTAATATTTCCAACTAAATGCATTACACCAAATATCAATCCTGAACATAGTATATATAGAATACTATTTGGTATTATATTTTTTATAGCGCCTCTAAATACTAATTCTTCAACACTAGGAGCTATTAATACTGCTGATATATAAACATAAATAGGGTGTACTAGTAATATACTTCTAATAGATTCTTCATTACCAGCAAGTCCACCATTAAGTCCAAATATTAATATAGCGTTACTAATATACATTACTGCTAATCCTATTAAATAAAATTTAAAATATTTAGAAAAGTATTTTTTATGATTTTTCTTTAAATCAACATAATTTTCTTTAATTCTTTTATTAAATAGTAATAATATAACAGCAAGTGTTAATATTTCTATTATTATCGATAAAATAACTGATATTTTTTCACTAAGAGACCCATTAGCAAGATATGCTACTACATATTTTATATATGTAGGTATTAAGAAGTATGATAGTATAACTAATATACCAATACTACAATTTTTTAAATATTTTTTCATAAATTTCCTCTTTCTATTGTTAAATTAAAATAAATATGTTATAATCATATTGTTTTAGGGGTGTAATTCAATGGTAGAATGACGGTCTCCAAAACCGTTCATGTGGGTTCAACTCCTGCCACCCCTGCCATTATGATATTTAACTAGTACAGTGTACTAGTTTTTTTCTATTTATATGATACCATAAAATTAATAAAATAGATAGAAAATAGAAATAAATAGTTTTATTTGTTTTTTGATTTTCTTCTTTATGTTATAATTTCTGTAGGTGTTTTTTTATAAAATTTGAATAATATTAATTTAAAGATAAAATCCAAAAAAATATTTGGTTAATTAAAATGAGAGGATATTAATAAGGAAATAAAATATGAAAAGATGTAAATGGTGCAATTTAAATAATATTAATTATGTTAAATATCATGATAAAGAATGGGGAATACCTAACTTTGATGATAAATATCTGTTTGAAATGCTTATATTAGAATCATTTCAAGCTGGATTATCATGGGAATGTGTATTAAATAAAAGAAAATATTTTAAAGAATGCTATGATAATTTTGATATAGATAAAATATGCTTATATGATGAATCTAAAATAAATGAATTGTTACAAAATAAAAATATAATTAGAAATAAATTAAAAATAAAAGCAAGTATTGAAAATGCTAAAATATTTAAAAATATAGTAAATGAATATGGAAGTTTTTATAATTATTTAAAAAAATTTACCAAAGGAAATATTTTTTATGAAGTAAATTTAACTAGTTCTGATTTATCAGATAGTATTTCAAAAGATTTAATTAAAAGAGGTATGAAATTTGTTGGAACTACTATAATTTATTCTTATTTACAGGCTATAGGTGTTATTAACTCACATGAAGAAGATTGCTTTATGTATAATAAAGAAAGTGACAATATAAAAAAAGACAATAAAATTAATTAAACTAATAAGTTACAATTTTATAAAATTAATTGTATTATTATATTGATGGAAATAACTAATTATAATATAATTAACTTAATAGTGGAGATGATAAAAATGGAAAAAAATTATGAAGGAGATTCATATGTAGATGCATCAGGTAAATTAAGGTTACCTGGAGAACAGTATGTTGATTATGCTGGAATATTAAGAATGCCTGGAGAACAATATGTGGATGCATCAGGTGTATTAAGAATGCCTGGAGAGCAATATGTAGATGCATCAGGTGTATTAAGAATGCCTGGAGAGCAATATGTAGACTCATCAGGTGTATTAAGAATGCCTGCAGTAAAACAAGAAGATTCTATAGAATATAATCCTATAAATAATATTTCAATTCCAAGTAATAATGAAAATAAATATGCATCATATTCAGGACCAATTGATAAAGAATTCACTTTGGGAAAATTATTAGTTAGAATATTTTTACTTCTAATATTTGTTGGTGCAGCATTTACAAGTTTTTGGGAAGAAGTAGTAGTTCCAATTTATAGTGGAAATTATATAACATGGTTATTATTACCAATTATAATAAGTTCTATAATATCTTCAATAATATGTATTTTATTATATAAAAAATATCTTCATATTTTTGGATACTTTGTTAGAAATATTACATCAATAGTTCCAAATTTAATTTATTTTTTAGCGCTAACAAAATTTAATTCAGATTCTGAATCACTAGCAGCAGTTATTATATTTAGTATTGCTATAAGTTTAATTACTGCATATATTTCATTAATTGTAACAAAATTATTTAGAAAAAAATTTAATAGAGGATAAATATTATGAAATATGTAGCGCTATTAAGAGGAATAAATATAAGTGGTAAAAATAAAATTTCGATGACTGAATTAAAAAAAGAATTAGAAGAAAATAAATATCAAAATGTTTCTACTTATCTTAATAGTGGCAATGTTATTTTTGAAAGCAATATAGATAATAAAGAAACTTTAATGCAAGATATCTATGAAATTATAAAAAATAAATTTAATTTTGAAATCCCTATTTTTATTATAAATGAATTAGAACTTGAAGATATATTAAGTAATACTCCAGAATGGTGGGGAACAGATAATAAAGATATATATGATAATTTGATTTTTATAATTCCACCTACTAAATATAAAGATGTTTATAATGCTATTGGAAAGCCAAAAGAAGATATTGAAAAAATAGAAGAATATAATAATTCTATTTTTTGGTCATATAATTTGAAAAATTATAGAAAATCAAATTGGTGGAGTAAAACAGCAAACACATACATAAAAGATAAAATCACTATAAGAACTGCTAACACTATGAAAAAAGTATTAGAAATATGTAAAAAATAAATTTATTAATACAAAAATAAGTAGGAGGTTGCTATGAAAGAAATAATAGATTTTATCATTTTAATAATAATATATTTTTGGAAATTTTATAAGAAATGGAAAGAAAAAGGTAGAGATATATTACTTGTAAATACAACAATGTATGTATATTTATCATTCGTACTATACTTTACTTTAATGCCAATAATAACATCTTTGCCATTCATATTTAATCATCCATATCATCCAATGAATTTAGTCCCTTTTATTGATATTTTAAATGGTAGAGGGGATTTTATTAGACAAGTTGGATTAAATGTTTTAATGACAATACCATTTGGACTTTTAATTCCACTACTAGAAAAAAATACAAAATTATTTAATGTAATATTTTTTACTTTTCTATTAAGTTTAAGCATAGAACTCTTACAGCCATTAATAAATGGTGCTAGATCATCTGATATAACTGATATAATAATGAATGTCATTGGTGGAATTGTTGGATATATATTATATTTAATATTTAAACCCATATTAGTAAGAATATTAGGCTACATAAAAAGTAATAAAGATTAGTTTGTAAAAAAAGATTGATTTAATGAGAATATTAATTATTGGTGTTGGTGTAATTGGATCAAATTTAACGCATTGGGGAGAATTAAATAAAGAAAGATGTTTTTGAAAGGATGTTAAAACATTTTTTAGAAGAAACCAAAAACAATAATATTTATGGCGAATGGAATGACAATGGTAGATTATTAAACTATTAGACAAATTATAATTTGTTAAACTCTCACTTTCTGTCCTGTAAGTATTTATGGAAATTCTATATAATTCTTTTTGAAAGGAGCAAATTTTATGAATCAAGAAAAGATGGGAAAATTTATTTCTGAATTAAGAAAAGAAAAAAATCTTACACAAGAACAACTTGCAGAAAAAATGGGAGTTACAGATAAGTCAATTAGTCGTTGGGAAAACGGAAAAACAATGCCAGACTTGTCAATGATAACTATTTTAGCAGAAGAACTTAATGTAGAAGTATCAGAGTTATTAAATGGAAGAAAAATGACAAAAGAAGAATTAGAAAAGTTAAGGAATACAATAAACAATGTTATTGAATATTCTAATAAAGAAAAGAAGAATAAAACTATAAAATTAAATAGTTATTTTAGAACAGGTTTGTTATGTATTTTAATTGTGATTTTAGATAATCAATTTAATTTATTATCATACATTTTTAAAGATAATATACCAGATTTTATAGATGATGCTTTATGCGGATTAGGATTATTATTTGAATTTATAGGTTTTTACAATAATAATCACGATGTGTCTTTTAAACAAAAAAATTAAGTTTGATTAAAAAGAATAAGTAATACAAATTACAATTTATCGAGTAGATCAGTTTAAGATTTACTCTTTTTTTGATATAATTAGAGAGAAAGAAAAATAGTAATTTGTTGAAATGGAGGATTGATTATGAAAAAGACATTATTTGCTATTTTACTATGTGGGGTTATGGTTTTGGGTTTAACGGGGTGCATCAAAGAAAATAATGATGATGATAAAAAATCATATGAAAATAATGATGAGTGTTGTGAAGGCTGTATGTGTGGTGATACTATAGAATTATTAAAAACAACTGAAACTGCTTGGATATTAACTAAAATAGACAGTGAAGG
>CAKPFM010000018.1 GCA_934153945.1 uncultured Bacilli bacterium
TTGACTACAAATGTGTTTATGATGTAGAATTAAATTACTATAAATAATGGTGCGGTTGAAATTACAAAAAAGAAAATGAATAAAAATTTAAAATTTATTCATTTTTTTTCAGGTACTTTTCAAAAACTCGCTATGTTATATAGTGAGGAGGAAAAAAGAGATGAAAAAATATCCTTTTGAAAAACAGATTGGTTTAAAAGATTGTGGAGTAGCTTCTTTAAAGATGATTATAAAATATTATGGTGGAGACTACCCAATAGAAAATTTAAGAATATTAACGAATACTTCTAAAAGTGGTACTAGTGCCTATGACTTAATTGAAGGAGCTAAGAAAATAGGATTAGATTCTGCTGGATATGAAGTAAAGTTAGAAGATATTGATCCTAAAATATTACCGGTTATAGCTTATACTGTAATTGACAAAATATATCAACACTATGTAGTTATATATGAAATTAATTATAAAAAACAAGAATTAACAATTGGTGATCCTGCAACTAAATTAAAGAAAATTAAAATTGAAGATTTTAAAAAAATATATCAAAATATCATTATATCCTTTTCACCCCTAAAAAATCTTCCAATAATAAAAGAAGAGCAGGTTATCAAAAATCAAATAAAATTAATATTATCAAATAATAAAAAAACAATATTTTCAATTTTAATTCTAAGTATAATAATAACCTTATTAACAACTATTATAACCCTTTCTATAAAAATGCTTTTAGATAATATTAATGTGATAATCTATCCTATAATTTTAGTAGCTATAACTAAATATATTCTAGAATTAATAAATAATAAATCTATATTGAAATTACAATTTAAAATAAGTCAATCTTTATCTCAAAAAATATTTGAACAAATTATTTTTCTTCCTTATCAATATTATCGCAATCGTACTACTGGTGAAATGTTATCTAAAATAACAAATATAGAAAAAGTAAGTAATTTTATAATTAATACTTTTTCCAACTTAATAATTAATTTATTAATAATCATATTTTCATTTCTATTGATGTATATAATAAATATTAAAATGTTATTTGTAATATTAATACTTACTTTCTTTATATGTATAACAAGTTTAATTTATAAAGAAAAAAGGACAAGATTTTTAACACAAGCTATTAGTAATAAAAGTATTATTGATTCATATTTATACGAGACTATAAGTGGTTTTGAAACAGTTAAAGGTTTGAATATTGAAGAATGTGTAATAAATAAAATAAATGAAAAAAACGATAACTTTTTAAAAACAAAAAATAAATATAGTTTAATAAATATTAAAGAATATGGATTACAAAATCTAATATATATAATAGGTAATATAGTATTTATTTTAATTGGTACAAAATTTATTAAATATGGAATTATGCGAATAAGTGATTTTGTTTTGTTTTTTTCTCTGTATAATAACTTTTCAGAACCTTTTATGAATATAATAGATTATTTACACGATTTTAAAGATGTTAAAATATCTATAAAATGTATTGAAGATTTATTTATACCAAATCCATGTATAGAAGAATATTCTGTTTTATGTCATAAAAATACTATCATATTAGGCCCAAGTGGTGTAGGTAAGTCAACATTACTAAAGAAAATAAAAGGTTATTATAGTTCTAACAATGAAGATATAGTATATATATCCCAAAATGAAATACTATTTACTGATACAATATACAATAATATTTTAATAGCTAATAAAAATAAAGAAGATTTAGATAAAGTTATAGATATATGTGAACTTAAAAGTGTCATAGATGCACGTAAGTTAAAAGGTAATTCATTAATTGAAGAAAATGGTTATAACTTATCTGGTGGTGAAAAACAAAGAATTGTTTTAGCTCGTTCTATTATTAAAAAACCTAAAATGCTTTTAATAGATGAAGGATTAAGTGAAGTTAATATTGATTTAGAAAGAAAGATTTTAAAAAATATTATGGATAATTATAAAGATATGATAATTGTATTTGTAAGTCATAGAAAAGAAAACATTGATTTATTTGATGAAGTAATTAATTTAGAAAGGAACTTAATATGAGATTATTTATCTTACTTATATTTAGAATGTTAAGATATTATATGTAATTAGTAAAACGATTGCGATTAGAAGGAGATATTTATGAAAACATTAAATGAAAAAGAATTAAAAGAAATAAATGGTGGTTGGTCATTATCAGCTTTACTAGGAATAGGTTCAATTTTTACATTTTTAATTGGTATAGTGGATGGATATTTAAGACCACTAAGTTGTAGATAGGAGGAAATATGAAATTATTAACTAAAAATGAATTAAAAGAAATAAATGGAGGTTTAAATATAACAGCAGCTTTAATAAGTTCAGCTATAAGAGGACTTAATAGTTTACTAGATTTAGGAAGAAGTTTAGGAACAGCAATTCGTCGTATTAGATATGGTAGAATGTGTTCTTTATAATAAAAATGTTAAAAAATAGTCAAAAAAGGCTATTTTTTAATGATTAATTGTCAAAAAATGTTGAAATGATAAAATTAATTTGATATAATACCAGTAGTTTGAGAAGGGAGGGATTATCGATGGCTACAGTAGTTGTTAAAAACGGAAATGTAGATGGTGCCTTAAAAACATTAAAACAAAAAAATGCGAAAGATGGTTTCTCCAAAAAAGTACGTGAAAGACAAGAAGGTTATTTAAAACCAGGAGTTAAAAGAAGATTAGCTAAAAAAGAAGCTATTAAAAATAGTAGAAAAAATAATAGAAATAATTACTAAGAGCTTTTTTGCTCTTTTTATTTAGAAAGGGATTAATATGAGAGAAAAAATTTTAAATGATTTAAAAGAAGCAATGAAAAATCAAGAAAAAACAAAATTAGCAGTAATTCGTATGGTAAAAGGCGCTATGCAAATGGAAGAATTAAATTTAAAAAGACCTTTAACTGATGAAGAAGTAGTTATGGTAATTTCTAAACAAATTAAAACTAGAAAAGAATCAATTGTAGAATTTGAAAAAGGTAATAGACAAGATTTAATTGATCAAACTAATGCAGAAATAGAAATTTTAAATACTTATATGCCTGAACAATTAAGTGAAGAAGAAGTATTAAAAATAATAGAAGAAGCATTTGATGAGGTTAATCCTAAAGCTCCTTCAGATATGGGTAAAATAATGGGACTAGTTTCACCTAAATTAAGAGGTAGAGCTGATATGTCTTATGTAAGTAAAACTATAAAAGAAAAATTAAGTAATTTATAAAAAAGGTACTTGAAAAGTTTTTCTTTTTTTGATAATATAAAGAAAGAATAGGAGGAGTAAATAATGAAAAAGGGTTTTACATTAATAGAGTTATTAGCAGTAATAGTAATACTAGCAGTAATATCGTTAATAGCAACACCAATGATATTAGGGGTAATAGAAACATCAAAAGAAAGTTCAGCAAAGGTGAGTGCATATGGATATATAGATGCAGTAGAGACTCAAGTAGCAATCAATGAGTTAGATGCAAATAAAACAAATATAGAAGATGGAGTCTATGAAGTAGAAGACTTAAAAAATACATATGGATTAGTAGTAAAAGGAGAATTACCAACAAGTAATAGTTGGGTAAAGATAGAAAAAGGACAAGTAGTAGATTATTCATTAAAAATAGGAGAATATGTAGTAAATTATAGTGAATCAGGAGTAACAATTACTAAGGGTGGAAAAATAACAACAAAACCTGATGGATTAACTAAATCAGGAGCCACAAAAGTAGAAGCAAGTGAAACAGATACACATAGAGGAATAGTATACTTAGATCCAACCAATTTAAGTAATGTATGTAATGCTGAAAATAGTGTAAGTACAACAGAAACGAAAACAGGATGTATGAAATGGTATATATTTAATGATGATGGAAATAACTATACAATGATATTAGATCATAATACAACAGCAAGAATTAAATGGAACGATGATAATAAAAATGTATCATATGAATCAAGTAATTTAAAAGCTGTAGTAGATGATTTAGTAACAACAAGTGGATGGGAAGTAACTCCAAGATTAATAACAGCTGATGAAGTAAATACAATTACAGGAAAAACTGGATTCGATGCAAGTAGCACATCTAGTTATTATTATTTAGATACATTAACACAAGCTAAAGCCGATTTTACATCAAGTAGAAGTAAATATGATTGGTTATATAATAACTTAAATAAATGTAAAACTGATTCTACTGATTACGGATGTACAATAGAAGATGGAAATACATATAGTGGTTATGGAACAGCTAGTAAAGGACAAACTTTGGGTTATTGGACATCAACGCCAGTAGGAACCGCCGGTTCTGGTTCTCTCATGTGGAACGTGGATAGGATTGGTAACTTGGACTTCAACAATGCCTACACTACTGCGGCCTTCGGCGTTCGTCCAGTTATAACAATATCTAAATCAATAATTGGGTAATTAAAATTATAATTGACTTTAGAATAGAATTTATTTTCTATTCTTTTTTTGACATTTTATTTAAAAATAATTATTTATAATAAAAATGGTGATAATTATGAAGAAATTTAAAAGTAAAAAAGTAAAAAAAATAAGTATATTTAAAACAACCTTTTTTATAATATTAACACTGTTTTTCTTTAATTTTTTTACAAATACTTTATTTAACTTCAAACTAGCTAATTCTAATCAAGAATTTATAGCTTATATGTTAAAAGATTCAAATCATCATTTGTTATATGAAAATAAATTTTCAATCATTAAAACTATAAAACAAATATTCAATATTGATTTATCATCTAAAGGAATATTAGAAACTGTATTTGGAAAAGAAATACAAGAATTTGAAGATGAAGAAATAGGAAATAAATCAGAATATGTATATGATCCAAATCCTACTCAAATAAATGAACCTAAAGTATATATATATAATACTCATCAATTAGAAAGTTATGATAATACAGATTATAATGATATAACACCAAATGTACTAATGGCATCATACTTGTTAAAAGAAGAACTAAACAAAGCAGGTATTTCAACGATTGTTGAATCATCAAATATAACTGAATATATAAAACAAAACAATTTAAAATACTATCAAAGTTATGATGCTAGTAGATACTATGCAGAAAAAGTGGTAAAAGATAATCAAAATTTAGATTTAGTAATTGATTTACATAGAGATGCAATAGAAAAAAATGCATCAACAGTAACTATAAATGATAAAGAATATGCTAAATTATTATTTGTTATAGGAATGGAACATGAAAATTATGAATCAAATTTAGAAGTTGCAACTGCTATAAATAATATAATAAAAGAAAAATATCCAACCTTAACAAGGGGAATAATAACTAAAAGTGGTAAAAATGTAAATGGTATTTACAATCAAGATTTAAATCCTAATTCTATTTTAATAGAATGTGGTGGATACAAAAACTCTTTTTCTGAAGTAGTCAATACAATTAATTTGTTATCACAAATAATAAAGGAGTATTTAAATGGAAGAAACTAAAAAGAAAAGTGTATGGGGAAATATCTTTTCCAAAATATTTATAGCTTTATTTTTTACTTTTTTAACACTATATATAGCTGGATTAAGTGGATACTATGAATATGAATTACATAAAAAAGTAGTACTAACAGAAGACAAAATAGAAAAATTTGAAAATGATATTAAGGATGGAAAAAACATAGATTTAAAAGATTACTTAACAGAAGAAGAAATAAACTACTCAAATAATTTATCAAAAGCAGGATTATATTTATCGGATAATTTCAGTAAAATAGTAAAAAATACAGTAGAGGCATCATTTTCATTTATAAATAGATTGGTAGAAGGATAAAAAATGAAAAAAAATAACAAAAATAGTAGATATTTTGTAAAAAGTATGTTATCATGGGTATGATATTAGAGTGCTATATCGTAGGGGAAAGAATAAAAAGGAGTGTTAAATATGGAAAAAGAATTAAATGTACCAGAAATAAATAATGTATTCAATGATGAAATTGCAGCTCAAATAAAAGAAATAGAAAGTCGTTTAGAAAAAGAAGAAGTAAAACCAGTAGAAAATAAAACTGAAGAAGTTAAACCAGTAATAAATACTGAAACAAAAGAAAATGCTAAACCTGAAATAAGAGAACCAAAAATTATGCCTCAAGTTGAAGTAAAAGAAGAAGCTAAACAAGAAACAAAAGGTAATGATTTTGATAATATGTTTTCAAGTTTATATAATGACGTTGCAGGTGCTAATAATTTTATTTCTAATTTAATAGAACAAAAGAAAAAAGTAAATTTAAATGAAGCATCATTAAATGAAGATAGAGAAAAATTAGAAGCAGATAAAAAAGATTTTGAAAAATACTGTGAAACTCAAAAAGAACTAATCAGACAAGAAAAAGAAAGATTAGAAGAATTTGAAAGAACACAAAAAATACGTCTACAAAATGAAGAAAAAGAATTCAATAATGAAGTAGAAGCAACTAAAAGTGAACTAGAATTACAAGATAAAGGTGTTCAAATTGCTAAAGCATCATTACAAGAAGAACAAGAACAATTTTCGAAATACAAAGAAATAGAAGAAGAAAAAATAGCTTCAGAAAAACAAAGACTTGAAGACAAAAAAGTAGAATTTGATAAAGAAAAAGAAACTGAATATTCAAAAATCAGTCTAGCAAATGAACAAATAAGTTCAGAAAGAAAAGCATTCAATGAAGAAAAAGAAAGAGAATATAAAGCAATAACTATTGGTAAAGAATCACTAGAAAAAGAAAAAGCAAAATTTGAAGAATACAAACAAAATGAACAAAATAAATTAGAACAAGAAAGCAAAAACTTATCACAAAGTTGTGCTCGTTTCAAAGAATTAGTAACACAATTCAACTCTGGATTTGGTCAACTACCTGAAAGAGACTAATGAACGATTTATTAAATATTGATGATGAAATGGATTTAGAAATAAATCCAATTTCTAATGTAGATGACAATTTTAATGATTTAATAGAAGAAAAAACAGATTCAAATGTTAAAAATTTCTTTGAAATAGCTAATGAAAATGTAAAAGCAGCAACAGAAATTTTTAATAAAAGTGTTGCTATGAAAGATAAACTTCTTAAGCAAGCAGAAATAATAAAAAAACAAAGAGAAGATCACGAGAAAAAAACAGAAATGGAAATTGAAAGAATAAAAGAATATCGTGAAGAACTAAAAGAAAAATTTGGTCGCAAAAAACAAGAACTAGAAAATTTACAAAATGAATTAATACAAAAAAGAGATGCTTTAGAAGAAGAAAAAAATACTTTAGAAAAACAAAAAAGAGAATTTATTGAAAGTCAAAAGGAAGCAAAAAGACAACAACAAGAATTTATTGAAACAAAAGAGGCTAAAATAAAAGAAGAAAGAGAAAAAATAGAACAAGATAAAAAAATTCTCGAAGAAAATAAACAAAAATATGAACAAGATCAAAAAGAACTTGAAGAAAACTTAAAAAGATTCAATGAACTAGTATCCAATTTCACTAGTGGAATGGAAATGTTCAATAATGAATAATCAACTAGTGTTGATTATTTTTTATAGGAGGTAGTAATATGGTAGTAAACAATTATGAATTAGGTAATAAATATAATAAAAAAATAGCTTTATTTGCTGATATTCATTATAGTAAAAAATATCCACTAAAAAATTTAAACAAAATAATAGAAAATATCAATATTAATAAACCAGACTATATATGTATACCTGGAGATATTATAGATGATGCTACTATCATAGATGATAAAGAAATAGAATATTTAATCAACTTTATAAAAGAATTAACTAAAATATCAAAAGTTATCCTATCATATGGTAATCATGATGAACTAGTAATAAAAAAACATCAATACAAAAAAACAACAACATTTTTCAAAAATTTAAACAAAATTCAAAATTTATATTTTTTAGATAATGAAAATGTATTAATAGATGATATTAACTTTATAGGATATCATAAACATAATTCATTATTTAAAAGATATGAAAAAATAGATATGAAAGAAGACTTAAAAAATATAGAAGATAAATTTATTAAAAATAAATACAATATTTTATTATCTCATTCACCAATAAATATATTAAACTACAATTTAAAAGCTGATTTAATACTATCAGGTCATATGCATAACGGATTAGTACTACCTGTATTTAAAAAAGGAAACAATGGTATAGTTGGCCCTTATTCAACTTTTTTTCCAAAAGAATGTAGAGGAATAATAAAAAAAGAAAATACAGCTTTGATAATAAATGGTGGCGTAAGAAAAATATCAAATAGTTCATCTTTCATACTTAGAATTTTAAATCCAATTTATAAAATACATATCGACTATATTAAAATATAAACTTGATAATATTATGAAATTTATATATAATACTTGTAAGGAGTAAATTATGAGAAAAAGTTTTGAAATAATAGCTGCTTTAGTACTTGTATTACTAACATCTTCTTTAATAATTCCAATGGTTATAGATGTAATAGAAGAAAATAAAAGACAAGAAGCAGAAACACTAATAAATAGTTATATAGATGCATTAGAACAACAAATATTAATATATGAATCAGGAACAGTTAAAGAACAAATAAAAGATGGTCTATACAATAATTTTGAATATTTAAAAGATAAATATAATATAAGTGTTAAAGGTAAAATACCAGTGTCAGGATTTATAAAAATAGAAAATAATAAAGTAACAGATTATCAACTACTAATAAATGGATATATTATAAAAAAAGGTGACGAAACTATTAAGGGAACAATACATGAAAACTATAAAGAAGAAATTCTAAATGGAGCAGATCCTGAAATTAAAGGTGATTTAATACCAGTAATAATTGATGATAAGGGTAATGTAACATACGCTGATATTGAAGAAAAATGGTATAGTTATGAAAATAAAAAATGGGCAAATGCTGTAATATTAAAAAATAAAAAAGACTACAAAAAGGGAGATATTATAAAAGAAGAAGATATCAAACAATACTATGTGTGGATACCAAGATTTAGATACCAATTATGGAATGTAGATGATAATTCAAATTATCCGAATGGCAATACCGAAACACCAATCGATATTGTGTTTGAAAATAAATATGAAAAAATATCAAACGGTACTAAAAATGGTGAATGGTTAACTCATCCAGCATTTACGTCATTAAATACAAATGGAATCTGGGTAGGAAAATTTGAAACTAGTTATAATGAAGAAACATATATAAGTAAAAGTTTATTTTTAAAACAAAATATAAATTATAATATTGCTATGATTGGAAATAATGTAATAATAAAACCAAATGTAAGAAGTTTAACTAATAAAACAATAGTAGAAGCTTATAACTTATCTAGAAGTGTTAATTATGGATTAAACTCACATATGATGAAAAATAGTGAATGGGGAGCAGTAGCTTATTTAACATATTCATTATTCGGAAAATGTGATGATAATAGTTGTAGTACAATAAGTAAAAATAATACTAATACAGGTTATAATGATCAAGAACAGTTATTTGAAGAGCAATGGAAACTAGGTTCAATTATAACAGGATGTAGTGCTTCTAATAACTCTATAAATAGTAATACATTATCATGTGAAAATAATTATGCATGGAATGAAATAAATAATTCATCATCAACTACTGGTAATATCACTGGAATATATGATATGGTAGGTGGTAACTATGAATATGTTATGTCTTTACTAGAAGATGAAAATGGAAAATTAAATAAAAATGCCATAACAGGAATAAACTTATCAGATAATAAATTTTATGATAGTTATATAGTTGATTCAAATATAAATAATCCATGGTATAAATATATTGATGGTAATTTAGGTGATGGAATAAAAGAAATAATAATTGATAATACCTTAGGTGATTTTAAACTATGGTTTAATGATGTATCAAAAATTACAACATATTCAAGTCCATTTCTAGTAAGAAGTGGTGAAAACACTATATTTAGTTTTAATAATAACAATGGAGAAAATAATACTAATACAAGTTTCCGTATTGTTCTATCCATTTAATATGGACTAATTGATTATTTTTTGATATAATTAATTAGTCTTTTTACATATAAAGAAAGGAGAAATTATGAGTAAAATAAAAATATTTAGTTTAGGCGGATTAAATGAAAACGGAAAAAATATGTATATAGTTGATGTTGATAATAATATTTTTGTATTAGATGCAGGACTAAAATACGCCGATGATAGAATGTTAGGAATAGATTATGTAATTCCAAATTTTGATTATTTAAAAGAAAATAAAGATAAAATAAAGGGATTATTTATAACTCATGGACATTATACACAAATGGGAGCAATATCAGATATATTAACTGAATTACCAGAAATAAATGTATATGCTACAGAATTTACTATGGAATTAATTAAAGAAGAACTAGAAAGTGATAATGTAAAAAATGCTAAATTAAATGTGATAAAACCACATCACAAGATTAATTTTGGAGATGTTTCCATTTTCCCAATATCACTAACACATTCAGTACCAGGAAATGTAGGATATGTAATTAATACTAAAGATGGTGCTATTGTATATACTGGTAACTTTTTATTTGACCAAACAATGCCAGATGTATATAAAACAGATATAGGTAAATTAGCGTATGTTGGTAAACAAGGTGTATTATGTTTAATGTCAGAATCTTTATATTCAGAAAAGAAAGGTTTTACAACACCTAATAATAGAATAGGTGGAATAGTACTTGAAACTTTAACAAAAAATGAAGGAAGAATATTATTTAATTTATTTCAAGCACAATTATATCGTATTCAAGAAATATTTAATCAAATAATGAACACAGATAGAAAAGTAGTAATAACTGGTAAAAAAATAGAGGCTATAATTAATAAAGCTATTGATACAGGATATATTACATTTGATAAATCAAGAATTTTAAATATCCATCATGTAAATGATGAAGGAATAATTGTTTTAATATTTGACGAAAGAGAAAAACCATTCTCAAATATGAATAGAATAATTAAAGGATATGATAAATTTATAAAATTAAATGAATCAGATACTATAGTTTTTGCTTCACCAATATATGATGGAATGGAAAAAAGTGCTACTAAAGTATTTGATGATATATCTAAAATTGGTTCAAATTTAGTTATTTTATCAAGTAAAAAATATTTAGGAAGTCATGCTTCTAGTGAAGACTTAATGATGATGATTAATTTAATGAATCCAAAATATTATTTTCCAGTAATAGGAGAGTATCGCCATCAAGTAGAAAATGCTAAATTAGCTGGTAATTTAGGATATAATAAAGATCAAATAATTTTAAGATTAAATGGTGAAGTAACTACTTTCTTAAATGGAAAATTAGTAAAAAGTGAAGAAAAAATAAAAATAGATGACATCTTAATAGATGGAAAATCTACAGGAGATGTTGGAGAATTAGTATTAAAAGATAGAGAGTTACTAGCAGATAATGGTATCGTAATAGTAAGTGTAACTATTGATAAAAATACAAAAAAAATATTAGCTGGACCTGAAATATTAACAAGAGGGTTCATATATGTAAAAGATAATTTAGAAGTAATAAAAGAAGCAAGTCGTATATCAGTTGAAGTAATAGAAGAAAATACAAATTCAAGATATGTTGACTTTAATAAAGTAAAAATAGGTATTAGAGATAGATTAGGAAAATACCTATACAAGGAAACTGAATGCAAGCCTATGATTTTAATAGTTATGCAAGAAGTTTAATATATAAAATTTTAATTAATATTTAAAAATTGACTATCATTATTACCAAACCTATGATATAATTAAATCACCAGATAGCTTCATCTTAAGAAAAACCTACAAGTTAACGATTGGAAGTTTAATTCTAAAATGGTGTTGAATGCTCGAAAGAGAATCCTAAAATTTTAGATGTAACGTCCCCCTGGGAGATCAGGTTTTATCGTTAAGAAGCTATTTGGCTTTTTTTTTGCCTAAAATTGTGTTATAATTGACATATACTAGGGAGGTTTGACTATGAGTAAAAAGAAGAAAAGAAAAGAAACAAAAAAAGAAAAAAGTAATTATTCATATGAACTTATTGGATTATTACTAATATTACTTGCTCTAATTGGTTGCATTCCAAATACTGGTATAGCTGGCAGTATAATTGGAAGTTTTACTATGTTTTTAGCAGGTTGTTGGTATTTAGTTATCTTAATAGGTTTAATGATAACTGGTGGATATATGATATTTAAAAGAGATAAACCGGAATTTTTTACATCAAAATTAATAGGATTGTATATTATTTTTGTTGGAATTTTGGTATTATCACATATAAAATATATTGAAAATCCAGATTTAGTAGGTTTTAAAATAGTAGAAGAAACTGTCAATAATTTTATGTCGACAACTAATAGAGTAAATATTGGTGGAGGAATTATAGGAGCACTATTTTCAGCTTTATTTACTTGGCTATTTTCAGTTAAAGGAACACGTATTGTTACTTGGGGATTAATAATATGTGGTACTATAATGTTTACAGGTGTATCAATAGTAGATGCTTGTAAATATATTTCAACTAAAATAAAAGAAAGTAGAAAGAAAGAAAAAGAAATAAAGGATAAAAAAGAAATCAAAAAAGTAGAAGAAAATTATGATAATGATAATAAAAAAGTTATTTCTTCAGTAGATGACTTAATTAAAAAGCCAGAACCTGAACCAATAATAGAAGAAAAAAAGGAAGAATTAGAAATAGATACAATGGATACAAAAGGATATGTTTATCCATCAATTAATCTATTAAATAAACCTCCAAAGAATAAAAATTCAGAAAGCAAAGAAACAATTAATCATAATGTAGATGTTCTACATCAAGTATTTAAGGATTTTGGACTAGAAGGTAGAGTAGTTGCTATAAATCCAGGACCTGCAGTAACACAATATGAAATGGAAATAAAATCAGGTACTAGACTTAGTAAAGTATCATCAATTCATAGTGAAATAGCTCTAGCGTTAGCTGCCAAAGATGTAAGAATTCAAGCACCAATACCAGGAAAATCAACAATAGGCATTGAAATTCCGAATAAAGTAACTTCTATGGTAAGTGTAAGAGAAATACTAGAATTAATACCAAAAAGTAAAGAAGATTCAAAATTATTAGTTACTTTAGGTAGAGATATAATGGGTAGACCACAATATTGCGAAATAAATAAAACACCACACCTTTTAGTAGCCGGTTCAACAGGTAGTGGTAAATCAGTATGTATTAATAGTATAATTGTTTCAATATTAATGCGTGCTAAGCCAGATGAAGTAAAGTTAGTATTAGTTGACCCTAAAAAGGTAGAATTATCAATGTATAATGGAGTTCCACATCTTTTAGCTCCAGTAGTAACTGATCCTAAAAAAGCAAATATTGCTCTAAAAAAAATAGTAGTTGAAATGGAAAATAGATATGATAGATTTTCAAATACTGGAACTAAAAATATAGCAGGTTATAATGCTTATATTGATAAAAAGAATGAATCATTACCAGAAGAAGAAAAAATAAAAAAACTACCATACATAGTAGTTATTATCGATGAATTAGCCGACTTAATGTTAGTAGCTGCTAAAGAAGTAGAAGATTCAATTATGCGTATTACTCAAATGGCCAGAGCCGCTGGAATCCATCTTATAGTAGCAACACAAAGACCATCTACTGATGTAATTACTGGTGTTGTAAAAGCTAATATTCCATCTCGTATTTCATTTGCCGTATCATCTTCAATAGATTCAAGAACAATTCTTGATATGGTAGGAGCTGAAAAATTATTAGGTAAAGGTGATATGTTATTTTTACCACAAGGAGAAAATACTCCAATTCGTATTCAAGGTACATTTATAGATGATGATGAAATAAAAAGAGTTGTAGATTATACTGTTAAACAACAAATAGCTAAATATGATGAAACATTGTTAATGGATGAAGAAGAAATGCACGCTACTACTATGGTAGATGGAAAAGAAAGAGATGCTACAGAAGAACCTTTATATAATGAAATCGTAGAATTTGTTGTAACAAGTGGTAAAGCGAGTGCTTCACTTTTACAAAGAAGATTTAGATTAGGTTATAATAGAGCAGCACGTGCTATTGATTTATTAGAGGAAAGAGGAATTATAGGACCACCTAATGGATCAAAGCCTAGAGAAGTTTTAGTAAAATTAGAAAATAATAATGAATAAGAGCAAAAGCTCTTTTTTGTTTACAAATTGTATATGCTAAATAATGCCTTAAAAAGTCGAAAATTGTTGTTATATCATTTAAATTAATGTATAATTAAGATGTAGTATGGCGTAAAAAAAATAATGGAGGTTTTAAGATGGAACAAAAACATATATTTGATCATTATGAAGAAATGATAAATGAAGAATCAAATAAAGAAATTAATCCTGAAAAAAGTTGGGAATATCTTCAAAAAAAGAACAAAAATAGGTTAGATAATATTGCTATAAGTGAAGATAATAAAAAAACTACATATGGCGATTTATTTGAAGATTGGAAAAGAACTGCTCAAACACTATCTGGATATGATGTTTCAAAAGAAAACAATTCAAGAGTGTTAATTGTTATGCCAAATCTTATGAAATTAAATTCATTTGATTATGGTTCTGATATAACAGGAGCAATAGCGTCGTTTCCAGATCCAACAATTGATTATGAAAAGATGAAAAAATATATAGAAAATGAAAAAATTACCGATATAATATCCTTAGATTTATTGTTTGCTCAAAGTGTAGGTAATAAAGCAGAAGAATTAGTAAAAGAGTATGGAATAAAAAATATATTCGTTGTTCATGATAAATATTTAACTTCATTAATGCCAAAAAAATATAAATACTTAGCTTCAGCTTTGGGAATGGCCAATAAATTTAATAAATATATTACAAGATATGAAGATGCTGAAAAAAACACTAAGTTTTCTCAAATAAAGTATGATAAAACAGCTGGTGAAGCTCTAAAAGGTGAAGATGCAATATCAATTATAACTCATACATCAGGAACAACAACTGGTGTTGGAAAACCTATACCATTAACTGATCATAATAGAAACTCTTTAGTAAATCAATATGAATTAGCTAAATTTAATTATCAACCTGGAATGACAATGCTTCATTTTATTCCATATTTTGCTGGATATGGAGCAGTTAATACAGCACATCTAGGATTGTCACAAGGATTAGAATTACAAGAAATACCTTTATTTAATCCAAATGATTTTGGAAAATATCTTATAAAATATAAATCTAATATTATTTTAGCTACATCCGCATGTTGGTTAAGTTTAATCAATGATCCTTTATATAAAAATATTGATTTATCACACTTAGTTTATGCATCAACAGGTGGAAGTCCAATGTCTATAGATGAAGAAATTAAAATTAATTATTTTCTTAAATCACATAATTCACCAGTTATTTTAACTAAAGGATATGGTCTTTCTGAGATGGGAGGATGTTCTATAGTTACTGTTGATGGGTATAATAAAATTGGAACCCAAGGAGTAATAATGCCAAGAGTAAATGCTAAAATTAGAACTGAAGATGGACAAATAAAAGATGTCGGGAAGGAGCCTATTAAGGGTGAGTTACTTTTAAATTCTGATACATTAACTTGTGGTAAATTAGATGGAGAAG
The DNA here is from genome assembly GCA_934153945.1 of uncultured Bacilli bacterium. Taxonomy (GTDB): domain Bacteria; phylum Bacillota_I; class Bacilli_A; order RF39; family UBA660; genus UMGS1498. Next base: position 15,663 of record CAKPFM010000018.1, read on the forward strand.
AAGTAGTTAAAACAACTGAAATAAATGGCAAAAAATATTTAGAAACTAAAGACATAGTTTCAATTGATGCTGTAGGTAACGTTGAATACTTAGGACGAATTGATGGAATGTTTCAAAGATATGATTGTTATAATGTTTATCCTTTACATATTGAAAATTTATTTAAATCATATTCATTTGTAAAAAATGCCGCAGTTGTTGCTCACTATTCTGATAATGATAATGGTGTTGTTCCAAAAGTTGTCATTGAATTAACTGATGAAGGACAGAAAATTGATAAGGCAGAATTAATTGATTTTATTATTAAAAATTCATTTATGAGTAATAATCATAAATGTGAGTATATAGCAAATTTTAGGGATTTACCACATGTTTGGGATTTTGTTTCAACAATGCCAATAAATACAATGAAAAAGAATAATTTATATGCCTTAAAAAATGATTTATATGAATCAGAAAGATATTTTTTGAATGTCGTAGAAGATAATATGAGTATCAAATCATATTCAATAGAATTACAAGAAAAGGTAAAAAGCAGATAGGTGAATGTAATGAATGGGATTGTATATTTAAATATATCTGGAATATTTTACATTATATTAACTATAATTACATTTTTTTCAAAAAAAAGAATGAAAAGTTTAGAACAACGAATTTATAGTTATTTATTAATAGATTCATTTTTAGAATTAATAATTGGCTTAATTACAACTTTATTTATGTATTATAGTCCAGATATAACGTTAATGACGATATTTTCAAAATTATATTTCATAACAATTCTTTTATGGATTGCTATCTTTTCTCAATATATATTTAGTTTAGTTGAACAAAAGGTAAGTAAATTATTATTTTATATAACTATTGTACTGGTATTAGTTATTTTGTTTTTACCATTAACACCAGTTATTAATGAAAGCGGAGTATCTGCAGTAGGCCTTTCATTATATGGTCTATATATTGGGACGTTTTTCTTTGATTTTGTATGTATCATTTACGGTTTTAAATCTTTAAAAATGACAATTAGATTTAATAAAAAATTAATTCCATTATGGACATTTCTGATAATAGGTTCAGTTGTTTCAGTAATTCAAGTATTAAATCCTGAAATGTTTCTACTTGTTCCATTAGAGGTTTTTATTTCATCAATTATGTATAATACAATAGAAAATCCAGACTTACAAATGTTAAGAGAATTCCATAAAGCAAGAGAACTAGCAGAAGAATCAAATAAAGAAAAAACAGAATTTCTATTCAATATATCAAATCAAATAAAAACACCAATAAATAAAATAATAGAAACAAGTGAAAAAGTCCTAAATGAGAATGATGTAATAGAAATAAAAAATGATGTAAGAACAATAAAAGGAAAATCAAATAGTCTATTAAATCTAGTAAATAATGTACTAGATATAAGTGATGAAGAAATGAGACAAATAGAAATAAGAGGAAGTAAATATAATGTAAAAAGACT
>CAKPFM010000019.1 GCA_934153945.1 uncultured Bacilli bacterium
TCATATTCATTCTTTTCACAATATTCTTTAATCATTCTAAGTTGTGAATCAATAGAATAACCATTATCTCTTTGGTCGTCAGTAGATACTCTTACATAAACACCACATCTCATAGTTTTCCTCCTTTCATTAAATTTCGAGAAATATTAAAATACCTCTCATATGTTTCCTCACTCAAACACTAAATATCAGACACCAAATTGAATTTTTTTAATATTTTTCATTAAGTTTCTCAATTAGAGCGAGTTTCACGAAGTTAAATTTAATATACTTCTCATTTGTTTCCTCACAAATAAGCAAAATGTATAGTATAAAATTAAAACTTTTTCAAAAATTGTGTAATTTCTTTAATATTGTACTTTTGATTATGCTCTTTAATATAAAAAGGCTTATTTGATATTTCATTAACTTTGTATTCAAGTATTGTAAGAGTAGTAGGATATGTAATTTTGTATTCAGTAGGTATTATTACTTGTAGATTGGTATGCAAGATAGTTTTAATCTGTCCTAATATAACCTTATATTTAAAGTTTTTTAAGATGTTGGTTAAATCTTTATTAGGTTTTAGATTTTCAATTACTTTAAATTCAAGCATGAAAAAAGTCCTCCTTTCTAGAAAGAGAACTTTTAAAGTTTTATATAAAATAAAAACTCACGAACTTTTAAGTCCGTAAGTTGATTTCAAATGGAGCAAGTGACGAGAATCGGACTCGCGTCTCAACCTTGGCAAGGTCGCATTCTACCATTGAACCACACCTGCATTTTGGAGGGCCTAGTCGGATTTGAACCAACGATCAGGGAGTTGCAGTCCCACGCCTTACCACTTGGCTATAGACCCAAAACGTATTTTAATTATAACAAAATAAAATTAATCTGACAATACATTTTATTTAAAAAAATTAAATATATGTAAAAAAGAAATAAAAATGTAAAAAATAAAATTGTAATATTGTTTAAAATATAAAAAAAGGTTATAATTAATTAGTATTATATGGAGGCCAGTATGAAAAAGAAAAAAATTAATTTTAGATTGATAATACTATCAATAATTACTTTATTTTTAGTAATATCAAATATATATTTTATATATTCATTAATATCCCTAAGTGGAATAGAAACACTAATACGTATATTAGTAATAATAATTTTAATACTGCTAGTAATATGCTTTTCAATTAGATACTTACGAAGTTGTTTACTAAAAAAGAAAAGTTTTATAGCTTATTCTATATTTCTTATCATCTATAGTATTATATTCTTAATTATAGGAATTGTTATAAGAAATACGCTAAATACTTTAGATAACCTCACATCAGAAAAAACTACATACTCAGTAAGTTTAGTATCTTTAAATAATAATACTAATATAGAAACAGTAGGAATGATAAGTAACGCTAGTGGAGTAGAAACAGAACTAATGAATCAAATGATAAATGAAAAAAATATCAAAAATGTCAAAAAATATGATAACTATATTTCACTAATAAATGAACTAAATGATGGATTAGATGCTATATTCTTACCAAGTGACTATAAACTAAGATTACAAAATATTGACGGAATTAATATAGATTTAACAAATGATACAAAAGTAATTGAAACAAAAACAAAAGATGTAAAAAATGAAACAACAAATAAAACATTAACAGAACCATTCACAGTACTATTAATGGGAGTAGATTCAGAACAAGAAGATATAAAAGGTGCATCATTTAATGGTGACGCACTAATGCTTGTAACATTCAATCCAAAAACTTTAAGTACAACAATACTAAGTATTCCAAGAGATTCATATGTACCAATAGCTTGCTTTCCAAACCAAAGAAGAAACAAAATAACCCATGCAGCTTGGTATGGAGAAGAATGTATGCAAAGTACAATAGAAAACTTACTAGATATAAAAATAGACTACTATGTAAAAGTAAACTTTAAAGGAGTAGTTAAACTAGTTGATACCTTAGGTGGAATAGAAATGGATGTTCCATATAGTTTCTGTGAACAAAATAGTAATAGAGAGTGGGGAAACAATACCATTTATGTAGAAGAAGGACTTCAAATATTAAATGGTGAACAAGCTTTAGCTTACTCAAGAAATAGACATGCTTGGCCACAATATTGCCCTAAAAAATATACAAATTATATAAGCAATGACTTTATAAGAGGACAACATCAACAAGAAGTATTAAAAGCAATATTAAATAAATTAAAAACAATTAATGACTTTAGTACTGTACAAAGCTTGCTTAATACAATAAGTAATAATCTAGAAACAAATATGACAGTAAATGAAATACTATCTTTATACAATATTGGTAAAGATATATTAACTAAATCAACTGGAAATGTTGATGAACTAATAAGTATGCAACGATTATACTTAAGTGGAATAGACGCTTACATATATGAGCCATCATCTAAATTAAGCTTATATGATTACGTTCTATATGAAGAATCAGTAACAGAAGTAAGCAATGCTATTAAAGAAAATCTAGGTATAAAAGCAAAAGAAGATATAAAAACATTTAAATTTGATAGTACTGAAGAATATGAAGAAAAAATAATTGGAAAAGGAAGTTATAGTAAACTACCAGATTATAAAGTAATACCAGATTTTATAGGTGATAGTAAATATCAAGCAGGTATTACAGCTTCTAAATTAGGTATAAAAGTAAATTACGTATATGATTCAAACGTTGATGGAATTGTTGGAACAGTAGTAAAACAAAGTCATAATCCAGGTACGCTAGTATCAAAAGTACCAGTACTAACTTTAACAATTAAAGAAGCAAAAAAAGAAATAATAATAGATAATAGTAATAAAGAAGATAAGACAGAAGATAAAAAAGATGATAAAAAGGATAATAATACCAAAAATGATACAAAAGAAAATGATAAAAATACTACAGTAGAGGAGGAATAATATGACAGGAATATTATTAACAATGTTATCTGGATTTTCTATTTTAATAGGAACTCTAATAGCTTTTATATTAAAAAACAATAAAAAATTAACTGACTTTTCTATAAGTATGGCAGCTGGAGTAATGAGTGCTTTACTAGTAATGGAATTAATACCAGAATCATTTGAACTATTAGGAGAACAATTTAGTGTTGTAAGAAGTATTTTAATAATAATTATTTCTTCTCTTATTGGAATTGTTCTTCTAAAAACATTAGATTTATTTATTCCAGATCATGATCACGATGAAGAAATAAATAGTGATAACTTATTTCATATTGGACTTGTATCAAGTATTGCTTTAATTCTTCATAATTTAATTGAAGGAATGGCAATATATTCATCATCATTAACAGGTGATAATATAGGAATATTACTAACAATAGGAATATGTTTACATAATATACCTTTAGGAATCATGATTACATCAACTCTATATAAATCAAATAATAATAGAAAAAAAACAATACTTATTATTACTTTAATAGCTTTTTCAACTCTATTAGGTGGTATTTTAATGTTCCTACTATCTAAAGTTATAAATGATGTTATAAGAGGAATATTACTATCAGTAACTTTAGGAATGATACTATATATAGTACTATTTGAATTCATACCAGAAATAAGAACTATAAAAAATAAAAAATTATCAATATTTGGAATAGTATTAGGAATAATTATTTTTCTAATTACTTTACTTTTTGAATAGTTTGACTTTAAATATTATTTATTATAAAATTAGGATGGTGATACTATGAAAAGAGGATTTACTTTAGCTGAATTACTAGGTGTAACTGTTTTATTAGCGCTTATAATGGCGGTTTCTTATCCAGCACTTTTCAAAATATTTGAAGATAAAACAACACAAATTGATTCAAACAAAAAAGAAATAATAGAAAGTGCTGCTATAAACTATGTTAAGCTAAATATAAATGAATACCCATATACTGAAGGAAAAAATACATGTTTATTCTTAAAAACATTAGTAGATAATAATAAAGTTTCTGATACTATAAGTGAAGGATTAGAAGATAGAATTATAAGAATAAGTATGTATAATAATAAATATAGTGCTGAAATATTGGATAGTAACGAAACATGTACATCAAGTAGTATAGTATATAATATAAAAACATGTACTCAAACTATAACAAATGATAACTATAAAATAATAGACAATAGAACTGATTATATTATAGATGGTAATGTTCAAAAACAAGTAGATATAATAAAGGGTGAAAATATTAATGATTTAAATCAATTTAAAACTGAAATGGCTAACTATGATACATTAAGCGATGTTTTAAATAAAAATACTAATATTATATCAGTAATGAATAGAAAAGAAAAAAGCTTTGAAATGTCTATCGAAATGTCATCATTAAATGAAATTATATTAACTGATACAGAAAAATCAGCTTTAACTAATGCCCCAATATTCTATGATACATCTACTAGTAAAATAAAAATTTGTGAATGAAAAAAATACTAATAAAATTAATTAAAATATATCAAAAAATACCTGGTAATTTTCATCAAAATTGTAAATATATTCCGACTTGTTCAAACTATGGAATAGAAGCAATAGAAAAACATGGGTCAATTAAAGGAACTATTTTAACAATAAAAAGAATATTAAAATGTAATCCTTTTTCAAAAGGTGGTATAGACCTAGTTCCAGAAAGGAAGAAAAAATGAAAAAAATAAAACTATTAATATGTATATCTTTATTACTACTAACGGGATGTATTAAAAGAGATAATCTTGAAAACATAACAATTTATACAACTTCATACCCAATTGAATACATAGTAGAAAATCTATATGGTACTCATAGTACTGTCAAAAGTATTTATCCAAATGGGGTAGATATTAATACATATACATTGAATGAAAAACAAATAAAAGATTATAGTAATGGTAATATGTATATATTTAGTGGATTAACAAGTGAAAATAATTATATCGTTGATATGGTAAAAAATAATCGTAATTTAATGATTATAGATGCATCATCAACTATTGAATATGATAATTCAATAGAAGAACTATGGATGGATCCCTCAAACTTCTTAATGATGGCATTAAATATTAAAAACGGACTTAATGACTATATAACAAATCATTATCTAAAAAATGATATTGAAGACAACTATGAACTATTAAAAATTAAAATATCTAATTTGGATGCTAAATTAAAATTATTAAGTGAAAATGCTACAACTACAACAATAGTAGTAGATAATGATACTTTAAAATTTTTAACAAAATATGGATTTAATATAATATCGCTAGATCCTGATACAGTAACAGATAAAATTATAAGTGATGCTGTAAATTACTTAAATAAAACAACAAATAAATATGTTTTAACACTAGATGAAACTAAAATATCAGATACTACAAAAGATATAATGGATGCTACAAAATCAGGGATATTAACCATTCACAATTTATCAAATTTAACTGATAAAGAAAAAGCTAACAAAGAAGATTATATTACACTATTCAATGAAAATATTGATAAGTTAAAAACAGCTGTATATTAAGAGGTGAAGTATGAAATTTGATTTTAAAATAATAGGTGGAGTATTACTTATATTAATAATGATGTTAAGTTTATTTATGTTTAAGAAAGATAATCAAGAAGAAGAACTAAATCAATTGTTAAAACAACTAGGTAGTGAATTTTATGAAGAATTTTATTATGATAAAGTTGGAAATAACCTAGAAGAAAGAAAAAAATTTCTAGAAAAATATAAAGATATCGGAATTAAAATAAACTTAGAAAATTTATCAAGATATAATTCAGAACAAAATAAAGATTCATTAGCGAAATTTGTCAATAAAAAAACAAATCAAGAATGTGATAAAACAAATACAATGGTAATTATATATCCAACTGAACCATATGAAAAAAATTCATATACTGAAGAAATAAAATTAATTTGTGGTTTTGAAAAATAGAACGAAAAAATTCTATTTTTTTTCTATATAAGAATGACAAATTATTTTAAATATAGTATAATTAAAATATATATACTAGGAGTATGGTTCGTGTGATAAAAAGATGTAGCATTAATAATACGTTTAATAAATTAAGTCACTCATTAGCAATTCTGTTAATGGTTTTTATTGCTGCATTTATGTTTTCATATAATGTTAAGGCAATAAACTATATAGAAAAAGAAAATGAAAGTATTATTAAATGGGCTATTGGTGACAATTTAGAAACGGGATACTATAAATTAAAAGTAAATGATGTTACATATCCAATCCATTTATATGTTTACGATGGAGATCAAGAATGGAATAGCAACATGACATTTGGAGACGCCAATGATATTGGTACAGCAACTACTAATGCTGTAAATATGGTAATGGTAATAGTAAATGGTAACCTTACAATTGGTGAAAATGTCACTGTAGGGCCTTATTATACAACATATGGAGGACCAAAAGGATTCAGTTTAATAGTAAATGGGACCTTAACAAATAATGGTAATATAAATAATAATCATGGGGCGAAAGCAACTGGTGAAAATGTTTATTTATGGAAAAATACTGATGAAACTTATGAATATGTTCCAGCTACTGGAGCAATAGGTGGCGCAAAAGTTTCAATAACATCAGGCTCTGGTACTGTAAAAAATGGTAATGCTGGTAGTAATGGTACAAATCGTTCTACTGGTGGTGGTGGTACAGGTTCAGGACGTAGATGGTCATATAATGCATATATTGGTCAAGGTGGAACTGGAACATCATACTCAGGAGGTGCAGGATCAGGTGCTGCCAATAGTGATGGTAGCGGTGGTCGAGTTGCTACTTCTGCAGCAGGTTCAAGTACTGGTGGTGCTGGTTCAAAAGGTATTGTAAGATCATCAAATGGTTCTGGATATCAACAAATATCATTAGGTGGTGTTGGTAATCCATCTGGTGGATATGAATCTTATAGAGCAACTATAAAAAATTATGTTCAAACACATGGTACTGGAGGATTATTAATATTATATACACCTAACTTAATAAATAATGGAACTATTACTGCTAATGGAACACAAGCAGGTACTGCCGGTAGAGCTTCAGGTAATGGCCGTGTTGACCCAGGAGGATCATCAGGTGGAGGAAGCGTTAATATATTTTATGGAATGATAGAAACAGAAGGTACTGTAACAGCTGAAGGTGGAGCTAGAAGATGTATTACTTCATGTAATGGTGCTGGTGGTAATGGTACAGTAACTAAAACTCAATTAGTATTAGATGAAGAATTTTTAAATCCTACTTTATCATCATTAAGTGTTGATAAAGAAACTATTACTCCATCTTTTACTTCTGACAATCATGATTACTATGTTACATTAGATAGTGAATCTTCAAATGTAAACATAAGTGCTCAATTAACAAATAATGAAAATACAATTACATATGGTGTTGGTAACTTTGATATTCCGATAGGAACTTCAGAACATCAAATTGTTATAACATCAAAAGTTGGTATTATATCTACTTATGTAATTCATTTTTATAGAGAACCAAGTAGTTATAAATATTTAAAAGGTATTAAAATTGATAGTAACGAAATTGAAAATTTTACTCCAGAAAAATTACAATATAATGTATCTGTTCCTTATAGTTCAGATGAAATTAATATAGAAGCATTACTAGGACGTTCTTCTCAGACGACTTATGGAACTGGAATTGTTAAATTAAATAGTGGTGATAACACAGTATCTATTACGGTAGTTAGTGAAGACTCAAAAAATACAACAATATATACTTTAAATATTTATAGAGAACATTCATCAAAATTAAAAGATTTAACAATTGATGGATATGAAATAGATCCAATATTTGATAAAGAAACATATACATATTCAGTTACCGTTGTTTCAAACACAATGAGTTTAAAATTAGTTACAACTCCATATGATGAAGAAGCAACTGTAACACTTAATGGATTTGGATATATTAAAAATAGTGGCAAAGCAACAATCACAGTTACCGAACCAAATTCAGAACCAACAGTTTATACAGTTAATATCATAAAAGAAGGAAAACCTGCCCAAACTGATTTTGGATATGAATATACAGGAACATACCAAACTTTTACAGCCCCAGCAACAGGATACTATAAAATAGAATTATGGGGAGCACAAGGTGGTAACTCTGTAGGAAATACTTCAAAAGCATGTAGTTATGGTAGAGGTAATGCATATGCTGCTGGCGGATGTGGAGGATTTGGTGCTTACACATCTGGAACAATATATTTACCAAAAGATACAACATTATATGTATATGTTGGTGGTAGAGGAGCAAATGGTAAAGCTGGTAAAAATGTTACTGGTGGATGGAATGGTGGAGGTTCAGGAACTTATGACCATTCTGATGATGAAGCATCTGGTGCTGGAGGAGGAGCAACTGATATAAGATTAGTAGCTACTTCTTCATCAACTACTTGGAATGAATTTGAATCACTTAAATCAAGAATTATGGTAGCAGCCGGAGGAGGCGGAGGTTCTGATGTTTACCCAGGAGGTAACGGTGGAACATTAACTTCAACAAAAATAAGATATTCTAATGGAGCTACTCAAAGAACAGGATATGGATATTGAACTAGAAGATAAAAATGCTACATATGAAATAATAAACAATAATTTTGAAGGTGTTGGTACATATCCTGTAACTATTAAAGTTACTGCTGAAAATGGGGATGTTAAAAACTATATAATTAATGTTAATGTTCAACAAGATGCATATTTTTCAAATAGATTATTAAGTTTAACTTTATCTAATGGTTCATTAACTCCAGATTTTGATCCAGATATTAATTACTATGTAGTTACAGTTCAAAATTCAATAAGTAATGTTGAAATAAATGCTATAAAAGAAAATGTAGATGCTAAAGTAGAAGGATTAGGAGTACATAATTTGGATATAGGTAGAAATCTAATTCAAATAAATGTAACAAGTAAAGATGGTATAGTAAATATATATACATTAGTAATTTATCGTAATGGAAACAGTGATGCTACTTTATCAAGTTTAAATATTAAAAATCAAAAATATTATCCAATATTTAATAAAAATGAAGAAAATTATGAATTAGAAATATCAAGTGATATTGATAGTCTTGAAATAGAAGCTATCCCAACTGATATTAATTCTAATGTAGTAATAAGTGGTAATAAAAACTTAAAAACAGGAGAAAATATAATTAAAATAGTTGTAACAGCTCCTGATAAAATTACTAGTAAAACTTATACTATAAAAGTAAATAAAAAAGTATCACAAAATAACTATTTAAGTAGTTTAATAGTACAAGGTTATGAAATAACACCAAGTTTTGATAAAACAAATCAAGGACCTTATATTGTAAATGTTAATAGTAGTGTTAATAATGTTATTGTTGATGCTACTGCAGAAGATGAAAAAACTACTATAACAGGTATTGGAAATGTTTCACTAAAAAGTGGTCAAAATATTATTAAGGTATCAGCAATCTCTGAAGATAATAATGAAAGAATATATACAATTATTGTAAATAAAAGTCAAAATTCTGATAGTACTTTAAAGGATATTATTATTAATAATGGAGTTTTAGTACCAGCATTCAATAGTAATATACTAGAATATACTGTAAATGTTGATAAAGATATAAATAATGTTAATGTTATTGGTATTCCAACTGTTAGTAGTAGTATTGTAACTGGTAATGGAAATTATGATTTAGATAATGAAATAACTGAAGTTTCTCTAGTAGTAGTTAGTGAAGATACAAATAAGACAACTTATAAAATAAAATTTATAAAAGAAGTTGATAAATCATCAAAAATTAAAAACTTAATTGTTAAAGATGGTAAATTAACTCCATCATTTGAGTCAATAACAACAAACTATAATATTAATGTTCCATATGAAGTAACTTCTTTAAATATGGAAGTATTATTAGAAGATAGTGAAGCTACTTATAAAATAGAAGGAAACAGTAATTTTGTAGTAGGAAATAATTTAGTTAAAATAATAGTAACTTCTAGTGATTTAAATAGTGAAACAATCTATTATATTAATGTCAATAGACAGTCTTTATCAAGTAATTATTTAAAGAGTTTGGATGTTGGATATACATTAAATCCATCATTTGAAAAAACTAATTTATATTATACAGTTGATGTAAATTCTAATGTAGATAGTATTGATATTAAAGCTATTCCAGAAGATATTTCTAATATAGTAACTGGTACAGGAATACAAAATCTAGAGTATGGAGAAAATACTTTCTATATAGAAGTTGAATCAACAAATGGTAATGTAAGAACATATACTGTTAATATTAATAGAAAACAAGAATATGATAATTACTTATTATCTTTAATACCATCTAGTGGTACTTTAAGTCCTACATTTGATAAATTGACTAATGAATATACATTAGATTTAGATGAAACCATTACTGAATTAACACTAACTGGAACAGTAAGTGAGAATAGTAGTGTAGTAGGATTAGGTACATTTGATGTAAAAGGTGGAATAGAAGAAAGAATAATTACTGTAACTAATGAAAATGGTGATAAAAATATTTATAAAATTAAAATAAATAGAAAATTATCTAGCAATACAGAATTAGTTGATTTAATACCATCTAGTGGTAGTTTAGAATATAGTAATGATATTTATGATTACCAAATAGAAGTAGATGATAATGTTAGTGTTATATCATTTGAAGCTATTTTAAAAAATGAATTTGCTAAAGTAACAGGTAATGAACTTCAAAATCTAAATTATGGAGAAAATGATATTGTTATAATAGTAACAGCTGAAGATGGAACTACTAGAACAATCAATATTAAAGTTATAAGAAATAAAGAAATAAATTCTATTATAGTAAGTGAGAATAGTATTATTCTTAAAGAAAATGAATCAAAACTAATTACTTATACTTTAAATCCAGTAGATACATCATATAAAGATGTTGAATGGATAAGCAATGATCCTTTAATTGCTACTGTAAATGATGGAACTATTACAGGATTAAAAGAAGGTTATACAACTATTGAATTAAGAAGTACTCATAATAATAGTATCAAAGCAATTATTAATGTATCTGTTATTAAAACAGAAATAACAAGTGGTGTTTATGATATATATCGTGATACTCAAGTTAAATATACAATAGGTTCTGAACCTAAAACTAAATTATCAGATTATGTTATTAATTTTGATAACAATCAAAGTACACTTTATGTTTATGATAAAGATAATAATAGAATAACTGATTTAGATAAATATGTAGGAACAAATATGAAAATAAAACTAGAAATAAATGATACTACATATGATGAATTAGTTATAGTTGTAAAAGGTGATTTAAATGGTGATGGTTTAGTAACAGTAAGTGATATTACTTATATAAAAAATATAATACTTAAAAAATTAGAAAGAGAATTTATTATAGGAAAAGCCTCTGACTTAGATGGTAATGATCTAACGACTGTTGGTGATATGACTATAGTTAAAAATTATATTTTGAAAAAAGTAAGTAAATTAAATTAGATAGTGAAATTCACTATCTTTTTTGCTTCCAAAAAGTTTACTAATATACTTTACAATTTAAGAAAATTCATCTATAATGAACTATAGAAAGTTATTTGCGGGGTGGGAGTTATGAATGTTGTTTTTAATCTAAATTTAATACTTGAAAATTTATCTAATGTTGATGAATTAATAGAGAATAATGGCATATTAAATAAATTAAAATTAAAAAAAGACTTAATTAATTTCATTAAAAAAAATACTAATTTTCAAAACATTAATATGTTGACAAAATATATTAATGAATTCAATAAAGTTTATTTTATTGTTCCTAATAAAGAAAATCCTTATTGGAAAATAATTGTTGAGGAGTTTTTAAAAAATAATGATTTAAATTGCACAGAAATAATATATTGCAATAATGAATTATATAATAAAGTACTTAATACTAAAAATATTCATACGATAGTAAGCAAAAAAGACAAAACATTAAAGAAAGAATTAAACAATTGTATTGAAACTTGTATATCAGATGATGTTGAATTAAAAATAGCATTAAACAATATTTTATGTAAACAAAATGATTTAAAGAAAAGAATTGAAGATCCAATAACTGTTATGTCTAATAAACCATCAATTGATAAAGTTTGGAATAGACAATATTCAGTTGCTCAGTCAATGTTAAATATTCCAAAAATGAGTCTATTTGAATATTTATATTATTCGAATGTAAATAATTTAGATAATATTGCAATAATTTACTATGACAAAAAATATACCTATAGAGAATTTTTTAGTTCAATTTTTTCTTGTGTAAAAGATTTAAAAGAAAAATATCAAATAAAACCTAGAGATGTTGTAGCAATATGTTCACCAAATATACCAGAGGCACTAAACATCATACTAGCGACAAATATTTTAGGTGCTGTTTGTTTACCAATACATCCATTGTCAAAAGCAGAAGATATTAAAAAATATTTATGTACTACAAATGCAAAATGTGCAATGATTACAGATACAAGTGAAAAAGAATTTCTAAAGATAGCTGATAAAACAAATGTTGAATTGATTTTAAAAGCAGATATTGAAAATATGATGTCACTAAAATTTAAAACCCTATATAAATTGCAAAAATTAAGAGATAAATTAAATGTAAGTATATCTATAATTAAATTAAAAATAACTAATTCATTCATTCCTAAAAAGTACAAATTAATAACAAAAAAAATAAATAATGAAATAAAAAATTTAACTATAAAAAAAGATATTAAAGTTAGTTCTTTAATGTGTAAACCAAATAAAAAAATTGATTTAGAATATGAACAAAATCTTGAAAATAAAATATCATTTCTATTAACTACAGGAGGTACAACAGGTACTTCAAAATTAGCAGCCATGACAGATGAAAATTTTATAGCAAATATTATTCAATTACAAAATACTATTCCATCATATAAATCTGGTGATGTAATTGAAGGTGTCGCACCATTATTCCATGGATTTGGTTTGGTAAATACTATTTTAGCGGCATTATGTTCAGGAATTGCTGTTGATTTACATGCAAAATATGATAAAAATATATTTAATAAATCAGTGATAAAAAATAAACCAACATTAATATTAGGGCCACCAACATTATATAAGTCTATGATTAGCTCTCAAGTATATAAAAATCAAAATATGGACTATTTAAAAGTATTAATAAGTGGTAGTGATAGGTTAGATCCTAAATTAAGAAATGAAATTAATAATTGGGGAAAAGAACATAATATTGGCAATGAAATATTTATTGGTATGGGTTTAACAGAGGGAACTGCTGCTATATCATTTACAGGATTAAATTCAATTGATAACGATAGCGTTGGATTTCCTTTACCACTAAATAATATAAAAATTGTTAGTTTAGATGATGGAAAAGAAGTTGGATATAATGAACCTGGTGAATTGTGTTTAAATGGACCTACTGTTATGAAATCATATTTCAACAATAATGATGAAACAAATAAAGTATTGAAAATAGAAAATGGGAAATTATGGTTACATACTGGTGATATATGTGAAATGCTTCCAAATGGAGAAATTAAATTTATTGATCGAGATAAAGGAGTAATTGTTGTTAGTGGAATAAATGTTTATAGGAGTAGAATTGAAACTGTTATAAATGAATTAAGAGAAGTAAAAGAATGTGCAGTTATTGGAATATCACATCCATATAAAATGAATGTTCCAAAAGCATATATAGTATTAAAAGATGGATATGAATTAACAAATGAATTAATAGAAGAATTTCAAATGTACTGTAATTCTAAATTGGATAAATATGAAAGAGTATTTGAATTTGAACAAATAGATAAGTTACCATTAACAAAATTAAACAAAATAGATTATGTTCAACTTCAAGAACTAGAAAAAGTACATAAAAAAAGTAGGTGATAATATGAAAATAACTTTTGATATAGATGGTACACTAACAAATTTTGAAAAATTTATTTTAGATAATCAAAATTATATTACTAAAAAATATAACATTAAATTAACAAATTATGATGGCTATGATATTGATGAAATGTATGAAATTAAAGATAAACTAATTGAACAAAACTATACAGAAAAAGAAGCTGAAAATAAAGCTAATGAAATTATGAATAAATTTTGGAATAAATTTTATTTAAAATATCTTTTAACCCCATTTAGAAAAGGTGTTAAAAATACTTTAAATAGTTTGAAAAAATATGGCAATGAAGTAATAATAATTACTTCTAGAAGAAAAGCTTGTGATAAAAACTTAATTGGCTTTTTTGTTAGAATGTCAACAATATTAAAATTTAGACTTTCTAATGTTAAATATAGTAAATTAATATTTACAAATTCAGATGAAGAAAAAATAGAACAATTGAAAAATATTAAACCTGACATTCACGTTGATGATAAAGAATCAATAATAAATTCTTTGCCAAGTGATATTAAATGCATGTATATATCATCTAGTTATAATAAAAATATTGATGAAAAAAAAGCTATTAAAGTTGATACATATGAAAATTGGAATTTAATTAATAAAATTGATAAAATTAGTGTAGATAAAAAAGTTGAAAATATTGTTACATATCCTAACATAAAACGTACAGAGTTTAATTATAAATTAGTAAAAAATATAGGAACTCCATTTGTAAACTTTTTATATAAACCAATTATTTTGAATAAGCAAAATTTAGTATCTAATGGACCTGTTGTGTATGCATCAAATCATAGAAAAACATTAGATCCATTCTTTTTAGTAATGTCAGTTGATGATGCTATACATTGGGCAGCTTTAAGAAGATTTTTTACTGGAGAAGATAGTATATTTAATAATAGCAAAAATCCAATTTTATGTAAAATTACTTCAAAGCTTTTTCATGGAATGGGATTAATACCTGTTAATAGGGGCGGAGATAATCATGAAATGATTGATTTAACAAATTACTATTTGAAAAATGGTAGTAATATAGGAATATTTCCAGAGGGTACAACTAATAAAAATCCAGCAAATGGCGAAATTTTAGAAGTTAAAAATGGTGCCTTTAGATTTGCAAAAGACAATAATGCTTTAATTCAACCAATTTCTATTGTATGGTTTCCAAAATTAAAAAAGATTAAACATCGTGTTATAATAAATTATGGCGTTCCTTTTACTATGAGTAATATCACAATTGAAGAAGGCAAAAAAATATGGACTGATTCTGTCTTAAAAGGAATAGAGGAAAATAAGCAAATAATAGATAATGTTGTTGATTCTGAAAAAAGAATAAAGAGGTGATTAAATGAATGCTAGTATTCTATTACTAATAGCAAGTTTGTTTTATTTAGCAGTTATAATTATTTTATATTTCAGTAAAGAAAGAATAAAATTACTTGAAAATAAAGTTTTCAGCATAATTTTAATAGTTGATTTTATTGGAATATTATTAGACATAATTGGTATATATGCCCATTTAAATTTACCATCAAATAGTATATTTAGATATTTAATAGTAGAATTTTATTATATATATTTATTGTTATATATGATGCTATTTACACTTTATACTATTTTTACTGCATATTCTGCCAAAAAAATATTAACAACTAAATTAAAAGATAAAATTATACTAATATTTTTAATATTATTAATAATTTTTTCATTTATAAGTTATATCTTACCATTTGATTACTATAACAGTGATAATTATGTTTATGTATATGGTTTAAATTCATATTTTGTTTATTTAGTTAGTGCTGTATGTATATTTATTTCTTTAATTTATATTATAAAATATTCAAAATATTTAACTAAAAAGAAGACTATACCATTTATTATGTTAATATGTATAGGTGTACCAGTAGTATTAATACAATATATACATCCATATCTTTTATTAGTCACTTCACTATTAACTGCTATTACAATTTTAATGTATTTCACAATAGAAAATCCAGACTTACAAATGTTAAGAGAATTCCATAAAGCAAGAGAACTAGCAAAAGAATCAAATAAAGAAAAGACAGAATTTCTATTTAATATATCAAATCAAATAAAAACACCAATAAATAAAATAATAGAAACAAGTGAAAAAGCACTAAATGAAAATGATGTAATAGAAATAAAAAATGATGTAAGAACAATAAAAGGAAAATCAAATAGTCTATTAAATTTAGTCAATAATGTACTAGATATAAGTGATGAAGAAATGAGACAAATAGAAATAAGAGGAAGTAAATATAATGTAAAAAGACT
>CAKPFM010000020.1 GCA_934153945.1 uncultured Bacilli bacterium
TGCTTCAAATATAATAATAAAACCAAATGTAAGAAGTTTAACAAACAAAAAAGTAAGTGAATTTTATACATTAGGAATAGGAATAAATGAAGGATTAAACTCACATATGATGAAGAATAGTGAATGGGGAGCAGTAGCTTATTTAACATATTCATTATATGGAAAATGTACGGAAACAGGATGCGAAGAAGTATACCCAAATAATATAAATACAGGATATTTAAATAGTACATCCAAATTTACAGGTCAGTGGCAATATGGTACAACAATAACAGGATGTAGTGCATCGAGTACTTCGGCAACTGTAAATAGTAATCAATCATCATGTTCAAGTGGCTATGCATATAATGAAGCAAACAATAAAGCAAGTACAACAGGAAATATAAGTGGAATCTATGATATGAGTGGAGGAAACTGGGAATATGTAATGGGAGTAGTAAAAGATGCATCAGGTAATCAAATAAGTGGACGAAATAGTAAATATAATTCAGGATTTAATGGAACATATGGATGTCCAACATGTGATAGTGATACATCAGGATTAACAAGTTTAACAACAGGAATAGATTTTCCAACCGATACAAGATACTATGATATATATACAGCCAATTCTACCGATTTAAATAATGATACATGGTATAAATATGAAAATGGACATTTAGGGGATGGAAATAAAGAAATAGCAGTATCCAAATCTAATAGTTCAAGTGGAGGTAGAGGTCTATGGTATAGTGATAGCGCGTACTTTTCTACGGTGACTTACCCTTGGGTCTATCGTGGTGGCAATTTCGACATGGGAATTGGTGCTGGAATTCTTGACTTTGCTCGTTACGACGGTCGTGCCTGCAGTACTTGTGCTTTCCGTGTAGTTTTAGCATATTAATAAAAAAATTCTAGTTTTTAATCACTAGAATTTTTTAATATATTATTGGAGAATTTTTATATTCTTTTTCAATTAATTTAGTAGCGTTTTCACTATTTAAAATAGATGCATATACACAAGTTGTTCTAAATTCCAAATTAAGCATCCTATTTTTAATTGAAGAATAATTAGTAATGATTGGTATACTAACACATTTTTTAATATTATTTAAATAAGTTCTACCATTTGAATCAAATCCTAATACTCTAATATATTCAACATCATGAAAAAGGCTAGCTTCTTCTTTAGTAAAATTACATAAAATATGTGTAAACATACGATTCAATCTGTTATATGTATATCTTTTAGTTTTAATTTTTAAAATAAACTCATTATAAGAATTAGAAGAAATAATAAATTTCATAATTCTATTTTGTATACCTTCATCAACCGTTTGATAACTTTGTAAAACATTAATAGAAGTTAATATTTTATATTTAAGTAAACTAAAATAATCATCGATAAAATGTAATTTTTTGTCTAAATAAGGTTTAACAAATTCTGGTACTTGAGTATCAATAACCTGATTATTTTTTAAACTTTCTCTAATACTTGTAGAACTTGTAATATCCTCATACAAAAATGAATCATTAAAATTATCCTCTCTTTTAATAGAAATAGGTTTAATATTACTATTTAGATTTATTATTTCTTTGATATATGATAATCCTAAAATATCATTAGGTTTAATAATTTTTTTACCTGTTAAATCATATATTGCTTTAGATAAAGCAGTAGGATAATTACAACCATCATCTAAATAATTTCTAACTAACTTATCATATTTTTTACTATTAGTTATTTTAGCTACTTCAATTAAATTGTTGACATTATTACTTTCACTACCAAATACAATAGCATCAACTTTTAAATGATTTAATATTTGAATGGCACCACGAGCAAATATATCAGCACTTTGACTAGCAAAAAAGAAAGGAAGTTCAATAACTAAATCAATACCAGCTTTTAAAGCAATCTCAGTTTTATCCCATTTAGAGATAATACTAACATCTCCTCTTTCAGTAAAATTACCACTCATAACTAAAATAATTGTATAACCTGAAAACATTTCTTTTACTTCATTTAAATGTTTTAAATGACCATTATGAAATGGATTATATTCACATATTATTCCTACACTTTTCATCTTACCACCATCTTAATAATAGCACATTTTTAAACTATAATCTAGATTATTTAAAAAAGTTATGATATACTATCTTTGTGGTGATATCATGAATATAGATATAACAAAATTAAAAAGTGGTATAGAAACATCTATCGAAATAAATGAAAAACTAGATATAGATGTCAGCAATACAGAAATAATAGAGTTAAAAGATACAGAATTACATGGAACAATTACTAAAGATAGTGAAGGATACTATATAAACGCTATATTATCAGGTATAATGACATTACCTTGTAGTGTTACCCTTAAACCGGTAGATATTGAATTTAATACAGAAATAGATGGTAATATAGAAGATTTACTAGAAGAAATAGGAGTTTTTGATAAAAAAAATGAAAATACTATTGATATTTTTCCAATTATATGGGAAAATATATTAATGGAAATTCCCATGAGAGTTGTAAGTGATGAAATAGATACTAATTCTCTTAAAGGTGATGGTTGGCAAGTTGTTACTGGTGAAGTAATATCAAGTCCAAATCCAGAATTAGAAAAATTGAAAGATTTGTTGAAATGAAAAGCGAGGTGTTATAAATGATGACATTAGAATTACAATTATTTGCAGTTCCATTCAGAAAAGTTAGTAAAACTAGAGGAAGAAAACGTCGTACTCACTATGTTATAAGCGCTAATGCGACAGTAGCATGTCCAAAATGTGGAGAAGCAGTAAGACCACATAGAGTATGTGCAAATTGTGGAACTTATAAAGGAAAAGAAGTTGTTGCAAAAGAAGAAAAATAGTAAAAACTATTTTTTTTTTAATCAAAATAAGATATAATTAAAATGGTGATGATATGAAACGTGGATTTACATTAGTAGAAATGATAGCTGTTATATTAGTTATGTTATTAATATCAATAACTGTTATTCCATCAATATTAGATTTAGTAAACAATAAAAAAGAAGAAATATCAGCTGCAAGTATTCAAACTATTAAGACATCTGTTAATAATTATTTAAGTTATAAAAAAGTTAAATATCCATTAGTACCAGGAAATACATATTGTATAAGTTTAAGTGAAGTAGTAGAAAGTGGAGAATTATCTAATCCATTAAAAGATTTAAAAACTGGCAATGAAATACCTTTAACTACTAAAGTTAAAGCTCATGTCAATGAATATTCAGATTTTGATTTATATTTAATTGGTATAGAAAAATGTGACAACTGTAATGAATGTACCGAAATAAGACAATAAACTCGCTATTTGCGAGTTTTTACATTTAATACTAAGCCAACTATTATCATATAGCTTAATAAACTAGAACCACCATAACTAATAAATGGTAAAGTTATACCAGTAATAGGAATTATTCCATAGGTCATACCTATATTTTGAAATTGTTGATATATTAACATACCCACTATACCAGCAATCATTAATTTACCAAGTTTGTTACTTTTGAAAGCAATATTTATTAATAAAATATCAAATAAAAATATAAGAGTAAATAAAAATATTGATCCAATAAATCCTAAATTACTACTATATACAGCAAATATAAAATCAGTTTCTGCTTCTGGAAAATAAATAGGAGTATTAAATAATCCGTGACCAAAAATACCAGCTGATCCAATAGCGGTTATTCCTTTTTCTAATTGAAATCCATCTTTATTAGACCAGTCTATTATTCTTTCAACTCTAAGAAAAAAATCATTACCTAATATAGAAATAAAATAGTCTTTTTTTAAAAAATATAAATATAATATAGAAGAAATAATAAGTACAAGTACAGCAAATACTAAAATAAACCATCTATATCTAACTCCACTTATAAACAATATAGAAAGAGTTATAATTAAATATATTATAACTGATCCAGTATCAGGTTCTAAAAATGTTAAAATACTAGGTAATAAAACAATGAAAAAAACTTTGACTAGAAATATAAATTCATTTTTAATAGATATTTTTTTATTATTTCTAAAAAAATCATCACAAAATTTAGATAATGTTAAAATTAAAATTATTTTCATAAATTCACTAGGTTGAAATGTACCAATATAAGGTATTTCAAACCAACATCTAGCTCCATTTATAACTTTTCCACAAAATAATAAACTAAGTAATAATATATTACCTACTATATAAAACTTCCATATATGTTTAAATATAAATTCATTTTTAACCTTGTATATAATTAAAATAATTATAAAACCTATAATATACCAAATAATTTGTTTAATCCATAAATCAGAATAGTTACTTCCTAAAATAATAGAAGCACTATATATAGAATAAATACTGGTAATAGCTAAAATAATAATTAAAATGATAAGAAATTTATTAAAATTTTTCATAGTTATCACCATTATTAATATAGGTAAATTATGCTAAAAAATACTGATATCAAAAAAAATACTATGAATAAATTAAAAAATAAGATATAATTAAATAGGTGATATTATGGAATGGATACAATATATAATTATTTTAGTAGTATTAGTTATTATCGCATTAGCTATTACTAAATCAAAAAGTAAAGATTTTAAAATAGAAATAAATAAATTAGTAAGTAATTTAGGTGGAAAAGAAAATATTGAAAGTTATGAATTTAATAAATCTAGATTTGTTGTAACACTAAAAGATGTAACTTTAGTAAATAAAGATGCAATTCAAAAAATGGGAGCTCAAGGTATAGTTGAAATAGAAAACCAATTAAAAATAATAATTGGTGATAATGCTATTGAACTAGAAAGACAAATAAATGATTTAATGAAAAGAAAATAGGACAAAATATTAAAAAAATAAATCACATATTCTTAATTAGGAGTGTGATTTTTATTTTACAAAAAATTATTGAATATAAATGTTGATTTATATAATTATTCATGTATAATTTTAATTAAGGAATACTTAATAGTTGAGTGCTTGCCAACTTTCATGTGAAAGGAGGCTGATAGTAATGTCTAAGAAAGATTTTTTGATTCTTTCTCTTATTCTTATTATCTTCTTACTTATCGCCTTACTTTTTATTTTAGTAATATAGTAACCTATAATAAGAAAAAAGCACTCAATCAACTGATTAAGCGCTAACCCAATATGTGGTAAGTACTCAACATTTGCGTATTAAGTATTCCCATCTTATTTTATGCAAGTTTCCTTGACTACATACATAATATCATAAATAATGAGTTTATGCAAATTAAATAATAATAAAATATAGAGGACAAAATATTAAAAAAAATAAATCACATATTCTTAATTAGGAGTGTGATTTTTATTTTACAAAAAATTATTAAATATTTATTTAAAGATTTATATATCTTTACAGCTGCTTATTCAAATCAAGTATTCCCGGACCCTTTATCAAAAGAAGAGGAAGAAGAATGTTTAAAGAAAGCTAAATTAGGTGATGAAAAAGCAAGAAATAAATTAATTGAACACAATTTAAGATTAGTTGCTCATATCGTAAAAAAATATGAACATTCTAAAGAAGATGCTGATGACTTAATAAGTATTGGGGTTATTGGACTAATAAAAGGAATAGATAGTTTTTCAAATAAACATGGAACTAGACTAACAACCTATGCTGCAAGATGCGCGGAAAACGAAATTCTTATGTACTTCAGAAATTCAAAAAAACATAGTAAAGATGTAAGCTTAAATGAACCTATAGGATTTGATAAAGATGGTAATGAAATAACATTTATAGACGTAATTAAAACACCTAAACCAGACTTTGAAATGGACTTACATAATAAAAATAATTTAAAAAATTTAAAACAATACTATAGTGTACTAAATGATAGAGAAAAAGATATTATAGAAAGAAGATATGGCTTACTAACTGATAAAGAAATAACTCAAAAGGAAATAGCAAAAGAATTAAATATATCTAGAAGTTATGTATCGCGTATAGAAAAAAGAGCTTTAACTAAATTATTAAGAGAATTTATTAAAAACAAAAATGATTAGTATTGACGAACATATGTATTTATAATATAATAAGAGTATCAAAAAGATATTCTTCTTTTGTCGAATATGTAGAAGCAATTTATTAGTTGTGCTAGAGTATAGATGGAGAGTGATGATATGCTAAAAAGTGATTTAGAAATAAGAAAAGGAATATTATTTGTAAGGTTAACAGGTATTTTATCAAAAAGTACTGTAAATGACCTAAAAGAAGTAACTAATTTAATTTCTAATAATGGGTTAAACAATGTAGTTATCAATATAGATAAATTAGATTATATAGATAATATAGGTATAAATATTTTTAACTATATTTGTAAACTATGTAAAAAAAATAATGGTAAATTGTTACTTTGTGGAAAAAGAAAGGTAGATGATTTAGATATAACATTCACTAGTAGTGAGTTAGATGCTTTTAAAATAATAAAAATATAGGTGATAAAATGACAAATGAAGAAGTAGAACAATACTACAAATTAATTTATTATGCTATGAAAAACTTTCCATCATATAAAAGTAAAGAAGATTTATATCAAGCAGGATGGTTGGGATTAACAAAAGCATACAAAAATTATAATAATAATTTAGAAACAAAATTTAGTACATATGCTTATACTTACATAGTTGGAGAAATGTTTAAATTAATTGAAAAGGATAGAACTATTAAAGTAAATAGAGATTTAACAAAACTAAAATTAAAAATGGAAAAATGTAAAATATTATTATCTCAAAAACTAATGAGAGAACCAACTATAAAAGAGATAGCTGAATATTTAGAAATAGAAGAAGAACTATTAGTAGAAGCAATAAAAGCAAGTGAACCAGTAGGAAGCATTCATTACTCTATAAAAAGTGATACAAAAGATCTTTTATTAGAAGATATAATAGGTGTAGAAAATAAAGATATAGATACATTAATAGAATTAAAAGAAGCAATAAAATCTTTAGCGCCTCTAGACAAAAAAATCCTAATATATAATTTAACTAAATCACAAGAAGAAATAGGTAACTTAACAAATATGTCTCAAGTAAAGATATCAAGAAGATTAACAAAAATAAGAAATACTATTAAAGAAAAGGTAGCTTAACTAAGTTGAGTTTTCTTTTTATATTTGATATAATTAACTAGGTGATGAAAATGAGTATAAAAATAGATAGAATTGCTAGTCAAATGTTAAAAGAAATAAGTTATGTTTTAGCTTCTGAAGTAAAAGATGAAGATATAAGATTTGTAACAGTAACAGATGTAAAAGTAACAAACGATTTAAGTTTTGCTAAAGTATATGTAACTGTATTAAAAGAAGATAAAATAGCTGAAACAATGAAAGCATTAAAAAATGCATCAGGATTTATAAGAAAAGAACTAGCAGAAAGATTAGAAATAAGACATATTCCAGAATTAGAATTTGTGTATGATGAATCAATAGCTTATGGCAAAAAAATAGAAAATATAATAGAAAATATTCATGAAAATAAATAAAGTAAAAAAAGTAGAACCTATATCAAAAATAAATATAGGTAAATATAAAAGTAATTCTAATTCAAATGAAAATTCAAATGAATTTCAAAAAACTTTAAAAAAAGAACTAGACAAAAAATCAAAAAAATAGTATATTAATATCAATTAATTGAGAAAAATAATAAGTATTTATTTAAATAGTAATTAGAAAATTAGTGGTAGATGAAAACTAATCAAGTTTAAATAAAGAAATACATATTTGGAGTTAAATCGTTACTCGCGTTAAGAGATTAAGCATAAGTCATTATGGAAATAAGGTGGTACCGCGTATATTACGCCCTTATACATAATGACTTTTTATTTTAAGGAGGCTGTATGATTAAAAAAATTATATTTGATTTAGATAATACACTAATTATTTGGAAAGAAGAATTTTTAAATACATTAAATGAAACTTTAGAACAATTAAATATTAATTATGATGATAGCATATTAACTAACTTAAAAAAAGCTATTAATATTTATGAATCAAAATATAATATCTATAAAGAAGAATATTTATTAGAATTATTTAAAAAACAAACTAAAATAGATTTACCAAACAATTTTGTAGAAATGTGGAAAAATAATTTAAAAAAATGTGTGTCACCAGATTATAATAAAGAAACAATAGATACACTAGAATATTTATATCAAAAATATGATTTAATAGTTTTAACAAATTGGTTTACAGATCAACAATCAAGTAGACTAGAAAATGCTAATATATTAAAATACTTCAAAGAAGTAATAGGAACAGATAAAGTACTAAATAAACCAAATAAAGAAGCGTTTATATATGCATGTAAAAATAATTTACCTAGTGAATGTGTTATGGTAGGTGATTAGATATAATAGGCGCACAAAATGCAGGTTTAAAAACTATACTAATCGATTACAAAAATAAATATCCAGATTATAAAGATAAAATAACAAATATTATTGAATTAAAGGAGATGTTATAATGGAATTAAATAAATATATTGATAGTACAAATTTAAAAATGGATGCTAAAGCTAATGATATTGAAAAACTATGTAAAGATGCTATAAAATATCAATTTGAAACAGTATGTGTAAGTCCATACTATGTATCAAGCGTAAAAGAAATGTTAAAAGGAAGCAACGTAGGTATAACAACTGTAATAGGATTTCCTAATGGATATTCAACTATTTCAACTAAAGAATTTGAAGCAATAGATGCTATAAATAATGGTGCTGATGAAATAGATATGGTCATTAATATACAAGCTTTAAAAAATAAAGATTATGAATATATTAAACAAGAAATAGAAACAGTAAGAGATGCTATAGACGGAAAAGTATTAAAAGTAATAATTGAAACAAATTTACTAGAGCCAATCGAAATAGCAAAACTAACAGAAATATGTAATGATACATTTGTAAATTTTATAAAAACTTGTACAGGATTTAATGGACCTGTAAAATTAAGTGATGTCGAAATAATAAGTGAAAATAAAAATGATTTATTAGAAATAAAAGCAAGTGGTGGAATAAAAACACTAGAACAAGTAGAAAAACTTATTGATTTAGGTGTTACAAGAATAGGAACTAGTAGTGGAGTAGAAATTATTAAAGATTCCCATAAGGACTGTGATTGTCATGAATAATTGGAATACTGTATATAGCGTAAATAAAAAATTAGATGATATATTTATAGAAAAATATCAAGAAGATAAATTAATGTACGAAAAAAACTGTATAGAATTTTTAAGTGAATTAGGAGAATTTGTTAATGAAACTAAATGCTTTAAATATTGGACAATTAAGAAGCCAAAAAGAGAAGAAATGTTAGAAGAATTGGCAGATTGTTTTACAATGCTAATGTATTTTTACAACGTACTTAATATGGATATTGAAATACCTAATAAAAAAAGTGATTTAAATATTTTAGAAATAATAAATGAGACATATATACTAGGAACAAAACTATATAATAATTTAAGTGAAGAACTAGTAAATAATATATTTTCAAATTTATTATTAATATCAGATAAATTAAATATAAAAGAAACTGAAATAATTGAATCAATAACAAAAAAACAAACTATAATAGAAGAAAGACTAAATACTAATTACTAAGGGAGGAATAATATGACATTATATGAAGATTTAAAATGGAGGGGACTAATAAAGGATATAAGTAGTCCAGAATTGGAAAATAAATTAAATAATGAAAAATTAACATTTTATATTGGAACAGATCCAACAGCAGACTCAATGCATATAGGACACTTTTCAAGCTTTTTAATAGCTACTCGTTTAGCAAAATATGGGCATAAACCAATATTACTAATAGGTGGAGCTACTGGACTAATAGGAGATCCAAAACCATCTAAAGAAAGACAAATGATTACAAAAGAAGCAGTAGAAAAAAATGTTTTAGGATTAACTAAACAAGCTAAAGAAATATTTGGATTTGAAGTAGTAAATAATTATGATTGGATAAAAGATATAAATACAATAGATTTCTTAAGAGATTATGGAAAATATATAAATGTTAACTATATGTTAGATAAAGATATTATAAGTAGAAGACTAGAGACAGGTATTACTTTCTGTGAATTTGCTTATACTATTTTACAAGGATTAGATTTTGTTCATTTATATGAAACAAAAGGAGCGACTCTAGAAGTAGCAGGATCAGATCAATGGGGGAATATTACTACAGGTATAGAATTAGCTCGTAAGAAAAACAATGTTGAGTTATATGGAATGACTATGCCATTAGTATTAGACGCTAATGGAGTAAAATTCGGAAAAACTGAAGGAAATGCTTTATGGTTAGACAAAAATAAAACATCATCTTATGAATTATATCAATATTTAATAAATTCAGATGATACATGTGTAATAGATTATCTTAAAAAATTAACATTTTTAACAAAAGAAGAAATAGAAAATATAGAAATAGAACATAATAAACAACCAGAATTAAGACTATCTCAAAAGACCTTAGCTAAAGAAGTTATCACATTCTTACATGGAGAAGAAGAATTTAATAAAGCTGTTAAAATAAGTGAAGCATTATTTAGTGGTAATATAAATAGTTTAAGTATTGATGAAATAGAAGATGCTTTTAAAGATGTTCCAAATTTTGAAGCAAAAGAATTATCTTTAATAGATTTACTTGTAAATAATTCTATAGCTACAAGTAAAAGAGAAGCAAGAGAATTTATAAGTGCAGGATCAATAACTATTAATGGGAACAAAATGTTAGATGAAAGTGAATTGATAGATAGATCAAAAGCAATTGGAAATAAATATTTAGTTATTCGTAAGGGTAAGAAAAAATACTATATGGGTATATACAAATAAAAAGCCTAAAGTGGCTTTTTATTTTACTTTTTTAAAATTTAAATGTTCAAACATATCTTTAGCTGAATCTAATGATATGTTATTTGCTATAACTATACCAGTATTTGAATTTTTAATTTTAATAACGTAATTATATTCTGTACTATCAGTATTATATTTATAAAAAATATATTCGATGTCATCATTTGAATTATTTTCAATCATCTCAAATTTATTATTATCATTACCTAATTCTTTATATTTTTCAAATTCATCACTATCAATAAAAAATCCATATGAAATAATTTCCTTATTTTTACTTAATTCAAATGGTGTATTATAATTTATATCATATCCATTATTTGTTTTTATTGTTATTTTAATTTTATCGCCGTTATTTATTTTATATGTATAATATTTAGTAGTCGTACATCCTACTAACAAAAAAATAATAGAAGAAATAACTAATAAATAAAAAAACTTCCTCATAACTATCCTCCAAATATATAGTAACATATATTTGAAAAATGTGTCAATTATAAATTATTATAGATAACATTTAAAATCTCATCAGTATTATTAGAATTTTTCCACAAAATTTCAAATAAAACACCTAATCCAGGTAGTACAACCTCATCTTTAGAATTTACTGATTCTTTAATACTATCTTCTAAATCTTGAATAGAAGAATCTTTAAAATTTTTTTTAATATGTTCTCTAATACTTATGTTCATATAATCACCCTTTCAATATATATTTTTAATAAAAATTAAAAAAGTATTCCAAAAATGTAAAAAATATTATATAATGTTAATAGAATGGAGGAGTAAAAATGGTATGGATCATTGTTGTAATCCTTGTATTATTAATATTATATGTTATTTCAACTTATAACACATTAGTAGGATTAAAAAACAAAGTAAAAGATGGATGGAGTCAAATTGAAGTAGTTTTAAAAAGAAGAGCTGATTTAATTCCAAATTTAGTAGAAACTGTAAAAGGATATGCTAAACATGAAGAAGGTACTTTAACAGCAGTTATTGAAGCTAGAAATAAAGCAGTAAGTGCTACTACACCAGAAGAAGCTATGAAAGCAGAAGGTGAAGTTACACAAGCTTTATCAAGATTATTTGCTTTAACTGAAAGTTATCCTGAATTAAAAGCAAATCAAAATTTCTTAGATTTACAAAAAAGTCTAGAAGAAACAGAAAATAAGATTACTTATTCAAGACAGTTTTATAATGACAATGTATTAAATTACAATAATAAAACTGAAATGTTTCCATCTAATATAGTAGCTAGTATTTTTAGATTTGAAAAATTTAAATTTTTTGAAGCTAGTGAAAAAGATAGAGAAACACCAAAAGTACAATTTTAGGCTTATAGTAAGCCTTTTATTGTAGAAGGAGAATAATATGAAAAAAATTTTTAAGTATATATTTTTAATATCAATAGTATTTTTTAATATTCAAAGTATTAATGCTGAATCTATTTCTTCAATAAATATGGATATTTATATTGATAATAATGGTGATGCTCATGTTACAGAAACTTGGGTGGCAAATCCAACTGAAAAAACAGAATATTATCATGCATTTCATAATATAGGAAATTCAACTATTACAGATTTTGAAGTTAGAGACGAAAGTAGAACATATACTTTGGTTGAATGGAATGTAGATGCATCATTCAGTAACAAATCATATAAATATGGATATAATTACACAAATAATGGTGTTGAATTATGCTTTGGAAAAAGTAGTTATAGTAGACATACATATACTTTAACATATACAATTAAAAAATTTGTATCTCAGGTAGATGATGCTGATATAGTATATTGGAACCTATTAAGTTCAATATCTCCAGCACCAAGTTCAGTAAATATAGTAATATATAGTGATACACCTTTTGAAGACAATTTAGATGTATGGGGATATGGTTATAAGGATGGATATGCATATGTTTATGATGGTAAAGTATACTTATCTACTGAAGGAAAATTAAATAGTGATGAATACATGGTTGCTTTAATTAAGTTTCCAAAAGGTACATATAAAACAACTAATATATTAAATCATGATTTTAATTATTATTATGAAATGGCTCAAAAAGGTGCAGTAAGTCACGAAGAAAATGCATTATTAGGAGCTATATTTGCAATATTGTCATTTGCATTTTGGATTTTTATAATAGTTATTATAGTAGCTGCTTGTAAGACTATGCCACAAAATGGTCAAAAATATAGGTTATCTATATCTCCAGAAGATAAAAAAACAAAAGGTATTCCAAATTTTAGAGATATTCCATGTAACAAAGACATTTTTAAAGCATATTATATCGCATACAATTATGGATTAATGAAAAAACAAACTGATTTATTAGGTGCTGTATTACTAAAATGGTTAAAGGAAAATAGAATATCAATAAAAAAAGAAGAAAAAAGTGGTTTATTTTCAAAAGAAAAAACTTCAGTTGTATTGAGTAATAATGCAGATTTTGCCAATAATTTTGAAAAAGAAGTATATGATATGTTATATGAAGCTAGTAAAGATGGTATATTAGAATCAAAAGAATTTGAAAAATGGTCAAAAAAACATTACACAAAAATACTTAATTGGTTTAATAAGGTACTAGATAGTGTAGCAGAAAAATTAATATCAGATGGTAATTTAATAAAAATTGAAAAGAAAGCTTTATTTTTTAAATATTCAGAATATGAGCCAAGTACAACTTTTAGAGAAGACATTAATCAAGTAAAGGGTTTAAAAAACTTTTTAAATGAGTTTACTAATATTAAAGATAGAGAAGCAATAGAAGTTATGTTATATGATGAATATTTAATGTTTGCATCAATATTTGGTATTGCTGATAAAGTTGCAAAACAATTTAAAGAATTATATCCAGATTATATTCAAAATTATGATTTTGATTATGATGATGTAATTTTTATCAGTAATTTTAGTTCAACTGGTGTAAATGCTGCTTCACAGGCAAGAAGTAGAGCAGAATCATACTCATCAGGTGGTGGAGGATTTTCATCATCTGGCGGAGGAGGAGGTTCCTTCGGAGGAGGCGGAGGAGGTTCAAGATAGAACCTCTTTTTGTTGACATAATGAAATATAACATTTATAATAATTGTTATTAAATTATGAAGGGAGAAACGATTTATGAAGGGACATAATGAAAAATGTATATCTATATTTCAAAAGTATAATAAAGACATTGTTAAATTATCTATTGATACTTTATCTGGAGAAGAAAGAATAATACTCAAAAAAAGATATGGTGAATCTTATTTAGGAACAGGTTATATATTAAAAAGTGAAGAAGCTGCATATGAAGATGTTGAAAGAAAATTCTTAATAAGGTTAAAAGAAGTAGATGAATTAATTAAAAATGGAAAAACAAAACAACAAATTTTAGATTATTACTTAGATTATAGCAAGAAATCATCATTTTCTTATTATAGTTCTTATACAAAATATTCAAGTCAAATAATAAACAATAAATTAGGTAATTCATTTATAGAAAATTTTCCAATTTTGATTCGATCAGTTATTAAAAAAATTTTACCTCAAATGTCAGTAGAGGAAAAAAGTTTGGTTAACCTCTTTTATTGGGGTCATGATTATGATGTTTTAAGAAAAGATATTGATAATGATAAAATTAAAGATTTAAAAGCATTGATTAATAAACTAAAAGATGATGCAATAAAAATTTATCAACATAAAGCGACTATCCCTAATCATAATACTTTAAAAGAAAGTACAAAGACAAATATCACTACTAATAATCCAAAAAAGATTGCAAATATAAATATCAAAAATAATAACAGTTTACAAAAGAAAATTAAATCAAGAAAATTATATGAAGAAAAAGATCAAGAAACAGTACTAAAAATAATAGATAGGTTTAAAGTGACAAATCCTGATTATTATGAAATTATATCAAAAAAATATAGTGGAGATAAATTTGAAATAAAAAACGATGTTAAATTAACACAAAAAGAACAAATCATATTTAATAATGCAAGAACAAAAATAAAATTACTATTAAATGATTCAAATAAATTAAATATATTTTTAAGCAACAATCAAAATGGTTTCTTAAAATTATATGAAGAAAAAGATCAAGAAACAGTACTAAAAATAGTAGATAGGTTTAAAGTGATGAATCCTAATTATTATGAAATTATATCAAAAAAATATAGTGGAGATAGATTTGAAATAAAAAACGATGTTAAATTAACACAAAAAGAACAAAAATTGCTTAAGAATGCTAAAGCAAAAATAAAATTATTATTAAATGATTCAAAAAAATTAGATATATTTTTGGGTGCTCAAGAGGGTTTCT
>CAKPFM010000021.1 GCA_934153945.1 uncultured Bacilli bacterium
AATTTTATACATTAGGAAGAGGAATAAATGAAGGATTAAACTCACATATGATGAAGAATAGTGAATGGGGAGCAGTATCATATTTAACATATTCGTTATATGGAAAATGTACAGAAACAGGATGTGAAGAAGTATATTTAAATAATATCAATACAGGATATTATCCAGCAAGTAGTGCGACATTTACAGATCAGTGGCAATATGGAACAACAATAACAGGATGTAGTGCATCAAGTACGTCATCAATTACAATAGGAAATCAATCATCATGTGAATCAGGATATGCATATAATGAAGCAAACAATAAAGCAAGTACAACAGGGAACATAAGTGGAATCTACGATATGAGTGGAGGAAAATGGGAACTTGTAATGGGAATGATAAAAGATGCACCAGAATTAAAAAATTTAACAGCAGAAGTAGATTTTTTAACTGATACAAGATATTATGATATATATACACCAAATTCAATAGAGTTAGACGATGAAACATGGTATAAATATAAAAATGGACATTTGGGTGATGGAAATAAAGAAATAGCAGTATCAAAAGAAAATAATTTAAGTGGAAATACAGGATTATGGTTTAGTGATTATGCAATTTTTCCTACAAACGTTTACCCTTGGATAGTTCGAGGTGGTGTTTTCAATGATATTCAATATTCTGGTGTCTTTAGTTTTAGTTTTTCTAGTGGTTTAGATATTAATGTTCATCAAACTTTCCGTGTTGTTCTAGCGATCTAGTAAAAAATAATAATAATAAGAGATACTTGAAAAAAGTATCTTTTTTTGATAGGATGATAATGTTAATAAAGAATAGTAATGTGATTTCATGTATGGATATAGATAGTGAGACATATTTTAATATTCTTAGAATTACAGTGGTAGCATAGATATTGATAAATGAGAAAGAAAGGTTTATTTGTAAGTATGAAAAATAAGTTGTTAAAAGTATTTGTAATAATATTGATTCTAGCATTTTTAATAGTTGGTTTTGTTCCTGATGTAAATAATTTTTTAAAAAATCATATAACATATGAAGAATACACATTATTGATAATGGGATTAGTTTTTATTACATTTGAAATAATATTATATTTAAAACTTAATGATAAAATGAAACCTGCATTTAACTTAATGGAAGCAGATATTGATTTTAAAAAATATAAAAAAGAAAAGAAATATAAAGAAGATAAATCATTTTATTATAGAGATATTCCATTTAATAAAAATTTGTTTAAAATTTTTTGGATTGCTTTCCAATATGGAATTATCAAAAATAGGGCCAATGTATTAAATGCACTTCTATTAAAATGGTGTAAAGAAAATAGAATAAGATTTATTTCAAAAGGTAAATATGAAATAATTGAAAATGAAATGGATTTTGATGATGGCAATGAAGCATCTTTATTCTATATGTTAAGAAATACCAGTAAAAATAAATTTATTAAATTAACAATGTTTAATTCAAAATTTATTTTTCAAAAGATTAATGATATTTTACTA
Organism: uncultured Bacilli bacterium; assembly: GCA_934153945.1. GTDB lineage: Bacteria > Bacillota_I > Bacilli_A > RF39 > UBA660 > UMGS1498. Next base: position 1,506 of record CAKPFM010000021.1, read on the forward strand.
ATTGAAACAAGTATATTAAAGAGTGAAAATAAAATAGTAAAACGTAATGGAAAAGATATTATAACTAATAATATAAAACCTGATGTTGATATTGTTTTTGGATTTAAAAATTTTTTATTGAATTTTAGTAGAATTGAAGGTAGAAAACCAGAAGAAGTAAAATTATGGGGAGAATATTTAATATATGCTGAATTATTAGGAATTTCAGATAGAGTAAAAAAAGAGTTCAAGAAGGCAAATATAGACTATAGTTCTAGGGAAACAAAATTTAAATCGATAAATAGAAAAATGGTAAATTTCATTAAAATATTATTATGTATTTCATATTTATTTTATGGTCTGTTATTTATAGTATTTACCTCTTTTATTTGGTTGACATATATTAAATTAACTTGGGGAGTTTAAAAAAATATCTAAATTGAAATTTCAACCGCACCATAAAAGTGTGGCTTTTTAGTGGTATAAGATAAAAGTTCCTGACAAAAAAGTCAAATAAAAACTCACAATATAAATGTAAACTTAACAATTATGCTATATTTTTATATAAATAAATGGTATAATTAACGTATGGTGATGATATGAATAGAGAAAATGGTATTTTAGAATTAAAATCAGAAATACAAAAATTATATTGTGATTTACAACAAAATTTAGATAATGCCAATAAAGAGGAAATTAGATTATTATTGTTTAGTCTACAACAAAATTTAGATAATTACAAAATAATTTATGACCAAGATGAAATAAAACAACAACTATTAGATATTAGAAATCGATTAACGAAAAATTCAAGAAGTTTAGAAAATGATTTTATGTATGCTAAATCATCATTAGAAAATAATCCAAAAGCAATAGATGACCTAAAAACAAATTTAACTGCTTTACCAAATATTATGATGAGAGAATATGTAGGAATAATAGTAGATGCTGTGATGGATCAATTAAGAAATAAAAATATACAAAACTTTTTCTTCAGTAGAGATATGTATGAAATAAAAAGTGCTGTATCAAGAACTGTAGAAAAAGAAGCAGAACAATATAGGGGAGAAATAAGAAACTGCATGAATAAAACAAATCAAAGCATAGATGAAGTAGTAAATTATATTGTGACGCAATGCCCTGAATTGGCTTCAGAATATAAACAACCAGAACAAGTAGAACAAGTTGGTAGAAATCTAAGCACTAGTGGTATTTTTGATTAATATTAAGGATGTGTAACAATGTTAAATATACAAAGTGATTCAAGGAAAATAAAAAAGGGTGATACTTTTATAGCAATAAAATGCGAAGTTAATGATGGTCATAAATATATAGAAAAAGCTATAGAAAATGGTGCATCAAAAATAATTGCCGAAAGAGGAGACTATAGTGTACCAACACTAATAGTTGATGATACAAGAAAATATTTAGAAAAATATTTAGAAGAAAACTATAATAAATATTTAGATGAAATGACTTTAATTGGAATAACTGGTACAAATGGAAAAAGTACATCAGCTTATTTAATATATCAAGCTTTAAATAAACTAGGAGTAAAAACTGGATATATTGGAACAATTGGTTTTTTCTTAGAAGATAAAGTAATGAGTTTACCAAATACAAGTGTAGATATATGTGATACTTATGATTTATTAATGCAAGCATATGATAAAGGCTACAAAACAGTAGTAATGGAAACAAGTAGTCATGCACTATATAATGGTAGATTAAAAACAATTAATTTTGATTATGCAATATTTACAAATTTAACACAAGATCATCTAGATTTTCATAAAACAATGGAAAATTATGCCCAAGCAAAACAAATATTGTTTAAAAAACTAAAAAAAGAAGGACTTGCTATTATTAATAATGATGATAAATATAAAGAATGTTTCATGTTAAAAGAAAATAAAAATATAACATATGGTACACAGAATAGTGATTATACGTTTTATGATTTAAAAATGGATCATCTAGGATCATCATTTAAAATAAAAGGAAAAGCAAATTTAGATATAAAAACAAAATTAATAGGAAGATATAACATATATAATTTAGTAGATTCAATAGTACTTTTAAAAGAAATGAGCTTTACTGATGAACAAATAGAAAATGTGGTAATAAATCTAGAACCACCTGCAGGTAGAATGGAAAAACTAGAATATAAAGATAATAGTATTATTATCGATTATGCTCATACACCAGATGGATTAGAAAATTTTATATCAACAGTAAAAGAATTTACAAAAAGAAATATCTATATAGTATTTGGATGTACTGGAGATAGAGATCGTTTAAAAAGGCCAATAATGACTGATATAGTAGGAAAGTATGCTAAATATTTTATTATTACTAATGATGATCCACACTATGAAGATCCAAATCAAATTGTAAATGATATGACAAGTAAATATCAAGGAAACAACTATGAAATTTGTTTAGATAGAAAACAAGCTATAGAAAAAGGTATAGATTTATTAGAAAAAAATGATGTATTATTAATATTAGGAAAAGGTCATGAAGAATTTATGATTGTTGGAGATAATAAAATTCCTTTTAATGATAAAAAAACAGTAATAAATTATATAGAAAAATTGTCTTAATGGCAATTTTTTTCAATATATAAAATCAATTTATGTACAAAATAAAGATATAATGATATACTTGATACAGGGTGATAAAATGTTAATATTAGCAAAATCAATACTAGCTATGATGATTGGATTTATATTAAGCATCATAATTGGATTTATATTAATACCTTTTTTAAGAAAGAAAAAAATAGGTCAAACAGTAAGTGTATTCTTACAAAATAAACATAAAGAAAAAGATGGTATACCAACTATGGGAGGAATTATTTTTATAGCTTCTACTATAATTACCATAATATTTTTACTCATCACAAATAAGATAGAATATACAACAAATTTGTTTATTATTTTGTTTGTATTTGTAGGATATGGATTAATAGGATTTATAGATGACTTTTTAATTATTAAAAGAAAAAATAATACAGGATTAACAGAAATACAAAAATTGTTTGGACAACTTGTTATAGCAATTATATTCTTTTACTTATTTATGAAAACAGGTCATGAACCTTCTATGTATATATCAACATTAGGTATTCATATACATATGGGATGGCTATATGGAGCATTTATTTTATTTGTTTTAATAGCTAGTTCTAATGCAGTAAATATAACAGATGGATTAGATGGTTTAGCTGGAGGTTTATCTTTAATAGCTTTTCTAGCTTTTGGATTAATAGCTTGGAATTCAACTTGGATAGCAGGTTCAGCTGATATGGCAGTATTTTGTTTTATTTTAGTTGGAAGTTTACTTGGATTTTTATTCTATAATACTTATCCTGCCAAAATATTTATGGGTGATACTGGATCTCTTGCTTTAGGTGGAAGTTTAGCAGCTATCGCCATCCTTACTAATCATGAAATAACATTTATAATTATAATGCTTGTATTTATAATAGAAACGCTAGTATGTATTATACAAACTTTATCAGTAATGTATAACGGTAAAAAAATATTTTTAATGACACCACTTCATCATCATTTTGAAAAACTAGGATGGGATGAAAGAGATATTGTAAAACTATTTTGGTTCTTTGGAATAGTGTGCGCAATGGCAGGTGTATTATTTGCTGTATGGATATAATTATATATCCTTTTTTTTGTTCTTTTTTATATAAATATGTGTATAATATAGTAGATTTAAAAAAAATAGAGAAAATTGTTGACAAAGTACTTGAAATATTTATAAAAATACGATATACTTTAATAGTCATTTAACAAATGGGCTTGTAGCTCAGCTGGTTAGAGCGCACGCCTGATAAGCGTGAGGTCGATGGTTCAAGTCCATTCAGGCCCACCATTTGTATATTCAATCCTTGAAATTATTCAAGGATTTTTATTTGATATTTAATTAAAAATATTAACAAAAGCAGTTAATATTTTTTTCTATAATCATAAATATATTATTAATAAATAAAATTATATAGGTGATTCTATGAAATACAAGGACAAGGTAAGAAGTTATTTTTTAGAAGATAAATTTAAATTAGTCTATATTGAAAATAAAATAAATATTGTAAATTATGAATCAATAGGTCATTTTGATTCAAATAAGATAATTGTAAGAAAAGAAAATGGAACTGTTATAGTAAATGGAAACAACTTAGTAGTATCAAGATTAATGAATGATGAAATATTAATTGATGGAAACATTATAACAGTGGAATTTAGGTAATATATGTTTGAAAATACGATAAAAATTCATGTAACAGGAAAAAATATAGAAAGATTTATTCAAAGATTATATAATGAAAAAATAGAATTGCTTAATATAAAATATATAAATTATAAAGAAATAGAAATAAAAATTAATAAAAATGACTTAGAACATATAAATAAAATAAAAACTATATATAAAATAGAAATAACAGAATTACTAGGTATAAATAAACTAAAATATTTAATTAAAAAAAATATTCATTTAATAATTTCAATACTAATAAGTTTCATAATAATTATTTTTCTTTCCAATGTAATATTTAAAGTAGAAGTAATTCATTCATCAAAAGAATTAAGAGAATTAATAATAAATGAATTAGAAGAAAAAGGAATAAAAGAAAAAAGTCTAGTAAAAAATTATAATCAAATACAAAATATCAAAAAAGAAATACTGGAAAAATATAAAGATAAAATAGAATGGTTAGAAATAGAAAGAAGTGGTGTTAAATATATTGTTAGAGTAGAAGAAAGAATAATAACAGAACAAAATTCAGAAAATACACCAAGTAATATAGTGGCAAAAAAAGATGCTATAATAAAAGACATCGATGCTATAAAAGGAGAAGTTGTAAAAAATATAAATGATTATGTAAAAAAAGGAGATACTATAATTACAGGGGAGATAAAATTATATGAAGAATTAAAAAATAATGTATCGGCAAAAGGAAATGTATATGGAGAAGTATGGTATCAAGCAAGTATAGAATATCCAATGAACTACTATGAAGAAAAAACAACTGGAAAAAATAAAAAAATATTGTCAATTACCTTACTAAATAAAAGACTAGAATTATTTTCTTTTCATAAATTTGAAACAAAAAAAATAAAAGAACAAATTATATATCAAAATAAATTAATACCGTTTAAAATAGCAAAAGAATATCAAGAAGAAACTATAATTATTGATGAACAACTAAGTGAAGAAGAAGCTTTTAATAAAGCAATACAAAAAGTAGAAGAAAAAATAAATAGTAATTTAAAAGGTAAAGAAAAAATATTAAATATAAAATGTTTGAAAAAAGAAATAAAAGATAGTACAATAATATTAGATTTGTTTATTAGTGTATTAGAAGATATAACTGAAGTAAAAAACATAGAAATAGGTGATATAAATGTGGGAGACAACACTTAGAAATATTATATATAATATATGGCCTATGATATTAATAGTAACAGTTATTTTGGTATCTGCTAGAATAGTCTATTTTGTTAAAAATAAACAAAAGATAGTCTTATATGAGGAACTATTAAAATATTCATTTATAATATATGTATTATCACTTTTCTATGTTGTAACATTTCAAGATGTAAGTTGGTCAACATCTAATTTCATACCTTTTAAAGAAATGTTTAGATATCCTATATTTAGTAGATTATTCTTTAAAAATGTAGTAGGAAACATGATAATGTTTTTACCTTATGGATTTTTTATATCATACTTTTTAAAATTGGATAAAGTAAAGACAATAGCAATTTTAAGTATAATAGTATCACTTTCAATAGAAATTACTCAACTACTGATAGGGAGAGTTTTTGATGTAGATGATATAATGTTAAATATAATAGGTGGTGTATCAGGGTATATTATATATAGAATTTTCCACAATATAAAAGATAAATTACCTCCGTTATTGAAAAATACTCATTTTTATAATATAATGGTTATGTTATTTATTAGTGGAATTCTAATTTATTTAAGTAAGATTATGGGGGTATATTAATGTTTGAAATAATAAATGAAACAAATGAAGAAATAAAAGAAATAGAAGATATAAGAAGAGCTTTAAATAGAGCAATAATTGTAGAAGAACCTGGAGAAGTAAATTTTAATGTTATTTTAACAAATAATGAGTATTTACATGAATTAAATAAAAAATATAGAGATATTGATAGAACAACAGATGTAATATCATTTGCTTTAGAAGACTGTTATGACATGCCAAAAACTGATGTACGTATTTTAGGTGATATATATATATCAGTAGAAAAAGCACATAGTCAAGCTATTGAATATGGGCATTCTTTTAAAAGGGAAATTTGTTTTTTAGCAGTACACGGTTTTTTACATTTATTAGGATATGATCATATGATTGAATCAGAAGAAAAAGTAATGTTTGACCGTCAGGAGTTGATTTTAAGTGAAGAAGGTATTACGAAATAAAGATAAAGGTACAGCTTTAGAAAGATATGTTAAAAGTTTCTTTCATGCTATAGATGGAATAAGATATGCAGTTGTACATGAACATAACATGATAATTATTGTATCAGCAATCGTAGTAGTAACGTTAGCTGGACTTTATTATAATCTATCAGATTATGAATGGTTATTTTGTATAGTAATGTTTGGAATGGTAGCAGGAAGTGAAATGATTAATACAGCAATAGAAGCAGTAGTAGATTTAGAGACAATTAAAGTACATCCACTAGCTAAAATAGCAAAAGATACAGCAAGTAGCGCTACTTTAATATTTAGTATAGCGTCTTTTATAGGAGCTCTAATAATATTTATTCCAAAAATAATATCGTAAAAATGAAGTAATTTTAACTATAAATAGTTAAAATTTTTTGTTATAATAAAATAGGTGATGATATGAAAAAAATAACAATAGATGGTAATGGAATATGTAGTAGAATGGCTTATTTATTTACAGAAGTGTCAGGAATTTATCCTATAACACCATCAAGTACGATGGCAGAAAATGTAGATAAAATGTCATCAAATAAAGAAAAAAATATTTTTGGAGATACAGTTAAAGTAGTAGAAATGCAAAGTGAAGCAGGAGCAGCTGGACTAATTCATGGAGCTTTAGAAGCAGGTACTCTAGCAACTACTTTTACAGCAAGTCAAGGTCTACTTTTAATGATTCCAAATATGTATAAAATGTCTGGAGAAATGTTACCAGCCGTATTTCACGTAGCAGCACGTAGTTTATCAACACATGCTCTAAGCATAATGGGAGATCATCAAGATATATATGCAGTTAGATCAACAGGGTTTGCTATTATAGCTTCATCAAATGTACAAGATATTGCTTATTTAACACCAATATCGCATTTATCAGCAATCTCTTCTAGTATACCAGTATTACATTTCTTTGATGGCTTTAGAACAAGTCATGAAATATCAAAAATAGATATGTTAGAAACTAATGAATTATTAGATTTAGTACCTTATGATAAAATAGAAAATTTTAGAAATAGATCACTTAATCCAAAGCATCCTAATGTAAGAGGAACAAATCAAAATGATGATATATATTTTCAAATAACAGAATCAAGAAATAAAGATTATGAATCTTTAATAAATATAGTTGAAGACTATATGAATAAAATAAATGAAAAAGCTCATACAAACTATAAACCTTTTAACTATTATGGAAGTAAAACTGCTAAAAAGGTAATAGTAGCTATGGGTTCAGTAAATGATACTATAAAAGAAGTAATAGATAATTTAAATGGTGATTTAGGACTAATAGAAGTACATTTATATCGTCCATTTAGTAAAAAACATCTTTTAAATGTACTACCTGATACAGTAGAAAAAATAGCAGTATTAGATAGAACAAAAGAACCATGTTCTAGAGAACCATTATACTTAGATGTAGTAGATGCCTTAAAAGAAAAAAATATAACTATAGTAGGTGGTAGATATGGGTTATCTGGAAAAAATACTAATCCAAGTCAAATAAAAGCAGTATACGATATGTTAGATAATCCAATAGATGATTTTACAATAGGAATAAATGATAATGTAACTAATTTAAGTTTAAAAGAAACAAATTTCAAAATAAATGATACATATGATATTTTAATATATGGTTATGGTAGTGATGGTATGGTATCATTATCAAAATCAATAATAGATTTAGTAGGAGAAAATACAAATAAATTTGTTCAAGGATATAATGAATATGATTCAAAAAAATCAGGTGGAATAACAATAAGTCATTTAAGATTTAGTGATAAACAAATTCATAAACCATATTATGTAGAAAATCCAAGTGTAGTAGTTATATCAAAAGATAAATACTTAAGTGAAATAGATTTATTTAGTAATATAAAAGAAAATGGAAAAGTATTAATAAATACTAATAAAAATAAGGAAGAATTACTTAATTATATAAAACTAATAAATTTAAAAAATATAACAGAAAAAAATTTACAAATATATGTAATAGATGCTTTAAAAGAATCATCTAAATTAAATGGTAAAATAAATATGTTATTGTCACTTCCAATAATATCTTTAACTGATTTAATAGATATAAATAAAGCTACTGATTATTTTAAACATTTCGTAGAATATAAATATGTAAAAGCTGGAAAAGAAATGATAAAAAATAATAAAGAAGCAATAGATAATTCGCTTAACTTACTAACAAAAATTGAACTAAGTAGTGAAGTTAATTTAGAAGAAAAAAATTTAAATTTTTATGAATCACTATATGAAAGATTAGGAAACAATCTATCAACTAAAGAAGTATTAGCTTTTAAAGATGGAGTACATAATCCATATCATAAACATAATGGACCTATTAGTGATTTAATACCTAATTGGATAAGTCAAAATTGTATACAATGTAATCAATGTTCATTTGTTTGCCCTAATAATGTAATAAAACCATTTTTGCTTAGTGAAGAAGAATATAATAATAGTCCAGATTATATTAAAAATTCAGCTGTTAAATGTAAAAATCCATTATTAAAAGATTATTATTTTATAATAAGTGTAAATGCCAGAAGTTGTACAGGATGTAAAGTATGTATAAATACTTGTCCAGGATTTAAAAATAATAAAGCACTTGATTTAGTATTAAATAATAAAGAAGAACAAATGAAATTTGATTATTTAATTAATAATATTAAAAATAAAAACATATTAAATGATGATACTGTTATAGGTTGTGCTTTAAAAGATTCAGGATTTACAAATCCATCTAGTTGTGCTGGATGTGGAGAAGTAGGATATTTAAAAATTTTAACACAACTATTTAAAGATGAAATCATAATAGCAAATGCTACTGGATGTTCATCAATATATGGAGGTACACTACTTAATAATCCATATAGTATACCTTGGACTAGTTCATTATTTGAAGATAATGCTGAATTTGGATATGGTATATTAATAGGTAATCATTTTATTAAAAATAAAATAGCTAACTATATGTTAAAACATATTGATGAAAATGATTTATATAAAAGTTGGTTACAAAATCCTAATGATAAAAAAATATCGGATGAATTAATAAATAATACTAATGATGAGACTATTTTATCTTTAAAAGATTATTTATATAAAAGAAATGTATGGATAGTTGGAGGAGATGGATGGGCTTATGATATTGGTTTTGGTGGAATAGATCATATTTTATCAAGCAATGACAATGTTAATATATTGGTACTTGATACAGGTGCTTATTCAAATACAGGTGGTCAAGCATCTAAGTCTACTCCTATGGGAGCAATCGCCTCATTCGCATCAAGTGGTAAAAAGACAAATAAAAAAGATTTGGTAAGTATAGCTATGAATTATCCAAATTGTTATGTAGCTACTATTTCATTAGGCGCAAATATGATTCAAACAATAAAAGCATTTAAGGAAGCAAATAATCATAATGGCCCTTCTATTATAATAGCTTATTCACCTTGTATTGCTCATGGTATAAAAGGTGGAATGGAAAATAGTGTTTTAATAGAAAAATTAGCTGTAGAATCAGGATTTTTTCCACTAATTAGGTATAATCCAATTACTAAAAAAATAAATATTGATTCAAAAAATATTGATTTTAATAAATACAATGAATTCATAGAATCTCAAACAAGATTTACAATGTTAAAGGAAAAAAATATTGATAAATATAATGAATTTATAGAATTATCTCAAAAAGAAGCAAAAGAACGATTAGAAAAATATAAAAGTCTTGAATAGTTTGTAACTTATTTTATTATAAATTTTAAAAAAAAGTTTAGTAAGTATTAAGCATTTCGTTATTTTTTTCAGGAATTGCCATGATTGGATTTGGAATTAAAGAAAACATTTATAGTATTTGTATTTTTGGATTTCCTTTCTTTGCATCTTTAACGTTTGCTAATAATTGTTTAGATTATTTAGTTAGAACTAATATTCCTGATAAGATACAAGGAAGAGTTTGGGTTATAATAGGTTTCTTATCACAAATTGGTTATGTATTTGCTTATGGATTATCAGGCTTAATTGCTGATGGTGTCGCTAATAAGTTACAAATAGGAGTAGGTAGGGGAGCCGCAGTAGTAGTAATAGTAGCAGGTATATTTTTAAGTATTACAGCTTTATCAATTTTCTTTATTAAGAGTATTAAATTATTGGAAAAGAAATCTTATTAAATTTTTATAAACAAAAAAATAGAAGAACTCCAATGTTATTAACTTAAGATATAAGTTAGAGATATCAAATGATATTTTCTAACTTTTTCTTTTTCATTTTTTAAA
>CAKPFM010000022.1 GCA_934153945.1 uncultured Bacilli bacterium
TCTTTAGCTTTATATACTCCCATTATATCGTCCTTTCTTGTGTGATTTTCAATAAAGTGATATAATGTAAAAGGAAACCCAATTACATTATTATCTAATAGTGTTTAAAGTTTGCTAGACTTTGTGGTTATCCAATTTGACTTACTGTTGGCGCAGTAGGTCTTTTTTTTATTCTGCTTTTCCAATTATTTCATAATCAGCACTTAAGTTAAATGTATGATATGGTTCATAATTGTTTTCTTCATTATAAACAGGAATCATAACATAATATATAATTTCACGATCATCATTTTCATCATCTTCAACTATAAAAGGTGGCTCTTGGTCTTCATAGATTCTTACTATTTCTGCATCATGTCCTTTTCTTCTAATTAAATAATCACAATCATAATCAGAAACATAGCTTGTAAGTTTAAAAGAAACAGGTTCACCTTTAGCATAGCGAGGTTGCATAGGATTACATTCATGAGTAATTGTTAATCCATAATGGTTAGGTACTTGTTTTACATGTTGAATAACACCCCAACCAGAGAAAAATTCGTCAGATGCTTGTTCCAATGTATAGCCATCAGGTATTTTAGTTACAAAAGGATACTTATATACCAATACTTCAGCATTTGGATCTTCTAATAATCTAGATGAAGTCGTATTAAAGTAATTTGCAACTATTTCCATTTTATCTGCACGTGGTAACATTGTACCTTTTAACCATTCGCATATAGTTGAATATTTAATATTAATATCTTCAGATAATTTCTTTCTACTAACATTTCTTAATTCCATGTATTTTTTAAGATTAGTAGCAAAGCATATTTTAGAATCAGTGTTTTTATTATTCATTACTTATCACCTCTGTTACCAATATACACCGATTATTCCCTAAAGTCAATATAAATTACATTTAAACTGTAAAAATCAAATTGAATTTATCGAAAACTATTTACAAAATTCTATTTAAAATGTAAAATGTAGTTATTAAAGGTAGAAAGTAGGTGGTTTATATATGATTATTTCCAATATAAATTGTAATTAGAAGTCTAGCAAAGTTTAAACACTATTAGATAATAAGGAGAGTGATAAGAATGAACAGTGAAAAACTAACTGCAGAACAATTATTACAAGTAGTATCAAGTCAGTGGGCATCAGCAACTGATATTATGAAAATAGGCAGTGTTGGAAGAAATAAGGCATATGCCATTAGGAGTGAAATTGCTATATCATTATATGGAGATGATTCCAAAGCTCGTAATAGAGGATTGGTACCTATGGTTGAAGTTTTAAAATATTTCAATATAGATATTAATTATCTAAAAGAGGTTTCCGCTTATGAGAAACAATAATTGTAATTTTATTTCATCTTTATCAAAAGGAAACAATTGTGGCTCAAAAAAGAATGTTTGATAAGGTTGTTACAACAAGTGATGACTTTTTAGAACTATCTGCTGAAGCTCAATGTCTATATTTTCATATGGGTATGTTAGCAGATGATGATGGGCTATCTAAAAACTATAGATCTTATATGAAGCTCATTGGTGCTACAAATGAAGATTTACAATCTTTAATAGACAAATCTTTTATTTATAAATTTGATTCTGATGTGATCGCCATAAAACATTGGAAAATAAATAATACTGTTAGAAATGATAGATATAGACCTACTATTTTTCAAAATGAATTTAGTAGGTTAGATATAGCTGATAATAATGAATATATTATGTTGGATACCAATGGTATACCAGATGGAAGCCAAATGGATACCAAGAATAGTAAAGATAAGATAAGTAAAGAAAAGAATAGTCTAAAAAGAAAAGAAATGAATAATATAGTGGAGAAGAGAGAAGATGTAACTATCTTGTCTGGTAATGATGTTGTCGTAAAAGACGTTATTGATTATTTAAATAAGAAAATTAATTCTTCATACAATTGGGAAAATGGGAAGATAAAAAGTCTTGTTAATAATTGGATAGAAAAAGGATATAAAATACTTGATTTTCAAATAGTTATTGATAAGAAATTTGATGAATGGAAAGATACCAAAATGGTAGTACATTTGAACCCTTATACTTTGTTTGGAGATAAGTTTGAAAACTATTATAATCAACCAGTAAAAAAGAAAACATTAAATGATATTTCTATGAAAGAATTAGAAGAAATGATTGAGGCAAGACAAAATGGAGAAGAAAATGAAAATGACCCATTTAGCTTTTATTAAGTGTATGAAATATCTAAATGCTTGTTATTCCAAGTATATGGATCAAGAACAATTAGAAAGCTGGTTTGAATATTTTAGTGATGTATCTTATTCGACATTAAATAATGCTATAAAAGAAATAGTATCAGAATCAAAATACTTTTCAACGATTTCACAATTAAAAGATAAATGCAAAGAAGTTAATAAAAAGTATATTATTTCAATTATAGATAAAATGAAAGAAAGCGGATACTTTAAAAAAGGAGTAGAAGAATTAACTGATTCTCATGCTAGCAATAGTTATTTAAAAACTCTTATGTGGTTAGATGAGGGAAATCTACCAGAATTTGTAGAAAACGATATTAAAGATTTTCTTAAAAAAATAAGCAAATAGAACAAAAGGATAAAAAACTATTAAACAATGTTAAAAACTTGTAGTGTATGTGGAAAGATGCATGACTTTAATATCGTATGTAAAAGGCCATATAGGTATAAAAAGAGTAGTAAGAGTGATAGATTCAGAAGTACATATGAATGGAAACGAAAAAGAGAAGAAGTAAAGAAAAGAGATAAATATTTATGTCAGGCATGTATAAATGGATATGTGGGTGCACCATTCATGTTTAACTATAAAGATTTACAAGTCCATCATATAGTATCAATAGATGAAGATTATTCTAAAAGATTAGATAGTACATATCTTATAACATTATGTCCTATGCATCATAAGAAAGCTGAGCAGGGAATAATAACAAAAGAAGAATTATTAAAAATGATAGAAAATAAAAAGACTCCCCCCTAGGGTAGCAATACCAAAAAATTATTTTTTTCTCCACCCACAGCCCACTCAAATTCACACAATTTTAAGTTTTCCGTGAGTTTTTTGGAAAATAAAGTATTTGATAAAGATGAAATTATTGGCTCAGTGTGAGCCTTTTTTAGTGCAATAAAAAAGAGATTAGCAATCACTAATACTCAATTATTTTAAAATCCAAAGGATCCTCATTAATTATTTCTAAAGAATATTTTAATTTGAGTAGTTTAATAACTTCAACTTTCATTTTTTTATAATTCTTACATATAAGATTAAACGTATCAAAAGCAGAATTGAAATGCTGTTTAAAAGTTGCTTCCCACATAGCATTTCTATAAAATGAGCTAGCAATATAAAATGCTATTACTTCAGGAATAACATATTCTTCCAAATAACTATCATAGTTTTCATAAAAAGGATCGATAACCTTTTCACATTCTTCATCACTTATATCTTCATCAGTACATTTTCTTAACATAGACACCTCCACGTTATTTATCACTCTAAATGAGAAATATTACAAGGCTATAAGAAAAATAAATAAATAATGTCTACTTTTATAGGAAAAAATACGAATTAATGGTATAATTATATTACAAGTAAAAGTAGAAAGAAGGTGAGTATATGGAAAAGTCATTTATTAAATGGGCCGGTGGTAAAGAAAAAGAATTACCAATCATTTTATCTAATCTACCAAAAAGATATAATAGATACATAGAGCCATTTGTAGGTGGTGGATCTGTATACTTAAATATAAATTGTGAAGATTCAATAATTAATGATAAATCTGATGAATTAATAATGTTATATAATATGATAAAAAGTAATAACAAAGAATTTATTAAAAAGCTAAAAGAAATAAATTACAATTGGGTTTTACTTGAAAACATTGTAGCTGATAATTCAAAAGAACTATTAAATTTATATAATGGATATGTTTTGTCAAAGAAAAAAAGTACAAATAATAAAAAAATTAAAACTGATTATAGTGATAAAATTTATGAGTTTGTATTATCACATGCAGAAGAGTTTAATGGACTTATGACAGAACATTTTAATATTAGAATTGATAATTTTTTGTCAGAAATTAAGAAGAACATGATATCTAAAATTGAACGAATGAGTAAAATTGAAGATGCTCGTGGAAAAATGACAGAAGATAATATTCTGAAAAATATAGAGTGTGCACTAAAGAGTGCTTTCTATATGCATTTTAGATTTTTATATAACAGTAGAATTGAATTAGAAATAAGCGATGAATTCTATTGCGCAATATTTTACTTCATAAGAGAATATTGTTATGCTTCAATGTTTAGATATAATGCCAGTGGTAAATTTAATGTACCTTATGGTGGTATTAGTTATAATAGAAAAGATTTTGATAAAAAAATTAAAAATTTGAATTCAACTAAATTAAGAAAGTATATGGCACATACTACAATATATAACATGGACTTTGAAGATTTCTGTAATAGCATAAAAATTAAAGAAACCGATTTCATGTTTTTAGATCCTCCATACGATACTGAGTTTTCAACATATGCTGGTAATGAATTTGGAAAGAAAGATCAAATAAGATTAAGAGATTATTTAAAGCATACAAAAGCAAAATTTATGTTGATAATTAAAAATACAGATTTCATATATAATTTATATAATCAAGATGGTTTTTTTATAAAATCATTTGATAAGAAGTATTTAGTTAGTATTAAAAATAGAAATGAAAAAGATGTAGAACATCTAATAATTACTAACTATGAAATATAAGGGAGGTTTAAAATGAGTAGTTGGTGGTGGAGAACAAAGCCAAGAAGTGTCATAAAAACCGTTCAATGGTTCAAAGAATTTGGAAAACTCGATGGCAAGAATTGGAATTCAAGTGATGATAGTTTTACGAGCAGAATAAATGATAAAAATGTTCACCCAGTAAGAAGAGAATACATTTATAATGCACACAGAGATGAGGACTCTTTTCTTGGTGGTTTAACATTTTCACAATATGTAAGTGGAAATCATGATGAAAAAGAAACAGAAAGTAATGGAAGAAATGATAAAACTACATATGAATTTTTTGGATTTGCTTATGTAGACAAAAATGGAATTATTCATGTTACTGATGTCGGAAAGCTAATTATAAATGATACATTTGATGATGAAGACTTTCTAAAGCAATTATTAAAATTATATTTTCCAAATCAAGTATCAAATAAATCCAATATGGATTATAATGATGGTGTATTTCCGATGGAATTACTACTTAAAGCAATTGATAAATATGAATATTTAAATAGAAGCGAAATAGCATTTTTATTTGGTTGTTCAAGCAATTCAATGATTGATAATATGTTAGATGCCATCGGAAAATTTAGAAGTGAATATGAAAATTTATCAAATAAAAATGACATTAGTTCTGTTAAAAATTTATGTGAGAAAATATTTGTAGATTCTTATGGAAGTATAGATAATCAAATAGCTTCATATTATGATTATGCTGAAGCATTTTGTAGAAGCTTATCATACACAGGATTATTTAAACTTTCAGGAAGAAGTATCGCGACTAAAGTAAGATGCGCTGATTATTCAGTTGCTAAAGTAAAATTGTTGTTGCAAAAATATAAGTTTGAAACTCCTTCATTTGAAGACATAGATGATTATATGAGTTGGTATGGTAATCCTGATGCAACTATATTACCTTGGGATAATGCAGAGTCTAGAAAAGAATTATTAAAAAACAAAATAGAATATTTGAAAAATATAGATCTAGCAGACAATATAGAGGATACTTATGGTATTTCTATAAGGAATAGTATAGATGATAAAGTTACAAAGATTATAAATCGCATAGCTAATTCGAATAGTGATGGTGAGCTAAAAGTAATTGAAAAAGACGTTGTCAATTATATAACAGGATTAAATGAAAGAAAGTATATAGAAACATTAGCAACTACTGATAAATCTAGAAAAGAAATTTTGGAAAAATATGATGATATACTTGATAACGATGATATGAGTGCTTTATGGTTAGAGGTAAATACATGGAAATCGTTGTTAGCAATCGATGGTAATAAAGTTGTTAAAAGAAATTTCAATATAGAGGAAGATCTAACACCAAAAAGTTTTGCCCCTGGTGTTGGGAACACTCCTGATATGGAATTGTATTTAAATGATTATATAATTCTTCCAGAGGTATCACTAATGTCTGGAGTTAGACAATGGGAACATGAAGCGTCAAGTGTAATAGATCATGTATTAAGTTTTATAGATGCATATAAAGAAAAGAAAGTTCTTGGATTATTTATTTCAACAAGTATAAATATAAGAACAAATTGGCAATTCTTTATTCTTAATAGAGAAAGTTGGGTAGGAAGCCCAGTGCCAGTTGTTCCATTAACAATAAAACAATATTGTCACTTGATTGAAAATATCTATGATAAAAATATCAATATATTAGATTTTATTAAATTACTTTTTGAAATACATAATATTGCATTACAATCTGAAAATTTTAATGTATGGAATGAAAAAGCTAACAAAAAAATAACTGAATGGATTAATTGTTATTAGAAAAGGGCTCACCATAAGGTGAGTTTTATTTTGAATTAAAGATTATAAAAATAAGATCTAAATAAATAGATCTTGACAAATAAGATCTAAAATGTTATATTATTGTACAAAGGGAGGAATATTATGAGAAAAATAATAGTCCAAAAAATAAAACAAAAGGATGTAGAATTTTATTCTATGGTTGCAGATCCAAGATTAGTTGCTAAAGTTAGAAGAAAATATATAGCTGGTGAAAAGCAAGATGTTCAAAGACCTTGGATAGAAAAAAAAGTTGGTGAAATTAGTGAATATGTTGCCGGAAAAACAAAAGTTGAGGGTAAGAAATCATTAGGACTTATTCCGAATTCACCAATTATTAATGTTAAAGGTGGATTAAAAGTTCAATCCGAAGATATAACAGTTAATACTAATGGTGGAATAAAAAAAGATAAACAATACTACATTATGTTTCCTGAAACACCAGAAGAAGTTTCAAAACATGAAAATGAATTAGAAATAATTGATGGTCAGCATCGTATTATTGCATTTGATATCGATTATATTGATCCTACATTTAGTGATGATACTACATATGAAATGAATTTTAGTGTTTTTAACAATATTAGTGATAATCAAAGAAAAGAACTTTTTATGGTTACAAATGAAAAACAAGATAAAGTTGCCACTAATTTATTACGTTATATTAAAAAGTCATTAGGCTTACTTGTTGGTGATGATGAAATAACTTATGATCTATTAGATGCAATTAACCGCGAGAGTTCATCACCACTTTATCAAAGAATTATGTTTGGTGCAGATAAGATAAAAAAAGGATATCAAGAAACACAAGTTTCAAAAATATTTAAATTATATGGAGTTAAGCGATTTTATGATAGTAAAGTAATTCCTGCTTATCCTGATCCAAAAGATGCTATTAACAATTTTGTTACAATATTTAATAACTATTTGTCAGCATGGGAAGAATTATCAAATGTATCATTTCAACAACCGGGATCTGATACCATTACAAAAATAAGTGGGCTAAGATACTTAATGTATGTTTTCCCAGAAATCTGCGAAAATCTGATTAACAATAAGCAAAAATTATTAAAGGAAAATTTTAAGAAATTTTTAAGTAATTATCCTGTTGCTTTGGGATTAGAGAATATTAAGTGTGTTTTCTGCGATGACGTTGGTGAAGATACCGATGATGCTGTAGAAAGAGGATTAGCATTTAGAGGAGAGGGAGCAACAATTGCTCTTGCTAAAAAAGATATACAAGTAGTATTAGGGTATGTTAGCAACGAACAAATTGGTGGATTATTATAATGATAGAAACAAAAACTCTAGCGATTGATGATTTGTTAGAGAGAAATGGTATAACAAAAGAACACTTTATGACCGAAACATATAAGTGTATGTTAGTTAGCATTTTTGAAACAATTGCATTAGAAATGAATGATGCTGATATTAGAAAAGAAATAAAGCAAAGATATTTAAATAGTGCTAATAAAATAATAACAACACAAAGAATAGTATATGAAAAAACGCGATGTAAATTGAATAACGAGGAAAGTGAAATTATTTGTAAATATCTATATGCATTTTTTAAAAAAAATAGTGTCAGAAAGAATTATGATAATTCGATAAGATACAGATTACTTAATCAACAGAATGAAAAATGTAACATATGTAGTCAACATATTAATAACTCAACTGCTGAATTAGATCATATTATCCCCTGGAGCTTAGTAGGAGATGAATTAGGAATAAGTAATTTACAAATGCTATGTAGAGATTGTAATAGAAGAAAGAGCAAAAATGCAGCATATAATCTAAAAATGTTTTTAGTTAGTAGGTAGTTATTGAACTATGAATCGGACATTGGGAATATAACTCAATGTATTTTTTAGCAAAGAATAGAATTTATAATATGTGAGAGGTGTTAATGATGTCATATTTAAAAAATTATTTTGAAAGTCCTAAAAAGAATAGAATTGCACTTGTAGGCGCAAATTCACAGGGAAAAACATATCAATTAGACCAATTATCTAAAGCGTGTAGTGGAAAAGTTATATTTGTAGAGTCAGAAACTAAATCTGATGAAAATATGAAAAATAGTGCAGAAAAGACAACACTTATAGAATGGATAACTGAGTTAATTGGTTTAGATGATATTAATGCAGTTATAGATGGCATAATTTCTAAAATACAAATAAGTAATTCTAATGAAAGATTATCTGTCGAATTAAAAAATTGTGTCAAGTCATATAAGGGCTTAATAGAATTTTCAATGCAATCAAATAATAATAGCGAAAAAAAGGCTGGATCTGGAGAAAGAGTTTTAGGACAATTAATAATGATTGATAATATTTTAGATGATAATAACAGTAAATATGAATATTTGATAGTTGATGAACCAGAAGCACATTTGCATCCTTCATTATATTATTTGATTGCCAAAACATTAAACAATATTTCACATAGGGGAATCAAAGTTGCAATAGCTACTCATTCTGAAGAAATACTAAAATATTTTGCTGAAGATAGTAGTGAAATTATTATGATGAAAAATTTAAATCCTATGCCTTTGAAAAGCACTGACTATTATTACCATTTAAAAGATGGTATTGCATGTTATGAAGATGATACATTTATGATGGAATCGTACAAAAAGATTAAGGATAAAGACAATTTATATTTTAAAACAATTATGTTTGATGGAATTTATAAAGCTTTGTTTTCAAACACAGTTATAATTGGTGAGGGTGTTATAGAAGAGGAACTGTTTAACTTATATTTAACTAAGTATTTTGAAAACTATTATAATAAAAATGTATGCAGTATTATTTCACATGGCAAAGAAATGATTCCGTGGTATATTAGTATATTAAATGATATAGGAATTAATAATCTGTGTATCTATGATTGTGATAATGAGGATAGTCCCAAGCACAAATATTTAAATGAATATATAGAGAATAATGCTATTAAGAAAATAAAAATTATAGCTAGTGAAAAAAATGATTTAGAACATTTTTTAGAAATTGAAATTAAAGATGGCAATAAAGGAAAATATGATATATCTGAAATAAGATATCTATATTTAAATGATGATGAAAAATTGATAGGTTTATTAAATCAGATTAATGATTCTATAAATGAATTGAATGAAAAATAAATTTTAGGTACCATTTAGGTACCAACACATTAATAAATACTATTATATTAAGGTAATTGTAAAAATATAACGGCTTTAAAAGGCCGTTTTTAAAAGGAATTAACACATACCAAGAATAAAAGGGCGAGCCCCCTGAAGAGAACTAAAACTTTCATTTTTGTTTATATTAAAGGGCTTTAGAACTATTAGGCAATTTTTGATACACCTTTAGGCATAGTTATAAAATTTTTATGTTTAACATTATACGTGATATAATTAGTATGATGTAAGTTTGCGAGAAAAACATTGTATTTAATGAGGTGAAATAGTTTATGAAAGCTAATTTTAAAAAAATTGGAGTTGAAGTTGAGGCTGATGCAGAAAGCCTTATTGAAAAGGGCATAAATGCACATGAAA
>CAKPFM010000023.1 GCA_934153945.1 uncultured Bacilli bacterium
TGTATGTGTGGTGATACTATAGAATTATTAAAAACAACTGAAACTGCTTGGATATTAACTAAAATAGACAGTGAAGGAGAATACAAGTATATTAAAGATTCCTTTATTAATTTTCACGGAACTGGAAAAAATAAATTTGCTTTTTTCAATAACGATAGGGAAATAAAAGGAGAATTTACAATTAATAAAAATAATGAAATAGTATTAGTATCGAGTGATGGCATAAATAATAAAATAACTTGTAAATTAGGCGAAGAAAAAGATTTAATTGCAGTTATGTATTGTGATAATAATTTTGGTACATTTACATTACAAAAACAAGGAACACTTGAATTGCCAAATATAATAAAGGATACTGTATCAAAAACGAAAACAATAAAGATTAAAGGAAAACAATCAATTACAGAAGAACAGAAAATAAATGTATTTTTATCAGTGATAAATAATTCTAAAGTATGGACAGGTGCTATAACATTACCATCACCTAAATATGAATTGGAATTATTGGATATTAATAACGATAGTATTGCAAAAATTTTATACAATCCAGAACATTATTTTACTATTGAAATAAACGGAAAGAGTTATGAACTAACAAATATTGATAAAAACTCATTGAATACAATAATAGACAAATAAGCAAATTAAAATTTGAAAGTGAGATGATATTTTTGAATAAAGACATATTATTATCTAGTATAGACAAAATTCATACTACTGAAATGGGTGTTGATAGAATTAAGAAGAATCTGAAATTGAATACTAATGATGTAGTTGAATTTTGTAAAAATAAAATATTAGATAAGAATTGTAATATTTATAAGCAGGGTAAAAATTGGTATTGTGAAATTGATAATATTAAAATAACTATTAACTCTTATAGTTATACAATTATTACAGCACATTTAATCAAATAAATTACAATTTAGTGATTTGTTAGATAAATAGTAATTTGTTAAATAGATTGGAGGTGTAAATATGGCTTTTGATTATAAAAAAGAATATAAAGAATTTTATATACCTAAAAATAAACCTAGTATAGTAGAAATTCCTAAAATGAATTATATAGCAGTTAGAGGATCAGGAAACCCTAACGAAGAAAACGGAGATTATAAAAATACAATAGGATTATTGTACGGTATTGCTTATACAATAAAAATGAGCTACAAAGGAACTCATAAAATAGATGGATTCTTTGAATATGTTGTTCCACCACTTGAGGGCTTTTGGTGGCAAGATGGATTAAAAGGTAGTATTGATTATAATAATAAAAATGCTATGCACTTTATATCTATTATTAGGTTACCAGACTTTGTGACTAAAGAGGATTTTGAGTGGGCTATTGAAGAAGCAACTAAAAAGAAAAAACAAGACTTTTCAAGGGTTGAGTTTTTAACTTATGATGAAGGACTATGTGTTCAATGTATGCATTTAGGATCTTATGATGATGAGCCAACAACAGTTAATTTAATGCACGAATATATGAAAGAAAATGGTTATGAATTAGATATAACTGACAAAAGGTATCATCACGAAATATATTTAAGTGATCCGAGAAAATGTGATATTAATAAATTAAAAACAGTTATAAGACACCCAATTAAAAAAGATTAAATAATAATTCAAATTACAATTTATTAAACTCTCACTTTGTGTCCTGTAAATATTTTGGAATATTTTATATAATCCTTTTTGGAAGGAGCAAGTTTTATGAATCAAGAAAAAATTGGAAAATTTATTGCTGAATTACGAAAAGAAAAAAATATAACACAAGAAGAATTAGCAGAAATATTGGGAGTTAATGTTAAAAGTGTTAGTCGTTGGGAAAATGGAAAAACAATGCCAGATTTATCTCTATTACCAATACTTTCAAATGAATTAAATGTTGCAATATCAGAACTATTAAATGGTAGAAGAATGACTAAAGAAGAATTAATAGAACTGAAGGATACAATAGAACGATTAATTGAATATAGTCAAAATGAAATAATAGATAAAAATAGAATATGGAAATTTAATTTAAAAATAGGATGGTGTATTCTATTTTTAGCAATATTAAATAATTACATTCATTTTTTAGGAATAATATTTACACCAAATGCTGAAGAATTTGTACAAGGAGCATTATATGGAATAGGTGTTACTTATGAATTAATCTCTGTATATAATGTTTCTCATGATATTACTATAAAAAAGAAGAAAAAACAGTTAATTAAAAAGTTGAAAAACAATAAATAACTAAGTTAATCTCTAGGGAATTTACTTTTTTGATGGTAAAATATAAATAGATTACAATTTATCTAACTCTACTTTTAATAGGTGTTAAATAGTATATATATGATATAAAATGATTTTGTGAAAGGAGTTAATTTTATGAATCAAGAAAAAATTGGAAAATTAATTGCTGAATGTCGTAAAGAAAAAAAGATGACACAAGTAGAGTTAGCAGATAAATTAAGTGTTACTGATAAATCGGTAAGTAAATGGGAAAATGGAAAATGTTTGCCTGATGTATCTTTATATAAAGACTTATGTAATATTTTAGGTATTACTTTAAATGAGTTTTTTGCAGGTGAAAAAATTAAAGAAGAAAAATTAAAAGAACAAGCTGATATTAATTTATTTAATGCATTAGAAAATAGTTCATTTACATTAAAAGAAAAAATAAAATATTATGATAAAAAATGGGATAAAGAACATTTTTTTGAATTAACAATTGCAATGATTATTATTGTAGGATTTATAATTTATGGATTTGTAAAAGATAATGGAATACAATTTATATTTATGATTGTAGGTTTTACTTATGGAATATGGGAAACTAATAGAAAAAAAGCATATATAGAAAGAAATGTGTATAAACAAGTTAATAACAAAAAATAATATTTAAATAATATTATAAAATAATCTATAAATTATAATTTGGTTGCTTGTTAGAAACATAATTGTTTTTATTATAAGAAATAAAATATTATAAAACAATTGATATATAACTGATTTCACTTGAAATATAATAAAAAAGTATATAAAATATATATGTAGGTGACTATTATGAAGTTTTTAAAATTACCATTTAAAATAATATTCAATAGATTAACACTAGCTATACTAGTGTTCCTTGTACAATTGTCATTGATAATAATTGCTTTTAAATTTTGTTATCAATATATCGGACTATTATATGGTGGACTTACTATACTAAGTTTTATACTAGTTGCTCATATTTTAATCTGTAAAGAAAATACAAATTATAAAATAGTTTGGATTATTTTAGTATTAGGAATACCAGGAATTGGTTCTTTAATATATATATTTTTACAACTACAAATAAGTGTAAAGATATTAGAAAAGAAATTAAATGAAAACAAAAATGAAAGTTTAAAATATTTAAAGCAAGAACCGCTAAATATAGATGATAAAAATATAACTTCTTTAGTAAATTATATGAATAATTACGGTCATTATCCAATGTATAATGCAAGTGATATAAAATACTTTAAAACAGGAGAATTACAATTTGAAGATCTAAAAAAAGAATTAAAAAAAGCAAAAAAGTTTATTTTTTTAGAATATTTCATAGTAGCAGAAGGTGTACTTTTAGATTCGATAATCGAAATATTGAAAGAAAAAGCTAGTGAAGGTGTCGAAGTAAGATTCATGTATGATGGAATGTGTCCTTTTAATGGGATACCTTATGACTATCCTGAAACTTTAAAAAAATATGGAATAAAAGCTAAAATGTTTTCTCCAGTAACCGCTATTATATCAACATATCAAAATAATAGAGATCATAGAAAAATAGTAATAATAGATGGTAATATCGCATATACTGGAGGAGTTAATCTAGCAGATGAATATGTAAATAAAAAAATAAGATTTGGAGTATGGAAAGATACAGCAATTAAAATAAAAGGAAACGCTGTAAATAGTTTTACAACCATGTTCTTAGAAATGTGGAATGTAGATGAAAAAAATAATGAAAATTATGAACCATATATTACTCAAAATAAAACTACAAAAAATGGATTTATTATGCCATATGGTGATAATCCATTAGATGGAGAACCAGTAGGTAAAAATGTATATATGGATATTATAAATAATGCGAAAGAATATGTATATATATCAACACCTTATTTAATACCCGATGATGAATTATTAAGCGCTATTAAATATGCTTCAAAAAAAGGAATTGATGTAAGAATAATAATGCCTCATATTCCAGATAAAAAATTAGTATACTATTTAGGAAGAAGTTACTATGAAGAACTTTTAAAAACAAATGTTAAAATATATGAATATAAATATGGATTTATTCATTCAAAAATGTTTATAAGTGATGATGATAAAGCAGTAATAGGAACAATTAATTTAGATTATAGAAGTCTATATTTACACTTTGAATGTGGATGTTATATATATAAACATGACTCTATAAAAGAAATAAAAGAAGACTTTGAAAATACTTTAAAAGAATCAATTACAATAGATAGAAAAAATATCAAAAAATTTAGTTTAATAAAAAAAATAATAGGAGTAGTACTAAGATTTTTTGCTCCACTTATGTAAAGAGAAATTTATCTCTTTTTTCTTGCTTTACAAGGCTATATGTGTTAGAATTAGTGTATAAGGAGGCTAGAAGTTATGGAACTATATGTACCAGATGTTTATAAAAAAAGTATTTATGACATTAATTATGAAACTTTAAAGCAACAAGGAATAAAATGTCTATTATTTGATTTAGATAATACGTTAGTTCCTTACAATGTAAAAGAGGTAAACGATAAATTAGTTAATCTATTTAATGAATTAAAAAAAGAATTTAAAGTAATTATCTTTTCAAATAGCCCAAAACTAAGAGTTAAAATGTTCGCAAATGCACTTAATGTAGAAAGTGTAGCTTTTGCTAGAAAACCTAAAAAAAAGAATTATGAAAAAATACTATTAGATAATAAGCTAGAAGAAGATGAAGTAGCTATAATTGGGGATCAATTAAATACTGATATAATAGGTGGTAATAGAGTAGGAATTACTACGATATTAATAAATCCAGTAAGTAAAAAAGATCCATTTTGGGTAAAGCCAGGAAGAATTAAAGAAAAAATAATTATGAAAAATTTAAAAGATCATGATTTATTCTTTAAAGGTAGATACTATGAATAAATGTACAGGTTGTGGAGCTTATCTACAAATAGATGATCCAAAAAAGCCAGGATATACTGTTTCATTAGAACATACTTTATGTAATAGATGTTTTAGAATAAATAACTACAATGAATATCAAAAAATAGAAAAAACAAATAATGAATTTATACCAATATTAAAAAAAATAAATGAAACTAATTCTTTAGTACTACTAGTAGTAGATATATTAAATATAAATAAAGATTTAAGCTTTATAACAAAGTATTTAAATAATGATATTATACTTGTTTTAGCTAAAAGAGATACCTTACCTTATAAAGTAAATAATCAAAAATTATTAGATTATGATTATGGTATAAAATGTATTGATAAAGTAATAATTAGTAGTAATAAAAATATAGGATTAGATGAATTATATGAAAAAATTTATCAATATAAAAAAGATAAAAATGTTTATATAGTAGGATATAGTAATGTTGGAAAATCAACCTTAATAAATAAGTTAATTTATAATTATTCAGATATCGATCAATCTATTACAACAAGTATGTTACCATCAACTACCATAGATTCAATCGAAATCTCTTTTAATGAAGAACTTACTATTATAGATACACCAGGAATTATTGAAGAAGGCAATATCATAAATGAGGTAGAACCTGAAGTACTAAAAAAAATAATGTGTAAGAAAGAAATAAAACCAATTACATATCAAATAAAAGATAAACAAACAATTACTGTAGAAGATATTCTTTTAATAGAATCATCTAATAATAATTTTACTTTTTATATGTCAAATAACTTAAATATAGATAGAAAATATAAAGAGTTAAATAAAGATAATTTAAAAGAATATACATTAAGAATAAATGAAAATAATGATATTGTTATATTAGGATTAGGATTTATTAAAACAACTAATCCAGAAACAATAAAAATATATTCAAAATATGATTTAGAAATATATACAAGAAAAAATTTAATTTAATAAAAAAATGTTTCATTTTTACAATTTATATGTTAAAATGAATTGTAGAGTGTAGAATATGATAGGGAGGAATACAAAGTGGGAATACTTAAAAAAATCTTAGCAAACGATAATGATGTTTTTTCAAATGATGTAACGGGAGATGAATATTACGAATTAAGCCCTGAAGAAGCTTTAAACGAAAATGAAGGGTTTAGTAAAATGATTTTATTAGAACCACGAGCTTATTCTGAAGCACAACAAATTGCTGATCACTTAAAAATGAGAAATACAGTTGTTGTAAATTTAAAAAGAGTAACTTCTGATCAAGCAAAAAGAATTGTTGATTTCTTAGCTGGAACAATATATGCTATAGGTGGAGACCTACAAAAAATCGGTGGTGGTATTTTCTTATGTACACCAAATAATATAAGTGTACAAGGTAAAATAAGTGGAGAAACTGCCGGAAAAGACATCCACGATAATACTGATATAAATATCGAATGGTAATAAAATGGAAAAGTTTAGTATTGTAAAAAGAGGATACGATCCAGAAGAAGTTAATAAATTTTTAGATAATGTAATTGCTAAAGTAGATGCAATGGTAAAAGAAGATAAAGAAAAAAGTAATAAAATAGCTGAATTAAGTAGATTAGAAAAAGAAAATGAAGCATTAAGAGATAAATTAGCTAGATATGAAAAGATGGAAGGAACATTACAAAAAGCAATAGTAATGGCAGAAAAAACTTCTGAACAAATTAAATATAATGCTCAACATGAATCAGAAGCTATTTTAGATGATGCTAAAGGCAAAGCAAATAGAATAATAAATGAAGCTTTATTAAAAGCAGAAAAAGCAGAAAATGAAGCAAATATGTTAAAAAGAAATATAAATATATTTAAAAGAAGAATCAAAGATATCATCAATGCTCAAATAGAAGTAGTTGATGAGATGGATGAAGTAGAATTATAATATATTTATCAAATATGAATTTAAATTAGAATAAAAATAGTAAAAAATAAAAATTTTACCAATGTTATTAACTTAAGAGAATAGAAAAATAAAATTCTATTCTTTTTTGATGTTATAATGTTTATAGAATA
>CAKPFM010000024.1 GCA_934153945.1 uncultured Bacilli bacterium
AAGTGTAGGAGCAACAGTAGCCAGTGGAGTAGTAACAGCTGCATGTGGAACGGGAACAAATCCAGGAACATGTACAACAAGTAGTGTAACAACATTAGTAGCGAATACATGGTATAAAACAACAAGTAAAACACCAAGTGTAATATATAAGGCAAATGGAACATTGTATGCGTTAACAAGTGATGGAGCAAATATATCAGGAACAAGTACATTTACAATAAGTAAGATAGATACAAGTGCCCCAAGCGCAAGTATGAGTATAGGAAGTATCAAAACAGATAGAGCAACAATAACAGCGACATGTAATGATGCACAGTCAGGAATAACAAAATATGAATATAGTAAAGATAATGGAACAACATGGATATCAAATGGAACAACGTCAAGTTATACATTTACAGGCTTAACAAAAGAAACAAGTTATAAATACAAAATAAGATGTACAAACGGAAGTGGCTTAACAAAAGAAGCAAGTAGTACAAGTAGTACATTAGGATTTACAAATCCAACAATCAAACAAACAGCTCAAGTACCTACTTCAGGATATAGTTACGCAACAAGTAGAACAATTCAAATAACATATAGTAGTACAAATGTAAATAGTCCAGTATATTACTTTAAATCAAGTGTAGGAGCAACAGTAGCCAGTGGAGTAGTAACAGCTGCATGTGGAACGGGAACAAATCCAGGAACATGTACAAGTTCAAGTGTAACAACATTAGTAGCTAATACATGGTATAAGACAACAAGTACAACACCAAGTGTAATATATAAAGCAAATGGAGTGTTATATGCGTTAACAAGTGATGGAGCAAATATATCAGGAACAAGTACATTTACAATAAGTAAGATAGATACGAGTATACCAACAACACCAACAGTAACATACAATGGAGGAAGTAATAGTCATAGTTGGAAAAATAACTATAATATAACATTAACATCAACAGCTACAAGTGGAATACATCATTATGAAGTAGATTGGGATGGAGATGGAGTAGCAAATTATGCATCAAGCAGTAATTTCATTCCATGGGATGGATATTCATCATGTAATAATAGATTTAGAGCAGTAAGTAATAGTGGAGTAGTAAGTGGATGGACAGATGTTCAACATATCCACATGGATACAAGTGCACCAGGAGTAACAACAATAACATACAATGGTGGAGCAAATACATGTACATGGAAGAATAATTATAATATAACATTAACAGCAAGTGATAATATAGGAGTTTCATATTATCAAATAGATACAAATAATGATGGAATAGCAGATGCACAAACAGCAAGTAACTTTATACCAGCAAATGGATACCATTCACATACAGTAAGATTTAGAGCAGTAGACTATGCAGGAAATATAGGAACATGGACAGAAAATCAACATATTCATATGGATACAGAAAAACCATCATGTATAAGTAGTGGTGGAAGTGATGCATGGACAAACGATAGTAGAACATTAGTAGGAACATGTAGTGATTCAGTAAGTGGATGTCAAGGAAATGCAAGTTGGTATATAAATTGGCAAGGAAGTTGGATAAACTTATCACCAGGAACAGTATATGATAATGCAGGAAATTCAACAGTATGTCCATCAAATCAAACGGTTAAAATAGATAAGACAGCTCCAACAATATCACCAAATTTAGCTTCTGGAACATATAGTGGAGAAAGAACAGTAACATTTACAGCAACAGATTCAAATAGTGGAATTCAAGCAATACAATATAAAATATATTTGAATGGAACGTTAAACTCAGCAAATCAATATTTAAAATCAACATCATTCAGCAAAACTTTAACAGGTGGAACATGGGATATTTATGTTAAAGTATTAGATAATGCCAATAATTGGTATAGCACTTCATGGACTCACTATACATATGTTATTAATACTAGTTATGCAGCAACAAGTTATGCGGCAACTCCTAATACAACAACTTATCCAACACAACCTACTGGAGAAACATATCGTTGTTGTTGGCATATAAGTAGTGCTAATGCATCAAAGAGTCAATGTGCTAGTGATACTATTGTAGATTATGAAGATGGAAGTGGAAGATGGGAATGCGATCAATGTAGTACCTGTCCTAGAAAAGCATGTACAAATGGAGGAACGCAAAATGGTGATATTTGTACAAAGACTGAATATACATGTCCAAATGGAGGAACTTTAAGTGGAACGACATGTGTCTTATATACATGTCCAAATGGAGGAACCTTAAGTGGAACAACATGTGTCAAATAAAAATAAAGAAAGGAAAAAAATATGAAAAGAACAATAAAAACATTATTAATAGGAATATTCACAATCAGTTTAATAACTGGTTGTGGATGTAGTAAAAAAGAGGAAGAACCAAAAGAAGAAATAAAAGCAAATACAAATGAAGAAGTAATAAAAGATCAAAAAGTAGAAGAATTTGAGCTAAAAAATACATCTTTAATATATGAAGATGGAAATACAACATTAGAAACAACAGTAACAAATACATCAGAAAAAGATACATACTTAAAAGAATTTGATATCCAAGTATTAGATAAAGATGGAAATGAAGTGGTAGTATTAAAAGGATTTGTTGGAGAACAAATGAAAGCAGGAGAATCAAGAGTAATAAATAGTTACTATAATGAAGATTTAAGTGCTGCTACTAAAATAGTTTACACTGTTATAAGATAAAAAATATATAATGTAAACATACAAATACTTTTATATTAAAATAATAATACACATTAATAAATTTTATAAATTTGAAAAGTCTTTAAAGACTTTTTTCTTTTATACTAGAAAAAAAAATCATATTTTGTTATAATGATAGAGGTGAATAGTATGAGAGACAAAATAAATCAAATTTTATTTATATTTATACCAATAATAGTAACATTTTTTATAGGAATGATACTATTAAATAGTTTGAAACTAAAAGAATATACAGAAAATTTATATTACATGGATACATATATTTATGTAAAAGTATATACAGGTAATAAAATACACGCTAATGAAGTATTAAATGGTGTAGAAAAAATATATAAAGAATATCATGAATTAACTAATAAATATAAAGAGTATAAAGGTGTTAAAAATTTATATTATTTAACTTACAATACTTCAAAAGAAGAAACAATAACAATCGATAAAAGATTATATGAATTAATACAATATGGAAAAGATGTATATACAGTAACAAACGGTTTAGTAGATATAAGTATGGGTAATGTTTTAGATATATGGAAAAGTTATAGAGATAGTAAATATGGAGTTCCAACTTTAGAAGAATTAAAAAATGCTAATACAGATAGTATTGAAGATATAGTTTTATTAGACAAAAATCAAATACTAAATAATCATGTAAATATTGATTTAGGGGCAATTGCTAAAGGTTATGTAACAGAATTAGCAGCAGAATATCTAGAAAAAGAAGGAATAACAAAATATATTATAAATGCTGGTGGAAATGTTATTGTTGGAGACAATGATGAAAATGACAAATACTCTATAGGAATTGAAGATCCAGAAGATCCAACAGGAATTTTTAAAGTAATATATGGTAATAATATATCAGTAGTAACAAGTGGTGGATATAATAGATATTATACTTGGGAAGGAACTAGATATAGTCATATTATAAATCCAAAAACTTTATTTCCAGATAATTATGTAAAAAGTGTAACAGTAATATGTACATCAAGTAAATTTGCTGATGTATTAACAACAATGTTATATATGATGGATGTTGATAGTGGATTAGAATATATAAATAATTTACCTGGTACAGAAGCAATTTGGTATACAGTAGATGACCAAATAATAACATCAGGTGGAATAACAAAGTATGAAAATAAGTGATATTATATTAATAATTTTAGTTATATTAATAGCAACAACTATGATAATTTTTAATAAAAAAGAAGATTCAGATCAAGCTTTAGTATACTATGAAAATGATTTAGTATTAAAAATAGATTTAAACCAAAACAAAGAATATGATGTAGAAGGTTATAATGGTAATGTACATATTGTTGTAATGAATAAAAAAATAAAAGTTGAAGAAGAAAATAGTCCAAAACATATATGTTCTAAACAAGGCTTTATTTCATCATCAAATGAAACTATAGTATGTTTACCAAATAAAATAGTTATAAAAATAGAATCAAAAGACAAATTAGATACAGTAATAGGGTGATAAAAATGAATATTCAAAAATGTGCTAGATTATCAATGCTTACAGCAGTAGCTATAGTATTAAATATTTTTGAAAGTTTTATCCCTTTTTTTAATATTCCAGGAATTAAAATAGGTCTAGCAAATATAATAATTTTGTCCGTTTTATATGTTTATGGAGTAAAAGAAGCAATATATGTTTCTCTACTTAAAATATTAGTAGTTGGAATACTTAGAACAGGATTATTTAGTACAACATTTTTATTTAGTTTATCAGGTGCAGTACTAAGTTTAATAACTATGTTTCTAGCAAAAAAAATAAACATATTTTCAATAATTGGTGTTAGTATTATTGGATCTATTTCACATAGTATAGGTCAACTTATAATGGCATATATTATTTTAAAAAATAATTCAGTATATTTATATTTACCTATGCTTTTAATAATATCTATAATAACCGGAATATTAGTTGGAATAATAAGTAAAGAAATAGTAAAATTTTTAAAAAATAATTGAGTAAAAAAATAAATTATGTTATCCTAATAGTAGGAGGATAGAAAATGAAGAAATTAATTGTAATTATATCAGCATTATTTTTGATAAATGTTGTAACTGGTTGTGAAACAGTAACAGGAGAATATAAAGAAGGAACTTATTTTGGATATTCATATGATAGTGAATATGATGCATACGCTACAGCTGTAGTATATGTAGATAGTACAGGTTCAATTAAATCAGTATTTATTGATACAACATATATAAATAAGGAAAAATCAGAATCAACAGTAACTACTAAAAGGGTAGAAGGAAATGATTATAAAATGAAAGTGTATTATCCATCTGCTGTAGGTGAATGGTATGAACAAGTTGAAAAAGTAGAAAAATATGTTGTTGAAAACCAAGGACTTGATGTTGAATTAAATAGTGAAGGAAAAACAGATGCTATTAGTGGAGCAACAATTAACATAAGTCCAATAAAAGAAGCAGTAAATAATGCATTAAAACAAGCTAAATAAAAATGAATAAAAATCAAAATGAAAGTTTTGATTTTTATTTATGCTAGTTTATTAATTTTTGTAATAAACAGATAATTTCCTTTATTTTAAAATAAATATTATTGACTTAATATTTATTTTAAACTATAATAATTGTTAATTTCAGGAGGGAAAATATGAAAATAGAATCAATGAATTTAATAGTAGATGAATTAAATAGCGTAGATATTGATATAATTAAAAAAATGATATCAGCATATGATAATTTATCGGAGGAAAGCATAAAGGAAATACTAGTTGCATGTAAAGATTGTGAATATAATTATAATGCATTAATGATAGCAACAAATAAAGCTGTATTAGAAAGAAGAACTATAGAAGAACAAATCCGATTAATGAAAGAATTAAAAGAGTGTGAATATGAAGATAATGCTTTAGAGATAGCAACAAATAAAGCTGTATTAGAAAGAAGAACTATAGAAGAACAAATCCGATTAATGAAAGAATTAAAAGAGT
>CAKPFM010000025.1 GCA_934153945.1 uncultured Bacilli bacterium
AAAGATTTTATATCTTTCAAAATATTAATAAAGACTTAAAAGAAATATCTGAAGATTATATTTGTGATTATTCTTTGAACTTTTCTTTTACAGATGAAGAGTTTATGAATGAACTTTTGGGTGAAATTCAAAAAGGTATTTCTAATCCTTTATCTGATGAAAATTTTTTAATAAACACTATGGCAAAAAATGATCCTAATGGTGAAAAAATAGTTGGTAATAAATATGATTTTAAAACTAATAATCTATTTACATATTTTTATATTGTTCTTTATCATATAGTATTAAATGATGTTGATTATATAAAGAAATGCCAAGTTTGTGGAAAGTACTTTTTCTCTGATAAGAATACTACCTTATATTGCAATGGTGAATATACAGAAGGTATTACCTGTAAAGAATATGGAATCAAAACGTCCCAAAAAAGAAAAGAAAATGAAGAACCTGTATATGGTAAATACAGACAAATATATGCAAAAAAAGCTATGGCAGTAAAAAGAAATCCAGATATTGAATACTACAAAACTAACTATGAAAAATGGAAAAAAGAATCTAAAGAATTTATTAGTGATATAAAAGCCGGCAAAAAAACTTATGATGAATTTGATGAGTGGTTAGATGAAAATTAAAAAGTTACGCATTTAATTGTGTAACTTTTCTACTCTTAAAATTTTTCAATTATTTACAATTTTCTTTATACCACTCTTCCATTTTTTTATTAATAATTGTTCCTTCATACAAAGTTTTATCTTCATCGCTGTCATAATAAGATTTAAATAAACTTTTATTATAGTCATTAGCATTATTATATATTACATTAGGAAATATTATAGCCTTTCTTCCATTTCTTCCTGCTTTATTAGCTAAGTGGCAAGCTGAATTTACTACATCCCCCATCCAAATCACATCATTTATTGAACTTCCTGAATATCCCGCTTGTACCATTAACGCTCTACCATCATCTATTCCTATTCCAACAGAAATTTCTTCATATCCTTTTTTTCTTAATTTATAATTAAGTATTTCGATCATACTATAAAGTTTAGCAGAAACACTTATCACCGTATCTATATCACTCTTATTAGGAGTTTCGAAAATCCCCCAAACACAATCTCCTTGAATATTAATTTCTTTACATATTTGTTCTGAATTCATTATAGCTACACATTCTGATATAAAACTACGATATATTTTAGCCAAAGTTGGTCTTAAGTGTTCATCTGTCATATCTGATGAACCTACTATATCAATAAATAAAGCGGTAACATTTACATAGTAACCATTAGTATAAGTCAATGCGTTTCTTGCTGGAACATGATCTTTATCAGAATAATTCGAATTGCTTGCATTCAATATTTCATCTATTCTATCAGAACTTTTATTTACATCATATGATATTTTATTATTAGACTCCACTTTTACTTACACCTCTCTATCCCAATATGTAATTTATAAATGTCAAGACAATTGTAATTATAATTAAATTTATACTTTTATTATATAATTTAGATTTATAATCGCAAATTTTAGAATTAACATATACTTGGTTTAATATTTCATTTATTATTGAATTGTCATTCAACTTCTTAAACTCCTTTAAAAAATCTCTCCTATCACTATTAGAGATATTACCAAAAAAATAATGTGATTTTGGCATATTTTCAATCTTAGTTCTTGCTAATAATGTAAGAATTAAAAGCACTGCAGAAATCAAGCTGATACTTATTAATAATATAATAACTATAGTTTTCAATATTTCTATAAAGCTCATTGTATTTATTGGCACTGATATAAAATTTTTTAGTACTTCTAAATTATCTGAACATAAAATAGCACCTAATAACATTCCTAAAAACGCTAATATAAAGGATGCTTTTAAATCTATATTATTAATCCAAGAATTAACAATTTCTAAATTCTTATATACATCTTCTTTTGACACCTTATTATTCAAATTTTTCAACCTCCTTCAAATATCTTTCAAAATCATTGATTTCTATTTCTCCATTATCATGTTGCATTCGCCATGTTATTTCAAATTTTATCTTATATAATTTACCTTCGTCTTTTGCCCACTTTAATGTTTGCGATTTCAAACTAATCCAAGTACATTTTTCTGCCATAAATATAGTGTATTCTAACGCTTTTTCATACATTTCTAATTCGTTATATATATGTATTAAATAACAAGCTACAGATTTTTTTATCTCTTCATCAGAATAGCCTATTTTCTTTCCAACTTGAAATAAAAAATTTATTATTTCTATCCAAAAGCCTTGCATTTTTTTATCTATTACACAATCTCCAAATAAATACGAACCTAAAAGTTTATGAAGTAACGTATATAAATAATTATATTTCTCTTCTATTTCTTTTTCTTTTTGATTGTTTTGCTGCTTTTCTATAGCTAAATTTAATTCTTTACTTTTTACATCTTCTTTTATTTTATCAAGTTCTTTTATGGCTTCAACTATTATCTTTGAAATTTGTGCATCTTGGTAATTAACATTCTCTCGGTCAGTATAAATCTTTAATTCTTTTACAAAATCACAATAAATAAATTTAGAAATATATCCATTATATGCCTTTTGACCTTTATATTTCGTTATTTCTTCCCATTTATTATCTTTAAATGTTTCACTAAGATTTTCATATGCATTTTTTGAAATAAAAATTTCTCCACCTTGTGCCAAATCAGAAAACTTGCTTGCATGATTTGTTACATTTCCAACCCAAACACAATCTACCTCATTTTCTTTTGTTTCATCACTTTCAACACCATACATTCCTACTTTTGTTAGCAATATTTTTCCATAGTCTATCCCTATCCCACAATCAATAGTTTTGTTATTCATTCTATTCTTTAAATTTTTATTTAAGCTGTAATCTATTGACGTAGCCATACTTATAGCACAATTTAATGCTTTATCCATAGCTTTTATTATTTTTCCATCTTCTGTCTTTGAATCCATAAAAACTGCCATTATTCTATCACCTAGAAAGTTTCTTGTTACTCCACCATTTTTTCTAACACATTCTACGCACATTCTCATAAAAGCTCTATAGATTTTTACCATATTTTTTGCCCTAATATTTTCAGTTAAGTCTGTTGATTTTCTAATATCTATAAATAAAACCGCTGCCATAATAGAATAAGCTTCATTTTTATTAACTAAATAATCTATTGTTGGTGGAAATTCTGTATTTATTTCTATTTCATCTACAGATTGTTCAAGTATTTCCTTTAACTTGTTATCCATATTTTCAAAATCTGATTTTATTAACAAACTATCATCTCCTATTACTTTGTCGCATTATATCATTTTTTCTGCTAATATTCCAGTATTACCAACAAATTCAACATTTTTTCTTTTCGACATTTTTCTACATTTTATTTACATATAATTCCAAAGCCAATATATTTAATAGCTAAACTCTTGTATTTTGTTAACTGTTGTGATAATATATTGTTAGTTAACAATTGTATTCTCCCCCATCCATTAAATAACTCGAAAGGAGGTGAAACAGAGTAATGGCCGGGAGTATTGAAAAAAGAGGCAAAAATAGTTACAGGTTAATAGTTTGCCATGGTTTTAATTTAGATGGAAAACCTATACGTCATATTAAAACAGTTCATGGAACTAAAGTGCAAGCTAAAATTGAACTTGCAAAGTTTGTTGCTGAAGTAGAACAAGGAACAGTTATTGAAAGTAAGTCTATAACATTTAAAGAATTTACTGAGATCTGGAAAAGAGATTATGGTTCTAAAGAATTAGCGTCTTCAACCTACAGAAGATACTTAGGAATGTTGGAATCAAGAATATTACCCTATCTTGGACATTTTAAACTAGATAAAATCAAGCCTAATGATATAATGAAATTCTATGATATGTTAGATAAAGATACGCAAATAAGGCGTGTTAAATGTAATAATGGTTATAGAACATTAAAACCTTTATCTCAGAAAACTATATTAGAGCACCATAGATTAATTCGTGCAATGCTTCATAGAGCTGTTTATTGGCAATTATTGTTCTCTAATCCTTGTGAAAGAGTTCAACCACCTAAAAGTAAAAAGCCCAAAAGAAGATATTATGATAATGAGCAATGTAAAGTTCTCCTTTCAAATCTTAATGAACTATCTGTAGATGACATTAAATATAAAACAGCAATAACTTTAACATTATTTACTGGCGTAAGACTTGATGAACTTATGGGACTAGAATGGTCTGATATTGACTTTACAAATGGAATCGTTAGTATTAATAAGTCAATATTTAGCAGAAAAAGGAGTGTTTACTAAAACACCTAAAACTGAAAGCTCAATAAGAGATGTTGCAATTCCTGATTTTGTTGTTTCTTTGCTTGAAGAATATAGATTATGGTATGAAATGCAAAAATCAATTTACGGCGAATTATGGACGAATTCAGATAGGTTGTTTGTTCAGTCAGATGGTAAGCCTATGCACCCATCTACTATTAGTAAATGGTTTGTCAAGTTTGTTAAAGAAATTGGACTACCTGTAATTAATTTTCACGGTTTAAGGCATACAAATGCTACTTTGCTAATATCGCAAAATATAGATGTAGCAGTTGTTGCTGCAAGATTAGGTCATGCACAAATTACTACAACATTTAATTTTTATGTGCATCCTATCATTTCCCACAATAAGAGTGCAGGAAATGTATTACAAAATTTATTAATACCAAACTAAAAACTACTTTTTTCAATAAATCACAAAATTACTTTGTCGGAAGAAAATCAGTAAAAAGCAATTTATAAATTCCCATGTTTTTTACTGATATACATAGTCTTTTAAGGAATCAAAAAGTTAAAATACTTCCCAATTATTTCCCAATTTGACATAATGGTGCTATTTTTAAGCATTATCGCAACCATTTTCAGAGCATAAAAAAATACCCACAGTCGTTTAAACTGTAAGTATTTATACTTTGGTTGCGGGGGTAAGACTCGAACTTACGACCTTCGGGTTATGAGCCCGACGAGCTGCCAACTGCTCCAC
>CAKPFM010000026.1 GCA_934153945.1 uncultured Bacilli bacterium
TGGAGTGATGTATCATTTTATAAATTAAATCATAATATTGCATTAATAAATTGTGGACTAGAAGGAGCAGAAGCACAGGAGGTTTTAGAATTTATTAAGACTATAAATATAGAATAAATTCGTTAATTTAGAAGACATAAAACCGTAGGTGTAAAATCTGTAATAAAAATGTAACGACATGAAGTTAAGCCATTTATAGCCATTAATTAGTATAAAAAATAAGATGAATTAATAAATGAATTATTTTCTGACAATACAAAGTTAAGAGTTGAACTATCTAAACAAGTTAGATTAGTAAATAAAGCAGAAAAATATGAAAACGAAAAAGAAGAAATACTTGCAGATAATAGAGCCTTGCATAAAGAAGTAAATGAAATTGAGCATGAATATATAGTAAAAACTAGAAATCTTGAAACAGAATACAAAGAACTAAAAGAAGAATTAAAGCAAGACTATGAAAGAAAAGCAAGGACAATAGAAAACATATATGAAGATGGAATTTACAAATTAGAAAAAGAAAATAGTTATTTGCACAAAATAATAAATACCTTTGAAAAAACAATTCATAAATTTATAACTTGGATTTGTCAAAGATTTGATATGGGAGCAGAAAACAATTTAGTTAGAGATTTTGAAAAAGAAGCTGGAACTTATTTAGATGAAGAAAGACAATTACAAAAAGAAAAAGACATGGGTATGGAATTATAATTCTTAAATAATTATAATTTTTTTTTAAAATTAATAGTGATTTTCGATAATGTTTTTACAAATTGAAAAATATTGTAAAAAAAGATTTGATATGATAATATATAATTATCTAAAAGTATATATAATTCAAATGAAAAGTGTATAAAACTTATGGCAAGGAGTTTATATGGAATATATAAAAATAGAAGATATATTAAGATTAAGTGAAGAAGAATTAAAAAAAATAAATCTTCATGTTACGCCCATAATTAATATAGAAGAGATAGATAGAAAGGGAATAGAGGCTAGAAAAGAAGAAAATTCAAAAGGTGTATTTGGAGATGAACAAAACGAAAAGGTATTTTTTACACAGGGATTAGAAGGTTTTTTAAAATTGGCAAATAGAAGTATCAGATTAATGATGAAAAGTATTCAGAATCGTTCAAATGAAAAAGGACAAAAAGGAATGCGTACTTTAGGAATGAAACAATATTATGATGAAATAAGTAGTGATTTTGAAAATATTGCTAAAGAAGATTTAGAAATAGAAAATATAAGTTCAGACCTAAAAAATAAATTTTTTTCAATAGTAAAAAAAGTTATGGAATCAAGAACATATTATATGTTAGATTTGAATGGATGTACAAGAAAAGAATATGACAAGTTAAATGATAAAGAAAAGAAAAGAACAGATTATTTATCTGATGACTATGATGAAGAATACTTTCAAGAAGATGAAAATGGAAATAAAACAATTCCTGATCCTGAACATTTAGTAACACCAAATAACATGCATACAATTAAACATCACAGTGTAAGTGTAGATAAGACTCATAGGATTGTGGATTCTAATGGTAATATATTAAATGCATTTGAAACTATAATGAAATTATGTCAAAAATATAAAGATATGAATCCAAATAAACCAATTCCTTTTATAATGAATAAAGATGGAAGTGGTGATAATTGGTTAGAAGAATTTTATGAGCAAAAAAGAGGAGAAATAATTCAGAGTATTTTATGGAGTATACCGCCTGGAAGAATTAAACTAAATGATGGAACAGAAATATATAAAAGAGAATTTATAGAAAATTTTATTTTATCTGAAGAACATATATTTAGTGATAATATTGATATTGAGGAATTAGTTAAAAGTGCATTAGATAGAAATGTAAATAAATATGTTATAGATGATGCATACATCGACCATGTGTTTGATGAAATGGCTGAAAATATGATTACAGAAAATAAATATGCTGATTATCAATTTTTCCTTGAAGGATTAGATGGTATTGATTTAAGAGATAAATTCGATTTAGATGGATTATCTCCAGAAATGTTTAGATATTTATCATTTGATAGTAGAACTGTTTTTTCAGACATACAAATGGAAAAATTTAAACCGCAAGAACTTTTAGAAAAAGGGAAGAGTAACGAAAAAACAAATATAGAACTTAACGGAAAAGGAACTTGTGTAGCTATATTAGATAAATTTTCAGATATATCAACAGAAGAATTTGGAGGAGAAGTTGTTAAATATATAATACGAAATGGGAAAAATGGTGTTGAAGTTATATTAGATGAAGGCGAAAAAACAGATGATACCAAAATTTATAAAGGGGGACAAAATGATGGTAGTTTTCATGGAAATACTGTAGCTAGTTTATTGGCAGGAAAAGAATGTGGAATAGTGCCAAATACAAAAGTAATTTTATTTGAAGTGGCTAAAGATTTAGACAAGAAAGATGAAGTAGAGCCAAAAACAGCAAAAGAAGCAATGCTAAAATTTATAAATAGTAATAATGATATAAATCCTGATATAATTTCTATATCTGATTCTACTAAATTAACGCCAGAGGCTAAAGATGCAAAGGATAAGTTGGAAGAAAAGGGATGTGCCTATATTGACTCTTCAGTTTTTTGGGAATCATTCTCATGGGGAAGAAATAATAATGGCGTAAAAACATTAGACCCATTATTAAAAAAAATATGTGAACACCCAAATAGTAATAAAGGTAAAGTTGCAACAATAAAAGAGGCTATTATGAAATCCATAATATTACCATACACACAAAGAACAAGCACACATATTAGTATTGGGAAAGATGGAAAAAAAGAAATAGTAGATAAATATAATGGTAGTTTTTGTGGTGCAAGCTTTGTAATTTCTCAAATAGCAGGATTATTTTTAAAGGCACGACAAGTAGACAAAAGTATTGGCTTTGGTGAATTTATTAAAATTGCTGGAGATACAGCAAAACTTAAAGACAATATGAGATATTTAGATTCAGAGGGAATAATAACAAAAGTAAAAGAAATGGAAAAAGAAAAGAAAGTAGGTGCAAAATTAGGTGATTCATTAAAGGGAGCGTATTCAAG
This sequence comes from uncultured Bacilli bacterium, assembly GCA_934153945.1. Lineage (GTDB taxonomy): Bacteria > Bacillota_I > Bacilli_A > RF39 > UBA660 > UMGS1498. The sequence goes on from CAKPFM010000026.1 coordinate 3,067, forward strand.
AAGAAATACAAGAAGAGGACAAGTTCAAGATGCCAGTGAAAGTGTTCGTGCAACAATGAGAAACAGAGAAAATCCAGAGATAGACAAAGGAGGACAAGAGTATGATGAGTGATAAAACAAAAAAAGTTTATTCAGAAGTATATGCTTTTTTAAATATTATTTCAGAAGAAGATAGAAATAAAGTACCTAAAAAATTAAAAGAAATGATTGAAGAAGAAAGAGAAAAAGAATATACACCATCATATACTTTTGAGATTCCTATAGAGGAACAAGAAATATCTGATGAAGCCATTGCAATGATTGCATTGATACATTTGAATTATTGGTGTGAAGATGAAAATGAAAAAGAAAGATTAAATGCAATATTTGATGAAAATGAAAAAAAATATCAAGAGGAATTAAGAGAAAAATACAATCCGGATAACTTGTTTAAAAATAAAGAATATAAAGAAGAACAACCTACAGAAGAACAAACAAATAGTGTTGCAATGGTTGAATATAAAGAAACAATATTTAGTAAATTAAAAGAATGGTTTAGAAATTTATTTAATAAAAAATTGAAATAAAAGAATAATTAATGACAGTGCCAAAGGGGACGGGGAATTTTGGCACATTATTTGTAAGAAATTAAAGTATAGCATTTTATATAAATTTTAATTA